>NZ_JAGKTL010000002.1 GCF_017908595.1 Rhodothermus bifroesti
AGGAGGGTTTGCGTTTTGCGATTCGTGAAGGTGGGCGTACTGTCGGCGCAGGCGTCGTCACCAAAATCCTAGACTAAAACCCTGGGTTAATCCTGGGATCTTAAAGTGCCCGGGGGAACGCACGGGCGTAGCTCAATTGGCAGAGCAGCGGTCTCCAAAACCGCAGGCTGCAGGTTCGAGTCCTGCCGCCCGTGCTACAGAAATGAAGGGCGAACGCGGCGTTCGCCCTTCTCGTTTGTCCAGTGCAAGCCAGCAGGCCGCGTTTTATGATGGCTAAAATTCGTGCATACCTGCAAGAAGTGGGTCGGGAAATGCAAAAGGTCAACTGGCCTACGCGTCAGGAACTGGTGAACAATACCGTCTTGACGCTTATTGCTTCTGTGCTGGTGGCCTTGTTCATTTTCTTGGCCGATCGGTTGATTGCTACAGTGCTAGAATTCATCTATTCCCTATAGGCGCAGCGCACGCAACAAGAGCTATGGCGGAAGAGAAACATCAAGACAGGGTGCGCAAGTGGTATGTGCTGCGCACGTTTTCTGGGCACGAAAAGAAAGTTAAACAGTACCTGGAGCGAGAAATTGAACGCTTGGGCCTAAAGGATCGGGTAGGCGAAATTCTGATTCCTACCGAAACTGTCTTTGAGCTTCGGGGAGGGAAAAAACGCACGCGGGAAAAAACCT
Organism: Rhodothermus bifroesti; assembly: GCF_017908595.1. Taxonomy (NCBI): domain Bacteria; kingdom Pseudomonadati; phylum Rhodothermota; class Rhodothermia; order Rhodothermales; family Rhodothermaceae; genus Rhodothermus; species Rhodothermus bifroesti. The sequence goes on from NZ_JAGKTL010000002.1 coordinate 681, forward strand.
TTTTCCCAGGTTACGTTCTCATTGAAGCCGCGCTTGACCAAGAGTTGCAAATGCTGATTTCCAATATGCCCTCGGTGGTGGGATTTTTGGGCGCGGGCAATCAGCCAACGCCATTACGGCCAGAGGAAGTGCGGCGCATTTTAGGTAAGGTGGACGAAGCGCGGGAGCTGGGAGAACAGCCCGAAATTCCCTTTAAGCCAGGTGACCCCGTGCGTATCATCGAGGGGCCATTTAACAATTTCACAGGCGTGGTTGAAGAAGTCTATCCCGACAAGCTCAAGCTTAAGGTCATGGTGTCGATTTTTGGGCGCAAGACGCCTCTGGAAGTCGACTACCTGCAGGTAGAACGCGAAGCGTAGCCTTTTGTGAAAAACAGACGCGTTCGTGCATTCTGCGAAACCTTCCCAATGCCATAAAATAGAAGCGACTTCCGTAACGACGGTATGGGTCAAGCGGGAGCCTGCTTCATCAGGCGATTGGACCGCAAGGAGGAACCATGGCGAAGAAGGTCGAAAAACAGATCAAATTGCAGATTAAGGGGGGACAAGCGACCCCAGCACCCCCCATTGGTCCAGCCTTGGGCCAAGCGGGTGTGAACATCATGGAGTTTTGTAAGCAGTTTAACGCTGCTACCCAAGATCGCATGGGGGTGGTGCTGCCTGTGGTCATTACGGTATATACCGATAAGTCCTTCACCTTTGTGGTTAAAAGCCCCCCAGCAGCTGAGTTGTTGAAACAAGTAGCTAAAATTGAAAAGGGCGCTGCGGATCCCTTGCGTCAGAAGGTGGGGAAGGTAACGTGGGAGGACTGCTTGGCGATTGCACGCCAGAAGATGGCCGACCTGAATGCCTACGACCTTGAAAAAGCTGCATCGATGATTGCAGGAACAGCCCGTTCGATGGGCATCGTGGTCGAAGGTAAACCAGAACACCTATAAAAATGCACCCGTTGCGGGAGCCTGCACCTGCAGGCGACACTACCGCTAAACCTCCTAAGAGGCTATGCCTAAGCGTGGAAAACGATATCTAAAGGCCCTTGAAATTGTGCAGCAAGCAGGGGGTGGGCCTTTTACGCTGGAAGAAGCTGCAGAACTGGTTAAAAAAACGGCCCTGGCTAAGTTTAACGAATCGGTTGATATGGACGTGCGGCTGGGGGTTGACCCTCGGCATGCCGACCAGATGGTGCGTGGCACTGTGGCTTTACCCCATGGTACGGGGAAACAAGTGCGCGTATTGGTATTGGCCGATGAGGGTCGTTGGAAAGAAGCGGAAGCTGCAGGCGCCGATTACGTGGGACTTGACCAGTACATCGAGCAGATTCAAAATGGCTGGCTGGAGTTTGATGTTGTGATTGCCACACCTCAGGTGATGAGTAAGATTGGTCGCCTGGGGCGCATCTTGGGTCCACGTGGACTGATGCCCAATCCAAAGAGCGGTACGGTAACCGAAGACGTGGCTGAAGCTGTACGACAGGTTAAGGCAGGACGCATCGATTTCCGCGTTGACAAGACTGGGAATCTCCACGTATCTATTGGCAAGGCTTCGTTCTCGAGCCAGCAGATTCGCGAGAATGCCGAGGCGTTTTTGCGCGAAGTGTTGCGCCTGCGACCACCCAGTGTCAAAGGCACCTATGTGCGCTCGATCACGCTCTCGACCACGATGGGGCCAGCAGTGCCTGTAGATCGTAGTGTGGTGCATACGCTGCGCTAAGCGAATTTAGATCTGGAGCTTGAAAAGCCATGCCACTGACAAAAGCACAAAAAGCGGCTGTTCTGGAAGAGCTCAGCGAAAAGCTGGCTGCAACGCCAGCCATTTACTTGACCTATTATAGCGGGTTGAATGTGGCGCAGCTTTCGAAACTGCGGCGCCGCTTTCGTGAGGAGGGGGTGGAATTTAAGGTGGTTAAAAACACGCTGTTGCGCATTGCAATGGAGCAGCGGGGGGGGTATGAGGCGCTTTTGCCGCTCCTGAATGGGCCAACAGCCGTTGCGTTTAGCCACGAGCCAGCAGCCCCAGCGCGCGTGCTGAAGAAATTTTTGGCGGAAGAAGGGGTTGAGCTACCGCGGCTAAAGGGTGCCTTTATCGATGGCGCAGTCTATGGGGCCGACGCGCTGGAAACGCTGGCTTCACTTAAGTCGAAAGATGAGTTGATTGCCGACATTATCGGGCTGGTGCTCTCGCCTGCCCGTAATGTGGTCGGTGCGCTTCAAGGCCCAGGCCAGCAACTGGCCGCCTTGGTAAAAGCCATTGCAGAAAAAGCGGAAGCATAATAACCATCCTTAATCAGCAGCGCAGCCTATAGAGGCGAAGACCGCTGCAGGAAACCTCGGAGGAACCATGGCAGACCTGAAAGCACTCGCAGAACAACTGGTTAACCTGACCATCAAAGAGGCCAACGAATTGGCCAAAATTCTGGAAGAAGAATACGGCATCAAGCCAGCAGCTGCTGCAGTGGCCGTGGCTGCTGCTGCACCGGCTGGAGGAGATGGGGCCGCAGCCGTAGAGGAAAAAACCGCGTTTGACGTCATTCTTAAGTCGGCCGGTGCCAACAAGATTGCGGTGATTAAAGAGGTGCGCGCCATTACGGGTCTTGGCCTAAAAGAAGCCAAAGATCTGGTCGATAGTGCACCCAAGCCAGTTAAGGAGGGGGTTAGCAAAGAAGAAGCAGAGCAGATTAAGGCAAAGCTGCAGGAAGCCGGAGCTGAAGTGGAAATTAAGTGATCGGGAACCTGCTGTTGATCTTTGCATTTTGTATCTTTAGCGCACACGACGGAGTGGTAAGCCGACATCCGCAATGGCGGGGTCGGCTTACCCTGCTTATACCTTCCTTAAAAGAAACCCTGTGTGTGCTCCTGCGTTAGCATGCATCAACCCACCTCTACAACGGTTAGCTGCACAAGCCATTCGGCTTTCGTGATCACGGCAACGCGTCACTCAACCATTGAAGTTACACGCGCTTATGTCTGAGCGTAACGGCCAGGTGGGCACGAACGAACGGATTTCGTTTGCCCGCACGCAGACAGTTTTGGACTACCCTGACCTGCTGGAAATCCAGCTTAAGTCGTTTAAGGAGTTTGTGCAAGACGACGTCCCTCCTGAAGAGCGGGAAGACATCGGCTTGCAGGCGGTCTTTAAGGAGCACTTTCCCATAACCGACAGCCGCGAGCGTTACATTCTGGAGTTTTTATACTATACGCTCGACACCCCTAAGCATTCGGTTGAAGAGTGTTTGGCCCAGGGGCTGACCTATTCGGTACCGCTGAAGGCCAAGCTGCGACTGTCAATCCTGGAAGACGAGGACGAAGAGGAAGCGAACGAGGCGATCGAGCAGGAGGTCTATTTGGGCAACCTGCCCTATATGACCGAGCGCGGCACGTTTATCGTGAATGGTGCCGAGCGCGTCATTGTCTCGCAGCTCCACCGGAGTCCGGGGGTCTTCTTTGGCCAGAGCATTCATCCCAATGGGACCGAACTTTACTCAGCCCGTGTCATTCCGCTGCGCGGCTCGTGGATCGAATTTTCCACCGATGTGGCCAACGTCATGTGGGCCTATATCGACCGGAAGAAAAAGCTTCCGGTCACTACGCTGCTGCGCGCACTGGGCTTTTCTTCAGACGAAGAGATCATTCGGCTTTTTGAGCTGGCCGATGAGGTGGACGTATCAAGCAAAGAGGCCTTTAGGCAGCACGTAGGCCGCAAGCTGGCTTCGTCCATTACGCTGGAGCGCATCATCGAAATTGTCGATGAAGATACGGGCGAGGTAGTTGAAGAAAAGCGCGAGCGCGAAGTGCTCTTTCCAGCCGACCACGAGTTGGAAGAAGCGGATTTTGAACGGCTGCAGGAAGCGGGGATTACCCGTATCTTTTTGCTGAAGCAAGAAGATATTGAAGAAGCGCTTAATAAAAGCACGCTGCTCAATACCCTCCGTCGGGATCCGACGCACTCAGAAACGGAAGCCTTGGAGTACCTGTATTTCCAGCTCCGGGGTACTGAGGCTCCTGATCTTGAAAGCGCCCGTGCATTGCTCGATCGGTTGTTTTTCAACGAAAAACGCTATGACCTGGGTGCTGTGGGCCGCTACCGGCTCAACAAGCGGTTGCGTATCGATGTGCCCATGGATGTCCTCACACTGACCAAAGAGGACATCGTGGCCATTATTCGCGAGCTTATCCTGCTGCAGAATGGCCAAAGCACCTTGGATGATATCGATCACCTGGGCAACCGCCGTGTCCGTACCGTCGGCGAACAGCTTGCGGCGCAGTTCTCCCTGGGCTTGGCCCGTATGGCGCGTACGATCAAAGAGCGGATGAATTTGCGGGATGCGGAAAGTTTTACGCCCCAAGATTTGGTCAATGCCCGGACCATTGCCAGTGTGATCAACACATTCTTTGGCACCAACCAGCTTAGCCAATTCATGGACCAAACCAACCCGTTGGCTGAGCTGACGCACAAGCGGCGGGTATCGGCGCTAGGTCCGGGCGGTCTAACGCGCGAGCGGGCGGGCTTTGAAGTACGCGACGTGCATTACACGCACTATGGTCGCCTGTGCCCCATCGAAACGCCCGAAGGGCCGAACATCGGGTTGATCTCTTCGCTAACGGTGCACGCCCGCATTAATGAGTTTGGCTTTATCGAAACGCCCTACCGGGTCGTGCGCAACGGCAAGGTAACCAACGAGATCGTCTATCTGACGGCCGAGGAAGAAGACAATGCGGTCATTGCACAGGCCAACGCGCCCATCGACGAGGAAGGCAACTTTCTCAACGAGTTCGTCAAATGTCGCTACCGGGGAGACTTCCCGCTCATGCGGCCGGAGCAGATCCAGTACATGGACGTGGCGCCTAACCAGATTGTCTCGCCTTCGGCGAGCTTGATTCCGTTCCTGGAGCATGACGATGCCAACCGTGCCCTCATGGGCTCAAACATGCAACGCCAGGCCGTACCCCTCTTGCGACCTGAAGCACCGATTGTCGGGACAGGCATGGAGGCGCGCATTGCGCGGGACTCCCGAGCCGTGCTGGTGGCTGAAGGTCCAGGTGTGGTTGAGTACGTCGATGCGGAACGCATTGTGATTCGCTACGACCAGGACCCCGAAGATGCTGAGGTGAGCTTTGAAGCACCTGTCAAGGAATACCGGCTCATCAAATTCCGCCGCACCAATCAGGACACGTGCATCAACATGCGGCCGATTGTCAAAGTCGGCCAGCGCGTGGAAAAGGGCACGGTCCTAAACGATGGCTTTTCTACCGAAAAAGGCGAGCTGGCCCTTGGCAAAAACGTGCTGGTCGCCTTTATGCCTTGGCGCGGCTATAACTTCGAAGACGCCATCGTGATTTCCGAGCGCCTGGTGGCGGAAGACGTCTTCACTTCGATCCATATCGAAGAGTTTGAGTGCCAGGTGCGGGATACCAAGCGCGGTCAAGAAGAGCTGACGCGGGAGATCCCCAACGTCTCTGAAGAAGCCACCAAAGACCTAGACGAGCGGGGCATCATCCGCGTGGGGGCCGAGGTGAAGGCCGGCGATATTCTGGTAGGTAAGGTAACCCCTAAAGGGGAGACCGAACCTACCCCTGAGGAAAAACTGCTGCGGGCGATTTTCGGGGATAAAGCGGGTGATGTCAAGGATGCCTCGCTGAAGGCGCCGCCAGGCATGAAGGGCGTCGTTATTGATACCAAGCTCTTTAGCCGGCGTAAGCTGGACGCAGCCTCGAAAAAGCGGGAGCAGCAGCGCCTCAACGAGATTGAGGAAAACCTGCAGCGCCAACTGGCAGAGCTGGACCGGAAGTTCTGGGAGAAGTTCTTCCACCTGGTCGAGGGCCAGCGCTCGGTTGGCGTAGAGACACGCGAAGGCAACCTGATTTTAGCCGAGGGCTTACCTTTTAGACGCGAAGCTTTTGAAAAGATTTCCCCCTTAAGCTTAAATCCCTCGTTGCCGTTTACGCCGGACGAAACGATCAACCGCAAGCTGCAAAAGCTGCTGCGCAACTACGAGGAAATGCACCGGCGCATTACAGGCGAGGCGAAGCGGCTTAAGCACCAGCTGCAAATGGGGGATGAGCTGCCACCTGGTGTCGTGCAGCTGGCGAAGGTCTACATTGCGCGCAAGCGCAAAATCCAGGTGGGCGATAAAATGGCCGGTCGGCACGGCAACAAAGGGGTTGTTGCTAAGATCGTTCCGGTCGAAGACATGCCTTTCCTGGAAGACGGTACGCCAGTTGACATTGTGCTGAACCCGCTGGGCGTTCCGTCGCGAATGAACCTGGGGCAGATTTATGAAACGCTGCTGGGTTGGGCAGGGAAGATCTTGGGCCGCAAGTTCGCTTCGCCGGTGTTTGACGGAGCTTCGCTTGAAGAGATCAAGGCGTTGCTGCGTGAGGCTGGGCTACCGGAAGATGGGCGGGTGCAGCTCTACGATGGCCGCACGGGTGAGCCGCTGGATCAGAAGACGACCGTGGGGTACATCTACATGATGAAGCTGAGCCACCTGGTTGAAGACAAGATCCACGCCCGCTCCATTGGACCCTACAGCCTCATTACCCAACAGCCGTTGGGAGGAAAGGCACACTTTGGCGGTCAGCGCCTGGGCGAAATGGAAGTATGGGCCCTCTACGCCTATGGCGCCGCCCATACGCTCCAGGAAATGCTGACCTACAAGTCGGACGATGTGCAGGGCCGCTCAAAGGCCTACGAAGCCATCGTCAAAGGGGAAAACATGCCCGAGCCTGGCATCCCAGAAAGCTTCAACGTTTTGGTTCGGGAGCTGCAGGGCTTGGGCCTAGAGGTGCGGCTCGACTAAAGCTGACCGTCGCCTGCACAGGATTTAAACCTTCGATGCACGCTATGCTTCAAGGGAAGACGCTAAAGATCAAGCGTGACTTCAACAGCATCACGCTTAGCCTGGCTTCTCCAGAAAGCATCCTCGAGCGTTCCTACGGCGAGGTGCTCAAGCCCGAAACGATCAACTACCGGTCGTTTAAGCCAGAGAAAGACGGGCTGTTTTGCGAAAAAATCTTCGGACCGGTCAAAGACTACGAATGCCATTGCGGCAAGTATAAGCGCATCCGCTACCGGGGTATCGTGTGCGACCGCTGCGGCGTAGAAGTCACCGAAAAGAAAGTGCGCCGCGAGCGGATGGGCCACATCACGCTGGCTGTCCCTGTAGTGCACATCTGGTACTTCAAGACCGTTCCGAACAAGATCGGCAACCTGCTTGGGCTGAAGTCCAAAGACCTGGAAAAGGTTATCTACTACGAAAACTACATTGTCATTCAGCCAGGATGCGCCGAAAAGCTGGGTGTTGAGAAAAACCAGCTGCTCACCGAAGAGGAGTACTACGAACTCCTCTACCAGATTCGGGAAGACAACAATCGCCTCGACGACGACAATCCTGAAAAGTTTATTGCCAAAATTGGTGGTGAAGCAATTGAGTTGATGCTCAAGCGGCTCGACTTGGACGAGCTTTCCAAGGAGCTGCGTTTCCAAATCAAGACCGAAACAAGTCAGCAGCGTAAAGAAGAGGCGCTCAAGCGGTTGCAAGTGGTCGAGGCCTTTCGCGAGGCTAACCGAAAGCTGGAAAACCGGCCCGAATGGATGGTGATGCGGGTCATTCCCGTTATTCCTCCTGAGCTGCGACCGCTGGTGCCGCTCGAAGGGGGGCGCTTTGCTACCAGCGACCTAAACGACCTCTACCGGCGCGTGATCATTCGGAATAATCGCCTTAAGCGGCTGATCGATATTCGCGCTCCTGAGGTCATCCTGCGCAATGAAAAGCGTATGCTGCAGGAGGCGGTCGACTCGCTGTTTGACAACTCGCGCAAAGCCAATGCCGTGCGCAGCGACTCGAACCGGGCGCTCAAGTCGCTGTCGGACATGCTTAAAGGTAAGCAGGGGCGCTTCCGCCAGAACCTGCTGGGTAAGCGGGTCGACTACTCGGGTCGCTCGGTCATTGTGGTGGGCCCTGAACTTGAGTTGCATCAGTGCGGCCTGCCCAAAGAAATGGCCGTTGAGCTCTTTAAGCCCTTCATTATTCGCAAGCTGATCGAACGGGGCATTGTGCGTACGGTCAAAAGCGCCAAGCGCGTAGTGGACCGCCGCACCGACGATGTATGGGACATCCTAGAAAAGGTTATTCAAGGGCGTCCCGTATTGCTCAACCGTGCACCTACGCTGCACCGCTTGGGCATTCAGGCTTTCCAACCGGTGCTGACGGAGGCAAAGGCAATTCAGCTGCATCCCCTGGTTTGCACGGCCTTTAACGCCGACTTCGACGGCGACCAGATGGCCGTGCATGTGCCCCTGTCGCACGAAGCCTGCTTGGAAAGCATGATTCTGATGCTTTCCAGCCATAACATTCTCAGCCCAGCCAATGGCGAGCCTATTGCGGTGCCTACGCAGGACATGGTGCTGGGGCTCTATTACATGACCAAGGCGAAAACGGGCGACAAAGGCGAGGGGATGCGCTTTGCCAGCACCGAAGAGGTGCGGCAGGCCTACGACCAAGGCGTGGTAGGTCTGCATGCGCGCATTAAAGTGCGCCTGAAAGATGGGCAGATGATCGACACGACGGTTGGGCGCGTGCTCTTTAACGAAGTGGTGCCCGACGAAGTGGGCTTCATCAACGAAGTGCTCACCAAAAAGAACCTGCGTACGATTATTGCGCGCGTGCTGAAGGCCACGGGTTATCCACGCGCTGCCCGCTTCCTGGACGACATCAAAAATCTGGGCTTTGAACAGGCCACAAAAGCAGGCTTGACGTTCTCGCTTGAAGACATCATCATCCCGGAAGCGAAAAAGACCTTGATTGCTGAGGCAGAGCAGGCTGTGGCTCGGGCGCGCCAGAACTATGAAATGGGCGTCATTACCGATAACGAGCGCTATAACCAGGTCATCGACATCTGGACGCGCACGAACAACCGGCTGTCGGAGATTCTTTTTGAGACGCTGAAAAACGACCAGGAAGGCTTCAACGCCATCTTCATGATGGCTGACTCTGGCGCGCGTGGTTCAAAGGAGCAGATCCGGCAGCTCGGTGGCATGCGTGGCTTGATGGCTAAGCCCCAAAAAAGCATGGTTGGCTCGGCGGGCGAAATTATCGAGAACCCAATCATCTCTAACTTCAAAGAAGGGCTCTCCGTGCTCGAATATTTCATTTCGACGCACGGTGCCCGTAAGGGTTTGGCCGATACGGCGCTTAAGACGGCCGACGCAGGGTACCTAACACGCCGTCTGGTAGATGTGGCGCAGGACGTGACCGTAACCATGTACGACTGCGGCACGCTGCGTGGCATCAAAATCGGAGCGCTTAAGGACAACGAAGAGATTGTTGAGCCGCTGGCCGATCGTATTCTGGGGCGCGTGTCGCTTTACGACGTCTATGATCCGCTCACGGGTGAGCTGATCGTGGCAGCCAATGAGCTCATCGACGAAGAAAAGGCGCAACGCATTGCCGAAACCTCAATCGAAGAGGTTGAGATTCGTTCGGTGCTGACCTGTGAGGCGCGGCGTGGCGTGTGCGCGTTGTGCTACGGCCGCAACCTGGCTACAGGACGCCTCGTAGAGGTCGGCGAAGCCGTGGGCGTAGTGGCAGCCCAGTCGATCGGTGAGCCAGGCACGCAGCTTACACTGCGAACCTTCCACGTTGGCGGTACGGCTGCACGCATCGAGGCGGAAAGCACCCTCAATGCCAAGTTTGCTGGCCGCGTCGCCTTTGAGAACCTGCGGGTGGTGACCTATGAAGCAGAGGAAGGCCCCAAAGAAGTGGTGCTTTCGCGCCAGGGCATGATCAAGATTCTCGACCCACAAGAAGAAGGACGGGAACTCTGGCGTGCCAATGTGCCCTATGGCGCAGAGCTTGTGGTGCAGGAAGGTGACTTGGTTGAAAAAGGCCAAGTGCTGGTCACGTGGGACCCCTACAATAGCGTCATTCTGACAGAAGTCGGCGGCACGGTCCGCTACCAAGACATCGTCGAAGGCGTCACGTATCGCGAGGAAGCCGACGAGCAGACCGGCTACCGTGAAAAAGTGATCATTGAAAGCCGTGACCGCTCGCTGACGCCAGCAATCCTGATTGAGCTGCCTGACGGGACGCTTCGCGAGTATGCCTTACCGGTGCGTTCCCGCATCCAAGTAGATGAAGGCGACACCGTGCAGCCAGGTCAGGTTTTGGCTAAGCTGCCACGCCAGACCGTCAAGACCCGTGACATTACAGGCGGTTTGCCGCGCGTCATCGAGCTGTTCGAGGCACGCACACCTTCGGATCCTGCCATCGTGTCGGAAATCGAAGGTTATGTAGAATACGGTGCCCGTAAGCGCGGCGCCCAAGAAGTGATTGTTACCAGCCCGGATGGCACCGAGTCGCGGAGCTACTTGATCCCGCTCAGCAAGTACATCCTGGTTCATCCTGGTGACTACGTGCAAGCGGGTCAGCAGCTCTCCGATGGACAAGTCGCCCCGCAGGACATTCTGCGTATCCTAGGTCCACGTAAGGTGCAGGAATACCTGGTCAATGAGATCCAGGAAGTCTATCGCCTGCAAGGCGTGTCGATCAACGACAAGCACATTGAGGTGATTGTGCGCCAAATGATGCAAAAGGTGCGCGTCACCGATCCAGGCGATACAAACCTGCTCGAAGGGGACCTGATCGACCGCGTCACGCTCGAGGAGCTCAACGAAAAACTCTACGACCGTTTTGTTGTGGTCGATCCTGGCGACTCGGGCCTCAAAGCAGGCGACATCATCGACCGGCGACGCCTGCGGGAACTGAACTCTGAGATGAAGCGGCGCGACCTGCGGCCTGTTGAGGTGCGGGAAGCCCAACCCGCGGTGACCGAACCAATCCTGCTGGGGATTACGCAGGCAGCGCTCTCGACCGAATCGTTTATCTCTGCTGCCTCTTTCCAAGAAACCACGAAAGTGCTCACCGACGCAGCCGTTGCGGCTAAGACCGACTACCTCTATGGCCTGAAAGAGAACGTCATCGTGGGCCATCTCATTCCGGCCGGTACCGGTCAGCGTCGCTTCCAGCACCTGGTGGTGGGGTCGCGCAAGGAACTCGAAGCGCTGCAGGCCGCAGTCAGCGAGACCGTAGCTGGCAACGGCGCCACCGAATCGGTCGAAGCCCCCTGAGCCTACACGGCTTGATTCCCCCAAGCAGCCCTGGTGGCCTTAGGTCATCAGGGCTGCTTTTTTTCAAAGCAGCAGGGCACAAACCGTCGCTTTGGGCTTATGCGTATCATCCATCCAACGTAATGCCTTAGCAGCGATGGCTAACCGGTTGCAATTTGCCAAAAGCCCCTACCTACTGCAGCACAAAGATAATCCCGTGGACTGGTGGCCTTGGTGCGAGGAAGCTTTCGCAAAAGCCCGTGCCGAAGATAAACCGGTGTTCCTTTCTATCGGTTATGCTGCCTGCCATTGGTGCCATGTGATGGCGCACGAGTCGTTCGAAGATCCCGAAGTAGCCCGACTGCTCAACGAAGCGTTTATTAACGTCAAGGTGGATCGGGAAGAGCGGCCAGATATCGACCAGCTTTACATGACGGTCTGCCAGATGGTCACGGGCCATGGCGGCTGGCCGCTTACCGTGATCCTGACGCCCGATAAAGAGCCCTTCTTTGCAGCCACGTATATCCCCAAAAAGGGACGCTACGGTCGCCCTGGATTGCTAGAGCTTATTCCGCGCATTCAGGAAGCCTGGAAGCACCATCGGGAGGAAATTCTGGCCTCTGCCAAGCGCCTCACGGGGCGACTGGAAAAAGTGATGACCTTCGAGGCGCCTGGACAGGTGATCGATGCGGAATGGTTGGAAATTGCCTATCGGCGGCTGGTTGATCTGTACGACGCGCGCTATGGCGGCTTTAGCCATGCTCCTAAATTTCCTACAGCCCACACACTCCTGTTTCTGCTGCGCTACTGGCATCGCAGCCGTGAGCCACATGCCTTAGCGATGGTCGAGCACACGCTCACACAAATGCGCCAGGGGGGCATCTACGACCAGGTAGGTTTTGGCTTTCACCGCTATGCCATCGACGAGCGCTGGGTGCTGCCCCATTTTGAAAAGATGCTTTATGACCAGGCGCTCCTGACACTGGCCTACCTCGAAGCCTATCAAGCCACGGGCAAGCCCTTGTACCTGCAAACGGCCCGCGAAGTGCTCGCCTATGTCCTGCGTGACCTCCGCGCTCCAGAAGGTGCTTTTTATGCTTCTGAAGATGCCGATAGCGAGGGCCTCGAAGGTCGATTCTACACCTGGACCGTCGAGGAAATCCGCGAAGCTATTGAAGATCCAGACTTAGCTGCGCTTGTGCTCGAGGCCTATAACGTGCAGCCTGAAGGCAACTATGAAGATGAAGCTACAGGGGAACGGACAGGAAAGAACATCTTGCACTGGGAGCGCTCACCAGAAGCATTGGCGGCTGCCCATGGGCTAACGCCGGAAGCGCTCGCCGCAAAGCTGGAACAGGCCCGGCAACGTTTGTTCCTTTACCGCGCGCAGCGCGTGCGACCAGGCCGAGATGAGAAAATCTTGACCGACTGGAATGGACTGATGATTGCTGCCTTGGCACGGGCTGCGCAAATAAGTGGCGAACCGGTTTATGCCCAAGCGGCGCAGCAAGCGATGGCCTTTATGGAACGCGCCCTATTTACCTCCGAAGGGCGGTTGCTGCACTGCTACCGCGAGGGCGAAGCTCGCATTCAGGGTTTCTTAGACGACTATGCCTATCTGACTTGGGGGTTGCTGGAACTTTATGAGGCTACGTTCAATGAGGCCTACCTTGAAAAAGCGCTCGCCCTGACAGATCTCATGCTTACCTACTTCTGGGATGAACGAGGCGCGTTCTACTTTACGGCCGAAGACAGCGAGCCGCTCATTGTGCGACCGCGCGAAGCCTTTGACAATGCTTTGCCTTCAGGCAACGCTGTTGCATTGATGAACCTGGTGCGCCTTTTCCACATGACCGGCCGCACAGACTATGCCGAGCGGGCCGAAGCGCTGATTCGCTTCTTTTCCGGCCCAGTAAAGCAGCAGCCCCCAATCTTTACCGGCATGCTGCTCGGCATTGATTTGTACTTTGGGCCAACCTATGCACTGGTGCTGGTCGGCGCACCAGAAGATCCACAGCTTCAGGCAATGCAGTGCGAGGTGCAGCGGCGCTATTTACCCCGCAAGGTCATGCTGCTTAAACGACCTGGTGAGGCTGGAGAACGCTTAGCTCGGCTTGCGCCGTTTGTGGCGACCCAAACGGCGCGCAACGGCCGTCCAACGGCTTATCTGTGCTATGATTACCAATGCGCCGAACCTGTGACAACGCCCGAGGCTTTGGCTCAGCAGCTTGATCAACTGGCCGTAGTTGCTTAGAACATTATGGCGTGGATACGCAACGGTTCGCTGAAAGGCAAAGTGCTCTTCATTACAGGAGCCTCGCGCGGCATTGGCCAAGCCATTGCGTTGCGTGCCGCACGTGACGGTGCCCGCATTGTTATTGCTGCCAAAACCACCGAGCCCCATCCGAAGCTGCCTGGCACCATCTACACAGCGGCCGAAGCCGTACGCGCTGCTGGAGGTGAAGCTTTGCCCCTTGCCGTTGACGTCCGCTTTGAGGACCAAATTCAACATGCCGTGGCCCAGGCTGTCGAGCACTTTGGCGGCATCGATATCCTGGTCTGTAATGCCAGCGCAATTTACCTAGCGGGCACGTTGGAAACGCCGATGAAGCGTTTTGACCTCATGCACCAAGTGAACGTTCGGGCGACATTTGCCTGCGCTCAGGCCTGCCTACCGCATCTGATGAAGGCAGCAAATCCACATATCCTGGTACTTTCTCCGCCGCTGAAGCTGGATCCGCACTGGTTGGCTCCACACCTGGCCTATACGCTTTCAAAGTACGGCATGTCGCTGTGTGTGCTGGGACTGGCCGAAGAGTTTCGAAAAGACAGCGTAGCTGTCAATGCCCTCTGGCCGCGCACTACGATTGCTACCGCAGCGGTGCAGAACCTACTCGGCGGCGAAGCAATGGTCCGCCGCTCCCGTAAGCCGGAAATTGTGGCCGATGCTGCACACGCCGTGCTCACCCAGCCCAGTCGCCAGTGCACCGGACAGTTCTTCATCGACGAAGAGGTGCTCCGCCAGATCGGGGTGACCGATTTTACGCACTATGCGGTAGACCCTTCGGTAGAGCTGGCATCTGATCTTTTTGTGTAAATCGTCGCCAGGAGGGTCTGAATAGGTTTGCATGAAGCTGAACAAGTGTTTATTTTATGGTGAAACCTGTGTAAAGGAATCGCTTTTTTGGGGCAGTTATGCGGATTTACCGTAGCCCATTCCCAGAAGTAACGATTCCGGCGTGCTCACTACCAGAACTGGTCTTTCAGCAGGTATTGCGCTATGCCGATAAGCCCGCTTTGATCGATGGGCCTACGGGGCGCAGCCTCACCTACGGGCAGCTTTATCGACAAGCCCATGCATTTGCCGCCGGTCTGGCAGCACGAGGCTTTCGCAAAGGCGATGTATTGGCCCTCTACAGCCCCAACTTACCAGAATATGCTGTCGTTTTTTATGGGGTGGCGCTGGCTGGTGGCATAACGACGACGGTAAATCCCTTATACACCGTCGACGAGCTAGCCTATCAGCTGGCCGACTCGGGCGCCCGCTTGCTGGTTACTGTGCCACCCTTGTTAGCAACGGCACAGGCCGCTGCCGCGCGCACGGGTGTGCAAGAAGTGATGGTTATTGGGCAGGGGGAAGGGGCTACGCCTTTGGCCGAGGTGCTTCAGTCGGAAGCTGAGCCCTACGTCGTGACAATTGATCCCTCCACCGATCTTGTGGCCTTACCCTATTCAAGTGGCACAACCGGCCGGCCAAAGGGCGTCATGCTAACCCATGCGAACTTAGTGGCCAATGTGGTGCAGACGTTGGCTGCCGAGCAGTTTGCGCCGGACGAAGTGCTTATTGGCATTTTACCATTTTATCACATCTATGGCATGACCGTCATTTTAAGCATGGCGCTTTATGCAGGCACGACCGTGGTCACCATGCCCCGCTTTGACTTAGAGCAATTTTTAACGTTGCTCGAACGGCATGCCATTACGACAGCTTTCTTGGTGCCGCCGATTATTCTGGCGTTGGCAAAGCATCCTTTGGTCGATCGCTACAACCTCTCTAAGCTACGCTACGTCAACTCAGGTGCAGCCCCGCTACCTGAGCCTGTAGCTCGGCAATGTGCCGATCGGCTTGGCGTTGTGGTGCGGCAAGGCTATGGGCTGACCGAAACCAGTCCGGTCACGCATTTTACTCCCCGAGGTTATGCCATTAAGCTGACCTCCGTGGGCGTGGCCGTGCCCAACACGGAGTTTCGCATTGTCGATGTAGCCACCCGAGAAGATGTGCCTGAGCAAGAAGCGGGGGAATTGTGGATCCGTGGGCCGCAGGTGATGAAAGGGTACTGGAAAAATCCACAGGCTACACGTGACGTGCTCGATGAAGAAGGTTGGTTGCACACAGGTGACGTGGCTCGTGTGGATGCCGAAGGGTATGTGTACATTGTCGATCGCGTTAAAGAGCTGATCAAGTACAAAGGCTATCAGGTGGCGCCGGCCGAGCTAGAAGAAATACTGCAGGGGCACCCGGCCGTTGCGGATGTAGCTGTCATCCCAAGTCCCGACGAAGAGGCCGGAGAAGTTCCAAAGGCTTTTGTGGTGCTTAAGCCCGGCATGCAAGCTTCAGCCGAAGAATTGATGGCTTATGTTGCAGCGCGCGTGGCACCGTATAAAAAAATTCGGCGCATAGCGTTTGTCGAGCAGATTCCCAAGACCCTTTCAGGCAAAATCTTGCGTCGAGAGCTCATTGCACGTGAGCGAGGTTCGGCCTGATCTGCTTTAGCCTCAAAAGCAAGGGTTGGTATTGAGATGAACACTGTTAACCTACTACGGCATACTCCTATGAAACACGTGCTGCTAAGCTTGGCCTTGCTGGCCGGAAGCGCTAGGGTTGCCGTAGCGCAGCCCAGCGCGGTGCTTTCTGGTCGCATTACCGACGCTGTAACGGGCGATCCATTGCCTGGGGCAAATGTCCTGCTGTTCCGTGCTGGAGAAACGACAGCATTTCGCGGGGCAGCTACCGACATCAACGGCGTCTATCGATTGGAAAACCTCCCTGGGGGTGCTTACCAGCTGGTAGTTCGTTTTGTGGGCTACGAAGACGCGCAAAGGTCGCTTACCCTGAGCGCGGGTACTGCCACTACTATAGACATTGCGCTAATGCCCACTGAACTGGGATTAAACCCCGTGGTGGTGACTGCTTCCCGGCGTCAGGAAAAAGCGCTGGAGTCGCCTGCTTCAATTTCGGTGATTGACGCACGGGCCTTAGAGCAAACCGCCACGCATGCTACGGCTGCAACGTTGCGCTACACGCCGGGGGTTGACGTTTCTCAGTCGAGCCTTAACCGCTTTCAAGTTTCGCTACGTGGGTTCAATACTGTTTTTGTGGCCAAAACCTATACCTTGGTAGACTACCGCCAGGCCACCACGCCTAGCTTGGCCATCAACGAGTTTTCGTCAATGCCTATTGCACCCATCGACCTGGCCCGCATTGAGGTTGTTCGTGGCCCGAATTCCGCGCTTTACGGGGCTGGGGTAGAGCAGGGGGTTATCCACTTTATTACCAAAGATCCACTGACGTATCCTGGTACAACCGTGATGCTTGGCGGTGGAGAGCGTTCCATCTTGCAAGGAGCCCTGCGTCATGCTGGTATAGTCAACAACCGTTTGGGCTACAAGGTGGTGGGGTACTATAGCCGTGGTGAAGACTGGCATATGAACCCCAACGATCCCCACGATCGCCAAATGCTGGATGCGATCCATCCGCAATGGGGTGGGCGTGATTATGAGACCTGGCAAGGCTACGTTTATAGTACACTACAGTACCGCTGGGGGCCGCAGACCATCCTGACGGCCAGTGGGGGCTACGCATCGATCAAGCAGATGGTGCTGGCCAATACCGGAGAAAACGCCGTAGATAATTTTGCCAACTACTATGCGCAGCTTCGACTGCAAGCGGGCGATTTTTTCGGGCAAGTGTTCTACACGCTCAATGATGCCGGCAATACGCATTTTGTGCGTACACCGGTTCGTGTGGTTGAAGACTCCTACCTGATGGCTGCTCAGGCGCAGTACAGCTTTGGCCTGCTGGAAGATCGCCAAAGCTTTATTGTGGGCGCCGACTATCGCCGCACCGTACCGCGCACTGGAGGGACCATTCATGGTCGCTTTGAGGGACGTGATGAAACAAACGAGATCGGGGCCTACGTGCAGTCGGAAACGCGCCTGGTGGAACCGCTCGACGTGGTGCTTGCCGGACGCTTAGACTACGACGACGTGATCGAAAAATTGCAGTTTTCGCCACGTGTGGCTTTGGTCTTTAAGCCTTCTCCTACCCATAGCTTCCGTACGACCTACAACCGGGCATTTACTACGCCACCGGGCGTAAACCTCTTTTTAGACCTGTTTATCGAAGACCGCGGACCGTTCGGCATCCGAGGCGTTGGGGCTGTTGATGGATGGACCTTCCCCACCCAGCCGCAAACGTCCAGCTTCATTCCGGGCATTCGCGCTTGGCCAGGGGTGGGGATTCCGTTAGGTGTTGCCTACCAGGCCGTTACTGCTGGACTGGCAGCGCAGGGCGTGTTCCCCGGGTCGTTCATCGCCTTCCTACAAAGCAAAGCCAGCCAAATTCAAGGCTTTTCGAATGGTTTGATGGTAAGCCCAGCTGGTCAAGTTCTGACGAGCCTAGAAAACGTGCCTGCTGCAAAACAAACCATCACCAATGCTTATGAACTGGGCTATAAGGGCCTGTTTGCCGACCAGCTGCTTGTTACCATTGACGTGTACTATACCCAGAAGAAAAACTTTATCAGCGAGCTGCAGCCGTTTACACCCCTAGTTGTGGCTCCTGGAGTAGCCAGCGATTTGGCCACGGCAGTGGCGCAGGCTTTTACCGATGAAGAGCTGGCTCCCTACGGACTTAACCGACAGACGCTGGCTGGCATCTATCAGCAGGCAGCTTCGCGTTTGGCCAGCAACCCCGTTGGACTCATTGAGCCGACGGAAAACTTTGACCCCAATCGCAAGCCCGAACTGCTGCTTTCCTACGTGAATTTTGGCAACGTAGACTACTATGGGGCGGATGTGGCTTTGCAATGGACACCCAACCCGCGCTGGGCAGCGTTCGCGAATTTCTCCTGGATAAGCGACAACTTCTTTGATGATGAAGAGCTTGGTGAGCCCGGGACGGGCCGCGAGATTGCGATGAACGCGCCGCGTTACAAAGCCGGGGGTGGCGCAGAATACAGAGATCCGTCTGGCTTTTCTATTAGCCTGTCCGGACGGTACGTCGATGGATTTGAGGTGCGCTCGGGGATTTTTACGGGTACCATCGACAGCTACTTCTTGCTTGATTTAGGGCTGGGCTATGACCTACGCCGCTTAATTCCCGGCCTGCGCATTGATGTGTTGGCCCAGAACGTGCTGAACAATCGTCACCGCGAGTACATCGGAGCGCCAAAAATGGGACGCTTGGTGACAACACGCTTGACGTATTCGGTGCGCTAAGCCACGATCGGGTTGCCGGCCCTTTTAAGGCCGGCAACCCGGCTTTTACTGAAAGAAACCCTAAAATCTTCCAAGAAAGAACTATGCCCAAGTATAACAGCATCCCTGAAGTGATCGCTTCTTACAAAGAGCGATTTTTGCCGGATCAAGCCGCCGGTATCGAGGGTGTCGTGCAGCTTAACCTCACGGGTGAGGGTGGCGGTGCCTACTACCTTGTAGTGAAAAACGGTACTTTAGAAATCCATGAAGGCACCCATGAAAATCCTACCGTCACCGTCACAACCTCGGCCGAGAATTGGCTTAAGCTTAATAACGGCGAAGCTAACCCCATGGCCCTCATGATGATGGGCAAACTGAAAGTAAGTGGGTCCCTCCCAATGGCCACCAAATTTCAGTCTATGTTCCGTATGGGCTAGCTTACGTTGCTGCCTTACGGGTCGAAATGCCTAGGGCACGGTAGAGCGGGCAAGTGCCTACAAAACCCGTGACAAGGAAAATCAGGGCAATAAGGCCTAAAATGAGGGCTGCAGCCCCGCTGATTTGTCCGGTTACGTAAAGCGCACCGATCACCAAAGCCAGAACAATACGGATCACACGATCCGCGGAATGCATGTTTTTACGCATAGCGTTGTTTCATTTTAGCCTGTAATAACAGCATGAATCAACCGGCATAGCTACAAAGGGTGCCGCTAGCAGAGAGGCCGTAACGTAAAAAAAACGTAACGATTAGCGTGGTAAATAAAATCTGGGAAGCTTTGCGTCTGAGAAGCGTTTCTTTGAGCTTAAAGAAGCCTGTGTGAAGCATGTTCATGCATAACGCAACGAGCGACAAGCTGGCTGTTCCGGTTTCCCAATTACGTCGGCAGACTACGGAAGGCATCAAAGCGCACCTGGCGGTAGGTCCGTTGTTACTTACGCAGCGGGGTAAAGTAGTGGCCGTACTCCTAGATCCAGCCCTGTGGTGCCGGCTGCTGCAGGCACGCGACGCCGCGTAGCTTTGGGCTACAGGTGCCGCTCGGCATGATAGGAAGAGCGCACGAGCGGTCCACTTTCGACGTGGCCGATGCCTTTGGCTTCGCCGACTTCTTTATACCAACGGAAAACCTCGGGGTGCACAAACTCCTCGACGGGGAGGTGTAGGCGTGTAGGCTGCAGATACTGGCCGATGGTCATCACGTCCAGCTGGATGCGGACGCAGTCGTCCATCACGGCTAGAACCTCTTCTTGGGTTTCGCCTAGGCCTACCATGATGCCTGTTTTGGTGCGAAGACCGGCTTGTTTGGCCCGCCAGAGGACCTCTAAGGAGCGTTCATAGCGTGCTTGCGGCCGCACGCGTCGATACAACCGGGGAACGGTTTCTAGGTTGTGGCTGAGGATTTCGGGCCGCTCGTCGAGCACCAGTTGCAGTGCATCCCAGTTGCCCTGAAAGTCTGGGATGAGTACCTCAATGGTTACGCCTGGATTGAGCGCGCGGATTTGACGAATGGTTTCGGCAAAGAGGGCTGCACCCCCATCTTTTTGGTCATCGCGGTCAACCGAAGTGACGACGGCATGTTGAATGCCCATAAGGCGCACGGCCTCTGCTACGCGGCGGGGTTCGTCGGGATCGATCGGGTCTGGGCGACCTGTCTTTACGGCGCAAAAGCCGCAAGAGCGCGTGCAAACGTTGCCTAGGATCATGAAGGTAGCCGTGCCGGCCGTCCAGCACTCCCCCATGTTGGGGCAGCGGGCGCTCTGGCAGACGGTGTGCAGCTGATGGGTTTCGACAATATCGAGCACACGGCGATAGGTGGGGCCATACGGCAATTTGGCACGTAGCCAAGCGGGCCTCCGACCGCGTTCGTTGGCAACAGGTGGTGGATCGATGACCGGAAGTTCAAAAAATCCTCCATCGCCTTCTGGAAACAGCGGTTCTTTGGGTACGCGCTGCAATTCAATTTCACCAGGACGAAACCGGCGCGTTGTGCTTGGATGGTGTTCAGCCATGGAAAATTCTACGTTGAACAGCAAGACATGGAGAACCACTGAAAAGACGCTACCTGATTCGGCCAGGAATGATCCCGCACTGTTTGCTTTTGCTGCGCTTTGCGGATCTTTCAAGGTTTTGTCGCGGGACGTTCCCGCCCGAAGTTAAAGGATTTTGTATCTTGAACTTTCCCGAAGTCGAAAGCTCAACGCTGGAAAAGCGCACATGATGACCTCGCTTACCGTGCAACAGGTTACGCCGGAAATGGTACGACCAATTCTGGCGCGCCATCTGCTGACCGATGGACTGCCAATTGTGCTTGACTTGGAGCGCAGCCAAGGGGTGCGCCTCTACGATCAGCTCACGGGCCGGGAGCTGATCGACTTTTTTGGCTTTTTTGCCTCGAGCGCTGTGGGTATGAACCATCCTAAAATGTTGAACGATGCTGCGTTTCGGAAGCGCTTGATGGAGGCCGCGCTCAACAAGGTGACCAATTCGGATATCTACACGGTGCACATGGCCCGATTTGTCCAGACCTTCGAGCGCGTCGGCATCCCGGAGTATTTGCCGTATGCCTTCTTTATTGACGGAGGTGCGTTGGCTGTTGAAAATGCCCTAAAGGCTGCCTTTGACTGGAAAGTCCGTAAAAACTTTCGTAAGGGCTACCGGCGTGAGGTGGGCCATCGGGTGCTGCACTTTGATCAGGCCTTTCACGGACGGACGGGCTATACGCTTTCGCTGACCAATACGTTTGATCCACGCAAGACGCAGTATTTTCCTAAGTTCGATTGGCCGCGCGTGATCAATCCGAAGTTAACCTTCCCCTTAACCGAAGAAAACCTAGAGCGCACGCAGCAGCTTGAGGCACTTGCCCTGCGCCAGGCGAAGCAATACTTCTACGAGTACAAAGACGACATTGCCTGCATCATCATCGAACCCATCCAGGCCGAAGGAGGCGACAATCACTTCCGGCCCGAGTTTCTGCAGGCGTTGCGAACGCTGGCCGACGAAAACGACGCGCTGCTCATTTTTGACGAAGTGCAGACTGGGGTGGGCATTACTGGTGCTTTTTGGGCGCACCAAGCGCTAGGCGTCCAGCCCGACTTGATAGCGTTTGGTAAGAAAACACAGGTGTGTGGCATCCTGGCCAGCCGCCGTCTTGACGAAGTGGAAGACAATGTGTTTCATGTCCCTAGTCGCCTGAACTCGACCTGGGGCGGCAATTTGGCCGACATGGTGCGTTTTGACCGCATTCTAGAAATTATAGAGGAAGATCACTTGGTAGCCCATGCTGCTCAGGTAGGGGCCTATTTGCTCCAGCGGCTTGAAGAGATGGCCCAAACGCTACCGTTCATGAGCAACGTGCGCGGCCGCGGCTTAATGTGCGCCTTCGATCTGCCTACGACGGCCTTTCGGGATGCTGTCCGGCAGCAGAGCCTGGAGGAAGGAGTGATTGTTTTAGGATGTGGTGAACGCTCGATTCGGTTCCGTCCGCCGCTGATCATCACTGAGGAAGAGATCGACGAAGGGCTCCGAAGGTTGCGGCGTGCATTGGAGCGCGTGGCGCACCTGCAGCCTTGGTCAAAGTAAGCCTTTGCCTATCCGAAGCCCACGCGCTGCCATGTTTGACCCGGAGCCCTTTGCTTCAACGCGGTTTGTGCTGCTGGCTGCAGTGATGCTGGCAGTGCTTTTTGGCGTGGCAGCATTGATGGGCGAGTTGGCCATCACAGGCCGGCTGCAGGTGACAGGCGACGTGGTACTGCTCAGCGTATTGGCTTTTGTAGGCGTTTTGGGGGTAGCAGCGCTGATGCGCAGGAAGTTGTAGCACAGGGTATAGCGACTTTGATGGCTGCACGTTATACTTCTTCTCAAGGTAAGCCCTTACATCCGAGCAAACCTGCCATGAGATCGATTTTTTGTCTGGTGTTACCCCTAAGTTTGTTTGCGTTTCTGGGATGTGTTGAGCATCCCGTACGTGAAGCCTCTAGGGTTCCTTCAGGGGTAGGTAAACCAGAGTGGATTGCTGATGCGGTAATCTACGAAGTTTTTGTGCCCGATTTCTCTCCAGAAGGGACGTTTCAGGGAGTGATCAAGCGGTTAGATTCGCTGCAGGCGCTGGGCGTTACCACACTTTGGCTCATGCCCATTCATCCGGTTGGGAAAAAGCGGGCAAAGACCGACATTGGGCCGCTGGGGTCGCCCTACGCTGTGCGCGACTACTATGCTGTTAACCCCGATTATGGGACGGCCGAGGATTTTCGGGCGCTGGTCGATTCGGTACATGCGCGCGGCATGTATATCATTATCGACCTGGTGGCCAACCATACGGCTTGGGATCATCCTTGGGTAACCGAGCATCCAGACTGGTACACGCCAGGCCCAATCGATGGTTTTACCTATCCCGTGCTTAATGGGGATACCACAGATTGGACCGACGTGGTCGACTTAAACTACGACAATCCTGCGCTTCGGCAGGCGATGATCGATGTGATGCAGTACTGGGTACGGGAGTTTGACATCGATGGCTATCGGTGCGACGTGGCGCATGGCGTGCCGCTGGATTTCTGGCGAGCAGCGATCGATTCGGTAGAAAAGATTAAGCCGGTTTTAATGCTTGCGGAGGCGGCCGAGCCTGAAATGCACCTGGCTGGGTTTGACCTAACGTACGCTTGGCCGTTTTATCATCAGCTAAAGGAAGTCTTTCGGGGCGCGCCGCTGCGCACGCTGGTGCGCCAGGTGGATTCAACACTGGCGTTGTTGCCGCCTGGAGCGCGCCGGTTACGTTTTACCACGAATCATGACGAAACCATGTGGGATGCGCCGCCACCCGTACTCTTTGGGGGGCAAGAAGGTGCTATGGCAGCCTTTGTCTTGGCCACATCGATGCCTGGTGTGCCGTTGCTTTACAACGGACAAGAGCTGGGCACCAGCACGCGCGTGTCGTTTTTTGCCCGCACGCCTTATCGCTGGGATGCGCCTGAAAGTCCAGCCACGTATGCTTTCTACCGGCGCTATGTACGCTTTTATCGGGAGAGTCAGGCCTTGCGGCGTGGGACGCTGACGGTGTTGAATCCAGAAGCCGATCATGTGCTGCTTTATCTGCGCGCTGCAGCAGGCGATACGTTACTGCTAGCCGTTAATGTGCGTAACCGGCCTGAAACGGTCACGTTGCCTGCGCGTATAGCTCGGCAGCGTTGGGTAGAGGTGTTTAGGTCCGATACGCTAGCGGCTGACCGGTTAGAGTTGCCGCCTTACGCGCATCGCATTTATCGACCTGTACACTGAGTCCATGCGTACTGTTGAAACTTCGCTTCGCCTAGAGGCTCGTGTAGAAGGACGCGTTCAAGGCGTGGGTTTTCGGCAGTTTGTGCGGCACCATGCCCGTCGCTTAGGTCTTACGGGATGGGTACGCAATGAGCCCGATGGCGCAGTCTATCTGGTAGCCGAAGGCCCCCGAGAAGCCCTAGAAACCCTTTTACACCTGTTGGCCCAAGGGCCCCCAGCCGCCCGGGTAGACCGGGTAGTGCCGCATTGGCTGCCAGCAGAAGGCAATCTTGAGGAATTTTCAATTCGGTGGTGGTAGTGAAAAAAGATAAACCGGTTGTTTTTGGTAGCGTAGCGTGCTACTTTAAAAGAGCTGCCAAGCTTCGGTACGTTCGTTCAACCAAAACCTAAGGCTGCCATGGAAAACAAACGCGTCACGCGTCGGGATTTCTTGGCGCGTATAGGGGCGCTAGGGCTGGTCGGACTTGGGGGCAGTGCCCTGCTGAGTGCCTGCGGCGGTCAGCAGCAGCAACCAGCACACCAGGGAATGTCTGGTGCTACAGCAGAGTTTTCTTGCACAGACGTGTCGGGCCTGACGCCTGAAGAGATCCAGATGCGGGAAAGCCTGCAGTACACAGACCGTTCGCCAGAGCCTGGAAAGTACTGCCATAACTGCCAGCTTTATGTGCCGGCACCAGGACCCAATCAATGTGGAGGGTGCCAGCTCATTAAAGGGCCCATTCATCCTGATGGCTACTGCACATCTTGGGTGCAGAAAGTGAGTTAAAAGACTGCCTTTGGCGATAAGCAAAAACAAAAAAAGCCCCTGCCTAGAGGGGCTTTTTTGTTGGCACGAGGTAGGCCCTATTGAGCAGCAGCTGCGGTTACGGTTGCTGGCATTGCGGCAGGTCGGTACATTTGCTCCACGTACTCCCGCACCATACGTACCGCGTTAAACTGTGCAGGAATGGTGCGCATGGCTTGGCGCATGCGCGTTAGCCATCGCAACGGTAGTCCTTCGCCGTTGCGATCGTAAAAAGCTGGGATCACCTCGTATTCGAGCACGCGATAGAGGGCTTCGCGATCTTCGACATCCTGCGTGATCGGATCTTCGTAGAGTCCCGTGGCCTCGCGACCAAAAGCCCAGCCGTTTTGTCCGTTATAGCCTTCAGGCCACCAGCCGTCAAACACCGACAGGTTTAGTCCCCCATGTATGGCTGTTTTCTGGCCGCTGGTTCCGCTAGCCTCAAGCGGTCGCCGAGGATTGTTTAGCCAAACGTCACATCCTGAAACCAACATGCGCGCAATGTGCATGTCGTAGTCTTCTACAAAGACGACTTTACCCCGGAACGCTGGGTGCTGCGTGATCTCATAAATCTGCTGAATGAACCGTTTGCCACCGTCGTCTGCAGGATGCGCCTTGCCCGCGTAAATCAGCTGAATGGGACGGTCTTGTCGGGAGAAAAGCTGAATCGCTCGCTCCATGTCCTCAAACAAAAGGGGGGCACGCTTGTAGGTGGCAAAGCGGCGGGCAAAGCCGATGGTTAGTACCTCAGGGCTGAGGTGCGCTTCTTGGGGGAGCGATTGGTGTTTGACGTATTCGTTGACAAACTCCACCAGCCGTCGGCGCAGCATGCAGCGGTACTGCCATAGTTCCGCGTCGGAGATGGAGTCGATTTTGCGCCAAAGATCTGGGTTAAAGCGACCTTCGAGCCAGTCGCCTAGATGCTGTGCTAAGAACGGGCGTGCGTGCGCAACGGTCCAGGTCGGCAAATGCACGCCATTGGTAATGTAGCCAATAGGTACTTCGTTCAAAGGGCGATCTGGGTACAAATGGTGCCATTGCCGGCGAGCCACCACACTGTTGATAGCCGACACGCCATTGGTTTTGCGCGAAAGCTTTAGGCCCAGCACTGTCATCGTAAAGGCCTCGGTGCTGTCGTTTGGATTGACACGGCCGTAGGCCAGCAGTTCGGTCTCTGAAAGCCCAAGCTGGTGCCGGAACGTTTCCATTTGTTCTAAGAACAGTTCCGGGCTAAAGCGGTCATGGCCTGCCATGACCGGTGTATGCGTGGTAAAGACGCAGTGATCACGGACCCAAGCTTCGGCGGCTTCGCGCGCTTCGCCAGCTGCCAAGCGCTCACGCAGCAGCTCTAGGGCAACAAAGGCACAGTGTCCTTCATTCAGATGGTACGTCTCGAAATCTAGATCTAAAGCACGCAAAAGCCGCACACCCCCAATGCCCAGGATGATTTCCTGCTGCAGTCGCAAGCGCCGATCGCCTTGGTAAAGGCGGCGCGTTAGGCTACGCAGGGGCTCTGGATTCGCATCGAAGGCTCCATCGAGTAAGTAAAGGGGCACGCGGCCTACGTCGAGTTTCCAAGCACGCAGATAAAAGGGTTGCCGGCCTAGATGCACCGTGATCACTAACGGATAGCCGTCGGGGCCGTGCACCAGCGTCATCGGATGGTCGGCAGGGTCCATGGCTGGATATTCCGCAATCTGCCAGCCGTTAGGCTCAAAGCGCTGGCGGAAGTAACCCTCGCGCAGAAACAGACCCACAGCCGTCATCGGAAGGCCCAGGTCTGAGGCCGCTTTGATGTGATCTCCCGCCAGCACACCTAGGCCGCCCGCATAGAAGGGCAAGCTTTCGTGCAGCCCATACTCCATGCAAAAGTAGGCCGTTCGGGGGGCATCTGTAATGCGGGGAGGAGCATTCAGATAGGCTGTAAAGGCCTCGTAAACTTTATCGACGGCTTTGATAAAAGGTCGATCTGTGAGCAAGGCTGGGTCGGCGGTGCGTAGCGCCGCCAGCGGATTGTGCTGCGAGGCTCGAAAAGCTTCAGGGTTAAGCTGCTCAAAAAGTGCTAAAGCTTCTGGATTCCAGCTCCACCACAGGTTAGCGGCAATGGCCTCCAGTTTGTCACGGCTTGTCATGCGTCTATCAAAGCAGGTTTACCAGAGAACTAACAAATGCCAAAGATAAGAAGGTAAGCGTTTACGCACCCCATCTAAAAGATTCGGTGGTCTAAAACAGCAGTTCAAGTGTCTTCTGCGCCTCCGAGCAGGCGTCGCGTGACGGCCAGGCGCATGCGTCGCGGAGCAAGTTGGCTTAGCCAGGCCGTTAGGGCATTGGGTGTGCCGCTGATGTGCAGCACTTCGCCCCGAAGTAGCGCGCGAAGGCCTGCAATAGCTACTTTTTCGGGACTTTCCATAAAGCGTCGCAGGCCTTTAACTGGCATGCCTGCCCGTTCTTGAAAAGCTGTAGCTGTAGGGCCAGGGCACAAGCAAGTAACCGTAATGCCTTTGTCGGCATACTCTGCATGTAAGGCTTCGGAAAAAGCGATCACAAAGCTTTTGGTGGCGGCATAGACCGCCATGTAGGGGATGCCCTGGAAGCCCGCTGTTGAAGCTACATTTAAAATTCCGGCATCGCCGCGTTTAAGCATGTGGGGGATGCAAAGGTGCGTGAGGGCTACAAGGTTTTCGAGGTTGAGCCGGAGCATCGCTAGCGTTTCTTCTAGGCTGATTGTATCAAAGCGGCCATACTTTCCAGCCCCCGCGTTGTTGATGAGTACGTCAACTCGGTAGCCGTCCTCGCTCAGGCGTCGGAACAGCTCCTCGGCAGCACCAGGCTTGGATAGGTCGGCCACGTAGGCTTGAGCCCAGGTGCCACGGGCTTCAAGGACGGCCACCATGGCTCGCAGTTTTTCTTCTGAGCGGCCTACCAGCACCAGCTTCACCGTAGGATCAATGAGCTGGTAGGTCATCGCTTCACCGATACCGCTGGAAGCGCCGGTAATCAGAATGGTTTTATGCTTAAAGGTTTTCATGCTTACGGAAAGCTGGTTTTGGAAGCAAAACCGCATGAAGACGGTTGATGCAACGGCGATCAGGCGTTCTAGGATGCCGACAATGAGCGTAGCAACGGTTACGCGACAGGAAATTTTGCAGCAGGCAATCCGGCAGCTGGAAGCGGCAGGAGTGCCCGATGCCCGTCGCAATGCCGAGTGGCTGCTCTGCGAGGTGCTGAGCTGCTCGCGCGCGCAGCTTTACGCCTATCCGGACGAGCCGGTAGGTGCAGCGCAGCAGGCCCAGCTTGCCGCGTTACTGGCTCGTCGGCTGCGCCGTGAACCGCTGCAATACGTGCTGGGATATGTAGAGTTCCTGGGCCTTCGGCTTGAGGTTGGACCTGGGGTGCTTATCCCACGCCCAGAGACCGAGTGGCTCACGGCGCGTCTTTTGGAAATCCTGCCTACACGTAAGCCTTTGCGTCTACTCGACGTGGGCACTGGAAGCGGCTGCATTGCATTAGCGATCAAACACCACCAGCCTGCAATGCAGGTATATGCCTGCGACATCAGTACCGACGCCTTAGCCATTGCCCAGCGTAATGCCGAGCGCCTTGGGCTTGACGTGGTCTGGCTGCAGGCCGACGTTTTGGCTGCGGATTTCCCAGCGCAGGTTCCTGGGCCCTTTGATGTGATCGTGTCCAACCCTCCTTATTTGGCCCTAGATGAAGCTGAAACGCTTCCTCCTGAAGTGCGTGATTACGAGCCGCCTGTGGCGCTTTATGCTGGTGCTGATCCACTTCGCTTTTACCGAGCGCTGGCGCATCATGGGCAGCAGCTCTTGGTTCCCGGTGGGCAACTGGTTTGCGAGGTGCATGCCTACCATGCTGGTGAAGTGATCCATGTATTGGCTACTAAAGGCTATAGCAATGTAACGCTGGAGCACGACCTGGCAGGTCTGCCCCGAATGGTCCGGGCTGTACTCCCAAAACCCGATGCAAGATGCGTGCAGATAGACTTGTGCTAGAGGCTTCGGGGTTATGCAAAGCCTATAGGGAAGGAGAAAAAGCGCACTTGGTATTGCAAGACGTGTCGCTTTCGCTCCGAGAGGGGGAACTGGCACTGCTGCTGGGCCGAAGTGGAGCGGGTAAAAGTACGTTACTCAACGTGCTGAGTGGTTTGGATCGGCCAGATGCTGGAGTCGTGCGTGTTGGGCAGATTACGCTTACGGCGCTGTCCGAACAAGAGCGAACGCGCTTTCGACGCCAGCATCTAGGGTTTATCTTTCAGGCATACAATCTTATTCCTACGCTGACCGTCGAGGAAAACGTGCGTCTACCGCTGGAATTGCTTGGACGCACGGATGCAGCTGCGCAGCAGCGCGTGCAGCTGTTACTTAGGGAGGTAGGACTGGCCGAGCGTGCCCGAAGCTTTCCAGATCGCCTCTCTGGTGGGGAGCAGCAGCGGGTGGCTATTGCCCGAGCGCTGGTGCACAACCCGATGTTGATTTTTGCGGACGAGCCTACAGGGAATCTAGATGACCAGACGGCCAAACAGGTGATGGCCTTGCTGGTTCGATTGGTGCGGCAAGAGCGGCGCACGCTGCTCGTGGCCACGCACGACCAAGCCTTTTTGCCGCTAGCTGACCGCATTTGGGAACTGCGTGAAGGCCGCCTGATCGAGCTGATGCCAGAACGCCTGCACATCTTCCGTCCTTAGGAGCCATGAGCCGCTTGCTTCGGCGTGCTGGACGACGTTACCTAGAGCGGCACCCCTGGCTGTTTGCCCTTTCAGTTGTGGGAGTTATGCTGGGTGTGGCTTTAGTGGTGGCGGTCGATTTGGCCAGGAACAGTGCCCAGCGCGCTTTTCACCAGTCTGTAGATGCGGTCACAGGTAAAGCAACGCATCAGATTGTAGCTCCAACCGGTGTGGCCGATACGCTCTATCGCTGGTTGCGTTGTGAGGTAGGGCTGCGGCAGATTGCACCGGTTGTGGAACGCTACGTGCAGCTAGGCGATCGCGTATTGCAGCTGCTGGGTATTGATCCCCTAGCAGAGGCCCCTTTCCGGCCATACATTCACCCTGGAAGTGGGCTTGATTTGGCTGCATTCCTAACCCAGCGCCACGCGGCCGTGCTGGCCCGCACAACGGCCGAGGCGCTTGCCCTCAGCGTAGGGGACACCTTTTCCGTACAGATCGACGGCCAGCGTCGCCTGCTGCGCCTAACAGGGCTACTGGAGCCGGTTGAGGCACGCACAGTCGAAGCGCTTGCTTCGCTGATTCTGGTTGACGTCAGCACGGCTCAAGAGCAATTCGGAATGCCTGGGCGCCTAAGTCGCATCGACGTAATCCTGTCGCCTTCCGAAGCTGCGCGTCTTCGGGCGCTTTTACCTTCAGGCACCGAGCTCCTCACGGTTCGCATGCGCACCGAGACGGCCGCCCAAATGACGCGCGCTTTTAGCCTCAACCTACAGGCCATGAGTTTGCTGGCGCTTATGGTGGCCATGTTTATGATCTACAACACGATGACGTTTGCGGTGCTCAAGCGGCGCGTTTTCATGGGACGCTTGCGGGCATTGGGCGTTACGCGTGGTGAAATCTTACGTGAGGTGCTCTTTGAGGCCGCGTGGATTGGGGGAATAGGAACGCTGCTAGGCTTGCTTGTGGGCTACGTGTTGGCTCAGGGTTTGGTCCGGCTCGTAACGCAAACGATCAACGACCTGTACTACGTTCTTGTTGTGCGTCGCGTAGTGCTTGAAGGCTGGACGTTGGCTAAGGGTATGGTTTTGGGTTTAGGAGCTAGCTTACTGGCCGCGCTAGCGCCAGCACATGAAGCTGCTCGCGTTTCCCCCCAGCTGGCCTTATTGGCCATGCCTGAAGCGGCTTTGCGCCCGATAAAAATATTGCGGTTAGTAGGGCTAGGACTGTTGTTAGGGGTGGGTAGCGTGGGGGTGCTGCTCATCTCCAGCCGAAGCCTGGTATTGGGATACCTAGGTTTGTTGGCTTTTATTGGGGCTATGGTGCTCGAGGCCCCTGTAGTCCTTACCATGGTGGCTGGGGGTGTGCGTTTTGCATTAGGACGTCTGCTGGGTGTGACCGGCCGCATGGCTGCGCGGGCGCTTGTGACCTATAGGCAGCGTACGGCTGTAGCCGTTGCTGCGCTATCGGTGGCGCTTTCAGCTACGATTGGGGTAGAGGTGATGGTGCAAAGCTTCCGAGCAACCCTTGTAGGGTGGCTGAACTATACCCTCCAGGCCGATGTGTACGTGCAGCCGCCATCGCCGGTCGCGCGTCGACCAGAGGCCACAATCGATCCAGAAGTGGTGCGCCGCATTCGGCAGATGCCTGGGGTGGCCGATGTCTATGCGATTCGCCGCTTAGCGGTTATGACGGAACACGGGGAGGCCGAGTTAGGCGCTTTTGAGGTGAGTCCTGTCACGCCCCGCACGTTCCGTTTTAAGGAAGGCAATCCCTCTGCTATTTGGGCTCAGTTTGGCCAAGCCCCCCACGTTATTGTATCGGAACCATTCAGTTATCGTTTTGGGGTGCATGCTGGGGATACGTTGCAGTTGCTTACACCGCGTGGCTGGCAGCCTTTTGCTGTTGTTGGTGTTTTTTACGACTATGGCTCTGATGTCGGCGTAGTGCTCATGGAACGATCGGTTTACCGGAAGTACTTTGATGATGCAGCGGTTACAGGATTGGCGCTTTATGCTGCGCCAGGCGTGTCGGTCGATACGCTTGTAGTGCAACTGGCGCAGGCTACCGCCGATCGCCAGGTGTTGCTGATTCGCGCAAATCGGGCGTTGCGTGCCGCCTCGCTGGAGGTGTTTGATCGCACGTTTCAGGTCACCACTGTGCTTCGCTTGGTGACCATCTTGGTGGCCTTTATAGGCATTGTGGCAGCGTTGATGGCCATAGCGCTGGAGCGTGGGCGGGAGCTGGCCGTATTGCGTGCCTTAGGACTCATGCCGCAAGAGCTGCGGCGTCACGTGGTCCTGCATACAGCGCTTATAGGCGTGAGCGCTGGCTTGCTTGCACTGCCCTTGGGGATTGGGCTAGCAGCCGGCTTAATTTACGTGATCAATTGGCGTTCTTTTGGCTGGACGCTTCAACTGTTGGTGCCAGTGGAAGTGCTGCTTGAGGCGCTTGCACTAGCGCTTGGGGCAGCGCTTCTGGCAGGTATCTATCCAGCCTGGAAGATGGCCCGCCTGCAACCTGCCGAAGCGTTGCGTTATGCGTAGTTACCTACTAACGCTTGGCTTGCTGCTGCTTTTGGGCACTGCAGCCTGGTGGCTCCGGCGCGATACCATGCCGACCGCGACGCGGCTGACGGTGGCCGAAGCACTGGCGGGAGATACGGTCGGCTATGCGCGGGCTCGAGCACCGCGCACGTTCCACTTTCCTGAGGACCACGGGCCACACCCTGAATTCAAAACCGAGTGGTGGTATCTGACCGGTCATCTGCGCACAGCGGAAGATCGCTCGTTCGGTTATCAGTTTACGCTATTTCGAATTGCTTTGGCCCCGCCCAGCGAGGCCGATACAATTGCTGCTTCTGCTTGGCGGACGCGCCAGCTGTACATGGCACACCTGGCGCTCAGCGATATTGCTGAGGGGCGCTTTTATGCCTTCGAGCGCTTAAGTCGAGGAGCGCTTGGGCTGGCTGGGGCTACAGCCCAGCCGTTTCGCGTCTGGCTCGAAAATTGGCAGCTGGCACAGGCTGGCCCTGAAGTGTTCCCCTGGCGTCTTGGAGCTTCCGAGGGAGCAGTAACCCTAGAGTTAACCCTGACGCCGCTGAAGCCTGTCGTGCTGCAGGGCAATCAAGGGTTAGATCCTAAAGGGCCAAAGCCGGGTAATGCCTCGTATTACTACTCAATTTCTCGGCTCGCAACAACAGGTATGCTGCGCATAGGCAGCCAAACGTATACCGTTGAAGGGTTAAGTTGGCTGGATCGCGAGTGGAGCACCAGTGCTTTAGGCGAGGATCAGGTCGGGTGGGATTGGTTTGCGTTGCAGCTCGACCATGGGTACGACCTGATGTGGTACCGGCTACGCCGCCGCGATGGCTCCGAAAGCCCCTGGTCGCGTGGAGCGCTGATTGATCCAGAGGGGCGGTCGCTCCCTCTGGAAAGTGGAGCTGTTCAGCTTGAAGTGCGCGATACCTGGACCAGTCCGCATAGCCAGCTTACCTATCCTTCAGCGTGGCACCTGCGCGTGCCTGCCCAAGAGCTGGAACTCTACATTAGGCCGCGCCTGAAGGACCAGGAGCTGAACGTGTCGGTGCGCTATTGGGAGGGAGCTGTAGCTGTTGAGGGACAGCATCGCGGGCAAAAAGTAAAAGGCTTAGGCTACGTCGAGCTGACCGGTTATGGCGAAGCTGCGCTGCCAGGTAGCCCTTAACGCTGAAGACCATGCTAGAGACGCTCAACTTTCCGCAGTATACTTTTTCCGTGCAATGGCGTAAAGGGCGCCCTTACCTATTTGATCCACTGCGGCAACGGTGGGTGCGTCTGACGCCCGAGGAGTGGGTTCGCCAGCATTTGGCGCAGCATTTGGTACAAGCGCTAGGCTACCCTGCTGCCCTCATTGCTTTTGAGGCGGCGCTCACTGACCAAAACCGAAGCCGGCGGGCTGATCTTATTGTGTATGATCGGCAGGGTCGGCCGCTGCTGCTGGCCGAGTGCAAAGCTCCCTCGGTGCCCATCACGCAGGCCGTGGTTGAGCAAGCAGGTCGCTACAATCGCATCGTAGGGGCGCCCTACCTTGTGGTCACGAACGGCCACGTGCACTATGCCTGGTATATTGATCCGACCAGCCCGTCCATTACGCCCCTTGCGCAGCTTCCGACATTTGCTGCTATGCTTCAAGGCGATTAGCAGCTTGTCGCTGGACGGCTACGCCGCGACCGCTTCATCTGCCTGCACTTCGGTGACCAGGCGCGTTACGTCGGCAATCGCATCCCCAGGTCTGAGTTGAATAAGACGCACGCCCTGCGTGTGCCGGCCCATACGGCTGATTTGTCCCACATGCAGTCGGATCATCTGGCCGTTTTGCGTAACGATCATCAGGTCGTCGTGGTCCTGTACGGCTTTGATTGCGATCAGGCAGCCTGTGCGTGGTGTGCGTTTCATTGTCCAGACACCCTGGCCACCACGGCGATGTACGGGATACTCTTCCAGCGGTGTGCGCTTGCCATAGCCATGAGCGCTTAGCGTGAGGATGCACAAAGGCGCTTGAGGGGGGACGGTGACCATGCCAACAAGAGTTTCCTCACCCTTAAGCGTGATGCCACGCACGCCGCGTGTATTGCGGCCTGTAGGCCGGACGTCCGATTCTTCAAAGCGCACCACGCGTCCACCTGAAGAAGCCAGCAGCACATGCGCTTGGCCGTCGGTAAGGCTGGCTTCGACCAGCTCGTCGCCTTCAGCAAAAGCGATGGCAATAATACCATCGGTACGCGGCCGGCTAAAGGCTTCCAATGCTGTCTTTTTCACCATGCCCTGCCGCGTTGCCATAAGCACGTAGTGCTTGCGAAGGAAGTTGGGGTCTTCAAAGTCCTCTTTGCGAATGTTCAAGACGGCCCGCACGCGGTCGTCGGGTGCAATCTGGATCAGATTGCGGATGGAACGGCCTAGACTGGTGCGACCGCCCTCTGGGATTTCGTAGACGCGCAGCCAGTAGCAGCGGCCGTGATCGGTGAAAAAGAGCAGATAGTCGTGGTTTTTGCAGGCAAACAGATGTTCGATATAGTCGTCTTCACGCATGCCGCTGGCCTTTAGGCCTATACCTCCACGTCCTTGCTGGCGGTAAACGTTTGCCGGCGTGCGTTTGATAAGGCCTTGGTGGGAGATCGTAACCACAACCTGCTCATCTTCGATCAGGTCCTCTAACGCAAAGTCGCCTTTGCCACCATAGTCGATTTCAGTGCGGCGCGGGTCCGCATACTTTTGTTTCAGGGCCAAAAGCTCTTCACGGATGATCTGCCAGCGGAGAGGCTCACTGGCCAAGATGCTGCGTAGGCGCTCGATTTCCTGAAGCAGTGCCCGATACTCTTCCTCGATTTTTTGACGTTCGAGGCCAGTGAGTCGGCTCAGGCGTAAGGCCAAAATGGCATTGGCCTGCGCTTCGGTAAGCGTAAAATGGGAAACTTGACCCAAAGGCAATCCCAGGCGTTCCCGCTCTTCAGGGGAGAGTCGTTCGGGCAAGACGCCCTCCATGAGCCGCTGGCGGGCTTCATCGGGATCGGCCGAATAGCGAATGATGTTGATGACAATGTCGAGGTGGTCTAAGGCAATCTTTAGCCCTTCAAGGATGTGGGCGCGTTCTTCGGCCTTGCGCAGCTCAAAGCGGGTGCGGCGCGTAACAACCTCATGGCGATGATCCAGATAGTGGCGCATCAGCTCGCGTAGCGTAAGCGTACGCGGCCTCCCCCCGACCAACGCCACCATGTTAACGCCAAAGGTTTGCTGGCATGGGGTAAACTTGTAGAGTTGATTTTGCACGACCAGCGGCGCAGCATCCTTCTTTAACTCCAGCACGATGCGCAACCCTTCGCGGTCACTCTCGTCCCGAATGTCGCTAATGCCCTCGATGCGTCGTTCCCGGACCAGCTGCGCAATTTTTTCGATCAGGTTGCTTTTGTTGACTTGGTAAGGGATTTCCGTGATCACCAAAGCGGGGCGTCCGGGCCGCACTTCTTCTTCGTGCATGCGGGCGCGAATCGTAATGCGCCCCCGACCTGTAGCATAGGCTTCCTGCACGCCTTGGTAGCCGTAGAGGATACCACCGGTTGGAAAGTCGGGCGCTGGTAGATAGCGCATCAACGCTTCAAGGGAAATGTCCGGATGGTCGATCATGGCTACCAAAGCGTCGACCGTCTCCCCTAAATTGTGCGGGGGAATTTTGGTGGCCATGCCTACGGCAATGCCGTCTGACCCATTAACGATCAGATTGGGTAGCGCCGAGGGGAGCACTACGGGCTCTTTCAGCGAACCGTCAAAATTGTCCTGGAAGTTGACGGTATCTTTCTCAATGTCGCGGAGCATTTCTTCGGCCAGCCGCGTCAGGCGAGCTTCGGTGTAGCGCATTGCCGCAGCGCTATCCCCATCGATAGAGCCAAAATTGCCCTGGCCGTCAACCAGTGGGTAGCGCATGGCAAAATCCTGGGCCATGCGTACCATGGTTTCGTAAACAGCTGCGTCGCCGTGCGGATGATACTTACCCAGCACCTCGCCAACAATGCGAGCGCTTTTTTTGTAGGGAGCGTTCGCCGTCAGGCCAAGCTCGTACATGCCGTAGAGCACGCGACGATGAACTGGCTTAAGACCGTCGCGTACGTCTGGCAATGCCCGGCTGACAATTACCGACATCGAATAGTCGATATAGGAGGATTTCATTTCCTCCTCAATATTGATAGGAATAATGCGAGGCTTTTCTGATTCCATTTATATCTTTTTTTATTGATTTTTGTGACGCATAAACTATTAGCTTGACATATGGCTATAGCGACTTCCAAAGTCGCGAGATTACTTTAAAATAAGGCAAATGTGCCTGAGAAGTGAGCGAAGGCGATGAAAAAAGTTCGAGCTTTTATGCAAAGAAGATTTTTTAAATTAAAGGGTTGAAGATAGAATGCATGCGGCCTATGCATGTTGAAATTCACGGGCATCGTGGTGCACGCGGGCTGCGGCCAGAGAACACGATGCCGGCCTTTCGTTTGGCACTGGCGTTGGGCGTGGATGCGCTAGAGATGGACGTGGTGCTTTCGGGAGATGGGCAGGTGGTGGTGTCTCATGAGCCGTGGTTTTCGGCTACGTTGTGCCGTGAGCCGTCTGGACAGCCGGTGCGATCTTACCGGCGAGGTAACCTTTACCGGATGGCGTATGCCGAGATCGCTCGGTTTGATTGTGGTAGTCGGCGTCATCCACGCTTTCCACATCAGCAGCCCATGCCGGCTGCCAAGCCACTGCTGCGTGACGTTCTATTGGCTTCGGAGGCCTATGTCCAGGCGCTGCAACGGCCGCCCGTGCGCTACAGCATTGAAATCAAATCGCGTCCTGATTGGGAAGGTCGGTATCATCCTGACCCAGAGACGTTTGTGCGGCATGTGATGGCTGTAGTTATGGAGGTGGGTGTGGCCAGCCGCACGATGCTGCTTTCGTTCGACCATCGGGTGCTCCAGGCAGCGCAGCGGTTATTCCCTGGGCAGGCGCTTATGCTGCTTGTAGAAGACCGAAAGCCTTTTGCAGCGCATCTAGCCGCATTAGGTTTTATCCCAGCAGCCTACGGTCCCCACTATCGACTTGTAGATGAAGCATTGGTAGCAACCGTGCGGGCGCAAGGCATGCGCTTGGTGCCCTGGACGGTAAACCACCCGCGTGAAATGCAGCGTTTGCTTCGCTTAGGAGTGGATGGACTGATTACAGACTATCCTGACCGGGCCCTCGCCCTTTTGCAGGCGCACTCCTAGATGCGTGCAACTCAAGTGGGACTTTCTTCGTCAAAACTGCCGATCTTTCGACGTTTCTACCTGGAATAATGCGGGTAGCATTAGGACTTTTCTTGCTTTTCTGGGCATTGCCAGTGCGATCGCAGCCAAATGCAGCCACGATAAGTGGCTTTGTGCGCGATGCCACAACTGGTGAAACGCTCATCTTGGCCAATGTGGTGCTTGAAGGCACGCGCTTTGGGGCTGCAACGAATACGGCAGGTTTTTATACCTTGACCAGCATCCCCCCGGGTACCTATACACTGGTGGCTTCCTATGTAGGCTACAGATCGTTTCGGCTGACGCTGACGCTTGCCCCCGGTGAAGCGCGACGCTTGGATATCGCCTTAGAACCCGTGCCGCTGACGGGCGAAACGGTTGTAGTTACGGCTGTACGCGAACGCGAAGAAGCCCGCAACTTGGGCGTAACGCAGGTCGAAACACGGCTGGTACAGGAACTGCCTGCTGCCTTTGAGCCCGATGTGTTCCGTACGCTGCAACTGCTACCCGGGGTGAAGGCGGCTTCGGACTATTCCAGCGGCCTTTATGTGCGCGGAGGCAGCCCAGATCAGACGCTCATCTTGCTAGACGGCACCACCGTCTACAACCCCACGCATGTTTTTGGCTTTTTTTCCACCTTCAATCCGGATGCCATCAAGGATGTACGGCTCTATAAAGGCGCCTTTCCCGCCGAATACGGTGGGCGACTGGGTTCGGTGCTCGACGTGTACAACAAAGACGGCAATCGTAACGAAACCCGGGGCAGTCTGAGTGTAGGCATGCTCGCCTCGCGCTTGATGCTAGAAGGGCCATATCCTTGGGGATCATGGATGATCGCTTTTCGACGATCTACAATTGAACCGCTTTTGGCCCTGCTGCGCAGCCAGAACGTCGAGGGTGCGCCCGACCGTTTTTACTTCTACGACCTCAATAGCAAGCTAAACGTTGATGCCTCGCCAAACGACCGCTTGTCTTTGGCGTTTTATGCGGGGACGGACGTACTCAAGCTGCCTTTTTTGGAAGACAGCCAGCTGCGCGTAGCCTATGGCAACCGAACGGCTACGGCAGGGTGGACGCACTTGTTTTCGGAGCGCCTGTTTTCCAGCTTTCGCCTCACGGGCTCGTACTATTTCAGTTTGCCAACGTTTGAGTTGGCTGGAACGCCTTTCGAGCGCACCAATACGGTAACCGACTGGTCGCTGCGTGGGGATTTTGAGTATTTCCCAAATGATCGACATGCGGTCAAGTTGGGCTATTGGGGCGGATGGTTTCGTTTTCGGTTACGGGACGTTTTTGATGAGCAGCCTGGAACGCGGGCTGCGATTGATGCGCTCTATGGGGCGCTTTATGCGCAGGAGACCTTTCGGCCTTCGGTGTTTTGGACGCTGCAGGGTGGGTTACGGCTGAGCTATTTCGGCCGCGGGCAATACTTTCGCCTGGAGCCGCGGCTTTCGGCCGAGTATCGCCCCCGTGCTAATGTGCGCTTGCAGGCAGGTTATGGGCGGTACTATCAATACCTGACGTTGATTACCAGTGAGTTCATCACAGCTTTCGATGTATGGCTTACGGTCGACCGGGGCGTGCGGCCTGCTTGGGGCGATCAGTTCAGCATGGGCGTCAAATGGGAACCGAGGTTGGGGTGGAATGCCGAGCTGGAGGCCTATTACCGCACGATGTGGGACCTTTTTGAGTTTGATCCGTTTTTGCCCGATGTGGACGGCCGGGCTTATCGTGAGTTGTTTCG
The DNA here is from genome assembly GCF_017908595.1 of Rhodothermus bifroesti. Lineage (NCBI taxonomy): Bacteria > Pseudomonadati > Rhodothermota > Rhodothermia > Rhodothermales > Rhodothermaceae > Rhodothermus > Rhodothermus bifroesti. Next base: position 39,538 of record NZ_JAGKTL010000002.1, read on the forward strand.
CTTTGGCGACGGGTATGCCTACGGTGTGGAAATGCTGCTAGAGCGCTCTGTGGGGCGCTTGCGCGGCCTTTTGGGCTACACGTGGGGACGCACGCGGCGCCGCTTTCCTGGAATCAATCTGGATGCTCGGGGCCGTCCACAATACTACGCGCCTAAGTATGATCGCACGCACGACCTGAGTCTGGTGCTTAGCTATGACCTTTCGTCTCACTGGCGGCTTTCGACGGTTTTTACGTATGCGACTGGACAGGCCTATACCGAACCGTCCGGCCAGTATCGGTTGGTGCATGATCCCTTTGGGGCCGACACGCGTAACGTGGTGCTCACGCCGGGATATAACAATGCCCGCTTGTCCGCTTATCATCGGCTGGATATTGGCTTAACGCGGCGCGGGCGCTTTTTGGGGATTGGGGATTATGAGCTGCAGCTCCAGGTGCTGAACGCGTATGCGCGCCGCAACCTATGGTTTTACTTTTTTGAGTTTACGCGCGAGGGTACCGTAAAGCGGAATGAGATTCCCCAGATTCCGATTCCGCTACCTAACCTATCCCTAACTGTACGTTTTTGAAGCTATGCGTCGTCTGGGACTGTGGTGGCTCTGGGGGCTTTTGGGGTGGACCGCCTGCGACCTGGTAGCTCCTGCCCAGTTTACCCCCGAGTATGTGGTCGAGTCGTATCAGATCGCCAATGAGCCGTTGCAGCCGGTCTGGCTAAGCCGCACTTTGGCGATCGATGGCATCTACCGTGTGGATTCGCTGGCTGTTCGTGGGGCTCAGGTGCGTGTGCTGCTACTCGACGCGCAAGGACAGCCCGAAGAAGCCTATGATTTCGAAGAGCTCACGGATGTAGCGGGCTGCTATGTGCCGGCTTTAGCCTACCGCAACGTTTACGTTCAGCCTTTGCGCACCTACCGCCTGGAGGCCCGTATGCCCGATGGTGCGCTGCTTACCGCCGAGACATTGGTGCCCGACACGTTTCGCATTGTAGGGGCCAACTTGGATTCCGTACGCTACCAGAGCGAAGTTCGACTAGAGTTGCGCGTTACGCGTAGCTTTTATCCGGGTCGCCAAGCCGTCTACATCTTGACCACAGAAGCTTTGGAGCCTACAGAAGCAAACCTAACCCCAATAGGGCGGGCGCTCTACGAAGACAGCACCTTTACGCTGGAAGAGCTGCGCGTCAGTGGTTCTCCCATTCTCAACGAGGCAAACTACACCGAGCAGCCTGATGGCACCCTGCTGCTGCGTTTGCCTTGGCTGGCTATTGTCTTTTACGGCCCTACCCGGGTAACGCTTAGTGCGCTGGACAATAACCTGTACGACCTGATTCGCACGCAAAGCGTGCAGCAAGGGGGCTCAACGCTTTCTCCAGGCGAAATCCCCCCGGTTTTGGAACATGTCCGCGGTGGGCGGGGTGTTTTTGGCAGCTATGCCCGCGTGCAATACACTGTTGTCATTACCCGATAGACATAGGGCTTGGGACAAGCGGTTCACCAATGCTGAGAAACAGTGCGACTGATTGTAGCAGCCAATCGAGCTCCCCTGCGCTACACTGCTGATGAAGGTTGGCTGCCGGCTATTGGCGGACTAGCTACCGCACTGCTGCCTGTACTGCAAGCGCAAGGCGGTGCTTGGGTAGCGATGAAAGACCAAGCAGACCTTCCAGAGCTCCAGCCTTATCCTAAAGATAACCCTGATTTTGTTGTCCATTACGTGCCCTTAAGCACCCGCGAGCGGGAGCAGTACTACAATGGCATGGCCAACCGGATGCTATGGCCGCTGTGCCATTACATGGTTCATCATCTGCGGCTGCGGCGTTCCTATATGGAAGCTTACCGCGCAGTGAATCAGCGCTTTGCTACAACGGTGATCCAATCCTATCAGCCCGGAGATGTCATCTGGGTGCATGATTATCACCTCATGCTAGTGCCGGGGTTGGTGCGCCGTGCTGTGCCTGAGGCCGTTATTGCGCATTTTTGGCATATCCCGTGGCCGGCCATGGAAGTCTACCGCATTCTTCCTTGGTCGCGGGAGCTACTGCAAGGTATGCTAGCTTGCCAGGTGGTAGGATTTCACGTCGAAGAATACGTAGAAAACTTTCTAGAAAGTGCGCGCTACTTGCTGGGGGCGCGCATTGAAGGGAATCGGGTGTTGTGGGAAGGGCGGGAGGTGCGCGTTGAGGCCCATCCCTTAGGGGTAGACATCGCACATTTTGAACAAATGGCGCAAAGCGAGGCTGTCCAGCAAAAAGCCCAGCAGCTGCGTGAGGAAATTGGTACCGAGTGGCTGATGCTTGGCGTAGACCGGCTAGACTACACCAAGGGCATTCGTGCCCGACTTTTGGCCTTTGAGCGCTTTTTAGAGATGTATCCGGAATATCATGGCCGCGTCAGCTTTTACCAAGTTGCTACGCCAAGTCGGACGCAGGTAACCTCTTACCAGCAGCTTAAGCGCGAAGTCGACGAAGTGGTGGGACGCATTAACGGGCAATTTGGGCGGGTCGACTGGACGCCCGTGCATTATCGCTACCGCACCTATACCCAGGAAGAGTTATGTGTCTTTTACCGTGCAGCCGATGTGGCTTGCATTACCCCGCTTCGCGACGGGATGAACTTGGTGGCCCAGGAGTTTATCGCCGCTAGCCAGGGGGGCACTTTGATTCTTTCGGAGCTCACGGGGGCTTCGCATGTGCTTCGCGAAGCCGTGTTGGTAAATCCTTACGACGTAGACGGCTTGGCATCGGCTATGCGTATGGCCCTAGAAATGCCAATAGAAGAACGCATGGAGCGTTTTCGTTGTCTGAAGCGAAGTGTGCAAGCGTTAGATGTGCACCGCTGGGCTGCACGCTTTTTTGAAACCTTTACTGCTATGGCGCAAGGGTAACTTATGTGTCGTCCGCCACAGGTCGAAAAGCCATTATTTTTTCTAGACTACGACGGTACCTTAGCTCCTTTTTCTCCTGATCCCAAGTGGGCGTGGCCGCACCCGGTTGTGCCTGGATTGCTTACGCAGCTGGCCGAGCGATATCCGGTATGGATTGTCACTGGGCGACAACTTGAAGATTTAGATCGTTTGTTGCCCGTGGACCTGCCGGCAATCGGATTACATGGCTTGCAGGAGGGGCGTATTGGAGGGCCTAAGTCGTTCACAGTTTCGGATGCGCTGCGGCAACTGTTCAGCACGTTGCGGCAGCAGGTGCCCAAGGTTCCCGGACTTTGGGTTGAAGATAAGGGCCCTACCTTTGCGCTGCATTACCGGCAGGCGTCAGATGAAGCCGCGGTGCTTGCGGCACTCGAGCCCTGGCTGGCGATGGTGCCGGACACCCTAGCCATTATTCGGGGTAAGAAGGTGATAGAACTGCGTCCGCGTGCAGTCCATAAGGGTACCGCTGTGCTTTCGGTAGTCCGCAGTTTTCCCGATCATGTGCCGGTCTACCTCGGAGACGACGCGACCGATGAAGATGCATTTCGCGCCTTAGCCGAACGTGGCCTTACAATCAAGATAGGTGAGGGTCCGACGGCTGCGCAGTATCGCCTGCCAAGCATTGAGGCTGCAGTGGCGTATTTACAAAGCTATGTGTTTACCAGCCCTCGTGCAAACGCTGGATTTCCTGGAGGCGAAAAACCGCGTTAATTAGGCCTAAGTGGCTAAAGCCTTGGGGAAAGTTACCGAGCAGCTGCTGGGTTTCGGGGTGGACTTCTTCGGCGTAGAGCCCAAGGGGGGATTGCAAGCCAAGCAGGCGGTCTAAGGCGATGCGGGCTCGCTGCAGCTGGCCAGAGAGGGCAAGTACTTCCACAAGCCAAAACGAGGGCAGCAGAAAGGCGCCCTCAGGGCCTTCGATGCCATCGTCGTTCAGGTAGCGATAAAGCAAGGGGAAGGGACCTGCAGCCAGCCTTTCGAGGCAGCGTTGGAGTGTTTGCTGCACGCGCTCGTCGCTAGCAGGTAGAAATCCTACCAGCGGCATGATGAGTAGCGAGGCATCCAGGGCTTCGCTGCCGTAATACTGGGTAAAAGCACCGACTTTAGGATTCCAGGCCTTTGTGAGCACCTCTCGTCGTATTTTCGCGGCTTCGCGTTGCCATACGTCGACAGGGGCATCAGCAGCGCCTAAGCGGCGCGCCAGCTGCGTTGCGCGCGTTAGCGCAACCCAAGCCCAGACCTTGGAATAGGTATAATGAAACGCGCCGCTGCGGGCTTCCCAAATGCCAGAATCTGGCTCACGCCAGCGCTGCCGTACCTCTTCCGTCAAAGCTTGCAGCCGTTCCCATTCTATAATGGTAAGTGCACCGCCTTGTTGGTCGTAGCGCAGCGCGGCGTCGAGCAGACTGCCGTAAATGTCCAGCTGAAATTGCTCTACAGCCTCGTTACCAATGCGTACCGGTTGCGAGTCCAGATACCCACGCAAAGGGAGCGTGCGTTCAGGGAGATAACGCTCACCGCGAATGCCGTAGAGCACCTGGAGTGGCCCGCCTTCCAACACCTGTCCTAGCAGCCAATCGAGATAGGCCGTTCCTTCTTCAATGTAGCCTGCCTGAAACAATGCCCGCAAAATGAATGCAGAGTCGCGCACCCAAGAAAAGCGGTAATCCCAATTCCGTGGTCCGCCAGGCCATTCGGGCAGCGAGGTGGTGGGAGCTGCGATAATCGCTCCTGTAGGCTCATAGATCAACAACTTCAGCGTTAGTAAACTGCGCTCTACAGCATCCCGATAGCGTCCGTGATAGCTAAGGCGATCGATCCAGTTACGCCAGAAGGTACGTACTTGCCATAGCCGTCGGTCTCCTTGATAGATGGCCACCGGGTGAACCTGCGTTGCGCCCCAATCAGCCACAAGGTACGTGTCTTGTCCTTCTTCTAAGCAGACCTGTCCAATGGCGTAGTCATCCCAAATTTCTAAAGGTACTTCGGTAGAGAGGGCTATCGTCTCTTTTTCTGTGCTGGCCAATACGCCGTATGGTGAGGATGTGAGGGATGGAATTTGCGAGCCGTAGTCGAAGCGGGGAGCAAAGTAGATTGTAAGTTCTACGCGGCCTGCGACGCCTTCAAGGCGCCGGTAGATCTCTGCTGTGGGCGTTTTGCGGCGGGGAATGAAGGGCATAAAGTCCCGCACGCGTACGGTACCCTTCGGTGTTGTGAATTCCGTCACCAGTACATTAGTGCCTCGCTCGTAGCGCTGCGTTGCCTGAAAGGGTTCTGTAGGGCAAACGGCAAAGCAGCCAGCCCGAGGATCGAGCAAGGCTGCAAATTGGGCTGGGCTGTCAAAGTCCGGAAGGCAAGCCCAGTCGATAGCGCCATCGGCGCCAACCAGAACGGCTGTGCGACTGTCGCCAATCAGACCATAGGCTTCTAAGGGCTTAAATGTAGGAAGCTTCTGAGGATCAAAAGAAAACGTGCTCATGCACAGCCATGGCTATGAACTTTTGGAGAAAGCCTTTAGTTACTATAGACAATTCGAGGGTGTTCAACATAGAAAATTTTGCAATCAACGATGCCTGCCTATGCGCATCCTGAAGTGCTGGTCTCAACCGATTGGGTAGCTGAGCACCTCCAGGATACCGAAAACATCCGTATCGTGGAGTCAGACGAAGACGTGTTGCTCTATGAGACGGGCCATATCCCCAATGCGGTAAAGATTGACTGGCTGCAGGACTTACAGGATCCGGTTATTCGAGACTTCGTCAGCAAGGAGCGGTTTGAAGCGCTGTGTGCTTCGCGGGGCATTGCCAACGACACTACGGTTGTCTTTTATGGAGACAAAAACAACTGGTGGGCTTGCTATGCATTCTGGGTATTTAAGCTTTTTGGGCACGAAAAATGTCTGATCATGGATGGAGGGCGCCAGAAGTGGCTTGCCGAAGGCCGACCGTTGACGCGTCAGGTGCCCGTGTTTCCACGCACGACTTATCAGGCTAAGGATCCTGACCTTTCGATTCGCGCATTTCGCAACGAAGTGCTGACCCATGTACAGGCAGGCAAACCGCTGATCGACGTGCGTTCGCCGGCAGAATATCGTGGCGAGCTGACGCATGCACCGGACTACCCTCAGGAAGGGGCATTGCGTGCAGGCCACATTCCCGGTGCCAAGAACGTTCCCTGGAGCTTGGCTGTGCAAGAAGATGGCACGTTCAAGCCTCGTAAAGCCCTAGAGCGTATTTATCTTAAGGAAAAAGGCCTTAAGCCTAGCGACGAAGTCATTGCCTATTGCCGCATTGGTGAGCGTTCGAGCCACACCTGGTTTGTGCTAAAATACCTGCTTGGCTTTGAGCGGGTCAAAAACTACGATGGTTCGTGGACCGAGTGGGGCAACCTTGTGGGCGTGCCTATTGAGCAAGGCGATCCGGAAGCGCGTAAATGACCAAGCTGGAAAGCATCCTAGCGTTGTTCCAGGAGGCCGATCCGGAAATGCGGCTGGCGCTGCTGTTGGAGTTTGCGGAACGGCTACCTCCGTTACCAGCAGCCTATGTGCCGCTTCGGGATGCTGGACTGGGCATGGTGCACGAGTGCCAGTCTCCGGTATTTTTGCTGGTTGAACTCCAGGAGGGGTGCGTGCGCATTTATGCTGACGCTCCGCGTGAGGCGCCCACCCCGCGTGGATTTATAGCGTTGCTTATGGAAGCTTTTGATGGCGCTTTGCCAGAGCAGGTCTTAGCCGCACCGGAAGACCTCTTGTATCGTTTAGGTATTGCTCCGCTGCTGGGCATGCAGCGGTTGCGAGGGCTGACGGGAATCTATCAAAAGCTACGACGCGAGGTGGCCGAAAAGGCGACTAGGGGGTCAGGACAGCAAATCAGGGTTTAGAAAAGTTCGATGGCTGATCTCCTGTCGGAGCCGCTGCAAGGTAATGAGTTGTTGCATGATTTCGCGCAGGCGCGCTTCATCGTGTTGCGACCGCAACTGTTCTTGTTGGAGCTGGTGGATAACCGTGTCGATGCGTTGCAGCTTTAGCCGCACGATAGCGTCGGCAGCAATTTCAAAGGCTTGGTCAGAAATACGGGGTACGAGAATGCCGCGCCGCTTCCAGCCCTCGGAAGGCTCATAAGGATCCATCATGACATCGGTGGCTACTTGTTGCAGTTCCGCACCGTAGCGTCCCTCAAGAAAAGGGCGGGCGTCGATAGGCTCCCCGGCCTCATACTGTTCTAGCAGGCGGGCTGCCAACTGTCGCGGAGGGCCTTCGGTAAACTCCGCGAGCGCCATATGACCCAAGACAAAAGCCACCATAGAGCGTCCTTCCTGGAGCATCAGGCGCAACAGCAATTTTTCTGAAGGCAGTAAGGACTGTGATGGCTGGGGAGGGGAAGTCGGTGCAGAAGGTATGCGAGGGGGGGAGGAAGAAGGTAGGCTAGTGGACGAAAGCACACGCAAAAGTTCAAACAAACGCACTTCAGGGAGGCGAAGCACTTCGGAAGCGCGCCGAAGATAGGTTTCCCGCAAGAGAGGATCAGGGAAGCGGGCAATAGATTGCACGATTTCCCGGGCGAGTTGGGCTTCGCCTTCTGGCGTGTCCAGCATGCCCTGGCGTCGGGCCAGTTGGTGGCGAAACGAAATAAAATCGAGACGATAGCGCTCAAGGTATTCTTGGAGGGCTTCGCTGCTGTTTTGGTGTACAAACGAGTCAGGGTCTTCACCGGCAGGCAGCACCACCACATAGACGGGTAGGCCCTGCGCTAAACATAGATCGATGCTGCGTAGTGCAGCTTGCTCACCGGCCGGATCGGCATCGTAAAGCAGCAGTATGCGCTTGGCGTAGCGTGCTAAAAGCCGGACCTGCTCTAAGGTGAGTGCGGTGCCACTGGTGGCAACGGTGTGTTCAATACCCGCTTGATGGAGGGCAATTACGTCTGTGTAGCCTTCGACCAGAATGGCTTCTTCCAGCTTGCGAATAGCATGGCGTGCTTGATAAAGGCCGTAGAGTACCCGTCCTTTTTGGTAGACTGGCGTTTCAGGAGAATTAATGTATTTAGGCTGTTCAGGATCAGGCTCTAGAAGGCGCCCAGCAAATCCCACCACCTTGCCCACGTGCGAAAAGATCGGAAACATCAGTCGATGTCGGAAGCGGTCGTAGAATCCGCCGCGTTCGCGCCGGGGGAGCACTAGGCCTGCCTGCTCAAAGACCTCCAGGCGAAAGCCAGATGCGACCGCTGCTGTGGCTAAAGCATCCCAAGCTTTGGGGGCATAGCCTAATCCAAAACGCTGCGCGGTAGCTGGACGAACGCCTCGGCTTTTGAGATAAGCGCGGGCAAGCTTGCCCGATGTTTCGTGCGTCAGCTGGGTAAAATAAAAGCGTGCTGCAAAGCGCAATGCCTGAAACAGCGGTTCGCGTTCATCTTCGCCCGCTTCTTCACTCTGGGGCAGCGGAATGCCAGCACGTTCCGCTAAGAGGCGCACAGCCTCTACAAAGCTCACCCCTTCGATTTGCTGGATAAAAGCAAATACATCCCCTCCTGCGCCACACCCAAAGCACTTGAAGATCCCTAGTTTGGGATTTACACTAAAAGAGGGGGTTTTTTCCTGATGGAAAGGGCACAACCCAAAATAATTTGATCCCCGCTGCTTGAGCGGAACGTACGCGCCAACAACCTCAACGATGTCAAGGCTGGCGCGGATGGCTGCAAGCGTTTCATCCGGGATGCGCATGAAGCCAGACCAAAAAACTGAGCCACAGCAAAGTTAAACCATGTACGCCTGCAACAGTCCCTCGATCCGTGCTGAACCAATGCCGCATCAGGACGTTTGGCACAGCCGTAGTTTCAAACGATCGCTATGATGTCAACCCAAAGCCCTAAGCTAGCCGCGCTGCGACGGCTTTTTCCGCACACGCAAGCGCAAATTTACCTCAACCACGCGGCAACCGGTCCGCTCAGTCGACCCGTAGTGCGTGCTGTTCAGCGTTATCTCTGGCAACGCCATCAAGGCCCGATCGACAACTATGCTGAGCTAGAGGCTATTGTGCAGGAAACCCGAAGGTTGGTAGCGCAGCTGCTGGGCACCTCGCCCGATCGCATCGCTTTTGCCCCCAGCACGTCGGCTGCTTTAGGACTGCTTGCACAGGGGTTGGATTGGAAGCCAGGAGACCGGATTGCTATCCCTGCCTGCGAATTTCCAGCAAATGTATTTCCGTTTCTCAATTTGCAACGCAAAGGCGTTGTGGTCGATTTTATTCCTCATCGCAACGGTACGTTTACGGTTGAGGATGTTGCCCGTGTGTTAACACCCCGAACACGTCTGGTTACGCTAAGTTGGGTGCAGTTTCTGTCGGGGTTCTGTGCAGACCTTTCGGCTATTGCAGCGCTTTGCCACGAACGGGGCATCTGGCTTAGTGTCGATGCCATTCAGGGCTTGGGCGCACTGCCCTTAAACGTGGAGGTATCGGGGGTCGATTTTCTGGCCAGTGGCACGCATAAGTGGCTTATGGGATTGCAAGGGCTAGCTCTTTGCTACGTGCGGCCCGAGTTGCAAGCCGTGTTACATCCGCCCGCGGGCTGGTTGCACGGTCCTGTTGATTGGGAGCACCTAACGGACTATCGGCTTATCTTTTATCCAGATGCGCGTCGCTACGAAACCGGCACACTAAATCAAACTGCCCTGGTTGCGCTACATGCTGCTTTGCGACTACACCTAGCTGCGGGACCTGCGTGGTGTGCGCGGCGCGTGCTCGCATTGCAGCAGCGCTTAGGTGAAGGACTGGAGCAATTGGGTTTGACCCGCTACGGTAGTGCTGATCCTGCGCACGCTTCTGGGATCATTAGCGTGCAGCATCCACAGGCCCAGGCATTAGCGCTTGCGCTGCAACGCCGGCATATTGTGGTTTCAGTACGCAATGGCATGCTTCGCTTTTCTCCTACCTACTACAACAGCATGCAAGAAATCGATCTTACGCTTGAGGCCGTAGCAGACTTTTTGGGCAAACGCAAACGGTCGCGTAATGCAAAATAAAAAGGCTCCTCCATTTTCAGAGGAGCCTATGAGAACCAGTAAAGGTGAGCAGCCGGACCTATAGCGCCTTTACTGTCCCATGAACACGCCTTCGATATCCTCTGGGCGATTGTTTTCCCCGTTTTCCATCTGGCGTCGCTGCGAACGCCGGTTGCCCTGATGACCGAAGTTGTACGTAAAGGTCAGAAACACCTGCTGGGCGTTCCAGCTCCGCGTAAAGCGCTGGTAAAAGAGTGCGTCTTCCCGCACGCCTTCAAAGCGCATCGTGTTGAACAGATCGCTAATGCGTACGCTAAGGCTAGCTTGGTTGTTGAGGAATTGCTGACGTAGCGCTAGGTCGGCCATGGAGCGGCCAGAGATGCGGCCGCGTTCTACATCGAGCGGCGAGCTGTAGAAGTAGGAGAACTGCAGTGCTAGGCCAGGCATCAGCGTCATGGTGGTGTTGAGCCGCGTGCTCCATCCAATGGCATCGCTGCCCAGGTCTGTGTCGACGTTGCTTCCATCGGTAGTAACGCGGAAAACGTTGAGGCTAGCAAAAGCATTCAGTCGATTGCCTAAACGGAACGTGCCTACGGTTTCAACCCCCCAGTCGTCCCGAGAAGCCAAGTTTTTGAACGTTACAATGGAAACGCCGCTCGACGGATCTAGTGTTTCGTACCACCGGATGACGTCCACGGTGTAGCGATAGTAGGGGGTGAGCGTGAGCGTCAAGGCAGGCGAGATCCACGAGTAGCTCAGCTCAAAAGCATGGGTGTATTCTGGATCAAGATAAGGGTTACCTTGGCGCCGGAATAAGGGATCGTCGTAATCGCTCAGTGGATTGAGCTGCCAGGTATTGGGACGGTTGATCCGCTTACTGTAGCTTAGGCGAAACTGATGCGTTTGCACTGGGCGGAAGCTCAGAAAAACGCTTGGGAAGAGGCTGAAATAATCTTTTTGGTAGGTTTCCCCCAATGTTTTCTGCACAAACTCGGTGCGTGCCTGCTCGGCCCGTAGACCTAGCTGTACGCCAAAGACCCCGGCATCGTAATTCACGATGCCATAGGCGGCGTGCTGTTCCAAGGTATAGCGAAAGTTATTGGCAAGACGACGCGGGTTGTTCGAGAAGATCTCATAGCTTTGCGCGTAGTCATTTTGGTTTAGGCTGCCTTTATAGCCAGCTTCTAAGCGCAGCCGATCGCTGAGCGGGCGCATATAGTCGATCTGCAGCGAAAGCGTAGATTCGCGTTCGTCCTGCTCGTTGCGTTCCCGCTGGAGCAGTTGGGTTGGATCTCCTTCGAGCGACAGGGCCTGCTGCACGTAGTGCTCGAGCTCGTCGTCGCGTTCGCGCTCGAAGCGCAGCTCTGCGTTAAGTTCATGTTTGGAAGGGTCGACGACGCGCCGGAAAAAGAGGCGGTAGTCCATGTTGAAGTCGTTGCGGCGGCCGTCTACACGCCGTTCATATTGGGATAGCAGGTTTTGGGAGGCGTCCAAGTTTTGGTAAAGCGCGCGACTATCTTGGCTGCCGCCGCGAAAACTAAGCAGTGCGGAAGCGCCTAGCGTGCTGATACGGTTTAGGCTGTATTCTAGCGTGGCGTTGAGGTTGTGGGCGTAACGGTTAAACGTGCCCCGGTCGAGCTGTTCTAAATAGGTGAGTGGGTCCTCGTAGCGGTTTTCACGAAAACGTTCGCCTTCAACAGGGCGATTGCCCGTGCGAAAGCCGTAGTTTGTGGTTAGGTTAATCCGGTTACGCTGGTAGGTAAGCGTTCCAGAAGCGTTGTAGGTATCTTGCGTACCTGCCCCCAGGGTAAGGTTGCCACCTAAGCCTAAGTCTTGATTTTGCCGCAGTACAATGTTGATCAGTCCGGCCATGCCGTCTGGTTCGTACTTGGCCGAGGGGTTGGGGATGATTTCCACACGCTCGATCGCATCCGCAGGGAGTCCTTCCAGAAAGCGGGTTAAGGTTTCGCCCTGAAGGGCAGAAGGCCGACCGTTAATCAGGATGGCCACGTTTTGATTCCCGCGTAGGCTAATGCGGCCTTCGACATCGATCTCTACCGAAGGAATGTTACGCAGCACGTCGACGGCTGCACCCCCAACGCTGACCAGTTGCTCCCGGGTATTGTAGACGATACGATCGATGCCGATCTCCACTGCTTCGCGCTCAGCGGTAACCTGCACTTCCTGCAGTAAAGCGGTATCAGGTGTCAGACGAATTACCCCTAAATCAACCTGCAAGGCCGCAGGTGGCCGCAAGGTGACGTCCGAGATCACCTGCCGCTGATAGCCTACAAAGCTGATGGTTACATAATAGCGGCCAGGGCGTAGCCCTTCGATAGCAAAACGTCCCTGCGCATCGGTTACCGCACCTGTAACCAATGTGGAATCGCTGCTTCGCCACACGGCAATGGTGGCCGTTTCAACCGGTTTGTTGGTCGAGGCATCCAGCACCTGCCCAGAAAGACGCGCCAAAATTGGGGGACCAGCTGTACGATCCTGAGCCTGTGCCGCTCCGGTCAGCCAGGCCCCCAAAAGCAATCCCCAAAGTGCAGCCCGCGTCCACATAGCGTTTTCTCCTGAAAATTTGCGTCGTTGACCACAGCGTTATACTGAAAGGGGCGGTGTTCGGATACGCTATGGTGCATGAGCCGCACAGACCTGTTATGAGTTGCACGAACGCGCTGTGGACGGGAGAACTCACCGGCTGACGATAACTGGGAAGGTGCGGGTAACGTTTGGCAATTGTAAGCGGACAAGGTAAAGCCCTGCGGCTACTCGACGGCCATAAGCATCTTGGCCTTTCCAGAGATAGGTAAAATGCCCGGCTGGCAGCTCAGGTGTCGATTCCATGTAAAGCTGGCGTCCTAATAGATCAAAAACCCCTACCGTGAGCGAAGCTGGGGCCGGAAGACGGCCAGAAAACACCACGGCTTGGTGATGTTCTGGAAAGAACGGTTGGGGATAAGGGGGCAAAAAGAGCACTTGCTGGGGAAGCTCAAGCGGCATCTCCTCAGGTGGGGATGTGCGGACCTGGGTGGGGAGGTAACGTTCTTCAGGGGAGACCGCAATCCAACGCAAAGGAGATCGCGTGTCGGCGTCTGTACCATGCAGTAACCCTAAAGCATAACTTCCGGCGGGGAAAGGTTGACCATCTAGGCGGTACAGTACAAGCGTAATTCGGCCTTCCGGCTGGCCTAGCTGCAAGGAGGCATGAGCAGGAAGCCGGATGGTAGTCGAATCGTATCGAAGCGATGCCGCTCGGGGCAGTGTAAGTTGCAAAGCTCCAAACGCTACGGTGGATTCAACCTGCAAGCGTAGCTGATCTGGTCCGTCAGCCAGCAGGTATAGTACTATGGGGGTATCGTTTTTCCCAGGTTCTTGGGGCAGTGTCGGCGGAGGTACGGGTAGAGGATGCCCATCAGGCCAGGTGTCGCGGGCGATCGCTTGGGCAAGCAATACGATGTCTTCCAGGTGTAGCTGCCCATCGCCTTGAGGAAATGGCGCCACGTCCAGCACAAGCCGGTCTTGGCCGTCTGGTCTAGTGAGTCCAAGCACATAGCGAATGCTGCGCTGGAGGTCGGCAACATCGACGCGCCCATCTTCAGTCGGATCTCCTAAGCCCCCGGTGCCCAGTGCCTCGACAACGACTAAGCTATCGCCCTCGGTAGCGTTATGCCGCAGGCGCAGCGTTGTCGTCCGCCAGCCAAAATCCCGAAGTGTGGGATGGAACGTGAGCATGAGGGCAGCGGTGTCGTTGGGTGCTAAGTCGAGCGAATCAGGTAACAGACGTAAGGTAGGATCTAGGGGCTGCCTTGCCCAAAGGCGTACTGACCGCAAACCTCCAGGATTGACTATCCGAAGGGCAGTCGTGCGGCTGCTGCCCACGGCCGTGGGACCTAAACGTAACGTGTCGGCAAGGATCCGAATGTAGGCCAAGCGGGGCCGAATTGTGAGCCTCTGAGCTCTAGGATAGCGAGCTAGCGTAATGAGCGTGGCTTCTGGTGTGGCTGCTGTGGCCCGGAGCTCTTTGAGGATAACTTTCCCGGAAACTTGGGTGCCAACGTCGGCCGCTACAAGCTGCAGGCGCAAGAGCTCGGGATAGTCGTTGGGCGCTAGTCCAGCGCCGACGTTGTCAAGCATGAGCAACGTGACATTGCGGCCTTGCTGTGCCAGCTGCAGGGTCCAGTTGCTAGCGTTAGGTAGGGAGGCGCCTGGGCGTATGCTGATGTTCAGCCAGGGAATAGCTGGCAACTCCAACTGCAGCTGCAAACCTTGCATGGGTAGCAAGGGAGCGTCCCAACGCAAGCGCAGCGCAAGCGTTAAGGTGTCGAGCGCCAGGGCAGTGGTACGGACGGGGAGTAAACCAAGATAGCTGTTAGGCAGCTCAGCTGTAGCGCTCAAGTGCACGATGTAGGTAAAAGCTCCTGTACGCAGCGCCCAAGCATCAAACCAAGACCCTTCAGCGGAAGGGGCTACCGCGAGCTGCAGCGTGTCGGTGCTGCCAGCTGTAAGGTGGCGGGTGTTTGGCTGTCCTAGCCAAGGCGTAGGAAGCGGCGGTAGGGCGATGGTGAGTGCCGAGTCGGTCTGATTGCGCAGGATGAGTTGGATGCTTACTGTGTCGCCTGGGGCAACAAAGCCGGCGTGTACTGCTGGTGGTAATGCCACAAATGGCGGGCGCGAAAGCGTTCCTGTGCCGTAGAGCGTGATATCGTCCAGCTGCAGGCGCGCGCTGCTGCTTTGTCCGCCCAAAGCATCAAAGCAGAGCTGCAAAGCTGCTCTGCCGGAAAGGGTGTTCGGTAGGGCAAAACTGAACCTGACCCAACTGCCATCGGTTTGGGGAAGCGCCTGTCCAGCGGGTGCAATGACGTAAGGAAAGGTTTGGCCTCCATCGATCGAAGCGCGCACAACAAGATGTAAGGAGGGGTATGAAGCTGTTCGGCGTGCCCAGTAGGTCAGTTGTGTTAAAGCCGCTTGCGTGACATCTAGTACTGGTGAGCAAAGGCGATCCCCCTCTTGACCTTGCAGGGCAAAGCTGTTACCGCCAGATCCTGACGAAGGCGTTTGTGTCGTGACTGTCCAGCGCGTAGCTTGCCAGCCTGGAGGAAAGGGCAAGAGCGTTGTTACGGTTTCTTGAAAAAGAACGTTTTGGGCATACAGGGGGCTTAAAGGCAACAAGCATAGCAGCCAAAGGTGCCGTATCATGGTGTTGAAACGCTTGGCTTAAGGCGAAAGGACCTTGAGGCCGGCACAGAGCGGCAGGGCATCCGACCTTTCTTTCGAAAGAAAAAGGGTACATTGAGGAATAACGCAGCCCTGTGTTTAGAATCCGTGAAATTGTGTTGGTGAAATCCTCTCCGTGCGGTTCATATATTGCAGCGTGCAGTTCATTACGCTAGGAGGTGACCTTAAGCGCTGCAAAGCGTTCTATTTACATCTTCCGAAAAGCAAACAGATTATGGTGCAAATGCGGCAGGGATGGTGGCGCAGCTGGTGGGGCACAGCCGTTGTGATTTGGCTGTTTTGGACGTTTTTGGCGGTGCTGGTAGCTACCGGCAAGCTCCTGGACCCACGTCTGGCGGCGCATAGTGCTGCCTTGGTGCAGCGGCAGGTGTTGCATGTTTTCTCTGAGTTTTATAGTTGGGCTTTGCTAACCCCGTTTATTTTTTGGATCAGCCGTCGGTTGACGTTCGACCGACCGCATTGGGGAAGGCGGTTGCTAATGCATGGGGCAATTGGGGTGGGTGTGGCTTTGCTGATGGAGATTTGGGTGGATTTCTTGTATTTCTATGTGTATCAGCTGCCTTGGCGACGTGGGCCATTTGACTTGTTTGCGGGCATTCGGCACTTTTGGTTCATTAACGAGCTAGTGACCTATTTTGCGGTGCTCGCTGCTGGTTTTGCCCGGGATTATTTTATTCGTTACCAGCAGCGTCAAGAAGAGACAATTCGGCTTCGGGCGCAAGCTGCCGACTTGCAAGCGCGCCTGACCGAAGCCCGGCTCCAAGCCTTGCGGATGCAACTAAACCCGCATTTTTTGTTTAACACGCTGCATGCCATCTCGGCGTTGGTTGAGCGGGATCCTCGAGGGGTACGGCACATGATTGCGCGTTTGAGTGAACTGCTGCGCTACGCTCTGGATGAAAGTGCCACGCAAGAGGTTCCTTTGTCTCAAGAATTGCGCTTCTTAGAAGGGTATCTCGAAATTCAGCAAATCCGTTTTCAGGGCCGCTTAGCGGTGCAAAAAGAAATTGCGTCGGATGTGCTGGAAGCCCTAGTGCCTACGCTCATTTTGCAGCCATTGGTCGAAAATGCGGTCAAGCATGGCGTTGGGCAGCTAGAAGGTCCAGGCCAGATTACACTGAAAGCTTGGCGTGAAAAGGATTATTTATGCCTCAGCGTTCGCGACAATGGTCCCGGTTTTGCAGGAAATGGGCGGTGGCGGGAGGGGTTGGGGCTGCGCAATACGCGAGCGCGGCTTGAGGGGCTCTACGGTGAGGCTTATCAGATGGTGTTGCGTGAAGCCCTCGAGGGGGGGCTGGAAGTCTGCATCCGGCTACCGTATCATACCCAGGCTGATTTGCGCGTAGTCGCTCATGCCGATGTCTGAACGCCTGATGCGTGTGCTCATTGTCGATGATGAGCCACTGGCCCGTCAGCGCCTGGTAGATCTGTTGCAGGACCGCAGTGGGGTAGTGCTGGTAGGGGAAGCAGCTAGCGGTCCTGAGGCCCTTGAAGCCATCCAGGAGCTGCAGCCTGATCTGGTTTTTCTCGATGTTCAGATGCCGGGTATGACCGGTCTTGATGTTGTGCGCCAGCTGGGTCCGGAGCATATGCCGCTAACAATTTTTGTGACGGCCTATGATCAGTATGCGCTGAAGGCTTTTGAGGTGGCTGCTGTGGATTATCTACTGAAGCCCTTTGATGATGAGCGCTTTGAGCAGGCCTTTGAACGCGCCCGCCGGCTTTGGCGACTTCAAGAGGTAGAGACGCTTCGAGAGCGTTTACTGACACTTTTGCAAAACGAACAGCCAGAGCCACCTAAACCTCCAGCTTCGCCTTACCTAGAGCGTATTGCGGTGGAAATGCGCGGGCAGGTGCGTGTCATTCCAGTGCAGCAGATCGAGTATATTATTGCCAGTGGTCCCTATGCAGAGTTGCACGTGGGCACTCAGGTCTATGTGATTCGGGAGCAAATGCAGACGTTGGAAGAGCGGCTCAACCCGGAGCAGTTTATTCGGATTCACCGCTCGGCGATTGTACGCATCGACCTGATCGACGTGTTGCTACGTGGAGCTGGTGGGCGTTACGCGGTACGTCTGAAAAACGGTGTTCGCCTTAAAGTTAGCCGAAGCCGTCGAGAAGCGCTTGAACGTCGACTTGGATTAATACCTAAAGCTTAAAAATGGTCGTTTTGTTTCGAAATCGCTGGTTCTGGCTGGGGCTTGGCCTCATGCTGGTGCTTTGGGCTGGGTGGCAAACCGTAGGTGCACAGCGCCGGTTAGGTCAGCGGGTGACCCATCATTCCGGTGGGCCGCTGCTGCCTGAGCAAGCTGCGTACAACATTTCATTTTATGATCTGCAGCTTAAGGTAGATCCAGAAGCCCGTCGTATCGATGGGGTGATGGAAGCGCAGGCGCAGGTGGTGCATCCCTTGATTTGGTTTGTGCTGGATCTAGACACAGCGCTAGCCATACGTCAGATTGAAGCGCGCGAAGCCGACCAATGGACTGCAAAACCTTTTGAGCACCGGTCGGATGGTCGGATCTGGATCCACTTAGGGCGCACCTATCAGCCTGGGGAACGCCTTGCTGTGCGCGTACACTATGGAGGCAAGCCCCGCCAAGCGCCTGCTCCTCCCTGGATCGGCGGCTTTACCTGGGCGCACACAGCCGACGGCTTGCCCTGGATTGCAACCTCGAACCAAGGGGAAGGGGCCGATTTGTGGTGGCCTTGTAAAGATCACCCTTCGGATGAACCCGACTCGATGCTGCTCCGCATCACAGTCCCTGAGCCGCTTGTAGTAGCGAGTAACGGCCGTCTGCAGCGTGTCGAATCTCATGCCGACGGTACCCGCACCTACCATTGGTTTGTCTCTACACCAATCAACAACTACGGCGTAGCACTCCATATTGCGCCTTATCGGACCGTTGACACAACCTATCTCAGCATTGCCGGCGACACGGTCCCGGTCACTTTTTGGGTACTGCCCGAACGCGAAGCCGATGCGCGTCGCATGCTGCCAGAATTCCTCGATCATATGGCGTTCTTTGAGCGCCTTTTAGGGCCTTATCCGTTTCGGCAGGACAAGTACGGCATCGCCCATACGCCTTTTTTAGGTATGGAGCACCAAACGATCATTGCCTATGGCAGTGATTTTTCGACCCGACCCTACGGTTTTGACTGGTTGCATCATCATGAGTTGGCGCATGAGTGGTGGGGCAACATGGTCACGGCCTACGACTGGAAGGATTTCTGGCTGCATGAAGGCTTTGGAACCTATATGCAGGCGCTTTATGCTGAAGCGCGTTTTGGTGCAGAAGCCTATCGGGCAGAACTGCAACGCTACCGGCCTATGATCCGTAACCGGCAACCCATTGCACCGCGCACTTCTAAAACCACCACGGAAATGTATTTTTCCGACCCTGAGACTGGCCAGTCCGATAACGACATTTACTACAAAGGCGCTTGGGTGCTCCACACGTTGCGTTACCTGATTGGGGATAAAGCCTTTTTCCAAGCGTTGCGGCGTATGGCCTATCCTGACCCAGCATTAGAACTACAGTCGGGCTGTGCCTGTCGGTTTGTTACGACCGACGATTTTGTAGCGATTGCAGAGCAGGTCTCAGGTCAAAGGTTAGATTGGTTTTTTGAAGTCTATGTCCGCCGGGCCGAGCTGCCCCGCTTACATGTGACGCGAACCGTCGACAGTTTGCATGTGCACTGGCAAGCGCCAGAAGGGTTGCCTTTTGCGCTGCCGGTAGAAGTGCAAGTAGGTGAAACGCGCTACCGGTTGGTGATGAACGACGGAAAAGCCGCTCTGGCTTTGCCTGCGCAGGCCCCTGAGCCTGTGATCGATCCTGAGGGCTGGATTTTGCGCGCGCTGCCTTGAGGTAGGCTATCCGATGTGATCGAAGCCCGTGTAGGGCTGTAGCGCTTCGGGGATGCGGATAGAGCCGTCGGCCTGCTGGTAGTGTTCCAAAAGGGCGGCAACTACGCGGGGCAGCGCCAAGCCGCTACCGTTGAGCGTATGTACAAACTGGGGTTTGCCCCCAGCTGCTGGTCGAAAGCGAATCCGGGCACGCCGCGCCTGAAAGTCTTCAAAATTAGAGATCGACGACACTTCCAGCCATCGTTGCTGCGCAGGGCTCCACACCTCAAGGTCATACTTTTTGGCTTGTGTGAAGCCGGTTTCTGCTGTGCACATGAGTACACGGCGGTAAGGCAGTCCCAGCCGGCGCAGCGGTCGCTCAGCGTCTTCACGCAGTTGCTCCAGTGCTTCGTAGCTAAGCTCTGGGTGCACAAATTGCACGAGTTCTACCTTATCGAACTGATGCAAGCGGTTTAAGCCGCGCACCTCTTTGCCATAGGAGCCCGCTTCGCGGCGAAAACAAGGCGAATAGGCGCAGAATTTGATGGGAAGTTGGGCTTCTTCAAGGATTTCGTCTCGAAAGTAATTTGTCACGGGGACTTCAGCCGTAGGGATGGGGTAGAGCGCGTCGCGTTCAATAACGTACATGAGGTCTTCTTTATCGGGTAACTGGCCGGTTCCCCGTGCGCTTTCCGCGTTAACCAACAAAGGCGGCTGCATTTCCACATAGCCCCCTTCGGTTACCGCTAAGTCCAGAAAAAATTGAATCAGTGCGCGCTCCAGCCGCGCTCCTTTGCCGACGTAAAACGGAAAGCCGCTACCGGCAACCTTAGCCCCGCGCTCAAAGTCAATGAGGCCATGCCGTAGGGCCAGCTCCCAGTGGGGGAGGGGCGTAAAATCAAACTTTGGCGGCGTGCCTTCTTCGTAGAGGACAATGTTATCTTGCGGGCCATGGCCAACAGGAACCGAGGGATGGGGAATGTTGGGAATCTCGAGCAGCAACGCTTCAACGGCTTCAGCCAAGGCTTTGGTTTGCGCTTCGAGGTCTTTGATGGTTTCTTTGAGGCGCGCATTTTCTTCAAGCAAAGGTTGAGCTTCAGCCTGACGGCCTTCGCGCAGGTACTGACCGATGTGTTGGGAGAGGGTGTTGAGGCGGTGGCGTGCCGCTTGTAAGGCAGTGAGCTTTTCTCGGTGGGTCGCATCCAAAGCTAGTAGGCGGTCAACCAGGGATGGATCGCCGATGCCTTTGACCCGGATGGCTTCACGTACGCGGTCGGGTTCTTGACGAATGCGGTGCAGGTCCAGCATAGAGACGTTTACAGCAGCATTTACAACGTTGTGACCGGAAGACCCAGGCGCTGGCCCAGGTGGCGCAGGGCTTCAGGAAGGGTATGCGGCCGGTAGCCCAGCTCGGTTTCGGCCTTGAGAATGATAAAGCCCGTACGTAGCGGACGTGGGGCAGTTTGGTTCAACGTGGGGCTGTCAACCGGTTCAATGAGCGAGCGGTCTAAGTCAAACGTATCGGCGATAAGGCAAGCAAAATCGTAAACCGTCAGCAGCTCGCGACCGGAAAGGTGGTAGATGCCGTGTTTATTGTAGCGGACGATGCGTTCGATGCCGGCTGCCAAATCAACTACATAGGTAGGCGTGCGCCACTGGTCGTTCACGACCCGGATGCGCCGGCCTTGCGAGAGTTCTTGGATGACCCAAAGCGCAATGTTGGAGCGGCTGAGCTGCTCTCCTGTGCCATAAACCAAGACGGTACGGGCAATCGCCCAGCGATCGATACCCGCTTCGCGGACGACATTTTCGCTGGCCAACTTAGAGCGGCCGTAAAAATTGATCGGGTTAGGTCGGTCGGTTTCCCGATAAGGCCCAGCCGTCCCATCAAAAACAAAGTCAGTAGAGAGTTGAATAAGACGTGCGCCATAGAGCCGGCACTGGCGGGCAAGCGTTTCTACGGCTTCTACGTTGACGCACCAGCAGGCTTCTCGCTCCAGCTCGCAACGGTCTACTTGCGTCATCGCGGCGCAGTTGATCACCACCGTTGGGGTAAAATCCTGAAAGACGCGGCGCACGGCACGTTCGTCGGTAATGTCGAGCGGCACGTAACCGCACGAACCTCCCGTGAATCGGGGTGCCGGATCGCGTGCCGTAGCCAGCACATCGTATTCCGGATGCTGGCTAAGCTGGGCAACCAGCTCTTGACCTAGCAGGCCGTTAGCTCCGGTAATGAGAATGCGTTGATACAGCATGGCTGTGGGATGCCGCATAAGGTCAAAATACAACGCCTGCCCAAGTTGTTCAAACAGCCCTTGTTAAGGGCCGCCAAAGTAGTAACGTACGCCTACACCACCCCCGATATCCCCTTCGGTTTCTGGGATAACATGCAGGCGGGGCATCAGTTGCAAAAAGACTTCCAAGCGTTCCACAAAGAAGTTCAGCCCAAAGTTGCCACTAAAACCGAGCACCAAATCACTTTCCTGGCGTGGGTGTTCACGTACGCCCAGCAGAATGCCAGGGCCTAGGAAATAGTTCAGCGGCGAATCGGGAAGCGGGCGTTCATATAAACCATGCGCGGTAAAAAAGAAAAACCGGTCTAGGTCCCAGGCGAGCAGAAAGTCATAGGCGGTGAACGAACTGCGGCTGTAGACTTTTAGCGTAACGCCACTGGGGTCGCCTAGCATGCCGCCCAGGCCCGTTTGTCCTGGGGGTGTGTGCGACTGCGCGTGGGCAGATAAGGCAAAAAGCAGTGCCAGGAGGCTAATGCGTAACGGCATAAGCGTTTACGAGTTGGTGACAGAGGAAGGTTCGTCATTTCGGGAGGCCAGCTCAGCCAAGGAAGCTTGCAAACGTGCTGCCTTTTCAGGGTCGAGGCGGCCAGCCAGCAGCAAGCGCAGTTCGCGGCGACGGGCCGCTTGTTCGTAGCGCGTTTGCTCTTCGGGCGTTTCCGGCAGAACCGGAGGGGCCTCGACCGGCTGCCCTGTTTCGTCGACAGCTACAAAGGTATAGAATGCCCGGTTGCAATGGCGGCGCGTTTGGGTGCGCGGATCTTCGGCCCATACGTTAACCTCCACTTCCATCGAGGTTCGGAAAACCCGATTAACCTGGCTTTCAAGCACCACAATTTCGCCTTGGCGAATCGGAGACCGGAACTCGACAAAATCCACCGCAGCGGTGACACATACGCGGTTAGTGTGGCGCTGTGCTGAGATAGCAGCGCAAAGGTCCATCCAGTGCAGTAGCCGTCCGCCCAACAAGTTGCCCAAGCCGTTTAGATCGTTTGGGATCACGATCTCGGTCATGATGCACCGTGAGTGGCGAACTGGCCGTGCTTCCATCGCCTCTGTGGGTTGGTTTCGCTGTCGAACGCCCCAAAGTTCTATATGCCGCGTGAGCTTAAACAAGGGGGGTGTGGAAAAGGCATGGAAAAATCAAGTTTTCCGCTCCTGTTTGCGTGCTGCTGGAAACAGAATATTGTTCAGAATTAGCCGATAGCCAGGCGAGTTTTTGTGCAGGCTCAAGTCTGTGGGCGGATCACCCACAAAGTGCTGATAGTCCTCGGGGTCATGGCCTGCATAGAAGGTGAAAAATCCTCGACCGAAGGGGGCATAAATGTATTTTACCTCGTCACGTCCGGGGGCTTCAGCCAGAATAACGACTTCGGGCTTGATCAGGGCTTTGCGAAAGGCTGTTGTTTGGCCAATAAAGCCTTTAATGGTGGCCACATGGTTTTGGGTGAGCATCGTGGGGACGGGGTCCCATTTGGCGCTAAACTCATGGAGGGTAAAGTAGTCTAGCGCGGGGTCCCGCAGCGGAGGAGGGGGTGGCCCGACATCGATGTCGGAATGTTCGTATTCGTACGGATTAAAGATAGGCGTAAAATCTGTAAACGCTAGCGTTTGGCTGTAATCGAGTTTTTGGAGGGCATCGGGGTCAACGGGATCGCCGTCGTACTCGGCAGGCACAATGTCGGTATGGTGGGCTGCTAGAGCGAGATCGAACGTGTCGGTGCCTGAGCACATCGCAAAGAGAAATCCGCCACGGCGTACGTACTCCCGGATTGCTTGGGCCACAGCCAGCTTAAGCTGGCTAACTTTGCGGAAGCCGTGCCGGCGCGCCGTTTCTTCGTCTGTGCGTTGTTGCTCGATGTACCAAGGCATGTGCCGGTACTGGATAAACTTCCCATACTGGCCGGTAAAGTCTTCGTGATGCAGATGCAGCCAGTCGTATTGGCTGAGCTTGCCGCTTAGCACCTCTTCGTCATAAATCCGGTCAAAGGGGACTTCGGCATAGGTGAGCGCGAGCATGACGGCATCGTCCCAGGGCAGGGTATACGAAGGTGCATAGATAGCGATGCGTGGGGCTTTTTCGAGGCGAATAGCGGCTGTATTGCGGTCTTCGGCTTCGACTTCGGCCAGGATGCGTGCAGCTGTGCCTGCGTCTATGGGCTCAAAGGCAACGCCGCGGATGCGCAGTTCTTCCTCAAGTCCTGGAAAGCTGCGCAGCAGAAAAGCCCCACCACGATAGTTCAGCAGCCAGTCGACGTCTACGCCCTGCGTAAGGGCCCAGTAAGCAATGCCGTAGGCTTTAAGGTGATCGGTTTGGGCAGCATCCATTGGGATAAGGATCTGCTGTGCTGGGGCCGGTTGGCTCCATGCTACAAGCACACCGAAAAGCATCCACAACAGAGGTCGCATGACTTTAGGCTTCTTCTCCACGCAGTTGTCGCAAGCGCCTACGTGCTTCCGGAACGAGGGGAGAGCCTGGATGTTCGGCAAGCACACGCAAGTAAGTGCGCATGGCGGCTTCCCGCTGGCCTAAGGCTTCCTGCAGGCGAGCCGCTTCAAACAAGGCTTGATCCCCTAGAGGGCTTTGGGGATAGCGCAGAGGAAATTCTAGCAGTAGGTTCAGCGCTTCGTTCAACTGGCCTTGCTGACGAAAGAGGCGGGCTTCCAGAAGTGCGATCTCGTCAGTAAGCGGGTGTGGACCGAGGTCGCGTTTTATATGCTGAAGGGTGTCGAGGGCTGCTTTGAGCTGATACTGTGCAGCAAGTAGCGCTGCCTGTGCGTAGCGCCGCAGGGGAGTGTCGAGGGAATCTGGGCCACGGTTTTCCTGAATCAGTACCCGAAGGCTTAGCGCATCGTTAGCAATGTCTGAAGCTGCGTCTTCGACCAAGATGTCCAGCTGAGCTAAGGCCGCATCGAATGCCCCGTCATAAAAGTCAAGCAAAGCCAGTTGGTAGCGTGCTGCTTCAGCCAAAGGACCGCTGCGACGCGCTTCAAGCAGGCGCAGAAACGCTAAGCGGGCAGCGCCGAGATGGCCGTTCTGGAGGGCCAGTTGTCCTTGTTCGAAACGCGCCTGCCAGGCTACTTCATGGTCCGGATAGTGGTTAATTAAGGTATTGAGCAGTGAGTCGGCAGCAGCGATATCATGGCGCACGTGCAATGCCAGCCGAGCCAAATGATAGCACACTTCGGGCGTGCGGGGATGGGTAGGATACGTGTTGAGCAGGGCTTGGTAGTGCTGCCAAGCAGCCTGGCCTGCTGCGGTATCTCCTTGAAGTGCTTGGGCTTCAAGGAGTCGGGCCAGCTCAAAGCGTGCTTCCCAAGCTATAGGCGTGGCTCCTTGCTCCAGTACAGCCTGGAGTGCTTGGTGCGCCACCTCGGTGGCGCCAGCATCGCTGGCCTGCAGGGCAAACTGCAAAAGCAGCTGCCCTTGGGCCTGCTCCAATCGATCGAGCGCTCGATAGACATCCAGGGCCCGGGCATAATCCCCATGGCGCAGGTAAAGCCAAGCTAAAAGTTGCCGAAAGGCGGGGTTGAGCGGCTCCTGCCGTACGGCCCGTTCAAAAACAGCAATGCCAGCTTTGCGGACGGTGGGTGTGTCTAGTAAGGGCTCTAAACGGCTCTGTACAAAACCCAGCCGCCGCGGATCTTCTTGTAAGAAAGCCCGGTAAGCTTCGAAAGCTTCTGCGTAGCGGCCTGTGAGGCCGTAGAGATAAGCCAGCTCCAGTTGAAACAGTGCAGGGGCGTTGAGCGCACGCTGCGCACGCCTAAGGACTTCAATCGCTTCGTCAAAGCGCCGCAGGGCCACAAGCGTCTGATATACAATGCGATAGGTGCTGCTTTGGTGAGGAGCCGTTTGCAGTGCTGCTTCCCAGGCCTGTCGGGCAGCAGCTTCGTCGCCTTTAAGGTCCAGCAGGCGCCCTTTTTCGGCCAGCCATGCAGGGTTACGCGGATCGGTTTTGCGTTGCGCCTCAACCAGGGCTAGCGCGTCGTCGTAGCGCTTGAGATTTTCGTAAGCCTGCTTAAGGCGGTCGTAAAACACATAAACCTGAGGATGGGTCCGGTAGAGCGCTTCAAGCAAGGGCACGGCCTGCGCGTATTGTCCTGCCCGCAAGAGGCTTTCAGCTGTGCGATAGCGGGCCATAAGCACACTATCGGGGTCCTGCGCGTAGCCGGCAGGCACCACGCTGAGCAGCAGCGCAACTTTGATGAGCCATCGCAGCTTCATACAGGAAAGCATATATCTGCCCCTGAACAGAAGGTTTCCCAGGCGGAAGCAAAAGCCAACGTTGATCGTACAGAAGGCGTCTAAGTTCGTTTCCATGGCTAACCAAATGCTATGTCTGCAGCAAAATCCGAACATGCCGCGCCACGCGGCTTAGCCGTTTTGGGCGCTACAGGGTCTATAGGCACGCAGACGCTAGATATTGTGCGGCTTTTTCCAGATCGGTTGAAAGTGCAGGTCTTGACGGCCCGTCGCAACGCGGCGCTTTTGCTAGAGCAGGCCTTAACGTTTCGTCCCGCCTGCGTCGTCATCGACGATCCGAAAGGATATCAGATGTTGCGTGAGGTGCTAGCCCCTAAAGGGATTACGGTGCTTCAGGGTGAAGAAGCCCTGTGCAGCTGCGTGCAGCATCCTGAAGTCGAGGTGGTGGTAGCTGCGCTGGTCGGGTTTGCCGGCTTGCGGCCCGTGCTGGCCGCACTCGAAGCCGGTAAGCAAGTGGCTTTGGCAAATAAAGAAACCCTGGTGGCGGGTGGCGCGCTGGTGCGACAAGCCCTTCGCCAGTATGGAGGAAGGCTACTGCCTGTCGATAGTGAGCACTCAGCTATTTTTCAATGCCTTGTAGGTGAGTCGCCCCAGGATATAGAAATGCTTACGCTTACCGCTTCTGGAGGACCATTTCGCACGCGCCCGTTAGATACGTTCGACCGCATTACGCCTGAGGAAGCACTTTGCCATCCAAATTGGAGCATGGGGGCAAAAGTTACGATCGACTCGGCCACGATGATGAACAAGGGACTTGAGGTGATCGAGGCGCACTGGCTCTTTGAGCTTCCGGCCGAACGCATTCAGGTGCTGGTGCATCCGCAGTCGATTGTGCATTCCATGGTCACCTTTGTGGATGGGTCAACCAAAGCCCAGCTTGGCGTGCCCGACATGCGGCTGCCAATTCAATATGCGCTTAGCTACCCTGAACGATGGGCAGCCCCGCATGCCCGCATCGACTGGGCCGCTTTGGGCCGGCTGGATTTTGAGCCCCCAGACCCAATGCGTTTCCCTTGCCTACCTCTGGCCTACGAAGCCCTGCGCCGAGGAGGAACTGCTCCGGCCGTGCTCAATGCGGCCAATGAGCAGGCCGTTCAGCTTTTTCTGCAGGAACAGATTCGCTTTACAGACATAGCGCGCCTTGTAGAAATGGCTATGGAACACTTGGCAAAACCCGGCGAGACCCCTTCTTTCGAGCACCTGCAGGAAGCCGACCGGGAGGCACGCCAGTACGTGCTGGAACTCGCCGGTGCAGCGATCCATTGAAGGCCAATTGTTCTACCACGTAACAACCTGCCGCGACGCCTCAGCGCACACGTCCTATGGAACTCGTGCTGAACGTGCTAACCTATGTGTTCTGGGTGCTGTTGGCCATCATGATCCTCGTGTTTACGCATGAGATGGGCCATTTCCTGTTTGCTAAGCTTTTTCGCATGCGGGTGGAAAAGTTTTCGATTGGCTTTCCTCCCCGCCTGTTCAGCCGACGCTGGGGCGACACCGAGTACATCATTGGGGCAACGCCCCTAGGGGGGTATGTAAAGATCTCGGGAATGATCGATGAGAGTCTGGATACGGCCCATGTAGCACAGCCGCCGCAGCCCTGGGAGTTTCGGGCTAAACCGCTCTGGCAGCGCATGTTGGTGATTTCTGGGGGCGTGCTTTTTAACATGCTTCTGGCTGTTGGAATTCTTACTGGGCTCAAGTGGATCTACGGCGAGGCATACATCCCCGCAGAGAACATCCGATCGGTTTATGTGGCCGAGGGCTCCTTGGCTTATGAGATGGGACTACGCACGGGAGATCAGATCATTGCCGTCAATGGTCGGCCGCTTGTGCATTATGGGGATTTGCGCGACTTGGAGGCTTTGGTTGCTCATCCTTTTACAATCACGGTTGCGCGTGGCCGTGATACACTCACCTTTACGGGCCCACCTGATCTCATGACGCAGCTCAGCCGCAGAGGGGGCTTTTTGGGCATTTCTGTAGATCCTCCATTGGTGGGTGGGGTACTTGAAGGCTCGCCAGCAGAAAAAGCTGGGCTAAAGGCCGGAGATCGCATCGTGGCTGTGGATTCTGTGCAGGTAAACTTTTGGAATGAACTGGTCGCGCAGGTGCAAGTCCAAGGAGGGCAGCCATTGCGCCTGCGATGGCTGCGCACGGATACCCTTGCCGGCGTGCCTGAAACGACCGTAGAGGTGGCTCGGCAGCCCGAAGGCATAGTGTATGAGGCCACACTGACCCCCTACTTTGACCCGGAAACCGACCGTTACTACCTGGGCATTGCTGCCCCAACACCTGCTATGCTGATGCAGTACTTTGGCGCAAAGCAGAGGCGTTTTGGGGCTGGTGAAGCTTTGATAGCTGGCCTGCGGGATACCTGGACGCACACCCGCGTGATCCTTACCAGTTTAGGCCGTATGATCACAGGACGAGAGAGCTTCCGAGAGAACGTGGGGGGACCGATTATGATTGCCAAAGTGACCAAAGAAGCGGCCGAAGCGGGCGCCCGGGCGTTTTGGAATATTGTGGCTTTGCTTTCAATCACGTTGGCTATCGTGAACTTTCTACCTATTCCAGCGCTTGATGGTGGACATATGGTCTTCTTGCTCTACGAGGCTGTAGCGCGACGTGAACCCTCAGTGCGTGTGCGCTTGGCTTTGCAGCAGGTAGGTATGATGCTACTGGTAGCACTCATGGCCTTTTTGATCTTGAATGATCTCTTGCGCTTGTGAAGGGTTTAAAACAACAAAACCGGCCCTCATGAACAACGGCCATTCTTCTGTGCCATCCCTGACGCTCACCGGTACGGTGCAAACCGAAGAAGACCGAGCGTTGCAAGAAGCGCTACGGCAGCGGGGTCCGCTGCCTGTGCACATTGCCATCATTATGGACGGCAACGGCCGTTGGGCACAGCAGCAAGGTAAGCACCGCGTTGTTGGACACTATGAAGGCATCGAGTCGGTGCGAGATATTACCGAGGCTTGTGCGCAACTGGGCATCCCCTACCTGACGCTCTACACGTTCAGCACGGAAAACTGGCAGCGGCCTGCTTCGGAAGTCAATGCCCTTATGCAACTGCTTGTGCACACCATTCGCCGAGAAAAGCAACGGCTGCTGGAAAACGGCGTTCGGCTGCAGGTAGTAGGCGACTTGGACCAACTTCCGGCAGAATGTCGCCACGAGCTAGAGCAGGCCATCCAGGAAACGGCTCAGAACCAGCGACTGGTCCTCACACTGGCGCTGTCCTATAGCGGCCGCTGGGAAATTTTGCAGGCAGTACGTGCTTTGGCACGTCGCGTCCAAGCGGGAACGTTGCGTCCAGAGGACATCGATGAAGCGGTGTTTGCGGCAGCCCTGCCTAGTGCTTCTTTGCCGGATCCAGATTTGCTGATTCGCACCGGGGGAGAGTTTCGGGTGTCTAACTTTCTCCTCTGGCAAATTGCCTACACCGAGCTGTACATCACCGACACGTTTTGGCCGGCATTTCGCCGTCGTCAACTTTACGAGGCCATTTACAGCTATCAAAATCGAGAGCGACGCTTTGGGCGGATTCGGCCTACCGATACGAATCCACCCCGGTGAAACGTTAACCACCAGAAGCCAAACCCATGAACCTACCAGGGAGCATGCAACCCCAACGCATGTGGCCATATGGACTCAGTATGTTGCTGTGGTTGCTAGCTGCGGCCGCGCACGCCCAGACGTGGTCTGCGGCGCCGCGCCAGCTCACGCTACAAGGAATCCGCGTTGAGGGCCTAAGCAGAGAAACCACCAAAGACTTGGTGCTCCAGGCCAGCGGCCTGCGCATTGGTCAGGAGCTCACGCTTCCTGGAGATCCCGCGTTGGCTAGCGCCATCCGCGGCATTTACCAGCTTGGCCTGTTTTCACAAGTACAAATTGTCGAAGATCGCCGCGAGGGACAATCCGTCTACTTGACCATTCGCGTACAAGAAGAGCCGCGTCTGGCCGATTACACCTTTTCAGGCCTGAAAAAAGGAGATCAAAAAGAGCTCCGCAAAAAATTGCCCTTGTTTCGTGGCGCGCGCGTGCGCCCAGCCGACGTGGAACGCTCCGAGCAGATCATCCGAGATTACCTCAAGGAAAAAGGATACTTGTTGGCCAGCGTAGCGACACGTCGCGAAGTGAATCAGGAGGGAGAAGTAGTGCTGCACTTCGACGTCGACCGGGGCGAAAAAGTTAAGATCGGCAAGATCCTTTTTGAGGGTAACCAAGAGGTCTCCGATGGTAAACTGCGGGGTAGGATGAAGCATACCAAGCAAAAAAGCTGGTGGCGCTTCTGGCGCAAAGCGCGTTTTGATGCACAAAAGTTTGAGGAAGACCTGCAGCGCATCATTGATTACTACAACGAAAAAGGCTTTTACGATGCCCGTATTGTGCGCGATACGGTGTACCTGGCGGAAAATACTGAGGACCCGGAGCTGGTTGTCCAAGTGACTGTTCACGAAGGCCCGCGTTACTATATCCGCCGCATCGAATGGGAAGGCAATACAGTCTATCCGGACCACGTGCTCACAGAGGCCTTAGGGCTCAGGCCTGGCGACCCCTTCAACCGGAAAAAACTGGAAGAAAATCTCTATGGGAATAAGCGCAGCTCCGATGTCACCAGCTTGCATATGAACCGGGGGTACATGCTCTTTCGGGTTGAGCCGCGCTTTCAAGTTGTGGGCGACGATTCACTCGACTTGTACTTCGACATCTACGAAGGAGACATTTTTGAGTTTGGAACGATCTCGATTGCCGGAAATACCAAAACCAAAGAGCACGTCATTCGTCGAGAGCTTTACACCATCCCTGGAGAAACCTTCAGCCGTGACGCGATCCAGGAGTCTATTCGGCGCCTAGCCCAGCTCAACTACTTTAATCAGGAAGCCTTAGCCGCAGGGCCTGAAGTGCAAATCAATCCAGAAAAGAAAACTGTCGACTTGACCTACAAGGTCGAAGAAGTGGGTAGCGATCAGCTTGAGCTTTCGGGCACGTGGGGGCAGCTTGGATTGATCCTGATGCTGCGCTTTACAATGAACAATTTCTCAGCACAGAACATCTTCAATGGCAAAGCTTGGCGGCCGCTACCCTCAGGCGACGGCCAGCAGCTTTCGCTGAGCATTCAAACCAACGGCACTTATTATCAAAGCTACGGGATTTCGTTTACGGAGCCTTGGTTTCGGGGGCGGCCTACGCCGGTAGGTTTTGCTGTAGACTACACCCGGTTTAGTGACTATCCTTACTACAGCAATATTGGTGACCTGACTACGTTTACTAGCCGCGTCTTTTATGAGCGGCGTCTTAAGTGGCCTGACGACTACTTTAGCGGTTCGCTGGGGTTAGGCTTTCAGTATTTCAAAAACGACAACTTCACCTTTACGCTGCCACTGGGTGTAAGCCGAGAGGTCACGCTGCGAGCGGGCTTAACCCGCAACGCGCTCGACAACCCACTTTTCCCAACCTCAGGCTCGCTTGTTCGCCTGTCGCTTGACGTGGCGCTGCCGATTGCCAACTACGTGCAATACCACAAGTGGGGGCTGAAAACAAGCTGGAATATTCCCCTGGCAAGAAAGGTGTCTCTAGCCTTCGGTACAGACTTTGGCTACATTGGCTCTATCACTGGAGCGCCGGTGGCCTTCCAGCGCTTTATCGTTGGCGGATCACCCTTTGACACCCAGGGCGCCTTTGGTTACTACGGCAAAGACATCGTCTACATGCGCGGCTATCCGCTGGGCGTACTTGGGCCGCGCCTGAACGACGAACCGGTGGGTGGACGCATCCTGAACAAGTACACTTCAGAGTTGCGTTGGCTAGCGGTGCAAACGCCGCAACTTCAGGCAGCACCTTATCTGTTTATGGATGCAGCCAACACGTGGGACCGATGGGCTACGTATAATCCGGCCCAGCTTTTCCGATCTGCCGGCTTTGGCGTGCGGCTGTTTCTGCCTATTTT
This sequence comes from Rhodothermus bifroesti, assembly GCF_017908595.1. Classification (NCBI taxonomy): domain Bacteria; kingdom Pseudomonadati; phylum Rhodothermota; class Rhodothermia; order Rhodothermales; family Rhodothermaceae; genus Rhodothermus; species Rhodothermus bifroesti. Next base: position 71,051 of record NZ_JAGKTL010000002.1, read on the forward strand.
GGGGATGATTGAGCTGACCTATGGTTACAACTTTGACGAATTCCAGCCCATCTCCTCACAAAATCATGATGGCTCTCGGCGCTGGTACTTCCAATTTTCGCTGGGCCAAGGCTTTAACCAGTAAATCTTTCCTGCTTATGAGGAGGCATGTAGGCCTGCTTACACTGCTGGGCATGCTCTGCTGGTCGAGCGCGCTTCAGGCGCAGCACCGCATCGGCTATGTCGATACCGAGTACATCTTAAGCCGGCTACCGGAGTATCAGTCTGTGCAACAGCAACTAGACCAAATGGTGCGGGATTGGCAAAACGAGCTCGACCGACGCCGCCAGAACATCGATCAAATGTTCGAAGAATATCAGGCTCGGGAGCTACTCTACACGCAAGAAGAACGGCAGCGACGGCGTGAGGAGATCGTGCGGGCGGAAGAAGAGCTCGAGCGTTTGCGCCAGCAGTACTTTGGTCCAGAGGGCGAGCTGTTTCGCCAGCAAGAAGCCCTCTTGCGCCCTATTCAAGAGCGCGTACTTGAAGCTATCGAAGCGGTAGCGCGCGATCGTGGATATGACTACGTGCTGGACAAAGCTGCGGCGCCAATGCTGCTGTATGCCCCACCGGAACATGACTTAAGCGATCGGGTTCTTGCCCAACTTAACGTCAATGTAGAATCTCGCAACTGATGTTTTCACCCTTAGCTACGACCCTGCAATGAAGGTTCGCACTCTACTCCTGCTCGGCTTGTTGTTGGGTTGGGGAGGGCTTAGTCAAGCTGCTGCGCAAACGCTGCGCATTGGCTATACCGACCCAGACGTCATCATCTTCAACATGCGTGAATACCAGCAGATTCAGCAGCAACTCCAGCAAGAAGCGCAACGGAGCCAGCAAGCGCTGCAAGAGATGTTTAAGGAATACCAAGAGAAGTTGGAGCGCTACCAGCGGCAGCAGGCCTTGCTTTCGGAGCAGCGCCGCCAAGAACGGGAGCAAGAGCTGCTCCAGCTGCAAAACGAAATTGAGCAAGCCTCTGCTCGAAGCCAGCAGCAGCTAGCGCAACGGGAGCAGGAACTGCTGCGGCCATTGCTGGAGCGGGTGCAGCAGGTGATCGACCAGGTGGCCCAAGAGCAGCGCCTGGACGTGGTGCTACGGGCACAGGCCTTGCTTTATGTCAACGAAAGCCGGGTAGTCGATATTACGCGCGAAGTGGCTCGCCGTTTGGGCATACAGGTACCAGAGGAAGGAGCTACGGCCGGTCAGCCTCGAAATAACTAATTTCAGCGTGTGGCTTAAGTAAAGCGGGCGTCGGAGCTAGACGCCCGCTTTTTCGTTGGAATACGACGCGTAGCCTACAACTGCCACGAGTCATGTCGACCCCTGCTTCACCTTCGCTCACGGTCAATGCCCGGCGTGTGACCACGCAAACGTTGCAAGAAATGAAGGCCGCCCGCATTCCCATCGCGGCGCTAACAGCCTACGACTACACCCTGGCGCGCATCCTGGATGCTGCAGGCATCGACGTAATCCTGGTTGGCGATTCGGCTTCGAACGTCATGGCCGGCCATGAAACGACGTTGCCCATTACGCTAGACCAGATGATCTACCACGCCCAGTGTGTCGTGCGGGCTGTGCGCCGGGCTTTGGTGGTGGTCGATCTGCCTTTTGGCTCTTATCAAGGCAACCCTAATGAAGCGCTGGCCTCGGCCATCCGGGTGATGAAAGAAGCCGGAGCGCACGCGGTCAAGCTTGAAGGCGGCAAGCCGGTAGTCGAAGCAGTCGAGCGTATCGTTACTGCCGGCATCCCAGTTATGGGCCACCTGGGTCTAACACCTCAGAGTATCTATCGCTTTGGCACCTACAAGGTGCGGGCTCAGGAGCCGGAAGAAGCTGAGCAGCTGCGGCGTGACGCTCGCCTTTTGGAAGAGGCTGGGTGTTTTGCCCTGGTGCTGGAAAAGATTCCTTCTGGGCTGGCACGTGAGGTGACCCAGGCATTGCGCATTCCTACCATCGGCATCGGTGCAGGTGTAGATTGCGATGGGCAAGTGCTGGTGCTGCACGACATGCTGGGCCTAACCGTTGATTTTCATCCCCGATTTGTACGCCGCTATGCCCGTTTAGCTGAGGTGATTACTGAAGCCGTGCAGCATTACGTGCTCGACGTACGCCAGCGCACGTTCCCTTCCCCAGAAGAAAGCTATTAGGCACCAGTCATGATGAACCCGAAGCGAACCTCTGCGAATCACCGGCCGCTCATCCTGGTGTGCAATGACGACGGTATCGATGCACCGGGGCTGGCGGCATTGGCGGAAGCGATGGATGCGCTGGGCATTGTGTACGTGGTCGCTCCGATAGAGGAACAGAGTGCCGTAGGCCATGCAATTACGGTGCGCGATCCAGTGCGGGTACGGCGATGGCCTTTCCGGCTCCCTTCGGGTGAGGTTGAAGCCTACGCCGTTAGCGGTACTCCAGCCGATTGCGTCAAACTGGCCGTTCACCAACTGCTGCCGCACAGGCCCGACCTGGTCGTCAGTGGCATTAATCGCGGTCCCAATACAGCCGTTAATGTGATTTACTCAGGAACCGTCAGTGCAGCGACCGAAGCAGCCATCTTGGGCATCGACGCGATCGCTTTTTCGCTCTGCAACTGGGAGCCCAAGGACTACCGCGCAGCAGCCTACTACGCACGCAAGATCGCTCTAGCCGTGCTGCAACGCGGCTTGCCCCCGGGCATTTTGCTGAACGTCAACATCCCCGACTTGCCCCTAGAGGCTATTCAAGGTATTGCCATTACCCGGCAGGCCCGCTCGCGTTGGGAGGAGAGTTTTACAGAACGCTTTGACCCTCATAACCAACCTTACTATTGGTTAACGGGGCGTTTTGTGAACTTGGACGAGGGTGACGATACCGATCTGGAGGCCATCGAGCAAGGCTACGTGTCCATCACGCCCCTACACCACGACCTAACGGCTCATGCCTACCGGTCCATGCTGCGTGCTTGGGACTGGGAAGGTATAACCCTAGCGCAGGCGCATCCAACAGACCGGCCATGATTGTTCATCAGGAAACCCTCCAGTGCAGCACAACAGGACATGGAGATGTGCAGGACCTAACCCAAGCTGTGGCAGCGGTGGTGGCGCGCTCTGGCGTTGCTCGGGGTTTGGTGCATGTGCACGTGGTAGGCAGTACAGCAGCTGTAGGCACCATTGAACTTGAGCCTGGCTTGCAGCGCGATTTGCCCGAACTCATGGATCGTTTGGTGCCCCCGCACGAGACCTATTACCACGAGCTGACCTGGCACGACGGAAATGCGCATGCCCACCTGCAAGCTACCTTACTGGGTGCCTCGGCAACGGTACCGGTGCGTGACGGGCAGCCCGTGCTAGGCACCTGGCAGCAACTCGTACTGGTGGAATGCGACGTGCGGCCGCGCCAGCGCGAGCTGGTGGTTACCGTTCAAGGTGTTCCTAGCCAGTCCTGAAAAGCTGCAAGGCGCTTTTGCACTAGGTCGGGCCGTCCGCGCCCAGGGTAGCCGTCTACTTGGTAAGCTGCCAGCACGCGCTGTGGTTCAGGCTGGGGGAGCCTGTCGAGTTCGGCCGCAGCCTGACGGTAGGCCTCGCGAAACGGCACGCCCTCGGCCACGCGACGCAGTGCTTCGGCAGTAGCCAGCAGCGCTGGGGTGCAGGCAGCTTGCATGCAGTCACGCCGAAAGCGTAGGGAAGGCAGCAGGTTGTCCATGGCGGTCAGCATATCCTGCGCATGCAGCACGCAGCGCACAACGGCTTCCTTGGTAAGCTGCAAGTCGCGGTGGTACCCTGAAGGCAAGTTGGCTGGAAGCGTCAGCAGTACGTTTAGCTCGGCCAGCAGCCGGTGATAACCCGCACGCACCAGTTCCAGCACGTCTGGGTTTTGCTTCTGCGGCATAATGCTACTGCCAGTACACAAGTCGGCTGGCAGGGCTACAAAGCCAAATTCCTGACTGTTGAAGAGCACCAAGTCCGAAGCCATACGGTTGAGCGTAGCCCCTACCTGCACCAGGGCATGCGCCGCATGCAGCTCTAACTTGCCGCGCGAGAGCTGCACAGCCGTCACATGAAGTTGCAGCGCGCGAAATCCTAGCTGCTGGGCTACGGCTTCCCGAGGAAGTGCTAGAAAAGGCACCCCATAGCCTGCCGCACTGCCTAAGGGCGACACATCCACCTGATCGAAAGCATGGCGCAAGGCTGCTAGATCGCTCAAAAGCAGCTCTGCATAGCCTAGTGCCCACAGGCCGGCTGTCGAAGGCATGGCCTGCTGCAGATGCGTGTAGCCAGGCATCAACGCGTCGTTATACTGAGCACCTAGCGCACACAGGTGCTCGACAATACGAGCTACTTGCCGGCCGGCCTCACGCAAACCGTCTTTTAAGAATAACCGCAATGCTGCAAGTACTTGGTCGTTACGCGAGCGACCCGCGTGGATTTTTTTGCCGATGTCTCCCAGCTGCTGCGTTAGGTACTGCTCGATGACCGTATGTGCGTCTTCATCTTCGGGGCGCACTGCGATGCGACCGGCAGCTACCTCAGCCTTTAGGGCATCCAATGCTTGGGTGATTGCCTGAAACTCAGCATCAGTAAGCACGCCGATCTGGGTCAGCCCAGCTGCATGCGCTCGTGTGCCTTCAATGTCGTAAGGTAAAAGCAGTGTGTCCCAGCGGTGGTCTTCGCCTACGGTAAACCGCTGCACCCAGCTAGCAATGGTATATCCTTTTGCCCAGAGCATACCTGGAAGCGTGTAGATTATGGCTGCAAAATACAGAGTCGATCGCGCTGCGCAACGGGTCTGCGGGCAATTGGGCTAAAGTTTACACAAAGGCGGCCGATCTTTAGCCCTGTTGACTCCCCCAATCAATCACGCGACCGCTTGCCATGTACGACCGTCTCAAGAACGCCTCCATCCAAACCAAGATAGTTCTGGCACTGCTTGTTCCTCAGGTTCTGGCTATTGTCCTGGCGGTATTCATCTGGTGGGGATTTCGTGGGATGAGCGAAGCCCAGCAGTGGGCGCTGCATTCACAGCAGGTTATGCAGCAAGCACAAGGCTTGTTGCTCGAACGAGCCGTGATGCAGCAAAACGCGCTGTCGTATTTATTGACGGGTGACGCTTCCTATCATACGGCATATCAGGAGGAGAAGGCGCGCTTTGAAAAGCGGATTGCAGATCTAAAGCAATTGGTAAGCGACAATCCGGAACAGGTCGAGCGCTTGGCGCAAGTAACTGCAGCGATGCAAGAGTGGATTTCCGCAACCGAAGTGCTGCTTGCTCAAAGACCCGAGGTTGATATGGGCCAGCTCCGCATGAGCGAACTGGCTGCTAGCGTAGTTGCCCATAAGGCCACGCATGCAGCGCTTTGGGAAAAGATAGAGCGGGAACTGCAGGACTTTCTAGATGCGGAGCAGCAGCTTAACGAAGCACGCTTGACCTGGATGAAGCGGCAGCAACGGTTCTTGATTTGGGAGATTGTGGGTGCTTTATTGGTAATAGCTCTGGGAATTGGTCTGGCCTTCCGCGTACTGCGAGGCTCGGTTGTTCGGCCCATTCAGGAACTAGAGGCTGCTGCCCAGAAGATTGCCGAAGGCCAGTTGGATGTAGCAATTACGGCAACCACCCAGGATGAAGTGGGGTCGCTGGCACGGGCCTTTAACCAGATGGTAGCCAGCGTGCGGCAAGCGCTTGATGCGTTGCAAGCCGAAAAGGAGAGCGTAGAGCAAAAGGTGCGTGAAGCGGTTGCAGCTTCTGAGGCCCAGCAGCAGTACTTGGCACGCAGCGTGGAACGCATGCTAGCCCAGATGGAGCGGTTTGCTGCTGGCGACCTGACAGTGCATCTGGAAGCGGAGCGTGACGATGAAATCCGGCGTCTTTACGAGGGCTTTAACCGGGCTGTAGCCAATATCCGGCAGATGATTGTGCGGGTCACCGAGGCAGTGGCCTCGACCGCCAGCTCGGCAGCACAAATCAGCGCCTCGAGTGAAGAGCTGGCTGCAACAGCCCAGCAGCAGTCTGGCCAAGCTAACGAAGTGGCTGCAGCGATCGAAGAGATGGTGCGTACGATCATCGAGAACGCCCGAAACGCTACGGAAACCGCTGAGGTAGCCCAGGAGAATGGCGCCCAGGCACAACAAGGCGAACAAGTCGTACGCGAAACGGTCGAAAAAATCCGTCAGATTGCGCAAGTTGTTGGGGAGTCGGCGCGGACTGTCGAGCGCTTGGGGGCTTCCAGTGAGCGCATTGGCGAGATCGTTCAGGTCATCAATGAAATTGCTGAACAGACCAACTTGCTAGCGCTGAATGCAGCAATTGAAGCAGCGCGGGCAGGTGAGCATGGTCGAGGCTTTGCCGTAGTGGCCGATGAGGTGCGCAAGCTGGCAGAGCGGACAGCTCAGGCGACCAAAGAGATTGCCAAAATGATCGAGGGCATTCGCAGTGAGACGCGCGAGGCGGTAAAGGCTATTCAGCGCGGGAGTCAAGAAGTCGAGGAAGGTATTCGCCTGGCCGATCAGACAGGTACGGCGCTGACCCAAATTGTCCAGGGTGCGCAACGCGTGCTGGATCGCGTTTCGCAAATTGCTGCCGCCAGCGAGGAGCAATCGACCACCAGTGAACAAATTAGTCGGAGTGTTGAGCTGATCTCGCGCCTGTCTCACGAATCGGCCCGCGGGGTGGAGCAGATCGCTCGGGCCGCTGAAGGGCTTAGCCGGCTCACCGATGAACTTAATCAAATGATCCGGCAGTTTCAGGTTGGTCGTGATCTGCAAAGTCGGCTAGTGCCTGACGGTGCTGGCCGCTTAACCCAGGTCTAGAAGGTTTTTTTCTGAGGTTTCTTCTGATTGTACGGCAAGTCGGGGCAAGCCTTTCTTAGGCTTGCCCCTGCAGCTTTAAAAGGGCTTGTTTCCTAAAGTTGGTATGCATACCATATGGCCATGGAGTAGCTACAAGTAAGATGCGCTATGCGTATATTGACCGCTGGTTTATTGGGACTGTTTTGGGGTAGCCTTGGCCTTTCTGCGATGGCACAGGTAGACACAAGCTGGGCGATTCACGACCTAAATCGGCCGCGACCACCCGTAGTGACGCCAGCCCCCTTTGCACAGCACACGGCTCCGCCTTCTGATGCCATCGTGCTGTTTGATGGTACCGATTTGTCGGCCTGGGAACGCGTAGGGGGAGGAGAGGCTGCCTGGCGGGTTGTCGATGGCTACATGGAAGTCGTTCCTGGAAGTGGAAACATCCAAACGCGCCAGGGCTTTGGCGACGTGCAGCTTCACCTGGAGTGGTCTGTTCCAGAAGAGGTGACTGGTGAAGGGCAGGGCCGGGGGAACAGTGGCGTTTTTCTTATGGGGCGCTACGAGGTGCAGGTGCTTGACTCCTACCAGAACGATACCTATCCGGACGGTCAAGCAGGGGCTATTTATGGTCAGTATCCACCTTTGGTGAACGCCATGCGGCCTCCGGGCCAATGGCAGACCTATGATATTGTTTTTCGACGTCCGCGTTTTGATGCCGAAGGGAAACTGGTGCAACCGGCGCGCATAACCGTCTTGCACAACGGCATTCTTGTGCAGGACTGCGCCGTGCTTACTGGCCCGACAGCCCACCGCGCGCGACCGCCTTACGAGCCGCACCCGGATCGATTGCCGCTCATGCTTCAGGATCACGGCGACCGGGTACGCTTCCGCAACATCTGGGTTCGACCCCTCGAGTAAGTTTGCTCAGCAGCCGTTGGGCTTTAGCGCGTAGTAGTAGCGAATGATGTTGCGATAGACCTCGACAGCGCGCGTGAGCTCTTCTAGTTCGATGTGTTCACCGCCGGTATGTGAGCGTTCGCTAGGTCCCGGGCCAAGCTTGACCGTAGGAATGTCGTGTAGAAAGATCCAGTCGGAAGCGGTTGGAGAGCCAAAGGGACGGCCAGTGGGGTTGGCACGCAGGCAGGCTTGCACGATACGCGCTGATACTGGGGTAGAAACAGGAATAAAGCGGTCGCTGTGCACTTCGATCTCGGATTCCACAACGCTGGACAGAAGCTGCACGATCTCAGCATGCGTGTAGGCTGGTGTGGTGCGGATGTCAAGTGTAAACGAACAGCGCTCAGGCACCACGTTGTGGGCTGTGCCTCCCTGGATCGTGGTGACCGTCAGCGTGGGCATGCCCAGAAACGGATCAGCCTTCTCGAAGCGAAACTGACTCAGCCGTTGGATATCGCGTGTGGCCCGTAGAATGGCATTGTCGCCTAAGTGCGGCCGGGCTGCGTGCGCGGTGCGACCGCGAGCATGGAGTTTTAAAATCAGCAACCCTTTCTGCGCTACGCAAGGCTCAAGCCGTGTTGGTTCGCCAACAACGGCTGCCTGTAAGGGTGGAAGGTGCGGACGTAGCGCTTCAAGGCCGTTGTAGCCTCCTCCCGTTTCCTCACAGGCCGTCAACGCTACAATGACCTGTCCTTGAGGTGGACGCCAGCCTTCGCGAGCCAGCGAGAGCAAGGCCGTGGTCATGGCTGCAACGCTAGCTTTGGCATCCACTGTGCCTCGGCCGTAAAGTTTACCGTCGAGCTCGACAGGCTCAAAAGGATCAAATGGATGGTCGGCCGAAGGGGGCACAACATCCAGATGAGAATTCAACAATAACCGATCTTCGCCTTCCCCCAGCCAAAAATACACATTGTTGTCTAGACGCTGCACCGGTAAGCCGGCGCGACGCACGTAGTGTTCTATAAAGTCTGCAATGTCGGCTTCTTGATGGCTGAGGGAAGGAAAACGTACGAGCGCCTTGAGCAGCTCGACAACTTTGGCGTTTGAGGCTGGAGTAACCGAACCTGACATGGATCCGCACATTAAAGGGATGGCGTGCAGCAAATGAACCGATCGGTCGCTTTGTTTCCACCAAGGTGCGATGGAGCTGCAGGAAGTATGCATTCAGCTTGAAGTACCGCTAGGCTACCGGGAAGGTGGTCGTCTAGATACCTACTTGGCGCGTTTTCTTTCGCCAACCTCACGTACTAAAATTCAGCAAGGCATCCGCGAAGGCCGTGTTACGGTCAACGGAGTGATCGTGCAAAAACCGGCCTACACGGTACAGGCAGGTGATGTGATCACTTTACGGCTGCTTCGAAAGCCGCCTGTAGAGCTGCGACCTGAACCGATACCGTTAGAGGTTGTCTATGAAGATCCCTATCTCTTGGTCGTGAACAAGCAGGCTGGATTGGTGGTCCACCCAGCCCGGGGTAACCGTAGTGGTACGCTGGTCAATGCTTTGCTGCACCACATCGGTAGCGGTCCCGTCTGCTTTGAGGAAGAAGAGGAGTTGCCCGACGATGAGACGGTTGGGCTTTCCATGGTGAGTACTGGGCCCACCGAAACACGCCTGGAAGCGCCTAGGCCAGGGATTGTGCATCGCTTAGATAAAGACACCACAGGGTTGATGGTTGTGGCTAAGGACGATGAGACACATGCCGGACTCGCCCGGCAATTTGAGCAGCGAACGATCGCCCGTACGTATTTGGCCCTCGTTTGGGGGGTTCCGAACCCTGCCCAGGGGCGCATTGAGGCACCTATCGGTCGTGATCCACGTAACCGCCAACGCATGGCTGTTGTCCCCGAAGACAAAGGCAAGCGTGCTGTCACGCATTACGAAGTGCTCGAAGCCTTACCTGCAGCAGCCTTGGTGCAATTCCGGCTAGAGACTGGACGCACGCATCAAATTCGGGTGCATGCCCAGCATATCCGGCATCCTGTAGTGGGCGATCCGATCTATGGGGGACGGGCCATTCGCTATGGACCGGTGACCGCTGCTCGTAAAGCATTCTATGAACAACTTTTTTCCCGACTTTCTCGCCAAGCCTTGCATGCCCACACGCTGGGCTTTAGGCATCCTCGAACAGGCGAGTGGTTGCATTTTTCGGCACCATTGCCGGATGATATGGCCTGGGCACTGGAAAAGCTGCGATGCGATCCTTTGTAAAAGTGGGTGAACAAGCCGCCTGCTGGTTCGTTCTACGGCGTTCAGAGTCCTTAGCGTGAACCATTATGATCGCGTTTCGTAAGCCTTCGCAAGCCCGTGAAGGCGAAACTTTAGGCGCTAAATTTCGAACCGAATTTTCGATGCAAACCACGACCTATCAAATTCATCAACTGCTTTCACCGGAAACCATTCAGGTTGGGTTGCCCGGGCGTACCAAAGAAGAGGTGCTCAACCGGCTAATTGATCTGCTGCGCGGACATCCGGCGGTGCGCGATCTGGAGGCCCTACGACAAGCTGTTTGGGTCCGCGAGCAGATGATGTCTACTGGTGTAGGCAAAGGGCTTGGGCTGCCCCACGCCAAAACATCGGCCGTTACAGGCACCGTAGCCGCGTTTGCGATTACGGCAGAACCCGTGGATTTCGAGGCTATCGATCAGCAACCAGTACGGATACTTTTTTTACTGGTTGGACCTGAAACGGCCAAATCGCAACACATTAAGCTACTTAGTCGCATTTCCCGCCTCATGAACCGGGACAGTTTCCGGCTGCGTTTGCTGGAAGCACGAACCCCTGAAGAAGTGCTGCACTTGTTTGAAGAAGGCGAGTCGCAACTGGTAGATTCATGAGTCTCGATCCAACACTTCGCAATATCCGAGGCACGTTCGATATTCTGCCGCAGGCTGCCGCCAGCGAGGGGGCGCATGAAGTCCCTAGTTGCGCTTGGCAACACGTTGAACAGGTGATTCGGGAGGTGCTGGAACGGTTTAATTTTCGTGAGATTCGCACGCCCATTCTCGAGCCTACACCACTGATTGCTCGGGGCGTAGGCCAGCTTACCGACATTGTGGCCAAAGAAATGTTCGCCTTTCGTCGGGGAGAAACCGACTACGTACTGCGCCCCGAGTTGACGGCCCCGGTCATGCGTGCTTATCTCCAACACCGACTAGACCAGCAAGGTAGCGTACAAAAACTCTATTACTTGGGGCCGTGTTTTCGGGCCGAAAATCCGCAAAAAGGGCGCTACCGGCAGTTCCACCAGTTCGGTGTCGAGGTGATCGGCGCAGAGACACCTGAGGCCGACGCGGAAGTCATTGCAGCAATGATGGCTGTTTACGAAGCCTTTGGGCTGCGTAAGCTACGTCTTCGGCTTAACGCTCTCGGCGATGCCGACACGCGGCCCCGCTACAAGGCCGCGCTTCAAGCCTACCTAGAGCCTTACGCCGAGCAGCTTTCAGCCATCAGCCGCAAACGGCTGGAGACCAACCCTCTCCGCATTCTGGATACCAAAGATGCACGTGAGCGTCGATTGCTTGAAAATGCGCCACGCATCCTCGACTTTCTTAGCCCATCAGCCCGTGCGCACTATGAAGCCGTCAAGGCACATCTCCAGGAGCTGGGTATTGCCTTCGTAGAAGATCCGTTCCTTGTGCGGGGGCTAGATTATTACACGCATACTACGTTCGAACTGGAAAGCCCTGACCTTGGCGCCCAAAGCGCTCTGGCCGGTGGCGGGCGCTACGATTTGCTTGCCCAAGAGCTGGGTCACGAGGCAGCAGTACCAGCAATTGGCTTTGCTGCGGGTATTGAACGGCTTTTGATTGCGCTGCAGGCGCAGCATTATGCTTTCCCGGAAGACCCGGGGCTGGATGTTTTCCTCGTAGCGTTGGGACAAAACGCGGCACGTTGGTCATTGTGCCAAGCCCAGCAGCTACGGCGTGAAGGGTTGCGTGTAGACTTGGATTTAAAAGGCCGCTCCATGAAAGCGCAAATGCGTGAAGCCAACCGTCAGCAAGCCCGCTATGCGGTTATTGTTGGAGAAGAAGAGCTGCTACGCAAGCAGGCTCGCGTCCGTGATATGCGCACAGGGCAGCAGCACGACGTCGCTTTCGATGAACTGAGCGACTTTCTCAAAGGTACTGTGGTTCGCCTCACCTAACGCTACAACGCCATGTATCCGCGCTTGAGCGATCTTTTTGAGGATCTGTTTGGCTTTGCATTGCCTTTGCCGATCTATTCGTTCGGTGCTATGGTCGCTGTGGCCGTTTTAGTGGCCACCTGGCTTACCGCTCGGGAACTAGACCGACGCTACAAGGCAGGAATGCTCTCGAGCGTGTCGATACGAGAGCGCGACAGTCGAGGGCGTTATCAGACACGTAAGGCCAGTCCGGCAACCCTGATTGGGACAATGACGCTCGTTGCTGTTGGGGCTGGTTTCGTTGGGGCTAAAATTTTCCATATCCTGGAAAACCTCGATACGTTTGTGCTCGACCCCCTGGGCATGATCTTCTCCACAGGCGGATTTACCTTCTACGGTGGACTCATTTTTGGAGCGTTGGGCGTGATCCTTTATGCGCGTCAGAAAGGCATCCCCATACCCCAGCTGGCGGATGCCGCAGCGCCTGGGTTAATGCTGGCCTATGGCATTGGGCGCATTGGATGCCATTTGGCTGGCGACGGCGATTGGGGTATTGCCGCAAACGTAGCAGCTAAGCCCGATTGGCTGCCTATGTGGCTTTGGGCCGAAAGCTATCCCCGCGCGATTATCGGACCACCGCCTGCACCGGTTTACCCAACGCCGCTATACGAATTTGCCATGGCAACCCTGTTTTTTGGGGTGCTCTGGGCATTACGTCGGCATGCGTTTCTTCCAGGATGGCTTTTTTCGCTCTATCTCGTGCTCAATGGGCTAGAGCGGTTTCTCATCGAACAAATCCGCGTGAATAACCACTTTATGCTTTGGGGACTTCGGGTAACCCAGGCCGAGGTAATCGCCGTGCTACTGATGATCGGGGGTGCGGTGGGGTTGGTTTTAACGTCACGGCGCGTAGGGGTGCATCGTCAGGCTGCTGCACCGGAAGTTTCAGGTTCTTGAGGTCGTTCAGCCCTGGGCGCCAAGATGAATGCAAAGTCCACGTAAGGTGCCTGATAAAAACCCCAAGCTAACTGTAAACGGCCTGAGCTAGGGCTGGGTGGTTGCAGTGAGTCGAAGGTCCCTTAGCGGCCTTTGGTGCGCAGCCGAGATGCCCACAGATGGCCTCCAGCTGCAGCAAGTGTACGTGCGCTAAAAAACACCCTTGCTTCTGTGGTGCAGAGCATTGTATTTCTGGAACAACGGCATCACGTAGGGCAGCTCAACATCCAACATGACAACGTCGACGATTCTGGAGCGCTTGCAGACATTGCTACGCAACACGCCCCCCTTCGACCAGCTTGCGCCCGAGTTGTTGCAAGACGTGCTAGCGGATTTGACGCTGGAATATTTTGAGCCTGGCGAAGTGATTATCGAACAGGGCAGCACAGCGCACAAAGGGTTATATGTGGTCGAGTCAGGGATGGTCCGCCTGATGGACGTGCCGCGCCAGCGATTGATTGATAAATGCGGTGAAGGCGATACCTTTGGCGCGTTTGGCTTAATCAAAGGAGGGGCTGCCCCTTATGAAGCGCGTGCAGTGGCTCCAACAGTATGCATTCGGTTGAGGCCAGAGCGATTCCTTAAGCTATATGAGCAAAATGCAGCATTTGCCGCGTTTTTCGACAGAGAAATCAAGCACTACCTTACGCGGCAGGACGTAGAGCTGGACGTAACCGGAGCGCGCCAACTTTTTAGCCGGCGCTTACGGCAGCTTGCCTATCGGCGGCTTGTGAGCTGCGACCCTGAGGCTTCGGCACGCGATGTAGCACGGCAAATGATCCGGCGTGGAGTAAGTTCCGTGGTGGTGCTACGCAACGGTCGTTTGGCCGGCATTGTAACCGGAGCAGATCTTCGCCGCTTGGTGGCCCGGCGCGGCTCACCAGAAACGCCGATACGCCGCTTGATGAGTACTCCCGTACATACAATCAAAGCCGATGCCTCGCTTTTCGAAGCCATGATGCAGATGCTGCTCCATGGGGTACATCGGCTGGTCGTCGTCGATGAAAAAGAACATCCCCTGGGCGTGTTAACTGACCGAGATATTGCCCATTGGCGCGGTCAAGATCCGCTGGCTACGATTAACCGCATCGAAAGCATTAGCAACGAAGCGGAATTAACCAATATTCGCGAAGAGATTCATGATCAGCTACTGCGTCTCCAACGGCAGGGGGCAACGCCTGAGGCCTTAGGACGCTTACTTTCCGTCATGAGCGATCGTATTGCCCGGCGGGTTATTCGTTTGGTGGAGCGTGGGCTGCGAGCCCGTGAAGAAGCCTTGCGGACGGACTTGCCTTGGGCGTGGCTGCGGCTAGGAGGTACAGGGCGACAGGAAATGACCCTGACTACGGCACAGCAAAACGCGCTGGTTTACGCAAATCCAGGAGAAGCGGCTGAAAAAGCTGAAGCATGGTTTAGCCGCTTGGCCGAGCAAGTCAATAGCGCGCTGGAAAAGTGTGGTTTTCCAACAAGCGCTACGATAGCCCGTGAACCGCAGTGGCGGCAGCCGCTCGACCAGTGGCGGCAGACTATCCGTTACTGGATTCTTCAGGCAACGCCTGAAGCGCTGGCTCAGGCGTTGCCCTTTTTTGACATGCGGCCGCTTTGCGGTGAAGCTGAACTGATGCAGGTGCTCTGGCAAGAAATTGAGGATGCCTTGAACGTACAGGCCTTGGATCGAGAACGCAATGTGCTCCAAGTGCTTGCGGCCTTGGCGCTCGAGCAGCGCCCTCCCTTAGCGCCTCTAGGACGCTGGGCGACGGAACGAAGCGGCCCCTATAAAAAACGCATCGACCTTAACGGCCGTGGCATTCGGTTGGTGGTAGATGCTGCCCGAATACTGGCGCTTGATTTGCGCTACTTCCAATCAACCAATACCTTCGATCGTCTCAGGGCTGCAGCCGATGCGTTTCCTGAGTTGGAAACTGTGCTGCACGATGCCTTAGAGGCTTATCACTACTTGACTGACGTACAGCTGGAACATCAGTTGCGCCAGGTTGAGGCTGGCGAACTGCCCAATGATTACCTGGATCCTGAAGCCTTGTCACGAGTGCAGCAAAAGCTGTTGCGCGAGGCGTTGGAGACTGTAGGCGCTTTGCAACAGGCTTTGGCGCGTCGCTATGGCGTTGAGCTGGCCTAACCGTGCCAGGCTCTTAGACGGTCGCCTTGGTCACTTAAGAGTACCATCATGCGGCTGCCGGCACGGCCGTAACGATTAAGGCGCAAAAAGTCCTGCTCATGAATAGGCACGTGCTGCCCATCGAAGAAGGGCATCTCCTCGGGAATGTAGGGATCATGGATGTAGATGAAATGTTCATCGTATCCCGTGACCACTACCCAATGGGGGACTTTCTCGCCATAGAGGCGATAGCCGCTGACGAGCAAAATAGGCACCAAGCCCTCATCAATGGCCATCAAGATGTCCTTGCGATCAAAGAGGGTATAGCGTGGAGGATAACCGGCTGCATGAAGACGTGCCAGAAAGGATTCGTGCACAAGGCGTAACACTTCTTTTTTTAAGGGTGAGCGTACGGTATCGATAAAGGGAATGCGCACATCGTTGGTCAGCACTAGGGCATGCAGGCCATGATGAAGGGCCGCAACGGCCAAGCCTTCGGCACTGCATCCCCCAATGCCACTGGTCATAAAAATCGTGGTTGCCTGGCGCCAGAGTTCCAGTTCCAGCCCGCGGTTAAGCGACAGTTCTGGGCGAAAGTACTTTAAGGCCATCATCAGACAGGCTGGTCCGCAAGTGAAGTCTAGCGTTTGGCTGTAGTACGGAATAGGCAGGTAGTTTGGGGGACGTTGATTAGGGACGAGGACGCGCTCGTAGCGACGGGCAGGTGCTCCGTCGGCATAATATGCAGGCAATAGGCCTGTAGGCCGAAATCCCAACGCTTCGTAAAGGCGGATGGCTTCGGTATTATCGATGCGAACCTCCAGGCGTAGCACAAGCCGGTTGCGTTCCAGCGCGGCTTTTTCGGCAGCCTGAACAAGCAAGCGACCAATGCCTTGGCGACGACATGCAGGATCGACAGCCAAAGAGTACAACCGTGCCGCCGCCAGTCCCTGACGGAAAAGCAGTACCGCACTGCCGCACACGCGGCCTTCTTGCTCGGCCACCAGTACCTGAGCACTTTCACTCCGCAGTAGCCTGCGATAGCTTTGGCGCGAAAGCTGATCTCCATCGAAGCTGACAGCCTCGAGGTGCACCAGCGCGTCTAGGTCGGCTAACGTAGCTGGGCGAATAGAAATCATGAAGACTTGCCCTCCAAAAGATGGGAAACAATGCGGGTGTAAACGTCGGGTGCTTGCTGATCTTCCTCCCCCGCATTGATGGTGGGATTATCGTTGACTTCGATGACCACGACCTGACCTGTTTCGGTAACCTTGAGATCGACGCCGTAGAGTCCCTGCCCGATGGCTGCTGCGGCCTTGAGCGCTGCTTGGGCTACAGCCTCAGGCAGCGCTTCTAAAGGAACGCCTTCGACGCGTGCATATGCCCGGCGACCGTCAATAATGGCTTCAATCTTAAAGGTTTTGGCTGGAATGAGATAACGGCAAGCATACAGCAACTGGCCTCCCAGCACGCCTACGCGCCAGTCAAACGGGCTAGGGATAAACTGCTGCACAATAAGCCGGTCAGAGTGATAGAAGAAACGCCTCCCGGTGCGCAAAAACGCTTCAACTGTTTCTACGCGTTCGACATGCGACGAAAAGGCACTCTGCGGTGCTTTGAGCACCAATGGTGCACCCAGCTCGGCAAATAACCGATCCGCTTGTGTGGGCGTTAGCATTGGTCGCGTGAGCAAGCGGGTGGGCGGCACGCTTACGCCAGCTTGCTCGAGCCGGCGGTACATGTGCACCTTGTCGCAGCAAATACGGATCGAACGGCTGTCATCGATGACAGGCTTGCCGTGCAATTCAGCTAGGCGGGCAGCCACATAACTGGCATTTAAGGGGTGGGTAAGCGCGCGGATAAAGAGTGCGTCGTAGCGCGGAATTTTGTGCAGTTCATTGCGAAACAAAAAATGCACTTCGTGCCCCAGCGCTTCGGCGGCATCACGGTAGCGGAGCAGCGCGGCATGCTCCTCGCGACGAGCAATCGTATAGCGCTCGACGTAAATCGCCAACCTACCCACGGCGTGCACAAAAGGCTTGAAGCCGCTCTTGCAAAAGCTTTCGGCTTTTGGTTGAAAGCCGGCTGCGCGGCAAGCGTTCTAAAGCACTAAAGAAGGTCTGCCCATCGGGCGTTTCGATCAGACGCAGCTTGGCTAGCGGTAGATGAAACAGCCCATAGAGCTGCTCGGCCCACCATGCATACGCTGTCTCTGGCGTGCGATCCAGGATAAGCTCCACTTCGATTAGCCTTGCGTGGACCGGCAGGCGCTGATAGCACAGCAGATATTTACCCTGCCGCGAGAGCTGGCGAGCAGCGATCCAGGCCTCCTGTGGCTCGTAGACCACGCGAAACGCACGGGCAAAAGGATGCACGCCATAAATCACGGCAGGCGGCTTCACCGTATCGTTGGTCAGATACCATTCGGGAACAGGTAGACCTGCTTGGCGGACGCGCTCCAGCGCTACAGGGACGTTGTAGGCGTCGAGCACATCGGCGCAGGAAGGTAGAGCCGTCAGACCGTGCAATTCAACTTCTACAGCGGCGTAATACCCCTCGCTAAGGTATTCGTAGTCGCCGTGGAGCAAGAAAACACCTGCACTACAGGTAAGCTGCAGCGGAAGAGGATCCGAAGGCATAGAAATCTAAGCAGCAGATAGCGGTTTTACGCAAGCAGAGCCTTTGCGTTCAACGCAGAAATCGCTGATATTAAAGGGCAGTGCGCAACCTGACCTGAGCGCGTTATGGCACTACTCAGTCGTCGGCGGCGCCGTGAGCTGTTTGTTGCAATAGGCATTTTGCTAGGGTTTGCCGCGCTCATGATTCTGCTGGCCTACCTGATGGGGTAAAAAACAAAGGCGGTGCGCTTTGTACGCACCGCCCTACGATTCGTTCAGCTTTAGACTTCTTCAGGCGCGTAGATGTCTTTTAACAGCGCCTGCAGCTTGGTACGCCCACGGTTAATCCGACTTTTCACCGTACCCATCGGTAAGCCGGTGATTTGGGCGATTTCTTCATAGGTAAGCTGCTGCACGTCACGCAACACTACCACCTCACGAAAGTCTGCCGGGATGCTCCGCAGCGCCTCCTGAATGTATTTGTCCTGAATCGTGCTCTCGGCATGCTTGTCCGGCAAGAAAGTCTCGTCAGGCAGCGCAATTTCGTACTCCTCGTCATCGCGATTAACCGATTGAATGGAGTACACGCGCCGGCGTTTGCGTTTCCGGTACTCGGAGCGCGCCAGGTTCCCAGCAATCGTGTACAGCCAGGTGGAGAACTTCGCAATCCGCTGGTAAGAATGCCGGTTGCGGTAGACGCGCAGGAAAGTCTCCTGAAGAAGGTCTTCACAGCGTCGGGCATCGCCCAAAAAGCCATACAAGTAGTGCATCAAGCGCTCGGAATAGCGTTCCACCAGAATGTTGAACGCCTCAACCGTGCCTGCCTGAAACTGCTCCATGAGGTCTTCATCACTCATCTGCTGGAGCAGCGATAGACGATCCTGCGCGGCGCTTTCTTCGCCTCGCGAACGCGACGTTTTTTGAACAATCCGGGTTCTATGCAACACCTTTCTGCTTAGCTTAAGTTTGGTTACACGATGTAGAATCACAAATATATACGATATCCGCCCCAAAAAGGTGCGGAATTTTTGTGAAAGGTTAGGAACCCTTACTTACCTTGGGCATCAAGCGTAAGTTTACGTTAGATCCCAAACTGATAGTGTAACGATGCGGTACGCAAATTCGTATGTTTGGCACTTTTTGCAGAAGTTCCATCGAAAGCTTGTGCTGCTCATGGCGTTAGGCTTTTCGGGCGTCTTTGGTCTCGTCCAGCTGGCCCAGGCGCAGCCTGATACGGTGCGTATTGTGCTGGCCATTCATGGAGGGGCAGGAACGATCACGCGGGCGCAGATGACGCCAGAGCGCGAGCAGCAATATCGCGAAGCGTTGCGTCAAGCCCTTCAGGAAGGCTATGCTGTCTTGCAGGCTGGGGGCAGTAGCTTAGACGCGGTAGTGGCAGCTATCCGCGTGTTGGAAGATTCCCCACTTTTTAATGCGGGCCGTGGTGCTGTGCTGAACCGCGACGGGGTGGCTGAGCTAGATGCCACAATTATGGACGGGCGTACCCTTAAAGCGGGTGCCGTGGCCGGCGTGCAAACCGTCAAAAATCCTATTTTACTAGCACGGCGCGTCATGGAAGCCACGCCACACGTACTGCTCATTGGACGTGCTGCCGAGGCTTTTGCCCAGGAGCAAGGACTGGAGATAGTCCCCAATGAGTATTTTATTGTGCCCGAAAGACGCTTGCAGCTTCAGCGGCTGCGCGAACAAGGCATAGGCATTGTACCGGAAGAGGCCTCGTCGACCTATGGAACCGTAGGGGCCGTAGCCCTGGATCGAAGAGGGAATTTGGCTGCCGGCACCTCAACGGGTGGGCTTATGGGTAAACTGCCCGGGCGTGTGGGCGACTCAGCCATTATCGGCGCTGGCACGTATGCGGATAATGCCACATGCGCTGTTTCGACAACAGGTCAGGGCGAGTATTTCATTCGGGGTGTGGTTGCGCACGAAATTGCCGCCCTGATGAAGTACGCTAGCCTATCGGTCCAGCAGGCAGCTTCTGCAGCCATCTACGGTACCTTGGCTGGCCTGGGTGGGCAAGGCGGTGTGATTGCTCTAGACCGCAACGGTCAGCTGGCCGTGGTCTTTAACACCGAAGGCATGTATCGCGGCTACGTGGACGAACACGGCCACATCACCATCCAGATCTATCGCGACTAAACGCCGGCCGTCTACAAAAAAAGACAGGGGGCGCAAAAGTAGCCTACCCAAAGCCAATGGTATAGCCTTTGGGGGTGGAGGGTACATCTCCCACCGATGCCCTAAAGTGCTATGCAGCGTGTTTTCTTCTGGCTTTTGGCCATTTTAGGCATGAGCCCGTTGGCTTGCGAAGGCCCGGCAGGACCTCCTGGTCCGCCAGGTAATGCAAATGTGGTTTCGTTTACGTTTACGCTCCTTCCTGAAAGGCTGCGCTACAACGGTCCGGTAGCCTCGGTTGGATATGAGGTGCCGGAGATCTCGGCTAGCGTCGTTGAGGGCGGGGCTGTACTTGTGTATTTCTACGAGCAAGGTACCTGGACAGCCTTACCCTATACCTTTGCCTATGAGTCGTCTGAGCTGCCGGCTGTAGATTTCACGGTGACGCTGGGCTATGCTTTTGAAGTAGGATTTTTGGAGATCTTCTACGAAGCCTCAACCGAGGCGGTCGATCTACGTCGCCTGGGTCTGGTCCAAACTCCTCGTAGGCTTAAGGTAGTGATTATTGACGGTTTTCCGCTAGCGAAGATGCCTGTAGACGTACGTAACTACGAGGCCGTACGTGCGTATTTTGGACTTTCCGATTAGCAGATCCTCAGGGCTTTTAAACCTGCATCCCAAGGCTAAGGGGGTTATATTTATTCAATCCGTAAACCAACCTTATGGTCTACAAAATGCGCTGGTTAATTTTGGCAGCTGGTTTGGGGCTGAGTGCCTGCCAAACTGCAACACCACCGGCCGAGATGGCCGAGCCAGAAATTGCTCATGCAGTGGCTGTGCTCTACCCTACAGCCGGGAATCAAACCCACGGCATCGTACACTTTACGCAGACGTCCGAGGGGATTCAGGTAACAGCTGAAGTCCATGGGTTGGCTCCTGGAGTGCACGGTTTTCATATTCACGAGTGGGGGGATTGCAGTGCACCGGATGCGACTTCCGCTGGGGGTCATTTTAACCCCACCCAGCAGCCTCATGGGTCGCCAGATAGCCCGCAGCGACATGTAGGCGACCTAGGTAACTTGGAAGTAGGTGCCGACAGCACAGCTCGCTATAGTCGCTTGGACACCCTGCTTGCCTTCACGGGGCCGCGTTCGATTATCGGTCGGGCTGTGGTTGTGCATGCTTCGGCTGATGATCTGACGTCGCAACCTGCAGGTAATGCGGGCGGCCGCCTGGCTTGTGGCGTGATTGGTGTGGCGCAGGCGGCTGCTGAATAAGCCGAGCGTGTAAACAATCGAATGTCCACAGCAGCAGCGCTGCCGTTGCGGCGATGTTATTTGGTTGCAGCACGCGTGCGTGCTGACCGCCTTGCGCGGCTTAGTGAGCTAAGCGAGCGACTTTTTTTGCGCCGGGCATTCTTGTACCTCTCTGCAGCCGATCAGCAGTGGCAGCGCCCAGAGCTGGTTCAACTTCTGCGGCGTCTGAGTACGCTCTATTGCCAGTGCAGCACGCCCTTTGATGGGCCGATGCTATTTGCCTTGGGATACTTTCGCGTTCATGACGGTGTGCTAGAGCCCGTAGCCGACCGCATCCCCATCGATAATCCTGAGTTGCTGGCATGGGTACTGAGTGAATTTTTGGAGCCTGGAGCTCAAGTATGGGTGGAAATGGATGCAGGGTGGTGTGGATGGCATATTGAAGGAGAGGGACAGGTGCATCCCCTTGCAACCAATGGAAATGCTTAGGTTGTGGCCCAGTAGCGGTGCAAGCGGTGTAAGGCAACCTCTGGCGTAAGTTCACTAGACGGCGGTTGATCGGGCAAGAGGAGCTGGACCGTGCGCTTCAGGCCCTCAGGGGTGCTGTGCTCAAGCAATCGTAGTGCAGGGCAGCGGCCTTGGTAGGCCACAAGGGCCGTAACCATATGTGGCCTCCGTGGATAGGGCACGTCGGGGGGAAGCCATGCAGCTATGCGGTTAAACACCTGCTCCAAGGCCGAAAGTGTAGCTGCTGGCAGGCGCAAAAACAAGTCGACCGTGTAGTCTCGGCCAAAGTCAATGACTACTGTGCTCAGCTGAGGGGCGTCGTCTCTCCAGATCAGGCGCAAGTGGCCACAGCCTTCGGTAACTTCATGGACAGCCGCCACAAGTTCGGGAAAGGTTCGCTCTAGTTCTTGCTGGAGGCGATCGTAGCAAGCCGCCCACCCTGCAGGATCGTCGGCCGTACTTAGCGTCATTGCTGCGGCAAAGGCCGCCTGTTGCAACCAGCTTTGCAGCGCAGCATCCTGCGACAATAGGGCGTGTACTTCACGCAGTGGCTTTTCTAAAGCGCCCTCCAATAGGGCTACCCATTCGGCACGAGAGCGCACATCCTTGTTAAGAAACAGGAGAAGGTTCATCCAGCAAGGCTTCCAAATGGGGGCGCATTTTTTGCGTGGGAAAGAGCCCCAGCACTTGGTAGCGGATGCGTCCGCTTCGATCTACGACTACCGTGGTTGGCAGGGCAAAAACTCCACCATAAGCATCGGCGATGGTCTCATTGCCTAGCACGATCGGATAGTTGATATTAAAATTTTGCGCAAAAGGCGTCACGACCGTGGTGCCTTCTTCGTCCAGTGAAATGCCCACCACAAGCAGCCCACGGTCTCCCAGGTCACGCTGCAGGGCGATCAGATCGGGAATTTCTTCGCGGCACGGGGGGCACCAGGTAGCCCAGAAATTCAGCACCAACACCGAACCCCGGTGTGCACTGAGTTGGAAGGAGCTGCCGTCAATTTGGGGGGCTGTAAAGTCGGGGGCTGGTTGAGGAGGATCGACCACTTCCACGCCTGCTAGTGGGGCTAGCGACGAAGCTTCATGGGTTGGTTGGGCCTGTTGCCTTTGACAGCCGGTAAAGCTTATGCAAAGCAAGAATGCTATGCCAACACTGTGCAGCTTCCGATAGCGTAGCGTAGGTGATGGCATCATGGAAAGCATAGATGTATTTACAATACCCTTGAGGCAAGGCGTGCGCGGTGCCCAACCGCTGCCCAATAGCATCGGATAGCGGCCGAGCTATTTGCACGTTGTAGATAGGAAACGAACCTGCAGCAGCGAATTGTTCCACTTCGCGTCGTGCATAGTGGTTTATACTACACAGGCAGCTGGGTTTGAAGACTACCACCGGCTGCTGCACCAGCACGGCTTCCGAAGTCGTCAGACTTTTCCTGTGGTGTAAGCGAAAACTTCTGTTTTGCTGGAGGCCTTGCGTAAAAACTTTGCAC
Organism: Rhodothermus bifroesti; assembly: GCF_017908595.1. NCBI lineage: Bacteria > Pseudomonadati > Rhodothermota > Rhodothermia > Rhodothermales > Rhodothermaceae > Rhodothermus > Rhodothermus bifroesti. The sequence goes on from NZ_JAGKTL010000002.1 coordinate 94,063, forward strand.
GTAATCGGCAAAAATGTTATAGGCCAAAACTGGAGAAGGTAAGGTAAAATAGGTACCTTAGATAAGTCTACTGTAAGGTTGTTTTAATAAACGCGAGAAATGCTGATGACGGGTGCCGAACACGTACGCTGGGATTTGCGCGACCTATACCCCGACGAGACAGCGTTGCAGCAAGACTTGGCACAGGGGCTCGCGCAGGCTGAGGCCTTTTACGCACGTTATCATAGCAAGATTGCGTCTCTAGATGCCGAAGCGTTGGCTGAGGCGTTGCGTCAGTACGAAGCCATTTTAGATCGGCTGGGCAGAGCCTACACCTATGCCTACCTCAACTGGGCCACGCAAACCGAAGATCCAGCTTGTGGCGCGCTGCTCCAACAGGTGCGGGAAGCTTATGCACAAGCCACCAAGCATCTACTCTTTCTGGAGTTGGAATGGGCGCAGCTGGAGGCCGAGCGTGCCCAAGAGCTTTTGGCAGCGGAGGTACTCCGACCCTTTCGGCATTATCTAGAGCTGCAGCAGCGCTTGCGGCCGCACCTGCTCAGCGAGCCTGAAGAGAAAATCCTGGCCGAAAAACGGGTGACAGGCCGTGATGCCTGGGTGCGCTTTTTTGATGAACTGCTTGGGGCCATGCGCTTTTCGCTCGACGGGCAGCTGTTGACCGAGCAAGAGGTGCTGGCTAAGCTGTACGATCCAGATCGCGAAGTGCGGCGGCAGGCGGCTTTAGCGCTTACTGAAGGTTTGAAGACCCGCCTTCGGGAGCTGACCTATGTGTTCAATATCGTGCTAGCCGATAAGGCTGCTGAAGACCGCTTGCGGGGATACCGAAGCTGGATTGAGAGCCGCAACCTGGCTAATGAGGTCAGTGACGAGATGGTCGAGGCGCTCATTCAGGCCGTCACTGAACGCTACGAGCTTGTGGCTCGCTTCTACGAGCTCAAGCGACGGTTGCTGGGATACGCGGAGCTCTACGATTATGATCGCTACGCGCCAATCGGCCAGGCCAGCACGCGCTATTCCTGGGAAGAGGCACGCCAATTGGTTCAAAGCGCCTACGACGCTTTTCATCCCCGTTTAGGGCGCATTGTGGCCGAATTTTTCGAGCGGCGTTGGATCGATGCAGCCCTTGTGCCCGGCAAGCGCAGTGGGGCGTTTAGCCACGGTGCAGTGCCTAGTGCCCATCCGTACATTTTGCTCAATTACACCGGTACCATTCGGGATGTGCAGACGCTGGCGCATGAGCTAGGGCATGGCGTGCATCAGTACCTGTCGCGCAAGCAAGGGGTGCTGCAGGCCGATACGCCGCTAACTATGGCCGAGACGGCCTCCGTCTTTGGAGAAATGCTGGTTTTTGAGCGCCTGATGGCAGCAGAAACGGATGCGGCCAATCGGCTAGCCATGTTGATGGGCAAAATCGACGATACGATCGCCACCGTCTTTCGACAAGTAGCCATGAATCGTTTCGAAGATCGCATCCATGTGGCCCGCCGAACCCAGGGGGAGCTCCCACCGGAAGCTTTCTGCGCATACTGGATGGAAACGCAACAGGCTATGTTCCAAGGGAGCGTGACGCTCGGGGAGCACTATCGCTACTGGTGGAGCTACATTCCGCACTTTGTGCATACACCTGGCTACGTCTATGCATATGCGTTTGGAGAGCTATTGGTGCTGGCACTTTTTGCCCGCTACCGGGAAGAAGGAGATACTTTTGCAGAACGCTATCTGGCCTTGCTAGAAGCTGGTGGATCCGACTGGCCGCATGTTTTGGTTGGGCGGCTGGGCGTTGATCTGAAGGACACTACCTTTTGGCACCAGGGGCTAACTGCTATTGAAGCGCTTATTGAACAAGCCGAAGCGCTGGCCGAGCAGGTACTGGGCTCGACCAATGCCCAGGCCGCCTAAATATGGATTCACCAACCCGTGAGGGAGCCATGCGTTACTTATCCTATCGTATCACTGGTGCTGGTCTTTTGTTCTGGCTTTTAGCTAGCATGGCTCAAGCCCAGATGCCTACTTGGGAAGTGGTCGCAACCACACCCTCCCCTGGAGCAACAAACGTAGCCGCGCAGACTACCGTTTCGTTTACGTTTTCGCTCCCTTTGTCTTTACCCCAGGTTGATACGTTGCCTTTCGATGTATCTGTTGCACCTTGCACCGCCCTCCGCATTGCTGGTGCTTCCCCTTGCAGCCAGAGGCCCCAAAGCACGTTGAGTGAGGATGGCCGCACGCTTTTGTTTGCGGTCGAGCATCTGGCGCGAACGACCTATACCTGGAGTGTACCAGAAATTGTGGCAACCGAGACCGATCTGACGTTTCGCCTGTTCTTCTTAACCTATGCCACTGCCGATGTATTGGCTGGTGCTACCGTGCAGGGTACGGTTCAGCTTGCAGGCTATACCGGTGGTCTAGCGCGCGTAGCATCGCCTCCTTTAACGCTTTCACCGCTTGGCCAGAGGCTGCGCGCTTGGGTACGGCCCCAGCTTGTGGGTTTAGCGTTGCCCTCACTTTTGGATCCGCTGGTTCAACGGGTTCATGACTCTGTGGCCACTAAGCAGTCGGCAGCGAGCTTTGAGCAGATGAATCCTGAAGGGATGGTGGTTGTGCTGGTGGATGCTTATGGCAATGTGGCTGGAGGCGCTACAGTAGCTTTGGATGGCACGTTCGCGATTGCACATGTACCCGAGGGTCGCTATGCGCTCGAAGGGCTGTTGCTCCATTATAATCGCCAAAGCGGTACCTTACGGCTGGGCTATGCGATGTTGGATGCCGATCAGGATGGCGAGGCCGATTCCATTCAGGTGAGCGGTGAAAACATATCTGGGCTTATTTTGACCGGTTCTGGCCTGGAACTGACCCGCATTACAGCAGCAGCGCAGCAGGCCGCAGCCGACCAGATGGCAGCGATAGTGCTGGAAGGTACAGCTACGCTCAGCGGTATCGCTGCGGCTTCGGTACCCTTGATAGAGGGGATGCCCGATGGCAAAGCGCTGCTGTGGGTATATCTCTACGGGAGCAGTGATGCAGATCCACAGGTCCTTGCGTTGGTTCAAGGCTCATCAGGAACATTGCTTCCATTGCTCTTGGGCTCGGCCTCGCAGCTTGGCCTTCCGGTGCCGCTGCCGCCGCTGCCTACGCCTTTTGTCGATAGCGACGTAGCCGTTGCAGCAGCAGAAGCAAGTGGGGGAGCTGACTTTCGGCTTGCCGTTAGTAATGCAGTGCTCGTCGCCATGCTGGCCGGGCTGTTTGCCCCCCTGGCGAATCAGCCCGAATTTGTCTATGAAGACCCGGCGCTTCCGGTCTGGACAATCGCCTATCTGCAGCTGGATTACTGGATCGACACACTTGAAGTCCCTATCATGGCCAAAACACTTGAAGAAGTTGGGCAAGTCTACTACGTGCACTTGCAGCAAGGAACGGTCCTAGGAAGTCGTTCCATGATGCGCGAGCGGGCCACAAGCGTTACGCCGCTACCAAGCGGGTCTCCTGAGGCATGGTCGCTGGAGCCTAACTATCCTAATCCGTTTCGAACAGCGACCGTGATTCCTTTCCGGTTAGCTGAAAGTAGCGCGGTGGTGCTGGAGGTCATCAATCCTTTAGGACAGCGGGTGACGACGCTGCTTGAAGGCACGTTGCCTGCGGGACGTTATGAGGTCCGTTGGGAAGCGGGGCATCAAGCGGCTGGTTTGTATCTGGTGCGCTTGCGGGCAGGTGCTTACCAGAAAACCCAGCTCATGGTGTTGCAACGATAAGCCTATCTGGGCGTTAACGCGATGCGAAGGGCGATCCTGCCAAGAAGGGGATCGCCTTTCGTATCTTTAAAGGCCTGGTTTAAAAGTCCCATCATGAACAGCTACTTGGAGGTAACCTATCGGCTACGGGTCCCGTTGGAGGTGCAGGGGACCTTTGCGCGTGCTGTGCTCTTGGAACAGACTGTTGAAACCCCGGAAGAGGTAGCCTTGCGGGTGCCTCGGGTGCGCCATGAACTTATGGGCGAGATTGTTGCCCTAGAGCCTCAGGAAGATGGTAGTGCTCGGTTGGTGCTGCACTTGCCCACACTGACTGCTGCCATCGATCCGGCCCAGTTTCTGAATGTGCTTTTTGGCAACGTTTCGCTGCACGATGAGGTAGAGTTGGAAGATTTTGAGTTGCCTCCGGAGATGCAGCATCGGTTTCCCGGGCCGCGATGGGGTATTGCTGGAGTGCGTAAGCTACTTGGCGTTGAGGATCGACCGCTAACGGCTTCGGCAATCAAGCCCGTAGGACTTTCTGTAGAGGAGCTTGTGGCGTTGTGCCGCAGCCTTGCCGAAGGTGGCATTGATCTAATAAAGGACGATCACTACTGGGCTGATCATCCATTTGCACCCTTTGAGCAGCGTGTGCGCCGCTGCCATGAAGCAGTGGCCGAGGTTGCAGCCCGCACGGGGCGGCGCATTCTTTATGCGCCCAGTTTGTCGGGTACGCCTTCTGAAGTGTTGCGCCAAGCTGAGCAAGCCCAGGCATGGGGCGTAGAAGCGGTGCTTATCGCACCGATGTTGCTGGGGCTTCCGTTCTTCTACGAGCTAGTCACGCGCCATCTTTCGGTACCTGTGATGGCCCATCCGAGCTTTGGCGGTGCCGGACGCATCCGTCCGGAGGCGCTTCTGGGCAAAGTGTTCCGACTCTATGGAGCAGACATGATCATCTTTCCCAGTTTTGGCGGCCGCTTTAGCTATAGTCGGGCAACCTGTCGGGCGCTGGCCGATCGGATGCGGAGTCGCTGGGGGTCTTACCTTCCTGCACTGCCGGTTCCTGCCGGCGGAATGCAGGTGGAGCGCGCGCGCGAGCTGGTAGAGTTTTTTGGTCGTGACGTGATGCTACTCATTGGGGGCAGCTTGCTGCGGGCTTTGCCTGGAGCAGAGTTGACGGCGCGCACGCGCGCTTTGGTCGACAGCGTGCTTGAAGCAACGGCCGCGTTGCCTTAGTCTAGCTGTCGCAAGGCGCGAGGGTAGGGGCTAAGCGTTTCGGCGCCGTTTTCTGTAACAAGCACATCGTCTTCGATGCGGGCCCCACCCCGGCCCGTCAGATAAATGCCAGGCTCGACCGTAAAGACCATACCAGGGCGTAGCGGGACCGTGTTGTCGGACCGCAGATAAGGCGGTTCGTGGACTTCCAAGCCTAGCCCATGTCCGGTACGGTGCACAAAGTAAGGACCATAACCTGCTTGCGTAATCACCTGACGTGCGGCTTCATCGATGGTCCTCGCCGGGACATTAGGCGCAACCCGAGCGCGAGCAGCCTCGTTAGCCGCCAGTACGATTTCGGTAATCCGCATAAGCTCGCTTTCGACCGAGCCGATAGCAAACATGCGGGTCAGGTCGGCACAGTACCCTTCGACGCGTGCACCCCAGTCGATCAAAATCAGCGCAGGCGGCTTGAGCGGTCGGTCGCCGGGTACCGCATGCGGATTGGCACTAGAAGGGCCAAAAGCTACAATCGGAGAAAAGGGAAGTTCGGGGTCGCTACCGGCACGCAAAAGTTGTAGCGTAAGCTCTGCGGCTACTTCACGTTCGGTAATGTCGGGTCGGATAACTGGCAACGTAGCCTCCAGGGCTTGCCAGGCCACGGCCAGCGCGCGGCGTATGGCTGCCACTTCCGCCGCATCTTTTTGCGCCCGTAACTGGGCCAGCACAGCCTCGGCAGGCAAAAGGCGCACCTCAAGGGCTGCTTGCTCAAGAAGCTGCAACTCTAAAAAACGGAACCATTGCGGCTCCACTCCAATGCGAGCGCGCGCTAAGCGACAAGCCTGCAGAGCTGCTTGTACCGCTTTAGGCCAATCGGCAGGATTTTCGCCATAAGGGAATGCCTCTACGGTAAAAGGGAGGAGGGAAAGTTTTCCAGCCTCTAATTCGGGCAGCACCAACGCTGGATTCCCATTTGCTGGAAAGATCCCTAGTACGGGACGCTCCGAAAGGTGCACGTGCAATCCAGTTAGGTACGTCAGGCTAGGGCTTGCATTGAGCACAACAGCATCGAGGGTGTGTGCCGCAAGCAGGGCCTGCAAGCGCTGAAGTCGAACGTTTAGGGTCATTGCGAGTCTCAATGGGTAGGCCGTCTTAAAAATAACCTGGACTTCGAAAGGTCGCCACCGCTTTTTTAGCGTTTCTCTGAAGTTTAAGAAGGAGGATTTTTTAGGGATTCACGAACTCTGGAGCAATTTATCCGTATTTTGTTTGTTACGTAAAGTGAACGTGTTTTGCTTGCAGGCATGCAGGGATTTCATGCGCTGGGACTAAATCACGAGACGGCACCGGTAGCTGTTCGTGAAGCGTTTGCGCTTTCGGATGCAGACAAACGTGCCCTGTACGCACAGTGGTTGGCAGCAAGTTCGGGCGAGCTGGTGCTGATTTCGACCTGTAATCGGACAGAAGCTTACGTATTCGGTACTGCCTCTGAGGTCGCGTTAGCACGCACGCTCCTGAGTCAACATGCAGGTCAATGCTGGCCTGAAGAAGCAAGCTTTCACGTTCAAGATGAAGCAGCGCTCCGCCATGTGTTGGAGGTGACTTGTGGCCTGCGCTCGCAGGTTTTAGGGGATGCACAGATTTTTCATCAGGTTAAGGCGGACTATCGGCTGGCCGTAGAAGCTGGTGTAGTCGGCACGGTGATGCACCGGCTACTGCACAGTGCATTCCGGGCAGCTAAGCGCGTTGCTGCCGAGACGGCACTGCACCGAGGCACGGTGTCGGTCGCAGGCGCTGCAATCCAAACGGTGCATCGCTATTTTGCTCGGCGTGGGCACCCTAAGTTGCAGGGATTGCGTGTGCTGGTGTTAGGGGCTGGTGAGATGGCACGCCTGGCGTTGGAGGCCCTTCGGGCTTTGGCGCCTGCGCAGCTGTTGCTCGCCAACCGGACGCAAGTCCGTGCCGAAGCGCTGGCGCAGCCTGGAGAACAGGTCGTCCCGTGGCCTCAGCGATACCAAGCCCTGGCCCAGGTAGACCTGGTCATTGTGGCCACCAGTGCTCCTGCGCCGGTGTTGGTGGCCGATGCGCTTCCCCCTCGGTGCCAAGATCATCCTTTACTGCTCGTGGATTTAGCCCTTCCGCGCAACGTTGATCCAGCCATTGACCACCTTCCTGGTCATCACGTGCTGGACCTGGACGCGCTCAAAGCCCAACAGGCTGCGGTTGAAAAGCGTCGCCAGGAGGCTGCCCAGCAAGCACGTCAAATTTGCCAGGAAGTATTGCATGAGTTTGTAACCTGGTACTTTCACCAGCAAGCGCTCCAACCGGCCATTCAAGCCCTCCGCGATGCCTTTGAAACCATTCGCCGACAAGAGATTGAACGTCACCACCGGCGGTTTTCGGAAATCGACCGTGCCGAGCTGGACCGGCTGACGCGTTCGATCATGCAAAAACTCCTGGCTATTCCGGTTGTGCGGCTCAAAAGCATTGATCCCGAAAGCATTGATTTCGTGCGGGGCATTCAGCTGCTGGCCCAGCTTTTTGCTCGTCCGGCTTGTGAGGAAGACCTAACAGCCGTTTCGCTGCCAGATCCCTCCCGTCTTCTGGAACGCTTACGCGTGCAGGGCACCTGCCCGGTTACTGGATTTTCAAGCATTTTGACCGAGCGTTTGCCTGAGGGTGATGCTTGAGCTTACAGTAAGGCTGGGGACGCGGGGTAGTCTGCTCGCCCGCCAGCAGGCGCTTTCGATCTGTGCTTTTCTGGAAGCCCAAGGGGTTCGAGTGCAAGTGGTCATTATCCAAACCACAGGCGATCAGATACAAGAAGTGCCGCTGGCACAAATGGGTAGCAAAGGACTGTTTACTAAGGAGCTGGATCAGGCATTGCTGGAAGGCCGCATCGACCTGGCTGTTCACTCTTTGAAAGATCTCCCCACCGAGCTACCCAAAGGACTGGTGCTGGCCGCTATACCTGAGCGGGCCTCGCCTTGGGATGTATTTGTGGCACATCCGTCGTTTAGCGGCACCTTAGCCGACTTGCCAACAGGGGCTGTGCTGGCTACCTCGTCGCTTAGAAGGCAAGCGCAGTTGCGGGCTTGGCGCGCTGATGTGCAGGTTGTATCGGTCCGTGGTAACGTCGATACGCGTTTGCGTAGGCTTCAGGAAAAGGGCTGGCATGGACTGATTCTAGCGGAGGCTGGACTAATGCGCTTGGGACGATCCGAGGTGATCCGAGAGCGGGTGCCTCCAGAAGTTATGCTGCCTGCTGTAGGGCAAGGCGCTTTGGGGGTGGTGTGTAACGCCGACAACGAGCGGGTATGCCGGCTGCTTGAAGCTATGCATCATCCTCCTACGGCGGCAGCCGTACGCGCGGAGCGTGCGTTTTTGCGTGCCCTTGAAGGGGGGTGCCAGGTCCCCGTGGCCGCGTTGGGTAAGGTCGAAGGGTCAGCACTGGTACTGCGCGGGCGTGTGGTGTCGCTGGATGGGCGTTGGGTCATAGAAGGAAGTCGCCAGGGATCGATAGCGGCTCCAGAAGCCCTGGGGGAAGCCCTGGCCGCTGAGCTGCTTACCAAAGGAGCGCGTGCAATCCTGGAAGAGATTCGAGGGGCGGCACCAGGGCAAAACGCAGAAGACTGAGCACATGGGCAGCGTAGTATTTTTGCTACGAACGGAAGCGGACGCTGAGGACCCTTTTGCCGCTGTGCTCCATGCGGCTGGATACCAACCCTTTGTGCTTGGGGTACAGGAGGTGGTATGGGTTGATCCAGAACAACTGCAGCGAGTGCTTGCGCATCCGGAAGCCTACGGTGGATTGATCCTGACCAGCCCTCGCGCGGTCGAAGCAGTGCGCCGATTAGGCCAGCTGCTTGAAGCCTGGCGCACGCACCCTGTCTATGCTGTGGGTCCCCGTACAGCCGAAGCGGCGCGGGCGTTAGGTTTACGCCCCTGTGGACAAGAAAGCGGTACAGGGATCAACTTGGCCCACTTTATCCTGACGCAGCCGCGACCCAAACGCCCACTGCTGTTTCTCTGTGGAGCACGGCGAAGCGAGGAACTACCAGTGCTGCTGCGTCAGCAGGGCATACCTTTGGAAGAATGCGTTGTTTACGATACGCGTCCAATCATACCCGACGTGCCCACAGCGGCTCCCCTACCTGACTGGGTAGTACTGTTCAGCCCTTCGGCCTGGGAAAGTGCGCGCCAGCTAAGTCTAGACTGGTCCAGAGTGCGCATCGCTGCTATTGGTCCAACCACAGCCCAAGCGCTAAGGCAGCAACAGGTGCGTGTGGATGCCGTAGCGGCTAAGCCAACGCCTGAAGGCCTGCTCCAGGCCCTTTCGGCTGTATCGGTCTAGAGGTTTGCCATGTGGTTACAACGCATCATCACGCTTAAGCCGCGTCCACGCGGCTTCCACCTGATTACCGACGAAGTACTGGCACAGCTTCCCGAGCTCCGATCAGTACGCATCGGCTTGCTGCATGTGTTTATTCAGCACACTTCGGCCAGCTTAACGCTCAACGAAAACGCTAGTCCAGAAGTGCGGGCCGACTTTGAGCGGTATTTTAGCCGCGCTGTACCCGATGGTGCTCCTTATTTTGCCCATACCCTTGAAGGCCCCGATGACATGCCAGCGCACATCAAAGCTTCGCTGCTCGGTAGCAGTCTCCTACTGCCGGTGCGCGACGGCCGACTGGCCGTAGGCACCTGGCAGGGCATTTACCTCTGCGAACATCGCCACAATGGCGGTGCCCGCCGACTGGTACTGACGCTTTGGGGTGAGCCCTAAAAATCCTTACAGGTAAGCATCCAACCGATGGGTTTGCAGGTATTCGACAATGTTTTTTACCTGCTGGGTGCTTTCCAGATGGCAAATCAGCAGGGCATCCTCAGTGTCGATAACGGCCGTGTCATGGATGCCTACCAGTACCACCAGGCGCCGTTCTGCATCGACGTAATTGCGGCTGGCATTGTGCACAATGACGTGGCCCTGGAGGGCATTGCCCAAGGCGTCTTTTTCGCTTAGGTCGTAGACGGCCCGCCAATCACCTACATCGTTCCACTCGAAGTTGCCAGGCACAACCCACACGTTTTCGGCCCTTTCCATGACGCCATAGTCAATGGAAATGCTGGGACAAACCTGGTAGGCTTCTTCGAGCAGATGCGGCTCTTTAGGGGTACCCAAAGCTTGCCGAAGCGGTTCAAAGGCTTCGTAAAGATCGGGTAAGTAACGTTGGATGGCGTTCAGAATGGTATCCGCACGCCAAATGAACATGCCACTGTTCCAGAGAAAATCGCCCGAGTCTAAGAAGCGCTCGGCCGTGGCTAGGTCAGGCTTTTCCGCAAAGGTACGTACGCGGTAGGGGCGGGGCTCATCGAACAAGTGTTCGGTTGAGCCTTCAAATTGAATATAACCATAACCTGTGGCAGGGTAAGTCGGATTCAAGCCTATGGTAACCAGAGCGCCAGGCTGGCGGGCTTTTTCAATAGCTACCTGGAGTGTCTGATGGAAGGCGCGCACATTACGAATGACATGATCAGCCGGAAGCACCACCATGAGCGCTTCAGGATCCCGGGACAGGAGTTTCAAAGCTGCGTACGTAATGCAAGGTGCCGTATTGCGCCCTAAGGGTTCGGCCAAGATATTCTCTAAAGGCAAGGCAGGCAGTTGCTCTTGGGTTTTATCGACGTAGCGTCGATGCGTGACGATGTAGCAATGTTCAAGAGGAATCAAGCCTTGCAGGCGGGCCACTGTATTTTGCAGCAGGGTGGCTTCGCCAAAAACTTTTAAAAATTGCTTGGGATGGCTCATGCGGCTTTTGGGCCAAAAGCGGCTGCCAATGCCGCCTGCCATAATTACAGCATAAAGCATAGGTTTATGGCCAAGGGTTAGGTTAGATGAACACGCCGTGATGCGCAAACATCTGGCTCTGGTTGCCTGGAAAAAGGCATACTGCTAAAAGATACGGCATAGAGCTTGTTAAAAGGCAAGAAGGCAGGAAAAGAACGTATGAGCACGCGTGCCGTTTGGTTTGCTCGAAATGCGCAGGCAGAAGCCTTAGAGCGTTCCGGCCGCAAGCAAGAAGCGCTGGCCCTCTACGAGGCCAATGCGCAGGAGGGGTGTGACTTGAGCTTTACGTATGAGCGGCTAGGAGTACTCTATGAAGAACAAGGAGCATTGGAAAAAGCTTTAGCAGCGTTTGAGAAGGCGCGGCAGATTGAGCGTAAGCGAGGGCCAAGCCGAAGGTTAGTTCGACTGGAGCGCCACATAGGATCTCTGCAGCAGCGCATGCAGGAAACGCCGCCCCGAAGCAAGCCTTTGGAAGGCCGATCGGCTGTAGAAGGCAAGGGGTCCAGTAGACCAGTTGGTGCCGTCGCAGAAAAGCGCAGTGGGTGCTTAGGTATATTTATCGTGGGCCTCTGGTTGGGATGGAAGCTGTGGGGATAAGCGGCAAAAATTTCTCCTTGTAGGCAAGAAAACGATGAAAAGCTGCCTAAAACCGCCTTGAACGCTGAGAAGGCTTCATTCAGGGTGCTCCTACACCGTAATTTTCGCTAAAGCTGCACATGCATCAGGCTAAAAGCTAAGTTGCTCGTTTACTATTGGCGCATGCGAGGACCCTTGTTTGCGCTTTTCTTAGGACGCGTCTAAACCCAGAGAGCAAGTGCAATGAAGCTGGCAATTATTGGAACAGGCTACGTTGGTCTTGTGACCGGGACATGCTTTGCCGAAATGGGCAACGAGGTGGTTTGCGTTGATATCGATGCCCAAAAAGTTGATAAGCTAAAAAACGGGAAGCTTCCTATTTTTGAGCCTGGCCTAGAGATCTTTTATGAGCGTAACCGCCGAGAAGGGCGTCTGCATTTTACCACTTCTTTGGAAGAAGCCTTGCCGGAAAGTGAAGTGATTTTTTTGGCGCTTCCCACGCCGCCTGGAGAAGATGGCTCCGCTGATCTATCGTACGTGCTTGGTGTAGCCCAGCAGATTGCCGCTTGGATGGCCGCACATCCTGAAGCGGGCTACAAAATTATTGTCAACAAAAGCACGGTGCCTGTGGGAACGGCTGACCGCGTGCGAGAAATTTTTGAATCCTATGGTCTGAGGGCAAGTGAGCAGTTTGACGTCGTTTCCAATCCTGAATTTTTGCGCGAAGGCGTGGCTGTAGAGGATTTTATGAAGCCCGAGCGCGTGATTATCGGTACGCGGAGTCCACGGGCAGCAGAAGTGATGACGCTGCTCTACGAACCGTTCGTCCGCCAAGGAAACCCTATTCTTGTCATGGACGAGCGGAGTTCGGAGATGACGAAATACGCGGCTAATGCGTTTCTAGCCACCAAGATTACCTTCATGAACGAGATAGCCAACCTATGCGAGCGTGTGGGCGCCAATGTCGACGATGTGCGTCGTGGCATTGGGCTCGACAGCCGTATCGGCAAGCAGTTTCTCTATGCAGGCATAGGCTTTGGCGGTAGCTGCTTCCCGAAAGACGTTAAGGCCTTGGCCCATACCGCTGCTTCGCACGGATATCACTTTCAGATTCTCCAAGCAGTACTGGAAGTGAACGAACGTCAGCGTCGGGTTTTGGTCGAGCGCGTGGCGCACTACTTTAATCAGCAGCTTCAGGGGCGGCGGCTGGCCATCTGGGGATTGGCCTTTAAGCCGAATACCGACGATGTGCGTGAAGCGCCGGCGCACGTTATTATTCGTGGACTTCTTGACTACGGCGCTGAGCTGAGCGTTTTTGATCCTGAGGCAATGGAAAACACCCGGGCCGTTTTTGGCGATGCAATTCGTTATGCTTCTGGAATGTATGAGGCCCTTGAAGGTGCCGAGGCGCTTTTGATCTGTACGGAGTGGAACGAGTTTCGACGCCCAGACTTTCAACGCATGCGCCAGCTTTTGGCTCGGCCGCTGATTTTTGATGGGCGCAATCTCTATCACCCGGAGCGGATGGCCCAAATGGGTTTTGAATACTACTCGATTGGCCGGCCACACTATCCGCCTCACGTAAACCCAAGCCTAGACCTACTGGAAAATATCACCGACGGAAAAGTAGACGCATGAGTCGTTCACCCCGTACGCTGATTACTGGAGGGGCCGGATTTATCGGCTCGCACCTATGCGAACGGCTGCTGGCCGAAGGCCACGAAGTGATCTGCATGGATAACTTCATCACCGGCTCTCCAGATAATATTGCGCACCTGATCGGTCATGAGCGGTTCCATTTTATTCACCACGATGTGACGAACTTTATCTATGTGGAGGGGCCCCTCGACTACGTGCTGCACTTTGCCAGTCCAGCCTCGCCCGTAGATTACCTCAAGTATCCGATCCAGACGCTCAAAGTAGGGGCCTTAGGAACACATAAGGCACTGGGACTGGCCAAAGCCAAAGGTGCACGCTTTCTGCTGGCCTCGACCAGTGAGGTTTACGGCGATCCGCTGATTCACCCCCAACCGGAGACCTACTGGGGAAACGTCAATCCGGTTGGATTGCGAGGCGTGTATGATGAGGCCAAACGTTTTGCCGAAGCGATGACCATGGCCTATCATCGCTACCATGGTGTTGACGTACGCATTGTGCGCATTTTTAATACCTATGGCCCGCGCATGCGGCTCGACGATGGGCGGGCACTGCCAACGTTTATGACCCAGGCGCTTAAAGGTGAGCCGCTCACAGTGTATGGCGACGGAAGCCAAACGCGATCGTTTCAATACATTGACGACTTGGTTGAGGGCATCTATCGCCTTTTGATGAGTGACTATGTGGGGCCAGTAAACATTGGGAATCCCGAAGAAATCTCGATTCTGGAATTTGCCAAAGAAATCATTGAACTAACGGGCAGCAACAGCGAGATCATCTTTAAACCCCTTCCGGCCGACGATCCTAAGATTCGTCAGCCCGATATTACGTTAGCGCGTCAGGTGCTAGGATGGGAACCTAAAGTCAGCCGACGCGAAGGATTGCGACGGACATTAGCGTACTTCAAACAACGCTTGGGTGTTGCCACAACAGTTGGGTAAACCTATGGGCTGTCAAGGCAGGCTATTATGGAGACCTTGGGATGGCAGGCTTGGGTTACGCTTGCCGCTATCATTGCGATGGTGGTGGCCTTGGTGCGTGAGGTGGCGCGCCCGGATCTCATCTTTTTGGGTACGCTTGGACTTTTGCTGCTCTCCGGCGTGTTGACGCCCAAGGAAGCTTTCGCTGGCTTTTCCAATGAGGCTGTACTGACGGTAGCTGCGCTGTTTGTAGTGGCTGCGGGTTTACAACGCACCGAGGCGCTGGCTTTTCTGGATCGCTTACTCTTTCCCCGCAAACCCACTGTAGGGCGAACCATTCTCCGGATGGGTTCGCTGGTAGCAGCGCTTTCGGGCTTTTTAAACAATACACCCATCGTCGCCATGCTCATGCCGCGTGTGCAGCGGTGGGCCGAGCGGCATGATATTGCTCCCTCAAAGCTGCTTATCCCCCTTTCGTACGTCACTGTTGCTGGGGGCATGATCACACTGATTGGCACCTCGACCAACCTGGTCGTTTCGGGTTTGTTGATGCAGGCCGGACTGCCCGGACTGCGCTTGTTTGATTTGACATGGGTGGGGTTACCCGTAGCTGTGGTGGTTGTACTCTTTTTAGGGCTTTTCGGTCATCGCCTGCTCCCCAATCGAAAGCGAGACAGGGTGCCGTTTGACGAAGGACTGCGCGAGTGCCTTTTTGAGCTGCGTGTGACGCCTGGAGGACGCTTAGAAGGTAAAACGATCGAGGAAGCAGGTTTGCGTGCTTTGGGGGAAGCTTACCTGGTGCATATTCGCCGAAGTGGCCGCGTTATTCCGGCTGCCCCTGAGCAAGTGCTTCAGGGCGGCGACATTTTGGTGTTTGTTGGCGCTGCCCAGATGATCGATCGGCTGTTGGAGCGGGAAGGACTGGAACGCGCCCTAGCTTCGGTTGAGGAAAATCCCAAGCAGGCACTTCCCCTTTTTGAGGCCGTAGTGGCGCCCTCTTCAAACCTGGTAGGGAAAACGCTCCGGGAGGTGCAGTTTCGAGAACACTATGGTGGGGTAGTCCTAGGGATTCAGCGCCAGGGTCAGCGTATTATGGGTTCGCTGGGACGCATCCCGATCCAAGCCGGGGATTTGCTTTTGATTGAAGCCCGAAACGGATTTGATCGGCGCTGGAATGCCCGTCGGGACGAGTTTTACCTGGTGGCTCCTCGGCGCGGTGAGCGCCCGCGTCCGCGTCCACGGCATGCCCCGGTTGCGCTAGCTGTCTTTGTCGGAATGGTGCTCCTGGCTGGCGTCTTTGGAGTTCCTCTGGTTACAGCTGCATTTACGGCAGCCTTAGGAATGATTGCGACGCGTTGCCTCTCCGGTAGTGAAGCCCGTCAAGCTTTGGATATGCAGGTGCTGGTGGTCATTGCTGCAGCGTTAGGGCTTGGTCAGGCCGTTAGCCGCTCAGGCTTGGCCGATTTTGTAGGCCATGGCCTGGTGGTGTTGACCGCCAGTTTGGGTCCGCTTGCTGCCGTAGGAGGCATTTTGCTGGCAACTATGCTCCTTACCGAACTACTGGCCAACAATGCAGCTGCTGCCTTGATGGTACCTATTGCCCTTTCCGTGGCCGGCGAGTTAGGACTCGAGCCGCGAATGCTGGCCATCGTGGTTGCCATAGGAGCTTCAGCAGGTTTTATGACCCCCTTTGGCTACCAGACCAACCTTATGGTCATGTCGGCAGGGGGATATCGCTTTATGGACTACGTTAAGGCCGGAGCTCCAGTCTCCATGCTGGTCTTCCTGGTCAGCTTGATCATCATCGCTTTACGATGGCTATAAAACCCATGCATTAACCTAAGTGAGGAGACATGCCTACAGTAACGCTCATTGAACCCCATGGAGGGACGCTCTGCGAACTGATTGTCCCGAAGTCTCGGCAAGAAGTACTAAAAGAAAAAGCACTTACGCTGCCTTCGCTGACGCTTACACCCCGCCAGCTCTGCGACCTGGAGTTGCTACTCAATGGGGGTTTTTCGCCACTGCGTGGCTTTTTAACCCGAGGGGATTACGATCGGGTTGTTGAAGAGATGCGGCTTCAAAACGGACTGCTGTGGCCTATTCCAGTAACGCTGGACGTTTCGGAAGCCGTAGCCCGTACGCTTAATCCTGGCGATGAAGTAGCCTTGCGTGATCCAACTGGCTTGCTACTGGCTGTCTTACACGTTGAAGACGTCTGGAAACCTGACAAGTTGCGAGAAGCCCAGCAGGTCTTTGGCACCACAAGCACGGAACATCCAGCTGTAGCCTACCTGATGCACGAAGCGGGCGACTATTACGTGGGGGGGACGCTCGAAGGCGTGCAACTTCCGGTACATTACGATTTTAAGGAACTACGACATACCCCAGCACAGCTTCGGGCCATATTCGAAGCGCGGGGATGGGAACGGGTGGTGGCTTTCCAGACACGTAACCCCATGCACCGGGCACATAAGGAGCTGACCGATCGCGCAGCCGAAGAGGTCGGCGGCCACCTGCTCATCCATCCTGTTGTGGGCATGACCAAGCCTGGGGATATTGACTACTACACCCGCGTGCGCTGCTATCGCAAACTGCTCAAGTACTATCCCCAAGATCGGGCTATGCTCAGCCTCTTGCCCCTAGCCATGCGCATGGGTGGCCCACGTGAGGCCCTCTGGCACGCCATCATTCGGAAAAACTATGGCTGCACGCACCTAATCGTCGGTCGCGACCATGCCGGTCCAGGTGTCGATAGCAGCGGCAAGCCTTTCTATGGACCTTACGATGCACAAGAGCTCTTACAAGCCCATCAGGAAGAACTGGGTATTGGGGTGATTCCCTTCAAGATGATGGTCTACGTGCCCGACGAAGACCGCTATAAACCCATCGACGAGGTCCGAGAAGGAGAGCGCACGCTGGATATTTCTGGTACTGAATTGCGACGGCGTTTGACTTCAGGTGAAGATATCCCTGCGTGGTTCTCGTATCCTGAGGTGGTAGCCGAGCTGCGTCGTACCCATCCTCCACGCCATCAACAAGGCTTTACCGTATTTTTTA
Source organism: Rhodothermus bifroesti (assembly GCF_017908595.1). NCBI lineage: Bacteria > Pseudomonadati > Rhodothermota > Rhodothermia > Rhodothermales > Rhodothermaceae > Rhodothermus > Rhodothermus bifroesti. The sequence goes on from NZ_JAGKTL010000002.1 coordinate 111,060, forward strand.
CTGGTCTTTCCGGATCGGGCAAATCGACCATTGCCAACGCGCTCATGACGCGCCTATTGGAGCTAACGGGAAGGCCTGTTACGCTGCTTGATGGTGATGTGGTGCGTACGCACTTAAGCAAAGGCTTAGGCTTTTCTAAAGAGGATCGCTCTACTAATGTGCGGCGCATCGGCTACGTAGCCAGTGAAATCACCAAGCATCGGGGCATCGCAATTTGTGCGCCTATTGCACCCTACGAAGCCGATCGTCAGTACAACCGAAAGCTCATTAGCAGCTTCGGCGGGTATATTGAGGTATATGTAGATACGCCGATTGAGGTTTGCGAGCAGCGCGATGTTAAGGGGCTTTATGCAAAAGCCAGAGCAGGATTGATTACGGGCTTTACTGGCATTGACGACCCTTACGAGCCGCCCCGTAATCCTGAAATTATCTGCCGCACGGCCGAAGAGTCGGTCGAGCAGTGCGTTGAAAAAATCCTTGAGTACCTATATCGAGAAGGATACCTACGCAAAGAGGAAAACAACGCTTTGTAACGCAGCGCCCCGGCCCCAGGCCGGGGCTTTTTAATCACTGCCTGCGCGCAAACTCCTCGAAGCTCTGCTTTTGGTAAGCCCCAGAGCCAATGAAGCGTAGCACCTGAAGGAATGTGTCGGTAGGCACAAATCCAGGCACACGGGTGATATAGGTCCCGTCTGGCTCTAGGAAAACGGTGGTGGGGTATCCCGTTAGACCCAACGCCTGCGCCAGTTCAGCCTCTGTGAGCTCGTACCCTAAGAATTTGAGCTTGCGGGCAGTGTCTTCGCCGTTTAAGCGGGCAAACTCGAAGTGCGCTTTCAGGTAGCTCGCTACAGCCGAGTCGGTATACACCTCATGCTGCATGCGACGGCACCAAGGGCACCATGGTGCTGAAATATCGATAAGCACCCTTTTGCCGCTTTTGGCGGCAGCGGCCATGGCTTCCTCGACACGCTTCCAGCCAATAGGGGCCGTGATGGCAGGGTCGAAAAGCGAAGACTGAGCCTGAGCCGTTAGGAAAGGCAACAGCATTAGGCTCAGTAAGCCGAGGCATTTTACGTAGCGCATAGCAATTTTCGGTAAGCTTCTTGAAAACGGAGAGCCCCTTGGGCCCAGCTATGGGCTGCAAATGCTGTGCCCGTGTTGATGGCCAACTGACGCCGCAGCGCCACATCTTCAACCAGGCGCCTCATGGCTGCAGCAAGCGCATCAGCATTTCGGGGATCAACGATGCAGCCTACCTGATAGGTTTCCACCACACGGCGCAATTCTGGCAAGTTGCTGGCCAGTACAGGCACACCAGCAGCTAGGTATTCGAACAGCTTATTGGGCAACGACAGCCGCAGGTTGAGACATACATCTTCTAACAGGACTAACCCTACGTCGGCCGAAGCCGTAACGGATAGTAAAGCGTCTGGCAAAACAGGAGGAAGTACATGGACTCGGTCGGCCACGCCCAAAGCCAGGGCACGCTGGCGAATGACTGGCGCTAATGGACCGTCGCCTAAGTAGACCAGTACGGCACGGGGCACTTGAGGTAACACTTCGAGCGGAAGCAAACAGCCCCGACCAGGTCGAAGATTCCCCTGAAACAAAAAGAGCACGACCTGATCCGGAAGTTGCAACCGGCGCCGCAGGGAAACTTCAGGGTCAGGACGAGCCGCCTCAGCAGGGGCATTATGCAAAACAAGCGGTGGCGCAATGCCATAATCGCGCACCAAGTGGATAGCCAAGCCTTCGCTTACCGTAAGCACTAGATCGACTTGCCGGATGTAATGGGCTTCAAGCGCACGCCAAAACCTTTGGGCCCAAGGACGACCTATCGTGCCCGGTGTATATGGATAACGCTCACGCGCATCAAAAACCAGCCGGCCTTGATGTTGGCGAGCCACTTTAGCTAAGGCGGGAAGCACAAACAGATCACTGGCATGGTACACGCGGGCACGACAGGCACGCACGGCCTGAAATACGGCGCGATGCGCTTTCCAAAAAAAACGCGGTCCCCGACCTGGGGGCAGCGGCAAGGGATAGTAATGAGCTTGCGTACGCAAATCGATAGGCAGCTCGGCTGGTGGAGCTACCGCATAAACCTCAACGTGCAAACCCATCGCTACCAAAGCCCTCAGCTGCCGCAGCGCCCGACTGTTGTGCGGCACTGACCCAATGAGGGCAAAGCATACGTCACAGCCCACCATGCACCACTATTTACTAAAAATCACTAAAGCCTCTAGAAAATAGCACTTTCCCCCAACATAAAAAATAAAACCCGGCCCTAAAGCCGGGTTTATACCCCGAGTAGAGCATACTACTCAGTTTTGATAACTATACCGCCTGATTGTCGGTTTATTCGTTATGGCCTGCTCCGGTTTTGGTCGAGCCCGTCCCATTATTACTCCCATTATTACTGGTGTATTCATTATGGCCTGCTCCGGTTTTGGTCGAGCCCGTCCCATTATTACTCCCATTACTTCCTCCACTTTCTGCAGATACGACAGGACCCGTTAGGGCATCGGCACTGCAGCCGCTGAGCGTGAGCGAACCGGTCATCATCAGGGTCGGAACGGCTAACAGTGCTAGGAGCTTCAGAAACTTTTTCATGGCACACGCACATTTAGGATCATGTGGATAAGAGCGCATGCCCAAAAACCCAGAATCAGAAGGTAAGAACAGGTCCATATCGGCGCATGGAGCATAAGATCTATGACAGAAGATTGGACCTCCAAAGAGAGAAGAAACTAACTTGAGAGCGGGTTATTTGGATGAATCCTCTATCCTATTTGGAATAGCTCTATAACCCCTTGAGTTCACTTTTGACTTTCCCGATACTTGTATACACTTGCGCAACGCTCAAGCTCACATGACGCCTACGACTGCACGGTGTGGACTGCTGGGATGGGGAAAGCTGCTCGGACGCAGCTTCAGCTTATGGATGCTCTTAACCTTTTCCGGGAGTGTGGGGACGCTCTATGCCCAGGAGGGACTATATCAACTGCATGCTGGCTTTCCGCTACACCTGGTGCATTATGGCCCAGAGACGTACGGGCAGTTCCCGCAAAATTGGGCAGTGGTACAGGATCACCGTGGCGTGATCTACGTGGCCAACTATGATGGCATTCTGGAATTCGACGGTGTGCGCTGGCGCTTACTGCCAGTCTTGTCTCGCACGGTGGTACGCTCGTTAGACGTGGACGCTTCCGGAAGGCTTTATGTGGGCGCACAGGGGGAGTTTGGCTATGTGTGGACCGATTCTTTAGGCACGCTGCGGTACACTTCGCTGGTGCAAGCTATTGCCGACTCAGTAGACCGTGACTTTTGGGACGTCTGGAGCGTGCGGGTTACGCCAGAGGGCGTGTACTTTCAGACGCATAAGCGGCTTTTTCTGTGGGATGGGAGTGCGCTCCGCGTCTGGCGTGCCTCCACCCGCTTTCATACGGCTTTTGCAGTACGGGGACGGTTTTATGTGCGGCAAGACAGCATTGGGCTGCAGACCATCAAGCAGGGTAGACTACACCTGGTGCCTAGGGGTGAGCACTTTGCCCATCGGCGTATTTATGCCATGATGCCTTACGGTACCGATCAAATTTTGATTGCAACGCGCGAAGATGGGCTTTGGCTGTATGATGGACAAACGTTGCAGCCCTTTCCAAGCGAGGCCGACCCCTTGCTTCGGTCCTATCCGCTCTACCACGGCTGTGCTATGCCTGGAGGATTTTATGCGCTCGCTACACTAGGGGGAGGAGTAGTAGTGATCGACCGACAAGGACGGCTCATGCAGGTTATTAACGAAACAGCGGGCCTTCCAGATGGCTGGGTAAACTATGTGTATACCGATCGTCAAGGAAGCCTATGGATGGCGCTGAACAGTCGTGGCCTTGCCCGTGCCGACGCAGTGCCCTATCTGTCGGTGTTCGATAAACGACTAGGGCTAGAGGGGTTTATGTATCAAATTACGTATAAGGACGATACTTTATATGCTGCCACAAGTACAGGGCTCTTTTATCGTCCGATGCATCAACGGAGGTTTGAGAAGATAGACGGTATTGGGTCTCAAGTTTTTGGTATTCTGTATATTGGTGATCAAATGATTATAGCCACAGGAGAGGGTTTAAGGACTTACAAAAGACCTTCCTTATTAAGGAAAATATCTTCAGGCTTGACCTATTCATTAAGTGATTTGAATCATTTTATTGCAGTAGGCTCAAGTAGTGGGTTACTTATTTTTAGATATAATTCTGATACTAGCTTTTGGTATAGCGACCTTATAAAAAAAATTTCTTTACGTAGAGAAGTACTCAGAGTTGTTCAGGAAAATCATACCCTTTGGCTAAGTTTGCGAGGGGGGCGGGTGGCCCAGCTGCAGTTTCCACAGGGATGGGAAAGTGAGCCCATTATTACAGAGTATGGGCTGGAAGATGGGCTGCCGGGAAGCGAAGTGCAGCTGGCTTTGTTGGGTGAGAGGGTGCTTTTTTTTACCAAAGAGGGGATTTTTCGCTTTAATCCAGATCAAAAGCCGGCTTTTCAGCCTTACGAAGCGTTGATGGCTCCAGGGCATGAGGGTCATGAAGAACTACTTGCCTTGGTTGTGGATTTTGAGCGGAAGGTCTGGCTTGTTTTTCCAACGCACGTTGACATTGCACGGCTGCAGCCGGACGGCAGCTATCGTTTTGAGACGCCTTTGGTGCTGCATTACCCTTCATGGGGGTGGCCGGTACAGATTTTTGTAGATCGCGAAGGGATTGTCTGGATTGGCAACCGAGATCAGCTGATTCGCTATGATCCACGTTTGCCCCTCCCAGAAGGAGTAGCGCTTGAACCGCCGTCGGTACTTATTCGGCGCATTACTTCGGGCGACCGGGTGCTGTTTGGCGGAACCTTTGTGGGATCAGACGGGCGCCTTTCGGCACAGCCGCCGCCTGAGTTTGTGCTTGAAGTCCCTTATGCCTTTAACGATCTGCATTTTGAATTTGCGCTACCTAGTTTTATTCGAGCCGAAGAAAACCGGTATCAGTTTCGTCTGGAAGGAGTAGACGAAGGGTGGTCGGATTGGACAGCGGCTACGCAGCGGCTGTATCCCAATCTTTGGGAAGGGACGTATCGCTTTCATGTGCGGGCGCGCAACGCCTGGGGATTTACCACGCCAGTAGCCACTATTGTGATCCGGGTATTGCCCCCCTGGTACCGTACTTGGTGGGCCTATATGGCTTATGTGCTACTAACTGTTACCACCATCGGGCTAGCATGGCGGCACTACCGGGTGCAGCAGGCAGCCCAGCGGATTCAGCAGTCGTTGATTTCTGAAGATCGGATCAACTACCTCACGTGGCGTGTGCAGGAGCTCAGTCGCCAGCTTAGAGATGCCAACGCGGCCAAGGAGACGTTGCTTTCAACCACTTCGCACGAGCTGCGCACGCCGCTTTCGTCTATTCTGGGATTTGCTGCTGTGCTAAAAGAGGAAACCGATAAGCCCCATCACCACGAATTTTTAGAATTGATCGAAGAAAGTGGGCAGCGCTTACTAGAAACAATCAATGCCATTTTAGATTTGGCTCAGCTCCGTGCAGGAGCCATGATGCTGCATCGGGTGCCCGTCGACGTAGGAGAAAAGGTGCAGGAAGTGCATCGGCTCATGAGCGCCCTGGCCCAAAAGAAAGGGTTAACCTTTACCGTAAAGCTGCCAGAGACGCCTGTGTACGCGATGCTGGATCCCAAAGCGCTAGAACGCGTGCTCATTAACTTGGTCAGTAATGCGATCAAGTTTACAGAAGCTGGATCGGTAGAGATTGTCGTTGATGCTTCACCAACCCAGGTAGCCATTGCGGTGCGGGATACCGGTGTTGGCATTGCAGAGGAATTTATGCCGCACCTGTTTGAGGAGTTTCGCCAAGAGTCGTCAGGATTGGATCGGGCGTATGAAGGCAGCGGATTGGGTTTGGCCATTGTGGCCCAGTTAGTGCGGCTGATGGAAGGTACGGTGACGGTGCAGAGTAAAAAAGGTGAAGGTAGTACGTTTACGGTAACGTTTGCCCGGGTAGCAGTGCCTACAACGCAATCGGATCCCAAAGCGCGCGCGTACATTTCAACCTCATGAGTGTATTCCGAAGCGTGCAGGCATGGGGGCGACTTTTAGGGCGCCTGCCGAAGCTGCTCTATATTGCGCTGCGCTATACCATAGCGACCAATCGGCAAGCGCGGCGCTTGCCATCGGAGGCTCAGCCGTTGTTTCGGGCGCAGCGGCAGCAGGAAGGATGCCGCTTTTTGTGCCGGATCATGGGGTTGGAGGTGGACGCCTCCAATGCGGCACTGCCGACGGGTACGCCCGGACTTTTGGTGGCCAATCACTTGGGCGCCTTAGATCCAATTGTTCTGGCTACGTGCTGGCCAGTAGCGTTTGTCGGCAAGGCAGAGCTGAGGCGGTGGCCATTGATTGGTTGGCTTTGCCGTAGCTACGGTGTGTTGTTTGTCGCCCGTGAGCGCCGGACGCAATCAGCCCATTTTGTGCAACAAGTGCGGGCGCGGTTGCAGGCCGGAGTGCCCGTGTTGGTTTTCCCAGAGGGAACTACCAGCAGGGGGGATGCGGTGCAGCCGTTTAAAACGGGCGCATTTGAGGCGGTTGCCGGTATGCCTCAAAGTTGGGTTTTACCGGTAAGCCTTTGCATCCAGGAAGTCGACGGCAAACCGGCTTCAGGCAGGGAACGCCAATGGCTAGCTTGGCATGCGCAGGTGTCGTTTGTGCGGCATTTAAGTCGTTGGCTGCGCCTTCGTCGGGCTCGGCTCCAGGTGCGCGTAGGTCGGCCTATTTCTACCCTTCATAAAACGCGTAAACAGCTGGCACAGGAAGCCTTTGAAGTGGTACAAGGATTGTATGAGGCAATGCTTAAGGCAACGGTTGATACAGCTGGGCCGATGCAAAAAATTCCTGCTTCAACGGCGAAACAATCCGCTTCAGCTGCGGTCTCTGAAAGCAGTTCATCCGAACGTTGGGGTAATAGCTAAATATGGCCAGTAGGGCAGGTCGGCGTATTCTTTGGATCGTCAGCGCCTTGGGGTTGCTGCTTGTGGGACTATTGGGTGGAGGGTTATGGACTACATGGCGCATGCAGCGCTATCAAGTTCCGGCTGAGCCGGTCCGCATCGTGGAGCGTGTGCAGCTGGGAGGCGGTGAGACGGTAGGTGCGGTGACGTTGCCAGGGCGAAACGGTGCGCAGATAACCGTAGATCCCGTGGTGCTCAATCAGGTGTTTCGAGAGGTAGCCCAGCGCGTAACGCCTGCGGTGGTCTACATCGAAGTGCGCGTTGGGCGCGCTGGAGGAGAAAAGTGGTTACGGCAAATGGATCCGAATCAGGAGCCATTTTTCCAGGAGTTTACACCACGCCAAAGCGTAGGCAGTGGCGTACTGGTTAGCCGGGATGGATACATTGTGACCAACTATCATGTAGTCCAGAACGCTGCGGAAATTCTGGTCACCCTAGCCGACAAGCGACAATATCAGGGCCGGTTGATCGGATTTGATCGCTCCACAGACCTGGCAGTACTAAAGATCACGCCACGCTCAGGCGAAACTTTTCCGGTTGTTGCTTTTGGAAATTCAGACGAGCTGCAAGTGGGCGAATGGGTGCTGGCCATCGGTAATCCGTTTCGGCTGACCTCTACAGTCACGGCAGGGATTGTGAGTGCGCTGGGGCGACAGGTGAACATTATCGAAGATTTTTTCCGCGTAGAAGATTTTATCCAGACCGACGCCGCGATTAATCCAGGCAATTCAGGAGGGGCATTGGTCAATCTACGCGGCGAGCTGGTCGGTATCAACACAGCTATTGCTACCGAAAGTGGGGCCTATGAAGGTTACGGCTTTGCCGTGCCGGTTAATCTGGTAGCCCGTGTTGTGGAAGATCTGATTGCCTATGGGGAAGTGCAGCGTGGCTATTTAGGCGTATCGATTCAGGAAATCGATGCGCGCCAGGCGCGTCTTCTGGGATTGCCCGGCGTGCAGGGCGTGTTGATTACCGAAGTGCGCAAAGGCAGTGCAGCCGACCAGGCCGGATTGCAAAGTGGTGATGTGGTACTAGCTGTCAATGGGCGCGCGGTCAACGCACCCAATGAGCTGCAAAGCGTGGTGGCACGCTATCGTCCAGGAGATCGGATTGATTTAGAAGTGTGGCGTAATGCGCAGCGCCTGCATTTGCAGGCCCAGCTTATGGGCAGAGAGACCTCGGCCTATCAAGAGTGGTTCAGCGAGCTGACCCAGCAGGCTCCAGCGCTTCCGGAATCACCTCAAGAGCCAGCACCTGACAGTGTGTTTAACTTGGAAAACTGGGGCTTGGGACTGCGCGATCTGAGTGATCAGGAGTATAAGACCTTTAAGGTGAACTCGGGCGTTTATATAGCTTACGTAGCTCGGGGTAGTGTGGCTGATGAAGCAGGTTTGCCACGTGATGTGGTGATCCTGCAAATCGAAGGTTTTGAGGTTGCTGCACTGGAGGATGTGCTGGCTTTGCTCGAAGAATTCGAGGCGACCGAAGCCGTACTCTTTCGGGTAAAGAAACGCGATGGTACGATTGCCTTTTACGAGGTGCTTGTACCCGAACCTATATCGGTTCAGCGCTAAGAGCCTTCTGGATATACCACTCAATCTTAAGCATTTGGGCGTTGCATGCTGCGCTATCTGACAGCCGGTGAGTCGCACGGCGAAGCATTGATCGGTATTGTGGAAGGCATGCCCGCGGGCGTGCCGTTAACAGCTGAGGTAATCAACGAACAACTGGCCCGCCGATGGCAAGGTTATGGACGGGGAGGACGGGCGAAGATCGAAGAAGACCGGGTACACATTTATTCTGGGGTTCGTTTTTCAAAGACGATTGGTAGCCCTATTGCACTGCGCATCGATAACGCGGCCTATCATAAAGACCGGGCCCATTGGCCTGAGGTAATGGCTACCGAGGGAAGTGGCGAAGGCATCGAAAAGATCACGCTGCCGCGCCCAGGGCATGCCGATTTGGTCGGCGCGCAAAAATACGGGTTTGACGACCTAAGGCCTGTGATCGACCGTGCCAGTGCACGGGAGACGGCTATGCGGGTTGCCTGCTGCACGATAGCGCGGCAGTTGCTACGCCAGTTTGGCATCCAGATTGGCAGTCACGTGTTGCGTATCGGCCAAGTAGGCTATGAGCGTTCTGAGGATTGGCAGGCGCGCGTTTCAGCGCTTTTGTCCGAAGGTGCTGAGGCGCTCTACCGTGCAGCCGATCAAAGCCCGGTGCGCATGCTGGATCCAGAACTGACGGAGCGCGCCATTGAACATATCCAGGAAACCAAAAAGCAGGGAGACTCGCTGGGAGGTATTTATGAGGTCATCGTTACTGGTGTGCCGCCGGGGTTAGGTTCCTACGTGCACTGGGATCGGCGGCTGGACGGGTTACTGGCGCAGGCCATTCTTTCGATTCAGGCCCAAAAAGCCGTGGAAATTGGCGATGGGGTGGCTGCTGCATCGCTGCCAGGCTCTCAAGTGCACGATCCCATTGTCTTTGAAAACGGTGTGTTTCGGCGCCGCTCAAACCATGCTGGTGGCCTCGAAGGAGGCGTGACAACCGGCATGCCGATCGTGGTGCGCGGTTACATGAAACCTATTCCTACGCTCATTAAGCCGCTGGATACCGTCGATATCGCGACCAAGGAAGCGCAGCCGACGCGCTACGAGCGTAGCGACGTGACGAGTGTGCCGGCAGCTTCGGTAGTGGCCGAAGCAGTGGTGGCTTTTGTAATTGCGAATGCCTTTTTAGAAAAGTTCGGTGGCGACAGCCTCGAAGAAATCCACCATCGCTACGAACAAGAAGTGACCTGTCGGTCGTCTAACGCCCTGCATAAAGTCTAAGGCGTTTGAGGTGCTGGCTGTTGTAAGCGTTCGAGCAGTTCAAAGTAGCGACGGATGAGTGCTTCGTAGTCGGGAGCGTAGCCGCTTTCAAGGGCTTCGATAAGCGCGCGCCGCAACCGATCAAGTTCTTGCTGAGGCGTAAGCTCGGGTGGGCTTTCCCGAACTACGTCTTCGCCCGAACGGCTTTGGCGGCGGGGTTCTTCATCTTGCTCTCGAATGGAATGCTGGGCTTCAAGCAAGCGAGTGAGAATTTGGCGCTGGCGCTCAAGGGTACGGCGGTCGAGCTGACCCTGTTGGAGTTCTTGAACGGTTTCTTCCATCTGGCGGGCTAAAGCGTCTAAGTCGCCTAGCAGACGGCGCCGGGCTTCGCGGTCGCGGGCCAACTGGTGAAGCTGGCGACGAATGGCCTCCTGCTGCCTGGCCAGTTGGCGCATGCGTTCAAGCTGATCCGTGACCAAGCGCGTTCCCTGGATGTCGTTTAGAAGTTGCTGGATCTGATCGTTGAGTTGCTGCTGCTCGCCAGCCATTTGCTGAAGCTGCTGAATCATCTGCGCGAGCGACATGCCGCCAGCGCTTTGTCGCTGCAACTGCTCAAGTAAGTCTGCCAGCATACGCGCCAGTTCATTTAGGTGCATCATTGCCAGGGTTTGGTTGCTACTGGCCAGGCGCGCTGTACCTTCGGCCATGCCCGATACAGAAGCCTCCATGGCCCGAAGGGCTTCGCTGGCGGTTTGCTGCACGGCACGCTCCATTTGAGGAATACGGCGCGCCAGTTGCCGAAGGGAGTCGGTAACTGTTCGGGTACCTTGGATGAGTCCTTCCTGGCGGCGCGCTAGCGTTGCTGGGGGACGGTCTGTGCGCAGGGCTTGGAGCTCGTTGCGTAGCGTTTCTTGAGCTTCTGAAAGCAGGAGTACGTGCCGAAGGGCCTGGCGCAGACCAGCAACGTTAAGCTGAAGTTGCCCCCCTTCCATGTGTTGCCGCAGCTGGCTCAGGCGGGCAGCTAGTCCTTCCAGTTGCTGCTGCATTTGCTGCTGCTCCTGCTGCGCTCCAGAAAAGTCTCCTTGGCGAAGCTGCTGCGCGTTTTGCTGCATGCGCTCAGGCAAGGAAAGCCTGCGCAGGCTTTGTTGCAATGAGTCCATTGCTTGGCGGGGGGTGCCTCGCAGGGTTTCCATCTGACGGCGCGTTTCTTCGAGGAGTTGTTCAAGCTGCTGCGCTTCTTGGCTGGCTGCTTCTTGCTGACGCGCAAGCGCTTCGGGAGTGGGCATTGTGGCTGTATCCTGGGCAGCGGTCTGTTGCTGAAGTTGCTGTGTCTGTTCAGCCAGGCGTTCTTCGGTACGGGCCAATGCTTCAGCAAGGCGAGCAGCTTCTTCAAGCTGCTGCTGCGTGCGTAGCCGTTTAAAAAGTTCCAAGGCACGCTCGATTCGCTCCCGGAACTGGGCTTCGTTGAAGCGGACGTGCTCCAGGTTTTCCAGCATGCGTGGAAGGTCTAGGGCGCGTAGGGCTTCTTGAAGCTGCTCAAGGGCTTGGCGCAGTTCAGGTGAACGGATTTCTTCCACAACGCGCTGCAGCTCTTGGTACCGCTCGAGCGTCTCTTCACTAACGAGCTGGTTGACTTGCATCTCACGGGCGAGATGTTCGAGCTGCTTGGCCAAGGCATCGACCTGCTCCTCTAAGGCTTCCTGTTGCTGGCGGAGCTGCTCGGCCTGTTGTTGCTCGTTCCATCCAGCCTGTTGGGTGCGCCGGATGGTTTCTTGGAGTTCCTGAAACGTGCTTTGCAGCTGCTCGGCTTGCTCGCGCAGTGATTCTAAACCCTGGGCGATATTGTCTTGCGCGGCATCCAAGGCTTCATAGCGCTCAGCCAGTGAGGGCAAACGCAACTGTTGTATGGGAGTGCGGGTAGCTTTAGGGCCTGAAACGCGATCATTGTCCCACACTTCGAGGTAGTATTCGAGTACGTCGCCCGGTACCAGCTCCAGGCCGTCGGCGCGCAGCTCCCAGCGATATTCGATTTCCTGGTCGAGCGGCCTAGGGATCGTCAGTGGCAAAGTGCGGTAGCTGAACTCAGCTTCTACGGGCCGAAAGCTGCTTTGAGCTAAGCGCCAGTAAAGCCGAAGCCCTGTAAACCCAAAGTCGTCATGCACGCGCACCAGCAAAGGTGCCTCAAGGGCATCATCCAGGGTATAGGCTGCCTCGGGCCGAAGGAGGGTGATGATTGGAGCTTCGTCGGGTAAGAGTTTAAGTTGGTAGCGAATGGGGTCTACGTTGGTTAGCCCATCGGCCGTTTGCAGCTCAATCCAGTAAGTACCTTCCTGAAGCAGGACAAAGCTACCTTGGGCAAGACTGTCCTGGAGCCTTAGCGGCACTATAGCGCCATTATCGAAGCGGAGGGCCGCTTGGGCTACGGGGGCACCGGCCGTGAGGAATTGAAGGTATACCTGCGTGCCGGGCAGTGCTGTGACATGACCTACGTCGAGGGGCAGCGTTTGCGCAGGCAGACCGGTATAGGCCGGATAATGCAACGTAAGCTGCAAGCCTCGGGCTATAGGGCGCTCCTGAAGCGTCACTGTATGCCAGGGAGTAGCTGCAGGTAAGGCTTCGAGGCGATAGTGAAGCGGTCGTTGTAAGTTGGGGAGGGTAAACTGCGCACGGCCGAGGCTGTCGGGGATCAGGGTAAAGGTTTCTGGCTGCAACTCACCCGCATACCGCAGCGCCAGCGTAAGTTGCTTGGGAAAGTGCGTGCCTTGCAAGGTGGCCGTAATCCGTAGCGTATCACCGCGGGCTAATGTGGTATCTCCGGGCGTCACGATTAACATGAAGGGGAGGGGGCGTTCAAACGTGCGCCCAGGAGAGAAAAGGCGGGTGGCTGCGGCCTTGAATGCCCCAGGTGCTACCAGAAAACCCAAGCCCAAAAGGATGAGCGGTCCTAATCCGATACCGAGGAGTCGGTGTGAAGGGCGCAGCGCAGCTAGCTGCTCGAACGGTACCGGCATAATCTGCGTGGCGAGTTCCTGCTGGGCGCGCTTAACGAGTGCTGCAGCTGCCGAGCTGCAGCGGCCACGCTCGAGTTGCAAGAGCGTCAGCAGCCGGTCGGCGATTTCAGGAAATTGACGACCGATCTGACGCGCCAGATGCTCCTCATCCAGGCGCCAGAAGGCCCGCAGCCACTGGCCAAGATGCCACACAATTAGCGCGAGCGAACCCAGCACAAGCCCCAAAAGCAGCACAGTACGCCACGTAGCTGGCAGCCAAAATAGAACTTCCAGCAGCAAAGCCACTCCCCAGAGGAGTCCTAAAGCCCCTGCAAGCCGCAATAAAGCCATGGTTAGCTGCGCAGCGATCCAGCGCCGCCGCGTCTGGGCCAAGCGTTTTTGCAGTAATGCAATGGATGGGTGAGGGGCTTCGGTCATGCCTGCAAGCCTTGGGCGCTTTTGCAGCATGTACCCAGGGCACCAAGTCGGGTTTCAGGGGCACGTAACAAAGTTTTTGTATTCTCTGGCGCGATTCTGACGGTGAATGATGTATTTTTAAGAAAAGTGCTTTTGGTGGTTGCCTTTATGGATATTCTCCATGTAGCCTTTGAGTGTGCACCTATTGCCAAAGTTGGGGGGCTTGGCGACGTGCTGGGAGCACTGCCAAAGTTTTTAAACCGGAGAGGGGTGAACTCAGCCGTGTTTATGCCCCGCTTTGGGGATGCGCATGTCGATCCTGCAAGCTTAACATTGGTGCATGAGGGCCGCTTGCGGTACCGTGGCCGGGTGTTGCACTATCGCCTCTGGCAACAGGCAGCCCATGTGCTGGGATTCCCGGTGTACCTGTGGGAGGAGCCTGTGCACTTCGAGCGGCCAGGCATTTACCAAGATCCTGCTACCGGCCGAGACTTCCCCGATCAGGGGGATCGGTTTTTTGTGTTTCAACAGGGATTATTGACGATACTCAAAGCCCAGGTGCTTAAACCTGATCTGCTGCATTTGCATGACCACCATGCAGCCTTGATTCCGGTTTGGCTGCGTGAGGACCCTGCCTATCAGGACTGGGCTACGTTACCGCTAGTGCTGACAGTACACAATGCAGAACATCAGGGGCGCTATGACTGGTCGATATGGAAAGAAATCGGGGTGCCTGTTGCGCGACCAGAGGATCTGCAACATCATGGCCAACTCAATGCACTCAAAGCCGGTATGCTTTGGGCCGATGCCGTAACGACGGTCAGTCCTGGATATGCCCGAGAGCTGCAGGAGCGGGACGATATGGCTGCTGGACTGCGCGAGGTGTTTCAGCGTGTGGCCTTCAAAATGCGCGGTATTTTAAATGGCATCGATCCGGAAGTTTGGAATCCAGCTACCGATCCACTGCTCTTTGCTCCATATACCGCAGAGACGCTAGAAGGTAAGCAACAAAACAAACAAGCCCTGTGTCGGGCATTAGGCCTTGATCCTACGCAGCCGCTGGTGATTTTTATCGGGCGTCTCATGCGAGAAAAAGGAATAGACCTGCTTGTGCGTGGATTAGAACGCTTTCTGCCAAGGCATCCAGACGTTTCTGTCGTTGTATTGGGCACGGGCTTGCCCGAATATCATGCCGCATTAGAAACCTTAAAGCAGCGCTTGGAAAACTTCGACGCAGTCCATCGGCTGGTGCTGCGTTTTGAATTTAACAATACCCTGGCCCACCAGCTCTATGCAGCGGCCGATATACTGCTGATGCCTTCTCGGGTAGAGCCTTGCGGGCTCAACCAGCTGTATGCGATGACCTATGGGACTGTACCCGTAGTGCATGCTGTAGGTGGGCTGCGCGATACCGTGATGCCTTGGAATCCACATACCCAGACCGGTACGGGGTTCCGATTTGAATCCTTTACGCCCAAAGCGATGCTACAGGCCCTGCAGCAGGCACTGCTAACCTATCGACAGCCGAAGCTGTGGCAGCAATTGCAGCGTAACGGCATGCAGCAAGACTGGTCATGGGACCGATCGGCTCAGGAATATATTGCTTTGTATCAAAGCCTCATTCCAGTAACCTCTAAATGAATAGAACCATGCAACAGGCGTTTTCTGCTTCGTTAGATTTAGAAACGCTACGCTTAAGTGAACAGACCATTGCGGTTGTTTTAGGAGGCGGGGTCGGCAGTCGGTTGTTTCCGCTCACACTGATGCGCTCAAAGCCTGCAGTACCGCTGGCTGGCAAGTACCGGCTGATCGATATCCCCATTTCCAACTGTATCAACTCGGGTATCAACCGCATTTTTGTGCTGACCCAGTTTAATTCAGCTAGCCTCAACCGGCATATCGTCCAGACCTATCGGTTTGACCGGTTCCGGTCCGGATTTGTCTCAATCTTAGCGGCCGAGCAGACCCCTTCGTCGCGTGAGTGGTTTCAGGGAACAGCCGACGCTGTGCGTCGCAGCATGGCGCATATTGCTGTCTTTCGGCACAACTATGTACTCATCCTTTCGGGCGACCAGCTCTATCTAATGGATTACCGCCAGCTTCTGGCTTATCACCGAGCCAAACAAGCTGACGTGACAATTGCTACCATTCCGGTGCGGGCTGAAGAAGCGCCTGCCTTTGGCATTCTTAAAACCGACGCAGAGGGAATCATTACGGAGTTCTATGAAAAACCGCCCCTGCATGAGCTGGCAGGTAAAGAAAGCCCTGTGCCGCCCGAAATGGAGGCTCAGGGGCGCATTTACCTAGCCTCTATGGGGATTTACGTCTTCAGCAAAGAAGTTCTGCGCCAACTGCTCGAAGAAAACCCAACGGACCACGACTTTGGCAAGCAAATTATTCCAAAAGCGATCTGTGGCTTTCGGGTGGTGAGCTATCCGTTTACGGGCTACTGGAGTGACATTGGGACGATCCGCTCCTTTTACGAGGCCAATTTGATGCTAGCGCAGCGGCACCCTCCTTTCGATATGTACAATCCGCAAATGCCGCTCTACACCAATGCGCATATGCTACCTCCGGCTAAGGTGCAAAGCTCATTTGTACAAGATTCGATTATTGCCGAAGGTAGCGTGATCGTCAATAGCCAGATCGTCAACTCGGTGATTGGCATCCGCTCAGTTATTCGCGAAAATGCTACGGTGAAAAATGTCGTGATGATGGGGGCTGATTACTATCCTTGGCATGACCCCGAGGTGCGCGATCCGGTAGAAGGGCCTGAAAATCCTGGGATTGGTGAGGAGTCCTACGTAGAAGGGGCTATCATCGATAAAAACGTCAGCATTGGTCGGCGCTGCGTGATCAAAAACCGGGATCAGGTGCAGGAGGGCGAGGGACCGAATTTTTACATCCGCGACGGGATCGTGGTGCTCCCCAAAAATGCACATATTCCTGACGGTACCATTATCTAAACGCTGTGCAAAAAAGCCCTGAAAAGCGCACGCATTGCTTCTTTTTGCCATAGAAAATGCGGATTTTTTAAAACCATCGATAGATCTCTAGGGAATACTATGCCGCATTTGCGACAATTGTACGGGGCCGGTTTGGTTTTGGGACTGATGCTCGCTGGGTGTCGTTTTTATGGTTATCCAGAAGGCGTATCTCTAACGTTACAGCAGATCGAGGCGCTTAATGAACAGGCCGCTGCCGCACTGCAGGAAGCACTGGCCGAAGCAGAAGCGCTGCGATTGCTTTTGGATCGCTACCCCGAACTTTCCTCTTACCAGGCGCAATACGAAGCGATTTTACAGGCGCACCAAAAGGCTCTGGTTACCTTTGGACAGTGGGCACAAGCTGTAAAGGCTCACCCAAAGGATTACCGACGTGCACAACGCACGCTGAACGCTATCTTGGCAAACCTTACGGCGCTCGAAGACCAGTATGCTAAAGTGGCATGGTCTGTGGCGCAGCACGTAGGGACGGCTCAGCGGATATCAGCCGTTTCTGTGGGGCCGCGCTATTTCTTTGCGGTTGTACCTCCCCAGTATGCGCGCCTGCAAAACGTCCAGGCTAATTCGCCCCTTTACCTTTTGCGCAAACTGGTGCAACAACAACTCGAAAGTTTAACCCAAGGCAATCCATAGGAATCCGCCTGGTAATTAGGCAGATTCTTTGTTTTTACGACGCAGCTGCACTCTCTCCATTGCCCTTTAGGAGCATGTGGATGTAGTGCTCTATTTGTGGACGGATATCCGAGATGCGCTTGACCAGTTCAGACTCGCTCAGGCCCTGATGTAACAACAGGGCTGCCTGTGATGGAAGTGCGGGAACGCTTTTTCCTGAAAGATGCAACTGTTCGGCTAAAGCGCTACCGGTAGCAACCAGTGCGGCTTGAAGTTGCAGTTCAGGCGTTGAAAGCGTATGGGGCGTCTCTAAAGCGCTCAAAATCTGGCCTAACTCTTCCGGTAGGTGCCATTCTTGTGCAGCTTTTTCATTGAGTTCTAAATAGCTGACGCCAAAAATTTTATGCTCGGCCTCGGCGGAAGGGACTGCCCCATCTTCGTTTGTGTACCAAAGCGCTTCATAGTCATCTGGACGGTTGTAGAGCAGCACCAGGCGCCCGGCCGTGTGGAGCAGCCCCATGGTGAACACGCGGCGCATGTAAGGAAGACCTAGCCACTGGGCCAAGTGTTGCGCATAGATGGCGCTGCCAATGCTGAGCTGCATGAGCTGCTCAAAAATATGCTCCTGCTCTCGGGTTGAAACCGACTCGCGGAGCTGCAGCATGGCCGCGGTAAGGACGATGTTGCTGACTTCCAAAAAACCCAAAAGGGCTATGGCCTTGTGAATCTCACTGACGCGGCGCCGCAGGCCATAATAAGCCGAATTGATCCGGCGCAGGACCAACTGCGTGACAATGGGATCTGCGTGTACAATCTCGATGAGCTGCTTGAGGTTAGGGTCAGCGCTTTCTTCGCTTAGCATCCGAGCGACTTCGGCTGCAGTACGTGGGAGTGGCGGAAAGCGAACGTTCAAGTTCGGCGTCGGACTGAAGCGCGTCGCCGGAATAGGCCGTTCGGTCTTGGACATTGAGGGTTGAAGTGTTGGCCAGAGGGCACGCATGCCTTATGTCGCTAACGCCACATGTAATCCTTGTGCTCCTTTTGTAATCGACCAATCCAGCTCATTTTTAAGGTGTAGGTAAGTCTTCACGTTCGGCGCCAATGGCGTAGCGGCCAATGGCGCATTGCAGGCAGCGAATGCGCGCGCACCAATCCTGATACAGTTGGTGTAGTGCTTGCGAGAAAAAAGCGTTGGGCGGCTGGTAGTTCAGTGCAGCAAAGCGCCGGACGACACGGTCATTTTCGGGAGGCATTTGCTGGAGCAGGCCAAGCAGCGGCTCAGAAGCGCCCATCAGTGCGCAGAGTACCGGCAATACAGCATTTTGCAGTAGCCCATCGATGCGATCGCGTCCTAGGGCGTGACGGGTTGGAGGGGTTGAGGCTTCGAAATGCACGTGGCGCTGCCAGAAGGGTGAAGGCGTAGCATGTAGGAGGTGCCGTAAAGTTTTTAGTGGATGGGGGCTATGCAATGCCTGTCTGAGGTAGAGGAGGGGCTCATGGCGCAGCCAGCCTTCAGGTCCTAACCAGGCGGCGGCCTGAGCCAGGCGTAGTGTAGGTTGGTTGCTGGGACGCAGCCGAGCACGTTGCCAAAGTGCAGCGGGTAGGGGTTCGGCTGGAAGCCTGGCTTGCAGAGCGCAAAACCGTTCCCATAATTCGCCCACGTAGCGTCGGGCCTCGGCTTCCTGAGGAAGGGTTGCCGGTAAGAGCCCAGCCATGCCTAGCAGGGCAGCCTCAACGTCCTGCTGCGCAGGGAGGGTGCATAGCCAGGCAAGGGGTAAGCGTTGGGCCAATAGGCGCATTGGTTCAGCATTCGGAGTGTATCCCAGTGTCGTCAATAGGCGCTCGTAGAGCACTTGCTCAGGAGATACTTCGCGTAGGCGATCCCGAATCGCATGCGCGCGAGCAGTCAGGCGTTCAATTCCCAGCACTTGGAGCCATTGCGTGCGCAGCGCCTCCGGCACGCTCGCCCAGTGGGCTGCGCAAGGTAGCATTGGTGCCGGTCGTCGGTAGAACGCATAAATCAGTGTCCGAAGGGGCTGAGCGAGATAAGGCGTCAAGATGAGCTCTGGAAGGGGGGTGCCATCGGCCCGTTGCAGACGGCCAGTATAGGCATCGGCTTCCAGCACCACGTGTAAAATAACGCTGTTGTAGCGTGCATCTTGATGATGCCTATGGGTATTCCAGTCGCGCGAGCGCACGTGCACTTCGACACTGCCATACCAGCGGGTTTCACCTAAATACAATTGCGCATTTAAAAAATCCGGTCCTTCCTCTGCATTGGGGATGCCGGGATGCACAATGCGTATGGGTTGGCCGTCGCAAGTGCGCAGCGTTTCCGTTTGGAAAAGCACGTGCTGCCAAAGATCGTGCAGCAAAGCCTCCGGCGTCCTAGGGGCCATAGCAAAGGACTTTTTGGGAAAGACACCAGGGCGTTTGCTGCGTAACCTTGCAGTGTGATTAGGTTTTAGGCAGGGCAGGCTGGAAGCAGCTGCTGGCGGAGCTGGGCAGCTACGCGGCCGGCAGCTGCAGCAAAGTCCTCTTGTGCCGAGGCGTAAAGGATCTGGCGGCTACTGTTGACGAGCACGGGGCTACGACGCGCTACCTGCAAAATAGCGGGAATGTCGCCTCCCTGTGCACCAATGCCGGGAATAAGCAGGGGCAGGCCTGGGCAGGCCAAGTGCACGGCTGCTAGCGCATATGGATCGGTGGCTCCTACCACCAAGCCGGCCGTTCCAGGCAGCTCCCGGTCCCACTGGGCAACGGCCCGCGCTATAGTTAAGTACAACGGCTCTCCATCGCAGCGACGCTCCTGAAAGTCGCGTGCACCGGGATTAGATGTGCGCGTTAGGACAAAAGCAGCGCGATCGGCATACTGCAGAAACGGTTCAACGGCATCCCGACCCATATAGGGAGAGACAGTGCAGGCGTCAAACGGCAACTGTTCAAACACCGCCCGGGCATAAAAACGCGCCGACGAGCCAATATCACCTCGTTTACCGTCGGCAATGAGCAGCACATCGGGGGGCATTTGCTCCAGCATGGCCTCCAAGATCTGCCAGCCCTCCCAGCCTAAGGCTTCAAAGAAGGCCAGATTGAATTTGTAGGCGCAGGCTAGCTCATGGGTGGTCTCGATGATTTCGGAAAGAAATAAACGGACAGCTTTGGCTACTTCTTCACCTTGGAGCGGTTGTGGCAAGCGCTCAGGATCAGGATCTAAGCCTACGCAAAGCACCGTTTGCTTGCGTCGCTGCAAAGCCCGTAAACGGTCGGTAAACGTCATCGAAGCCAGCGCTGGTGGATAACCAAAAATACACCAGCTGTCGGGCTTGCCGTGCCAAGAGTCCGGAAAAAATCAGGGGATTCTGCGAAATTGGAACTTTACCGCCAGACTTCAGGTTGCCCCAACAGCGCGTTTAAAAAAGGCGCTTTTTTGCTTCATGATTCGGAAGCGCTTTCTGTAAAGCATTAAACCTGGAAATGCTATGTCGTTGCTAGATCGTTTACAGCGCATCTCGGCCCAGGATCGTCGCATGATTGCGGACATCGAAGCCATGCTGGGCCCGGAGCCCGAAGAATTGGGCTTTATGAAAAGCTTATTTTGGGGTCGTTTCCGCGAAGAGCTTGTGCTGCCTTACCCTGAAGCGTCGCCTGAAGAGCAAGCAGCTTGTGATGCGCTGCTTGAACGCCTAGAAGCTTATCTCAAGCACGAACACCCGGCCATCCTGATCGATCAAGAGCAGTATATCCCCGAATGGGTGCTGGAGCGGCTTTTCGAAATGGGCATTATGGGGCTAACGATTCCCAAAGAATATGGGGGGCTTGGGCTGGGCGTGACCAGCTATAATCGCGTTTTGGAGTTGATTGGCCGCTATTGTGCTTCAACAGCTGTGGTGGTTTCTGCCCATCAATCTATTGGCTGCAAAGCGATCATGCTGTTTGGCACTGAAGCGCAAAAGCGGAAATACTTGCCGCTTGTGGCCCGAGAAAAACTGGCCGCCTTCTGCCTCTCAGAGCCTGGCGTGGGTTCGGATGCTGCAGGCCAAGAAACGCGCTGCACGTTGAGCGAAGACGGGCAGTATTACATACTCAACGGTGAAAAGAAATGGTCGACTTCGGGGGCAATGGCGGGGGTGCTCACCGTGATGGCCAAGCAGCGCCTGCGGGATCCCAAAACAGGGCGAGAGGAGGATCGGATTACAGCGCTGATCGTTACGCCCGACATGGAAGGGGTGGATGTTTTTGAAAAAAACCGAAGCAAAGCCGGCATTCGCGGGACCTGGCAAGCACGCATTCGCTTTACGAATGTTCGGGTGCCCCGTGAAAACTTGCTCTACAAAGAAGGCAAAGGCTTAAATGTCGCGTTAACGTGCCTAAACTACGGCCGATGCACGCTTTCGGCTGGGGTGCTGGGCGGGGCTACTTGGGCTATGGAACAAAGCATCAAGTGGGCTCAGACGCGCTATCAGTTTGGCCGCCCGATTGCTGACTTCGAATCTGTCCAGCAGAAAATTGCAAAAATGGCGGCTTTAACCTATGGGATGCGTGCGCTGCTGTATCTGACCACGGGCATGCTCGATCGGCAGGATACGGACGTGATGCTCGAGACTGCTGCCACAAAGGTGTTTTGTTCGCAGATGGGCTGGGAAGTGATCGATGAGGCCATGCAAATCATGGGGGGCGAAGGCTACATGACCGAAAATGAGTTGGAGCGCGTCTGGCGTGATCATCGCATCCACCGCATCGTTGAGGGGGCAAATGAAGTCATGCAATCGTTCATCTTCGCTTATGGAGGTAAGCAACTGGCAGAGCAGATGCTGGCCATAAAGCAGGCACTCAGTTGGGATGCCAACCAGTCGCCTATAGGGAATTTGCAGCGTATTGTGCGGAATGCATTCAACCCGCGGCTATTGCGGCGGGCATTGCCGTTGGCCGCAGAGCTGTTTCTAGGCTTTCGGCCCAAAGCCCCCTCCATGCGCCGGGTACATCCTGCTTTACGGCCCTGGGCTGATCGGCTTGCCCGTTTGGTACAACAACATGCGCACTATTTCAAGCTGCTCAGTAAATGGGAAGGGGAAGCCATCGTCAGCCGGCAAGTCCAACAAGCCCGTTTGGCTGACAATGCCATGTATCTGTTTGCGCTTAGCGCAGCGCTTTCCGACATGGATCGGCAACTTCGAAAAGGTGCCTCGGGCCTTGCTTTTGAGCGCGACCGGGCAGCTTTTGAACACCTGTTCGATCTATTAGAAGTTCGGATTCAGCAGCAGCTGGGCCTGCTACGTCGCAATGCCGACAAGAGCATGCATCAGGCAGCACGAGCGGCCTTGCGCTACGTTGATGCGCTGCCCAATCGCGACTATTACATCCACGAAGCCTCGCCCGTTGCTAAAGGTACGGGTAAGCCCGTATCCAAGAAGCATATCAAGCAATTTCCTGGTGACCGTTATGTGACCGCCGGTGGTGATGGTGCTACGGCAACGCCGTCGGCGGCACGGTCGGAAACGTAGCCCTCTAAGCTGCCTGTGCAGGGAGCGCCCCGCACAACTCAGCAGGTATGCTATTGGGTCTCTGGGCGAGGCACCAGAGCGATGATGCGTAAGGGGCCACCGCTGCCACGGTGGATTTTCATGGGTAGCGCAATGACAAAGGCTCCGCGCGCAGGGAGCTGGTCTAAGGCGGCTACATTCTCGAAAGCAGGTACATTTTCAGCAAAAAGCACCTGGTGCGTCTCAAAGAGGGTAGATTGGCCATAATCAATGCTGGGCGTATCGATGCCTACCGCTTTGGGGCGGCGGTTTGCAAGCAGCCAGCGGGCGGCTTCGGGATGCAGACCAGGAAAATGCAGTTGGGCTACGGCTTCAGGCCCGCGGGCATCGGTGCCCATGTAGCGCACGCGGTCGGGCCAAAACTGACTATAGCCAGTGCGGAGCAGCACGATGGCGCCTTCCGGGATCGATCCGTGTTCAGCTTCCCAGGCTTCAAGGTCGGCTACCTGAATCTGATAGTCGCGGTTTGCCAGCGCTTTTTCAGATACATCGATCACCACGGCTGCGCCCATAAGCTGGGTGAGCGGGATTTCATCGGTGCTCCACTTTCCTTCTGCAAAGTGCACCGGTGCGTCGAGGTGCGTGCCCCCATGTTCGGCTGTGCAGAACGTGTTCGCTTCATAGTAGTAACCTGCCTCGGTATACCCACGGTGATCGATGCGAAGCTGAAAACCTTCAGCCGTAGGCCAGTAAATCGTCGTCTCGTCGTACGGATAGCTCAGGTCAAGCACTTCATAGCCGGCAGGAGGAAACGTAAAAGGCCGAGGCGCTTCTGGGGAGGGGCGGCATCCGAAGAACAGCAACCCTGCCGCAAGCATCCCATAAAATCGGTTCATGGCATCAGGCGCTTGGGGATGATGGATTCAAAAAATACAAAAAAACCCCGGCATCTGAATACCGGGGTTTGAGCAGGGCTGCGAGGTCTTTTAGATATTGATTGGTTCGCCAATGGCCGCGCGGGCGGCTTCCATAATCGCTTCGGAGAGCGTCGGGTGGGGATGTATCGATTCGATGATCTCATGGAAGGTGGTCTCCAGCGTGCGGGCCGCGACAGCTTCCGCAATCAGCTCGGTCGCGTCATGCCCAATAATGTGGCAGCCGAGGAATTCGCCATACTTAGCGTCGAAAATCACTTTAACAAAACCCTCAGTATGGCCCAGGGCTGTTGCCTTGCCTGAAGCAGTGAAGGGGAATTTGCCCACCTTAATGTCGTAGCCGGCTTCACGGGCTTTTTCTTCTGTGTAGCCGACCGAAGCGATCTGCGGTTGACAGTAGGTGCAGCCTGGAATGTTATTGTAGTTGAGTGGCCGCACGTCCTTACCTGCAATTTTTTCTACACACAAGATGCCCTCGTGGCTTGCTTTGTGCGCCAACCATGGTGGTCCGGCGACATCGCCAATAGCGTAAATGCCTGCCACGTTAGTCCGGTAGAACTCATCGACGACAATGCGACCGGGTTTGGTCTCAACGCCTAGGTCTTCGAGGCCTAAGTCCTCAATGTTACCTACGACGCCCACTGCTGAAAGCACCTGATCGGCTTTGAGGGTCTCCTGGCCGTTTTTTGTTTTAACCTGGATTTTGAGCTCTTTGCCTTTGGTATCCACCGATTCGACTTGAGCGCTGGTGAGCACCTTGATGCCCATTTTGCGGTAGGCGCGTTCGAGCTCTTTCGATACTTCAGTATCTTCGAGCGGGACGATCCGGTCCATCAGCTCCACTAGCGTGACCTCGGTCCCCATGTGGTGATAAAAATAGGCAAACTCGACCCCGATGGCGCCGGCCCCTACGATGACAAGCCGCTTAGGCTGTTCTTTTTGCAGCAGGGCTTCTTTATAGGTGATAATTTTCTTGCCGTCTATCGGCAGTGCAGGAATCTGGCGTGCCCGTGCCCCTGTAGCCAAGATGATGTGCGCAGCTTCGAGCGTGCGGGCTTCGCCAATTTTTTCCCCATCCATGTTGACCGATGGCTGCACGTCGATTTTGCCTTTAGCCACCAGGCGAGCACGGCCAAAGATCACATCGATCTTGTTTTTTTTCATCAGAAAAGCCACGCCTTTGCTCATTTTATCGGCCACGGCGCGGCTGCGCTCGATGACTTTAGCAAAATCGGGTTCGACTTTGCCTTCGAGTTTTAGGCCGTAGGCTTGCAGGTTACGCGCCTCTGCGGCCATCTCAGCGCTTTTGAGCAGGGCTTTGGTGGGAATGCAGCCAATGTTTAAGCAGACGCCACCGAGTTTGTCTTTTTCGATAATGGCAGTTTTAAAGCCGAGCTGAGCAGCCCGGATAGCGGTTTCGTAGCCCCCTGGGCCGGAACCGATTACCACGACGTCGTAGCGGGCATTGTTGGCCATATGCGCGTGCAGAGTTTACGTGGTCAAAGAGAACTTCCAAAAAATAACCGGTAGCGGGCGTTTTTGCTGCAGCGCTCCGGCAAGCTTATGTGAAAATGCCCATGGCTTTTAGCGCGGCCGTAGCCAGGGCGTGGGGTTGAGCACTTCCCCGCCGCGAAAGAGGGAGAAAAACACGCCGGCACGTTTGGGTTCGGCATCGGTGCCAGCACGGCCGATGACCTGTCCGGCCCGGACTTCTTGGCCAATCGATACGTAGACCAGCGACAGGTTGCTGTAGAACGTTTGGTATTCGCCGTGTTGGATGAGGATATAGGTGCCATATTCCGGCATGGCGTCTACCGCGATGACACGGCCATCGAAGACGGCCCGCACTTCGGCTTGTGGGGCTGTGCCAATGAGGATGCCGGGGTTAGGCGTACGCGTGCCATAGACTGGATTGACAATATCGCCAAACGGTTCAATGACGGCTCCTTCGGCTGGCCAGGGTAAGCGTCCGCGGTTTTGTTCAAATGAGCCGGAAAGTTCGGCAAAGGCCACAGCTGCGCGGGGATCGGCAGCTTCACGAGCCCGCTGTCGTTCTCGTTCCGCTGCCAAAAGAGCCTGAATACGCGACTCCAGTTCCTGAGCTGCCTGCCGCTTTTGGGCGAGTGACTGCTCAAGCGATACGCGCTGGGTGCGAAGCGCTTGAATGACACGTCGCCGCTCCTGCTCCAAGCGCGCTAGGCGCTGGCGTTCGGCTTCAGCTTCCTGAAGAAGTTGTTCGGTTTCTTGGCGTGCAGCCAGCAGTTCCTGGCGGCGGACTTCAAGCTGGGCTGTTGCCTGCTGGATGGCTTCGAGCTTGGCGCGGCGTTGCCGGGCAAAACGGCCCAGATAGCGGGCACGAATCAGCATTTGGTTGATGGACTCAGCCGACAAGAGCAAGGCCAAGTCGTGCATTCGGCCATATTTGTAGGCATGCAACGCCCGCCGCCGGTACTGCGCCTTAAGCGTTTCGATCTCCTGGCTCAGCAATCGCGCTGCCTGCTGGAGCGAGTCGATGGTTTGGGCCAATTGCTCCATACGTTGCCGATAGCTGCGCACCAGCTCACGGCGGATGGCGATCTGGCGCTCTAGATTTTCCAGGGTTTGCAGCGTAGCCTGTTCGGTCTGGACGGTTTCGCTTAGACGTGCCTCTTCCTGGCGAATTTGTTCTCGCAGGGCGCGTAGGCGACGCTCGATGGCTGTGCGATCGTTTTCGCTTTGGCCATAAGCGGCCAAAACCAATAGCAAGCAACAAAACAGGCCGAGCAGCTGTGGCTTCATGGCTGATCGCTTAAGGCATTCAAAGGCAGACGCTGCGTACCTGTAGGGTTCCAAGTGAATGCTAACGAGGGTGGATTGAGCGTCAGTTCACGATAGTATAGCCGGACCTCGAAGCCTTGTAGCGGCTGCGCCATCCGTAAACGCCGCGGGAGAAACACGTTTCCAAAGCGGTCAAAGGCATCAAAGTGAAAAGCTTCAATCACCTGGCCTGCAGCATCGTAGTGTTCGTAGCGCACTACGCACCATCGGGTTGGGTCAATCCTGTAGCGATAGCTGCCAGCTGTGTCCTGAAGCACATAGGAGGTAGAATCTGCCATAACTTGCCAAAAACCTGCAGGGGGGTAAAAAGCTCCAAGTAGGCTTAGGAATGGGTCCTGATGGGTCATTATGGGTAGCCAATAGCGTATGGGGTCGTGCCGCGCTGCTGTGTACAAACGCCGGTGAATGCGGTCGTGCAAGAAAACGCTGTCGGGTGTGATCAAAAGTCGGGCCGCTTCAATACCCCAACCTGCATGAAGGCGTACCAGGATCGAATCGCTGCGGCGTGCAGTTACGGTGGCCGAAAGGTTGTCGATCCCTGCTGGAGAGCGAAGTTGCACGTTGGCTTTTGCAGTAAAACTTAGCAGGGTGTCGAGGGGCAGCCGAAGATGGGCTCGGATTTGTTCAGCGGTGTGATAGGGAAAGCGGGCGGGCAGCTCAGGGGCTTCGACAATTCGGGGGCCACGGCTGCAGCCAGCCAAAAGGAGCAGGCAGACGATCAGTCCTTGGATACGCATAGGCACTTCAGGGACTGCGGTAAGTGGACAGAAGCTGGCGCAGGTGGGCATTTTCGGGGTCGCGCTGGAGGGCTTCCTGCCAGGCTTGCCGTGCTGCGTCGAGCAAACCCAGGCGCGCTAGCGCTTCACCGTAGTAGGCGTAGGCCAACGGTGAAGCACGCTTGGCAGACAACAGCGGCTGCAAGACATCCTGGGCGGCTTCGGGACGGCCAGCTTGCAGCTCAAGCCAGGCCAACGTTTCTAGCATCCAAGATTCCTTGCTTTCTCGGGCAGCCTGTCGCGCCTGACGAAGGGCTGCTTCGGGCTGTTGGCCTACCAGAAACTGGACCACAGCACAGTGGGTAGCTACAGCCGGTGTGGTGCCTGCGCGACCGAGCGCTTGAGCACAGGCTTGACGTGCTTTTTCAGGGGCCTCGAGCTGGGCCCACAGCCGTCCCGCAAAGGCTTCCCATTCGGCCACTTCTTCAGGAGACAGCTCTAGGTATTCCTCCTGCAAAGCTAGCAGCGTTTCAAGATGGGTTAACGCAGCCCGAAGGTTGCCCGTTTGCAGCTGCGCGTACGCTGCTAGACGAAGCAGCGGTAATTGACCGGGAAAGAGAAACAGCCCTTCTTCGGCTATGCGGGCGCTTCGGTGAGGATAGCCCGCCAGGAGCCAAAGGCGCGCAGCGTCCGTCCAAGCCTTTAAGTCGCGGGGATCTAGATGCAAGCTGCGTTCCAGCAAGGCAGCAGCACGCTCGGGCTGGCGTTGTTGGAGCAAGGTGGCCTGCAGACGCAGCGCCTCAACCTGGCTAGAGTCTTGTGCTAAAAGCTGATCGAGGAGCTGCTGAGCTTCTTGAAGCGTCAAGCTGTCGGTTGGTGTATGGAGAAGCTGGCGAATGCGGGCCAGCAAAGCGCTGGGTGTGGTAGGAGCTTCCGCCAAACGGCTTAACAGCCGAGCTGCAACGGTGTCACGAGGATCAAGGCGTAGGGCATATTGCAGCGCTGATCGGGCTTGGGGTACCTGACGGCGGGCGAGGTAAAGGGTACCTATCGTGCGCCACAGCGCTGGATCGTTTGGAGCGAGCTGTACCAGAGCTTCAAGCGAGGTTAGGGCAGCTTGCGTATCTCCTGCAGCCAACTGCAACGGCCAAAGGGCACGATACCAGGCAGTATCGGGGCCGTATTGTGCCAGCAGGTGTTCGTACAGATAGCGGGCTGTAGCAAAGTCTTGGGCTTTGCGTGCTTCCTCGGCCCGAAAGGCCAGTGCACGCGGGTCGTTAGGATGGCGCTGTAAGATATAGGCTACCAGAGCACGGGCTTCGCCAAGCCGCTGGTTAGCTTGCAGGAGATCAAGGGCTTCATGGCAGTAGCTCACCTCCTCGGAAGCACGGCGACAGGCTTGTTCAGCATAAAAAAAAGCTGTTTCGAGGTTGTTTTGCTGCTGATATGCGTGGGCCAGGGTGATTAAAAGCGCTGGCTCACCCGGAAGCAATGAGAGCGCTTCTTCCAACAAGGGAATGGCCTGATCTGGTCGATCCACTTGCAAATACGTTAGGCTGCGCACCAGCAGTTGCTGAGCCCGTAGCGTATCGGCCATTTGGCTTTGGGCAACCGCCGGGTTTAGCGGTAGCCATACAAGAGCAAGTAGCCAACAGCCCCAAACTCTCATAGAACCCTATTGGAGATGTACGAAACGTTACGTCGCTGCAGCAACGAAGGCACGTGCCAGAGGTTTCGGATCCTAAACGCTGTAGCGTGATACCCTCTGAGGTGCTGTTTGTAACAGCATGGTGCGGTTCGTGAAGGCTCTGGTATCCGAAGGCAAAGTGGCGGGGTATAACCTTCGTGGTTAAAATCGGCAAAGGCATAAATATGGTACGTAAGGCGCTCTGGGGGCTGATTGGCTTAGGCGTCGTTGCAGGTTTGGTGTATGCCCGCTGGCCTAAAAATGCAGAAGTCACGGCAACGCCTGCAACGCAGCGATTGCGGGTACAGGCGGTTGTGCTACAACCAGCGCGGGTGGCAGATCGGCTGACAGTAACGGGTACGGTGCGGGCTGGCGAAGCGGTTGAGCTGCATAGTGAGATATCTGGTATTGTGGAGGCATTGTTTTTTGAAGAGGGGCGGCCAGTGCAGCAGGGAGCACTGCTGGTGCGGCTTAACGACGACGAGCTGCAGGCGCAGCTGCGGCAGGTGGAAGCTCGGGTGCAATTGGTGCAAGAACAGCTCCAGCGCCAAGAGCAATTGCTTGAGCGGGGCGGCGTAAGTCAGGAGACCGTCGACGCTACGCGGAGTGAGGCGCGCGTGCTCCAAGCCCAAGCGGACTTGATTCGGGCACAGCTTGCCAAAACAGAGGTGCGTGCCCCGTTTAGCGGGGTGATCGGGCTACGTTCGATCAGCGTAGGCAGCTATGTAACCCCCAATACACCGATTGCCCTGTTGCAGGCACTCGACTCAGTGAAAATCGAGTTTGCTGTTCCAGAGCGTTATGCCCATCGCGTGCAGGTCGGGCAGCGCATTCGGTTTACTGTTGAAGGCCAAACGCGAACCTTTGAGGGACGCATTTATGCCGTTGAACCGCGTATCGACGAGAGCACGCGCATGCTGCGCGTTCGGGCCATCAGCCAAAATAGCGAGCGGCTTTTGGTTCCGGGCGCTTTTGCGCGTATTGAACTGATCTTTCAAGAGATTGACCAAGCATTGCTCGTACCTGCGATCGCGGTCATTCCGGAGATGGGTCAAAGTAAAGTGTTTGTCTACGAAGACGGTCAAGTTGCTGTACGTTATATCACCCTGGGCCTGCGCTTAGAAGACAGCGTGCAGGTGCTTGAAGGATTGCAGCCGCAAGATACCGTGATGATTACGGGTATGCAGCTATTGCAACCCGGCATGCCGGTCGAGGTCGAGGTGGTCCAGCCTTAAACCTTACGTTGCCATGAGCCTATATTCTGTAAGCATTCGACGCCCTGTGCTGGCCATCGTGCTTTCGCTGGTCATTGTGCTGTTCGGCCTGGTCAGCTTTACCTATCTGGGCGTGCGTGAATATCCGGCGGTTGATCCTCCGATTATTACGGTGTCGACCAACTACCGAGGCGCAAACGCCGAGGTCATTGAATCCCAAATTACGGAGCCCCTAGAAGAGTCAATCAACGGGATTGCGGGGGTGCGTTCGATCACGTCGGTCAGCCGCGATGGACGCTCGACGATTACCGTAGAATTTGAGTTGGATGTGGATCTTGAGCAGGCGGCCAACGATGTGCGTGACCGGGTTTCGCGGGCCATGTCTAATTTGCCCCCTGATGTGGAGCCGCCTATTGTCTCCAAAGCGGATGCCGATGCCCAGCCGATCGTTTTCCTCAACATCAAAAGCGACCGGCGCAACTTGCTGGAGCTAACGCGCCTGGCTGAAGAGCTGTTTAAAGAGCGACTGCAGACCATCCCAGGCGTAAGTTCAGTTGATGTCTGGGGAGCCAGGCGCTATGCTATGCGGATTTGGCTCGATCCGCATAAGTTGGCGGCCTACCGGCTCTCGCCTATGGACGTGCGGGATGCGCTGCAAAGGGAAAACGTGGAGCTGCCTTCTGGGCGCATCGAAGGTGGTGCTGTTGAACTTTCCATCCGTACGCTGAGTCGGCTTGAGACGCCAGAGGATTTTAATAACCTGATCCTTAAAGCAGAGGGAGGCCAGCTGGTACGGCTACGCGACGTCGGATATGCCGAGCTGGGGCCAGAGAACGACCGAACTGTGCTTAAGCGCGACGGCATCCCCATGGTGGGGGTGGTACTGCGACCTCAGCCTGGAGCGAACTACATTGCTATTGCCGACGAATTTTATCGTCGCTTGGAACAAATCAAAAAAGAACTGCCAGCTGACCTCGAGCTGGGCATTGGCTTTGACATTACCCAATACATTCGAGAGTCTATCCGTGAGGTGCAGCAGACGATCTACCTAGCGATCGTCTTGGTTGTGCTGATCATCTTTTTGTTCTTGCGCGACTGGCGCACAACGATCATTCCGGTGCTGGTCATTCCAGTGTCCCTGATTGGGGCGTTTTTTATCATGTACGTTTTGGGCTTTTCCATCAACGTACTGACGCTGCTGGGGATTGTCTTGGCCATCGGATTGGTCGTCGACGATGCTATTGTCGTGCTTGAAAACATCTATGCAAA
This sequence comes from Rhodothermus bifroesti, assembly GCF_017908595.1. Classification (NCBI taxonomy): domain Bacteria; kingdom Pseudomonadati; phylum Rhodothermota; class Rhodothermia; order Rhodothermales; family Rhodothermaceae; genus Rhodothermus; species Rhodothermus bifroesti. Next base: position 142,065 of record NZ_JAGKTL010000002.1, read on the forward strand.
GCTAGAGCAAGGTCGTCCACCTGTTGAAGCGGGAATTGTGGGTACACGTGAAATCTTTTTTGCGGTTATTGCCACGACGCTGGCTTTGGTGGCGGTGTTTATGCCGCTACTGTTTCTAGGAGGACTTACCGGCCGGTTGTTTCGGGAGTTTGGCATGACGCTGGCTGGCGCCGTGGTAATCTCTTCGTTTGTGGCCCTGACGCTTACGCCAATGCTGGCTACACGTTTGCTGCAGGGCCATTCAGGCCACTCTTGGTTTTATTACAAAACTGAACCGTTTTTCCAACGTCTGGCCCAGGGGTATCGACGTTCACTAGAGGCTTTTTTGCGGCGACGGTGGCTAGCCTTTCCGGTACTGGCGACTGCAGCGGCGTTGATCTTTGTGTTCTTTAAGGCCCTTCCAGAAGAGCTGGTCCCTACCGAAGACCGAAGCAGCATCGTGATTTCAGCCACGGGACCGGAAGGGGCTACCTTTGCCTACATGGAGCAGTACATCGATCAGCTCGTGCGCATGGTCCAAGAAGAGGTGCCTGAGCACGAAGCCATCATTTCGGTTACTTCACCAGGGTTTGGGGCTGCCTCGGCGGTCAATTCAGGGTTTGTTCGGCTAATCTTGAAAGATCCAGACCAGCGGGAGCGGACCCAGCAAGAGATTGCCAACTATTTGACCCGAAGGGTGCGCGACTTTCCAGGCGCTCGTACCTTTGTAGCCCAACCGCAGTCTATTGGAGATCGTCGCGGGGGGTTACCGGTGCAGTACGTATTGCAAGCCCCTAACTTGGAAAAACTCCAAGAAGTGTTGCCACGCTTTCTGGCCGAGGCTGAAAAAGACCCAACCTTTACCTTTGTAGACGTCAACCTGAAGTTTAACAAACCTGAGTTGCGCCTGCGTATCGACCGGGACCGTGCGCGGCAGGCTGGCGTGTCGGCTGTAGATATTGCGCAGACGATCCAGCTTGCGCTTAGCGAGCAGCGCATCGGCTATTACATTATGGATGGTAAGCAGTATCAGGTGATTGCTCAGGTGCAACGTGCAAACCGTAACGAACCTTTAGATCTGCGCACACTCTACGTACGCAATACCCGTGGCGAGCTGATTCCTCTGGATAATCTGGTAGAACTTCGCGAGGAAAGCACACCGCCGCAGCGCTATCGGTTCGACCGTTACGTGTCGGCCACCATATCGGCAGGCCTTGCTCCGGGCAAAACCATTGGTGACGGCATTGAGGCCATGGATGCAATTGCCGAGCGGGTGCTGGACGAAACGTTTTCCACAACGCTGAGCGGCCCCTCACGAGATTTTGCCGAAAGTAGTCAGAGCCTCCTGTTTGTGTTTCTGTTTGCGCTTGTACTGGTGTATTTGATCTTGGCTGCTCAGTTCGAAAGTTTTCGTGACCCACTGATCATTATGCTTACGGTGCCACTAGCGTTGGCAGGGGCGCTACTGGCCCTGTGGTATTTCCAGCAGACGCTGAATATCTTCAGCGAAATCGGAATGATCATGCTTATCGGTTTAGTAACCAAAAATGGTATTCTCATTGTAGAATTTGCAAATCAGCGTAAAGCAGCAGGCTTAAGCATCTTTGAAGCGATCATCGAAGGGGCTGCTGCCCGGTTCCGGCCTGTGCTGATGACCAGCCTCTCGACCATTCTGGGCATTTTGCCCATTGCTTTAGCCCTCGGTGCCGGCTCTGAGAGTCGCATTCCGATGGGGATCGCCATTATCGGTGGCCTGCTGATCGGCACCTTGCTGACCTTGTACGTGGTACCGGCGATGTACACGTATCTAACGCGTCGGAAGGTCGCTGCCGTACATAAAGTCGAACAACCGGTGCTGGAAACCACCTCCGTATGAACAACAGCATGCGTTGGCGGACTGTCGCTGCGGCTTGGGTAGCTGTCTGGGGAAGCTTGAGCTTGGCTAAAGCACAGCCGCTTTTGACCCTTGATGAGGCGCTTTCGATAGCCAGACAAGCTAACCCTGCATTGCAACGCGTTTGGTTAGTTGCCGAGCAGGCCGAAAATAATGCGGCCCCTGGTGCAGCAGGTCTGTTGCCGCAGCTTTCCTTGAGCATGGGCTGGAACGGAAGCGTGGCTAATACGCGGCAGCAGTTTTTGACCAATCCAGAGCCGGTCATTCGGAAAGGTGCGCAAACGCGCCAGCTTAACAGTGGCGTGCAGTTTCGGTGGACGGTATTTGACGGCTTGGGCCAGTGGGCCCGCTATGAGCGCTTGCTGGCAACATCTGAACAGGTCGCTTCGGCAGCGAAAGAAACGCAGGCCACCCTACTGGCCGATGTAGCAGTGGCTTACTACAACTTGGTGCGCCTCGAGCAGCAGCGGGCCGTGCTAGAAGCTACCGTGGCTATTTCGGAAGAACGCCTGCGTATTGCTGAAATGCGCTACAGCCTAGGCGCTGCCTCCCGCCTGGAGGTCAGTCGCGCCCAAGTTGACCTCAATGCCGATCGTGCGGCGCTTTTGCGCCATGAGGTGCTGCTTGCGCAGCAACGGGCTGCATTTAATGAAATGCTGGGGCGAGACCCAGAAACGCCCTTTCGGACCATCGACACCATTGTGGTAGACGAAACGCTTACGCTTGAAGCCCTGCAAGAAGCAGTGCGTCGCCAAAATCCCTCGCTGCAGCGTGCGCAGGCCGCTTTAACCGTGGCTGCGCATACGCAGCGCGAGTTGGCAGCGCAGCGTTGGCCCCAGGTGGATCTGGTCGCGGGCTACGGCTACACGAACCTAAACTCGGAAAGTGGCTTCATGCAGCAAAGCCGGACCCATAACTTTAACTACGGCTTCAGTCTCACGTTTAACCTGTTTGACGGGTTTAACCGAAAGCGCCAGATCGAAAACGCACGCCTAAGCTATCAAGCTGCGCAGCTTCAAATGCAGGAAACGACGCAGGCGCTTCAAACAGCACTAACGCAGCAATATGCAGCCTACCGACACTATCTAGCGTTGGTCCAGCTAGAACAAGAAAACTTAGAAGCAGCCCGACTGAATGTCGAGGTAGCTTTAGAGCAGTTCCGCTTGGGCACCATTACTTCGGTAGAGCTACGTGAAGTGCAACAGGCCCTGCTTCAGGCCGAAGAGCGTCTGGTGAGCGCTCGCTATGAAGCCAAGGCGGCAGAAATCCGCCTGCGCCAGTTGGCTGGGGCTTTCTAACAAAAAAGCGACAGGAAAACTGTCGCTTGTGCATCGCCCCTCATCAAATCCCAAAGGCTAATCTTTCTCTTCGTCGTCTTCAAAATCGTCTTCGAAGTTCTCCTCGTCCAGATCTTCGTCCAACGCCTCTTCTAAGTCTTCTGCCTCTTCTTCAAGTTCTTCCTCGATTTCTTCGTCTACTTCAGCGGCCACATCTTCAGGAGCTTCCAGGATCGCGCCCAGTTCGTCCGTTTCATCTGGTTCCTCCACTACGTGCGGCCGCTGCCGCTGTCCCTGTTGTAGCTCCGCTTTAACCTCAGGGGCTAGCTCATAAATGACCCCCAGATGATGCGTACCCGTCTGCACGACCAACCCCTGCTTGATCATCAGGCAAGCAATATCGTAGGGGCACATTTCGTAGCCCTTACCACGAAGGTAGAAGTTGGCATTACGACGGGTGGTGCCTACAATCAACACGTATCCCCGGGCCAGCTTGTTTTTCGCGTGGCTGACCCATTTTTCCTTGGAAACGGTTGGGCCAACGCGCCGCTCAGGTTGAAATTCACTGACAGGTTCCATAATGCCGGTCTTTCATGCTGCTTAAAAAGCAGAGCGATGCAACCGTCATGCCTGCGGGCTGTTCCGCGTTCACAAAGGGCCTGATAAATTTTATCAGGCCCAAAAAAGCCAGAAACTTCCGGCTTTTTTACTTGCCCTTCTGGAAGCTAGCCCTATTTTAAAGCCAAAGGTCTCATTGAACCAAAACTGAAAGCATCATGCACATGCTGTTGCAGTTTTTCTATCAAGGGGAACCAATCGTAGTTGCGGGCGCGCTTTTGGTAGACTGGCTTAAAGCCTTAGGGGTTTGGGCTGCGCTATCTGGTTTGTTTATCGGCCTGCGATGGGTTCTGGCCAATCGACTTACGGCGCTGGCCCAGCGCACCCGGACCCATCTGGATGACATCGTAGCGAACGTATTGCACCGGACGCGGGCTTATTTTCTGGTGGGTTTGGCTTTCTATGCTGCTGCAGCCATCGTGCAACTGCCCAGCGTAGTGATTCGCTGGGGAGGCCGCATTGCCTTTGTGCTGCTGCTTTTGCAGATCGTACGCTGGGGAAGTGGTCTGATCACCTTGTATGTTGAGCGCTATCGTCAGCAAAAATTGGATCAAGACCCCGCGGCCGTTACCTCGATGCAGGCCCTAGGATTTATTGGGCGACTGGCGCTCTGGACGCTCGTGCTTTTGGTGGCGCTTGATAACTTCGGTGTCGATATCACGGCGCTGATTGCCAGCGTGGGCATTGCTGGCGTGGCCATTGGCTTGGCGGTGCAAAACATCTTGGGGGATCTGTTTGCTTCGCTCTCAATCGTGCTCGACAAGCCGTTTGTTGTGGGGGATTTCATCATTGTGGATAACTACTTGGGCACGGTTGAATATATCGGCCTAAAATCGACACGTATCCGTAGTTTGACCGGTGAGCAGCTTATCTTTTCCAACAGCGACCTGCTCAAAAGCCGTGTGCGTAATTTTAAGCGCATGCAAGAGCGGCGCGTTGCCTTTACCATCGGTGTCGTATATCAGACCCCGAAAGAAAAACTCGAAAAAATTCCGCAGATGATCCAAGAGGCGATTGAGTCGCAGGAACTGGTGCGGTTTGATCGGGCGCATTTCAAAGAATTTGGTCCGTCCTCGCTCAACTTTGAAGCGGTCTACTGGGTGCTGAGCCCAGACTATACGGTTTACATGAACATTCAGCAGGCGATTAACTTGGCCTTGGTTTCGCGTTTTGCACAGGAAGGGATCGAGTTTGCCTATCCGACGCAGACGCTTTACGTCTACCCCATGCAGCCTGCCGCTGAGCCAGCACGAAACGCAGCGCTTGAACAGGTCTAAGCGTTAGGGTGTATTTTCAGGCTGCGGTAAGGGTTTGCGGGGCAGGCGGGCGTCGCGTTCAGCCGCATGGTAGGCGAAGGCAGCGATGATGGTAGCTGCTTGTTTGAGGTCGTCTTCGATCAGATGGTCGAAGACGTCCATGTTCGAGTGATGTGTACGCGTGCCGTAGGCCAAGTGGTCTTGAATGAACTGAAAGCCTGGCAGTCCAGCAGCATCGAACGACAAGTGGTCGGTCCCTCCCGTATTGCGGAGCGAGACGGTAGCCGCGCCGAGGTCGTGAAAAGGTGCCAGCCAAGCGCGAAAAATGGGTACAACGGCTTCGTTACCTTGCGTGTAAATGCCCCGGATCTTACCGGCGCCGTTGTCCAGGTTAAAATAGACAGAAAACTTTTCGTGGGCGGGTTTAAGACGTCTTGGGGGCTGTCCCCAGGAGCCTAGCTCGGCAAAGTGCTGGTTGACGTAGGCCCGCGAGCCCAGTAAGCCTTGCTCTTCGCCTGTCCAAAGCGCCAGTCGGATGGTTCGACGCGGCTTGCGCCCAAGCCGATCGTAGACGGTCTTGAGAATACGCATGGCCTCCATCATGACGGCCGAGCCAGCCGCATTGTCCGTAGCTCCTGTGCCTGCATGCCACGAGTCGAAGTGGGCACCCAGCATGACCAGTTCATCGCCTATTTCAGGATCGGCACCAGGCAGCTCAGCAATCAGGTTGTACGCATACGGGTCTTCTTCGTGAAAGGCAACTTTGAGATCGACTGTCATTTCCACGCGAAAGCCTCGTTCAAGCAGCCGGTAAATGCGGTTGTAGTGCTCCGCAGCTACGATGAATTGAGGGATCACCTGTGCGTTGGTTGCCCAGGGGCCAAATCGTACATCCCAGAACGCGGCGGTTGGGGTAGGCACATCCGCTCCATCTACGAAGACCGTGCCGTAGTCGCCACGATAGCCTCGGTCTAAAATGGCCAATGGGCGCTCTTGGTAAAGAAACTCCAGTCGACGCTGCGCAAGCGCTCTCTGGCGGAGCACCTCAGTGCTGTAGCGCGGCGTGCTGCTTCCTGATGCTGGCGCATTGGCTAGAGACAGCAAGTCTTCGGCGTCGCGGCGCCGCGCCAGCGGCTCAAAAGGTTCTTTAAGCGCACGAGGCGGTTCCAAGAGCACAATTTTGCCCTGGAGCTTACCTTGGTAAGTTGCAAAAGCGGTTGTGTCTTCGACATCAAAGCGCACCACCTCGGCCGTAACTGGGCCGTCGATGCTGGGCGACCACGCTTTGGGATAGGCCAGCACAGGAAAACGTACCGGTGCCGTTACTTCCATGCGAACGTGCTCAAGCGACCAGCCGCGGCCAAAGGGGCCCCAGCGTTCGCGGTGCACATTGGCTAAGCCCCAGCTTTCCAATCGGCGCATTGCCCAGGCCGTAGCGCTGTCGAGCTGGGGCGATCCGGTCAGGCGTGGGCCATACACATCGGTTAGCCAGAAAACCGTCTCCATGACCTGGCTGCGTTCTAGACCTTCCTCACGAATGAGCCGTATAGCCGCGGTATCGACCGGCTCCTGTGCCCAAAGCGCAGGGGCCCAGCACAGGATAAGCAGCAGGCTCGTTGGTTTAAGCTTCCGTGCGATGGCGATACCGGATAACATGGGCTTTCTCCAATGTGATTAAGCCTTCTTGCACGACCTCCTCCAGAAAAGGTAGGATTTTCTGGATATTTTCCTCGGTATCTACAATTTCTATGACAACTGGTAGGTCCTCTGAGAGGCGAAGCAGCTTGGCCGTGTGCACGCGGCTAGAAGCCCCAAAGCCCATCAGGCCGCGCAGCACGGTAGCCCCAGCCAGGTTAAGTTCGCGCGCTTTCAGTACAATCTGCTCGTAAAGTGGCCGTCCGTGATGGCGGTCGGTCTCACCAATAAAAATGCGCAGCAGAACCCCCTCTTTGGGCAACTGGGTCATAGCCAACCCCCTCCATGCAGGATCAGGCGAGCGGTTAGAAATCCCAGGGCAACGCAGCATAGCCCTAGCAAGCTGCTTCCGAGCAGATTGAGGAGCCCAAGCAGCAGTTGGTTGTCGCGTAGCAGGTTCAAAGTTTCCAGTCCGTATGTCGAAAACGTCGTATAAGCCCCAAAGAGCCCGACAAAAATCAGCGGTGAGACGTAGCTGGGCATAATGAACACTTCCGAAAACGCCCAAAGTAGGCCAATGCCGTAGCATCCTGTTAAGTTGACCACCAGCGTTCCCCAAGGAAATCCCGGGCCTAACCATTGATAAACTAGACCTGAAATGCCATAGCGCAAAAGGGCACCAACAGCTCCTCCAAGAGCAATGAGCAAAAGTTTGGTCATTTTTTGGGTTGAGGTGGCCGTCGGGTGGACTTTTGGGTGCTCTCCCATAACCGGAAGCGCTCAAGATCTGACTGAAGCATACGGGCAACTGCAGCCACCACGGCTACATCGTCGACCAAACCCAAGCCTACAACCACGTCCGGAATGAGGTCAGCCGGATTAACAAAGTACACCAGGGCTGCTACACCGTAGAGCAGCGACCGCCAGGGAATCGCGCGATACTCACCGCGCGCCCAAGCTTGCACCAGGCGCAAAAGCGTTTGCACCTCACGGCGTACTGGGGTTAGGCCGGCTTGGTTGAGCACCAGCCGGCGATAACCATGCATAACCAGCCGTAGCAATCGGCTCCGACGGGTAAGGGCGCGCTGCGCAGCCCGAAACGCTAAGGTAAATGCCCGCGTGTGCAGCGGAGCAACTTCTTGTGACATCGTGTGCCAAGGTAGCAAAAACCTTAAAGAATATAAGGCATTCGGTAAAATAGGGGGGCTACAAAGCATAAAATTATGTTAAAAGGCCGTTAGGTATTACGCAACCTGAGCTCTTTGGGGTAGGGTTCTAAATACACCTGTGTGCGAATCCAAGGATGTACGGGAAAGCGCCGAAAATGGTGGCGTAGCAGCACAATGGGTGTAATGAGGGGCACGAGGCCTTGGCGATAGTCTTCAATTAGCGTGTGCAGCTCTGCTCGGTCTTCTGGAAGTAAGTAGTCGCGCAGATATCCTGCCAGATGGAACAAGACGTTTGCGTGCTTTTTGCGTGTGGCCATTACGTTCATGGCTGACATAAACTGCTGGGCATAGCTTTCGAGCAGCTCTTCCCAGGGCGCATTGCCCGCTTTGGCAACCAGTTGACCAAGGCTTTTAAGGTGCTTGGGGCTGTGGGACATTAAGGTCAGTTTGTGGGCTGTATGAAAGCGAACTAAGGTTTGAGGAGAAGGATTTTCTTGTAAAAACTGTCGCAACCGATGATAAGCAAATAATCGATCTATAAAGTTTTCACGTAGTAAAGAGTCCTGCAAGCGTCCTTCTTCTTCCACAGGCAATAGAGGAAAGCGGCGTACCAGAGCTTCGGCAAACAGGCCACGGCCTTCCTTATGAGGGATGCCATTATGGTCGTAAACCTTCACACGAAAAAGCCCGCAGGTGGGGGAGCGACTTTTGAAAATATAACCGTCCAAGTCCAGTAGAGCTAAGTGTTCAAGTTGGGCTTCAGTCCAAATGCGCATGGCTTCAGTCCAGTCTTGGCCTGTAGTAGCGCCCACCAGCCGAGGGGCGTGTACATCGCCGACGAGTCGGACTGCTTCACGCGGTATTCCCATGCCTGCGCCTACTTCTGGGCAAACAGGGACCCATTCCACGTAAGGTCCCAACAGCTCAAGTAACGAGCGGTCGCGGGCATGGCCACCATTAAAACGGACTGGTTCTCCGAGTAGACAACTGCTAATGCCTATGCGGAGCCGTTGTGTTGTCCACGTCATGCGTCGTTTGAGGATGTAAAAGTAACGCAAGTCCCTGCAGGACCATTAAGCTAGTTAGGAAGAAAAAAAGCGCTTCTTCTACAGGCAAGGGCCCGATTTTAAGACCAGTACTGGTCTGAGCAGCTATGGTCCAAATTTGATCATGGATAGCCCAGGAATCAATGATCCAAAGGTAGGTGACTCCTACGCTCAAAGCTTTTAGTACAGTTGGGGCGTATGTACGAATCAAATGCGCACCAAAGGCCCACTGTCCTAGCAGAACTGGTCCTGCCCAGACGAGGATCAAGCCAGCATACAATAAACGCTCGTATTTCAAGGCTACTACGCCTAAAAACGTTAGTAAGCTGTAGATCAGGGTACCCTTCCAATGGCTGGAGTGCCAGCGTAGACTAGGTTTAGGTGGGAAAAAAGTCTTAGGTAGAAAGGCTAAAAAAAGCAAGGACAAAAATAGGGGCTGCAATAGAAAAAACAAATATTCCTCAATGGGCACGTAGCCGATAGTGCCAATAACCCGGTTGCTTCCATATAACCAAACGCCGCGGTACACCAGGTAGTTGTCCCAGGGCGTAGTATACACCAAAGCAATGAGGCTTAGCAGCATAAGGGTACTTAGAGGACGGTGAATGCGCCTCATAGGTAGTTGCTTGCGGTTGTAGAATGCAAGCAAAACTATGGGAATTACCAAAAAAACAAGCAAAAACGTGAGGTATTTCATAGCCGTCCTCGTTCTAGATCTTCTAAAAGAAGGTAAGCCGCGTTGCGGCCTGAAGCGCCCATAATACCGCCGCCGGGATGTGTGCTGGCTCCCGTTAGGTAAAGACCGCGCACGGGTGTGCGATAAGCTGACCATCCTAGGGCTGGACGTAAGCTAAACATCTGGTCTATGCTCATTTCCAGATGCATCACATTACCGTGCCGCAAACCGAGTTCACGTTCTAGCCATACCGGATGTTGAAACAGAGCGCCTACAATGTGCTTGCGCGTTTCTGGGGCATACCGCTCAAACTGATCAAGTAGGCATTTTTCCACTTGGGGAGCCCATGTTTCCCAAGATCCGCAGTTTAATGCATATGGAAAATATTGTGCCCAAAGCCAAAGCACTTCTCCGCCTGGTGGTGCTAGCGTGTCGTCAATTGCGCTAAAGGTCATGGCTAGCAGAGGGGGATCTTGGGCAGGCTGACCCATGCGATAAGCTCCGTAGGCCTGTTCGATTTGATCGACTGAGCGGCAAAGCAATTGCAGGCCAATGCGTGCTTCTGGACTATCTGTAGCTGCATAGCGTACCGGAGCATTGAGCGCTAGGCGCAGCATAACTCCAAAGCCATTACCTACCCGAAGGAGCGGTCGCAGTGCTTGCAGTTCAGGAATGGGTAAAAGATGATCGATGAGCTCTAAAAGATGCGTGCCACAAAGCACGGCTCGGGCGGTGTAAGTGTCGCCGTTGTGCAGTGCAATGCCTTGTACGCGTCCGTTGTGATAAAGTAGCTTTGCTACAGGGGTACTGGTGTACACGAGTCCACCATGTGCTACAATGCAACGCTGCAAGGCGGTAGAAAGCATGCCCGAGCCGCCACGTGGACGGGCAATGCCGCCTTTGTGGTACAGCGGATGCCAAAGCACAAATGGTGCACTTAAGGGTTCGCTAGGAGGAGGGCCCGATTGGGCGGCCATCCAAGCCATAAGAGCTTTAAGTTTTGTAGAGCGAAAAGCTTCTTCAAGTACTTGCCCAAACGGTTTGAGAATACGAGGCAGGCTCCATAGCCAGCGGGGTAATCCTCGTCGAAAGGCAAAAGCGCGGCTTATAGCCCAAGGTGTTGGTGGACGTAAAAATGCCTCACATACTGCTTCAGCAAAGGGCTGCCATGTTTGACAAAACCGAAAGTAGGCTTCACCTTCACCAGCCTGGTGCGTTTCGAGATGGGCAGCAGTGCGCTCTAAATCACGATAGATAAAGAGCGTTTCCCCATCTTCAAAAGGGGCCACAAAAAGGGGATCGAGCTCAAGGTATTCTAGTCCGTAACGGTGCAGTTCGAGCTCTTCCACAATAGGCGTGAGGCGAATCAGAATGTGCGCGCTACCCCCTAGGTCAAAGCGATACCCCGGAAGGTACTCTATGGTTGAAACTGCACCGCCTGGCTGTGGGCGACGCTCAAAGACCATGACCCGGTAGCCTGCACGGGCCAGATATGCAGCAGCCACCAGCGCGTTGTGTCCGCTTCCTACCACAAGGACATCAGCATCGTGCATATGCGGCCTGCCAAAGTGCAGGGATTAAAAATGGTGGAGATCAAGGATTTTATGCGCCACCTGCTCAGCATGCCAGAGTGCTCCTTGAATGGAAGCTGGCCCTAGATAGTCGCCGCAGAGCCATACCGATTGACCTATCGCTGGTGAAGGGGCACGCCAGCCTTTAAGTTCTGCAGGAAGAGCATAGCGGATAGGATAGCAGGCCAGTGGGCGCCAGCGATCGACCTGTTTACCGAACCAGCGGCGCAATTGAAGTCGAGCGGCTGCGAAAGCATCGGTTTCGCGCTCCAGTAACAAACCTGGCATGTTGGCTGAAATCAATGCGGCTCCTTTAGGAGCGTACGAGGGAGCGATTCGATGGAGCGCTGCTGCCGTTGCTACTGGCCCACTCTCCGCCTCGCCTTCGACAAGTAGCACCTCGGGTAGATCACCTGCGCTTTGCTCAGTGGCAAAATAGACGGTTGTTTCACAGTTCCATGCCATTGCAAAATGGTGATGCGGCCATAGTTTGCTGAGTGCTGCTGCATCGGTGGCTAATACAGTATAGCGTGGCCGAACTACAGCGCCGTTGTGCAGATGCACGCTACCATTAGGCTCGACGTATACTGCAGCGCAATTCAAATGGAGATGCTCAGGGGGCAACTGTCGAGCAAGTTGTTCAGCCAGCGCCTGCATCCCTTGAGCTGGGAGTGCTGCGTATCCTTCACGAAAAGCCTTAAGTACAAAAAAGAGCTTTTCAGCCCTTGTATCAAGTGCGCGTTCTAGAAATACACCGCTGAAAAAAGGTTTTAGAAATCGCTGGAGAAATTTTTCAGAGAATCCGAGCTGTTGCAAGGCTTCTAAAGCAGTGCTGTCGTTAGCTTCAGCTTGCGGTTGTGCCTCTAGATCTACCGTTTCCAGTTGGCGAGCTAAGCGCAAAAAAGCAATCAAGTCTTTAGCCTGAAGTAGGCCGCTTCTAAGAGTCCCCCACAGCTGGTCTGGGTGCCGTAAAGGATCAAAAAAAGGATAAAAATGCCCCTCAGAAAACACGAAAGCTCCCGAAGGGAAACAATGAAGATCGAGCGCCTTGTAGTCGAAGGCTCGTTGTGCTGCGGGATAGGCAGTTTGTAATACTTGAAATCCGCGATCTAACCGAAACCCGTCAATGAGATCAGTGCGTACGCGCCCTCCTACGCCCTCTTGACGCTCAAAAACGTGTACCTCTAGGCCTTGGGCATGTAGGAGGGTAGCACATCGCAGGCCTGCCAGACCAGCACCGATAACGGCAACCTCGGGAGATTTCATAGGGGTTGGCTTAGTTGTGTTTTCCATCGTTCATACATCTCGAGTGCTTCGTTTCGGCTTTTCTCAAGCGGGACAAGTGGGCGGGGATAGCTGGTTGCATGGAGCTGTTGCTGGCAGCAATCGTTCTCCCAGGGACTGTGAATGCAAGAGGTAGGCAAGGAGGCCAGGGCTGGAAGCCAATAGCGAATGTAGAGCCCCTCGGGGTCAAATTTTTTACTTTGTAGCACTGGATTAAATAAGCGAAAATAGGGGGCCGAATCGGCCCCGCAGCCAGCCACCCACTGCCAGCCCAGGGTATTGTTGGCTAAATCCGCGTCGACCAACGTATCCCAGAACCATTCAGCTCCGCGCAGCCAATGGATACGCAGGTTCTTGGTGAGAAACGAAGCAACAAGCAGCCGAGCGCGGTTGTGCATCCAACCGCTGCACCAAAGCTGTCGCATGGCCGCGTCGATGATCGGATATCCCGTTTGGCCTTTCTGCCAGGCGTAGAGCTCTGGTGCCTCGGTGCGCCAAGGAAAGCTTGCCCACTCCGAACGAAGCGGCTGCTCTACCGTTTCCGGAAAGTGATAAAGTAGGTAATACCCAAACTCTCTCCAGCCAAGCTGGCGACGAAAGGCAGCTACCGCCTGGGCAGAGATACCATTTTTCTGCGCCTCGCCACTTACCCGCCAGATTAAATGTGGGCTTATTTCCCCATGGGCAAGGTAAGGTGAAAGCCGGGAGGTCAGGTCCCGATCAAGTCGGTCTCGATTATGGTGATAATGCGGCAAGCCGTAGGCTAAGAATTGTCGCAGCAGACCCCAGGCAGCCGTTTCTCCAGGCTTCCAGTATTGAGCGATAGTTTCAGTAGCCCAGTCTGGTTTAGGTAGGAGCTCGAGTGCCGTTAAAGGAGCAGATTCCGGCCAGCTTTCGGGCGCAGGCAACGTGGCTGGTGGAATAAAAGGGGTGGGCGGAGTGTAATGCTGCTGAAGCGCTTTCCAAAATGGAGTAAAGACGCGGTAGATATCGCCGTTTTGCGTTCGAAGTTCAGATGGATTCATCAAGGTACATCCATCCGTTTCTATAAGATGGATGCCCTTTTGACATAGATGCATGACCTTTGTTAGGGTGTATCGCTCATGAGGCAAAAGTGGACGATTACAGCACAACGTACTGACAGGTAAGTTGGTTAGCAGGAATCCAAGTTCTTGGATAGGATCATCTGTTACACGCAAAATCAAACGACTACTGCGCTGGCGCAGCTCAGCATCCAAGGATGCTAGACTGTGATGCAACCACCATCGCCGAGCGGCACCAAGGCGAGCAAAGCCGGAAGCCTTGCGGTGCCAAATAAACACCGGCACAATCGGCCTTCCCGTGCGCAAGGCGGCTTCTAAAGCGGGGTTTTCTGTAAGCCGAAGATCCCCAGAAGAAAACAGCAGTAAGGTAAGGGACATAGGGATGCAAAAAACTATGCCGCAGGTTCAAGCACCGTTAGACTTGAGAGTCCGCCATCCACAGCAAGCACCTGTCCCGTAATCCAGCTGCTAGCTGGGTCCAGTAGGAAAGCGATAGCTTGTGCTACGTCTTCTGGCTTACCTAGCCGTCCTAGGGCGTGGTAGCGTCGAGACAGCTCTACAACGGTTGGGCGTGAAAAAAGGGAAGCAGTTAAAGGGGTTTGTGTAAGTCCTGGTGCAATCACGTTAATGCGTAAGCCCCGACGGGCATAGGTGGCTGCTGCCGAGCGTGCCAACCCAATCACAGCTCCCTTAGCAGCAGCAATCGCTTCATGGTTGGGCAACCCATGAAGGGCAACAGCTGAAGCTGTAAGTACAATGCTCCCGCCTTGAGGCATCAAGGCACGCACCCCCTGGCGTAGCACATGAAACGCACTCCAGAAGTTTTGAGCGAGAACTTCTTCCATTTCTTCAGGAGGGGTGGCCATCAATGGTTTGAGGTATATAGAACCTATCAGATGGGCAATACCGCTAACCTTACCATACGTGCTTTGGGCTTTCTCAAAAACGGATCGTACTGCCTGGGGATCACGTGCATCAGCAGGAATCGCTAAGGCGTTATACCTTGAAGCCAAAGCCTGTAGCGATTCAGCCCGACGAGCCACCAACACCAAAGCCTCCTGTCCACGCTGATGTAAAATTTGGACTAGCGCAGACCCAATGCCCCCTGTGGCACCAAAGATCAAAATACAGCCCTGCATATAGAGACGTGATCAATTGTGTCTTTTGATCTTTTTTACTAATATAATAACAAGGATAATAAAGTCAAAATTCGATCTTATGTTAGATAAAGACGAATTAATCCTTTCCTCTACAGAGGCTGCAGCGTTACTGGAAATTCACGTTTCTTCGATTAAGCGATGGAGTGACGAGGGACGGTTAGAGGCTGTACGTACACCTGGGGGACATCGCAGATTTTCCCTGCAAACGCTGCTCATGTTTGCAAAGCAGGAGCAACTGCGCATTCCCCTTTTAGGGTTTGCGCCATATGAGGCTAAGGTGTGGCGTGGGTTGCAGCAGTTGCGCCAAGGCATGGTGCCCAAAGAACTGCTTGCATTAATGTATCAGTGGCTTAAAGAGGGAAAAAGCGGACGTTTAATCCGGCTTATTTTATTTTTTTATCGCTACGGCGTCTCGATAGCCAGCTTGGGTGATTATTTGCTGGGGCCTTTGATGGATCAGGTTGGTGCAGCTTGGGAAGTGGGCGAGGTAGGCATTGGCGAAGAGCATCGAATGACCCAAGTGCTGGTGGATGCGCTCTATGCGCTTAGGCATGTAGAACAGGAGCCTGAAGAGCCAATAGCGCTTGTAGCTTGCCCAGAAGGCGAGCAGCACGAATTGGGAGCATTCTTAGTGCGTCTCATTTTAGAGGAGCATCGATGGCGGGTGCTTTACCTAGGAGCTGATGTTCCAGCTGAAGAAGTGGGATGGCAACAGCAACAGTGGCGGGCAAGCCTTGTGGCGCTTTCTTTTGTGCCACCGCTAGGGCGTGCTGATGTTTTACGGACGATTCGGGTGCTCGATCAACTTTACAATCCAGATTGTCCATATACGCTCATCCTTGGAGGTAAAGGGACTGCAGCGGTTAGATGTATCCATGGATCTTTTAAAGAAATAGTTATCTTCCAAAAACTTGAAGATTTTGAATTATGGCTTTACCAACATCACGCGCAACGTTAGGGCAAGTTGACCGATTTCTACTCTATGGCCTGTATGGGTTTACACTGGTTGCGGTTGCAGGCTTTGGTGTCTTTGGGCTAAATCCGGAGCTTTTGGGACGCTGGCCTGGGCTTGCGCCTTTTTATGTGCGCTCGTTTTCCTTTTTTGCCCGCCTGCACGTGCTGCTTACAGCGCTGGTGATTGTGGTTTACTTGGCGCGCCGTGTTGGACTAAAGTGGGTTCCAGCAGCAATTGTGGTGTATGCTTTGAGCTTGCTGAGCGAAACTCTAGGTACAACGTACGGCCTACCTTTTGGCTCATACCGCTATACCGCCCTTTTAGGGGAAAAATGGTTTGGACGTGTGCCTTATCTGATACCCTTGAGTTGGTTTGTAATGGCCGTGCCTTGCTTTGCCCTAGCCTATAAAACTTTTCCGGAGCGGCGGTGGTTTGGCCGTGTGCTCCTAGCGACTTACTTACTGGTGGTGTGGGATCTGAGCCTAGATCCAGCTATGAGTTATCTAACTTCTTACTGGACCTGGGAAGAGAAAGGCCTGTATTACGGTATGCCTTTGATCAATCTGGCTGGATGGGCGCTGACGGGTCTAGGGATCATGATTACGCTAGAGCTGATGCGTAGTACGCGATGGGCAGTGATGTTGGATGCGCGCTGGATGACGGCGTTCTATGGCGCTGTGCTTTTGATGCCTTTAGGTATGCTAGCTGCAGCGGGACTTTGGGGGGCCGTTGGCGCTACTTTGGGAGCACTTGCTTTAGCTTGGGGGATCATCAGGCGAGGTCGCCGGCGTTTGGCTGCGCTTGGCAGGTCCGCAACCTCCGGGGAGCAAGCAGCTCAGTTCGAAAATGATCCGTCACGTTTTTTTGCTCGCCATGCCCGCTCTTTTGCTTTTGCTGCTCGCTTTTTTCCATCAAGTTTTCGGAGGGAAGTAGTTCTACTTTACGGTTTTTGTCGCCTCACCGACGATTTGATTGACGCTGCTGAGCGTACGGTGTCTCCTGAGCTGCTGCATGAACGCTTCAAGCTTTGGCAACAATGCGTGCAGGATGCTTACGATGGGAGGCCATCTAGATTGCGCTGGTTAGACGAGCTAATGCAGCGTTCGCGCGCAAGCGGATTGCCTTGGGTGGTAGTTCAAGCACTGCTTGATGGCGTAAGAAGTGACATTGGTCCCGTGCGTTTGAGGTCATATCCCGAGTTGGATCATTATGCCTATTGTGTAGGCTCAACGGTAGGCTTATGGATGTGCTATCTGATGGGTATAACAGAGCCCAACCTATTAAAACGGGCCGAAGCCTTGGGAAGAGCAATGCAGTACACCAATATTGTACGTGATGTAGGGGAAGACTTGCTGCGTAATCGCATCTACTTGCCCGCTGAGCGTTTAGCAGCCTATGGTTTAGATGAGGCAACTTTACGCCAGATGCAGCAAACAGGCATTTTAAACCCTGCTTACCCTATGCTTCTTGAAGAAATTATGCAGCGCGCCGAGCATGACTACGCTGCGGCCTGGGAAGCCGTCCCGGCATTGCCGTCCCGCATGCGTGAAGCTATCGCTGTAGCTTTAGAGCTATACCAAGGCATTCATAGGGCTTTGCGACGCAATAGCTATAACAACCTCACGCGCCGAGCTTATATCTCAATGATTGAAAAGTCAGCTTTAGCTTTGCATGCTCTTTGGCGTTTGCATGGTTTCCCCAAGCTTAAATCCGCCTTAACATGACACTGCTAATGCTCTTTTTTCTTGTAAATGCACCAAAGTGTGAAATGGCCCAAACCGCACCGATAGAATGTGTGCGTTGGTATTATCTACAAAGTGCAGAGCAAGAGACCGCAATTGTGCACGGGTTAGCGTTTCTAGATCAGCATGCCAAGCAACTTCCTCCTGAACTGGTAAAGGCGTATCGCGCAGCGCTGATGGTCATGAAAGCCCGTTATGCCTTCTGGCCTCAGGCTAAAATGAATTACCTTCAGCAAGGTTTGCCTGTGCTAGACCAGTTGGTTGATCAAGATCCTAAGCATACGGAAATTAGAATCTTGCGTCTTTTGAGTATCTACTATTTGCCGTTTTTCTTAGGGCGCAAGACTATGGCTCGCCAAGATATGCAAATGCTTACAACACAACTGCTCCTCGGAGAGGCAGTCTTGCCAGCTGCTTATCAGCGCATGATGGTAGAATTTTTACTAGCAAACGCACCCCTTGAGCCCGCGCAGCGGGCGCAGCTCCAGTCGCTCTATGCTCAGCTGAGGCATTCTACGCTTACGCTGCCATGAACAAGCCTGCTTGCTGGTGTAGACCCGTAGTCAAGGTTTTTTTTAGCTTTTTTGCTCCTTATAGATGGTTATGTTTGCACCGTGTGCTTATTGCTGAATCCAGCCCGCCTCTAGGGTCTGATCGTGCCGTACTGCTGTGTGCGAATCATGTAAGCTGGTGGGATGGCTTTTTACTTCGGGCTGTGCATCATCGTTTAGCAGCCCATATGCCTTTATACACTGTAATGCTTAGTGCGCAGCGGCAACGGTTTTTCTGGTTTCGCTGGATGGGGGCTTTAGGGATAGATCCTGGGAATGTGGGGTCTCTACGTCGGTTGTTTCGCTTTTTGCATCAAGAACGCAAGCGTAGACCTTACTGGCTGGCGTTTTTTCCACAAGGAAAGATTAGACCCTCTTTTGCGCGTCCCTTGCGGTTTCAGCCCGGTATTCGTCTAATGGTGCGTGCCGTGCATCCGGGATGGATTATACCGGTTGCATTACACCTGGAGCCGTTGCGCTATCCAGGACCTACGGCTTTTGTGATACTAGGCAGGCCTATAGACACTACCGAAGACCCTAGCCCAGAGATGTTAGAGGCAGCGACCCAAAACCTCCTAGATCGGTTATTGATGTGGCTTAGTGAAGTAGGCGAAGATGCTGAAGCGCGTTGGCCTCAGTTTGTTGCGGACCTGGTCAATTCAATCTCAAATGCATCATGAAGGAACAAAGCGCAGTGGTTATCGGCAGCGGTTTTGGCGGCTTAGCGGCTGCTATCCGGCTGCAGGCTATGGGTTTTAAGACGATCCTATTTGAGCAGCGTGCACGTGTAGGAGGGCGGGCTTATCAGCTTCTGGACCGGGGTTATACGTTCGATATGGGCCCAAGTTTGATTACAGCGCCCTCTCTGCTTAAACACTTGTTTGCAATTGCCGGACGCGATCTAGAAGCCTATGTTTCGCTTGTGCCGCTAGATCCCTTCTATCGTGTCTATTTCCACGACGGTACGTATATCGACTACACAGCCGATCCAGAGCGCATGCGTGCTCAAATGGCGCGCTTCAATGAGAAAGACGCTGCGCACTATGACCGTTTTATGAAGGCTACGCAGCCTATTTATGAAGCTGTTATGCAGGAAGGATTAGGGGCTCGGCCTTTTGATACAGTCGGCAAGCTGCTGGCTTTTCTTCCTAGAGCCCTACGCTTGGGAGCCGTGCAGCCTGTAAGTCGTTTTGCACGGCGTTTTTTCAAAGATTTCCGTCATCACTTTCTTTATAGCTTCCACCCCTTGTTTATCGGCGGCAATCCGTTTCGCGCACCGGCGGTTTATATCATGATTCCTTATTTAGAACGGAAAGAAGGGGTTTGGTTTGCACTAGGAGGAATGTACAGTTTAGTAGAAGCTATGGCCCGTGTATTTTTAGAATTAGGAGGAATCATTCATACCGCTACGCCAGTAACGCATATTGTGGTCAAAAACGGACGGGTTAAGGGCGTTGAAACAGCTAAGGGCTTTTATGAGGCTAAGCTGGTCGTCAGCAATGCTGATCCCGGCTTTACCTATCAACACCTCGTCGATGCGACCTATCGCCGGCGTTGGAACGATCGTCGCATTGCTCGCCTGCACTACAGCATGAGCTGCTTTTTGCTTTACCTGGGCGTGCGACAAACCTACCCACAGTTACTGCACCATACACTTATCCTTTCGCACCGCTATCGGGAGTTGATTCGGGATATTTTTGACCGAAAAATTTTGGCTGCCGACTTTAGCTTGTATCTCCATGCCCCTACGCGTACAGATCCTTCGATGGCTCCTGAAGGTGGAGAAAGCCTTTATGTATTGGCCCCGGTACCCAATCTCCTATCAGGGGTTAACTGGAAAGTCGAAGCGCCCCGCTATGCTGATCGGCTCCTAAGCTTTTTAGAAAACTGGGGACTTGAAGGACTTCGAGCGAAGCTCGAGGTTTTGCACTGGTTTACGCCAGAAGATTTTGCCGTGCAACTTTCTACGCCTTATGGCAGTGCCTTTAGCATCGAGCCGCGCCTGCTGCAAACGGCTTATTTTCGCCCGCACAACCGCAGTGAAGACGTGCAGGGGCTGTATTTTGTAGGGGCTGGAACACACCCCGGAGCTGGGTTGCCTGGCGTGTTGCTTTCAGCAGAAGCAACGGCCTATGCCATTGCTCAAGACTACAACGTAAGGGCAACTTCCCGAACAGCTACTTGGGCATAAAGGGACTCGCTGTCTTCAAAGCGAAGATGCGGCATGAGTTGATCTCGAAGCGCAAAGAAAGCGCTACGTAAGGAGTCGGGTACAGGATCACCCGGCGGCATAGGTTCACGGAGCGGGTCAATCTGCTGGCCGTTTTTCCAGAAGCGGTAACATACGTGGGGACCCGTAGCCAAGCCCGTGCTACCCACGTAGCCGATCACTTGGCCTTGACGCACGCGAACGCCCGGACGAATGCCTGGGGCAATGCGTGAGAAATGCAAATAACCCGTGGTATACACCGCATTGTGCCGGATTTTAACGTAGTTGCCATTATACTGATCATAGCCTGCCGCGATGATCACGCCATCTCCGGTGGCATAGACAGGCGTGCCAGCAGGTGCTGCATAATCCGTACCTAGGTGCGGCTTGTAGCGTTTTTGAATCGGGTGAAAGCGGCTTAGGCTATAACGAGAAGTAATGCGGCTGTAGCGTAGCGGCGCTTTTAAAAAGGCCTTACGCAGGTTGCGCCCTTGTTCATCGTAGTAGTCCCCTAACGGGGCATGTTCAAAACGAAATGCGTAAAAATCTTCTCCTTGATGTTGAAAACGAGCAGCCAGTATGCGCTCGACCCCTATGGTTTCGCCATCAATGCGGGCTTCCTCGTAAAGGGCGACAAACCGATCTCCGCGTTGAATACGGTAAAAATCAATCTGCCAGGCAAAGATTTCTGAAAGCCGTACAGCGAGTTCAGGATCAGCACCTGCCTCTTGTAGCGTTTCGTAAAGCGAACCGCGAATGGTACCGTGCACCACGCGCGGCACGCGCTCTACAGCACGCCGACCAGAGTAGACGTGCACAGGTTCGCGGCGGTCAAAAACCACGAAGCGTACAGGATCTGGCTGATAGACAAACAGCTGGGCGCCTGTGGAATCGCGATAAACGTGCAGCAGCCGTCCGGCCTGAAGTTGACGGATGTTAAATACCCCCTTTGCGGCCTGCGTGAGCGCAAGAATGTCGTTGTAGGGCACTTCGTAACGCGCCAGTATTGCTGCGAAGGTTTCACCCTGACGAATGCGATGCGTCAGCCGTTCATACTCGCCTTCCTCAATGCCAAAAGCGTCGTAGGTAATGGTCAGCACTTCTGGAGGGCTAGACTTCTCGACAGTAGGAGGGGGGGTGGAAAACGAGATTAGGTGAAGGGTTACGTACAGGCTAATCCCTAAAAGCAACGCTAAAAACCACGGGGTCCGCACGGCTTACACCAGTTGGTTAAAACAACCCACACCAAGGTAAAAGGCAGGCCCAATATACAATCCCTGAAATAATCCTGCACGGCATCTCACCGTTTCTTCAAGAAGAAGCGCGAGGGAATGAAGATTTCCAAGGTGTTTCGGCCATGCCATGGGTGTGGTTCACCCATCGCGCCAGTACGAAGAGCAAATCGGAGAGTCGGTTCAAGAACCGAAGTAGCTCGGGATTAATGGCTTCTTGCTCCGCTAGTGCAGACACGCAGCGCTCCGCGCGTCGGCAGACCGTGCGGGCTACGTGAAGCATTGCAGCTGCTGGGGTCCCTCCTGGTAAAATAAAATGCCGTAGGGGAGGCAATACAGTTTCTAAGCGATCGATTTCTTGTTCCAGGGCCTCGGTATGCTCGGGCGTGATGCGCGTGATGCGGGCTCGGCTATGGAGCGGTGTGGCTAAATCCGCTCCGACTTCAAAGAGCAGGCGTTGGAGCTGGACAAGCAAGGCTTCTGCTTGGTGGTCGTCAGGCGCTAGGTACGTACGCGCCAATCCTAAGAAGGAATTCAACTCATCGACCGTCCCGTAAGCCTCCAGCCTTGGGTGGTGTTTAGGAACGCGATCCCCGCCAAAAAGTCCGGTGGTACCGTCGTCGCCGGTTCGGGTATAGATCTTCATGGAGAAAGCGCCAGTTCGGGAATTGGATAAAGGTAATGAATGCAAAGGGCTCCATCAGCCAGGCGGCAAAGGCGCGCGGCCATGCGAAACACACGCGCAATCAGCGCTTCGGTTAATACGGCTTCGGGAGGGCCGTCGCCGACCAGCTGTCCTTGATGGAGCACCAACAAGCGGTCGGCATAGCGCGCAGCCAGCTCCAGGTCATGAAATACGGCTACGACTGTGCGGCCCTCGGCGGTTAAGGCACGCATGCGCTCCAAAAATTCAAATTGGTAGTGGACGTCTAGGTGGGCTGTGGGCTCGTCCAGTAGCAACAGGTCCGCTTCTTGCACAAGTGCTTGGGCCAGAAACACGCGCTGCTGCTCCCCACCGCTCAAGGTGTGGAGCAGGCGATGAGCTGCGTCAGCCAGGTCAACAGCTGCCAGCGCCTTGCGCGCTTTTGCACGGTCTTGCGCGGTAAAAGGCGCTAGCCAACCTTTATGCGGCGCATGCCCCAGCAGAACTACGTCCTCAACGGTGAAGTCAAAGCTCAGTGTAGGGGCTTGGCGCACGACGGCCACGCGGCGCGCCAAAGCACGTCGGGGCCATTGCCGCAGCGGTCGCCCCTCCAGCTGCAACCGGCCTTTGTAAGGCAACACACCGCTGAGCGCTCGAAGGAGCGTTGTCTTGCCACTGCCATTGGGCCCTAGGAGCCCTACAAAGGAACCCGCCGAGATCTCAAAAGTGAGCCCGTGCAAGATCGTACGTCCACCAAGCGAGACGCTCAGCGCTTCTGCTGAAATGATCGGTATCATGCCGTGCATGCCAGGATGCCGGGGGGTTGCTACGCTAAAACCCCAGCTCTGGATTCTCCTTTTGCTGGGAGGACTGTTAGGCTGCAGCAGTGCACCTCAGGAAGACTTTGTGCGGGACGCGTTTCGTCCCCCCGAAGGCTTTACGCGCACCGATGAAAATGGGCAGGTGCTTGCCGAGGACCCAGACGACTGGCGCGTAGCCCCAGCGTATCGTGGCTATTTGCGTTTTGATCCCGCCTATCCGAACCCATTTTCAGGGGGCGTAGTGCGGCTGCCTTTTCATGTATTTTCGCCCTTAAGCGGCACGCTAAGCTTGTGGGCTGAAGACGAAGAAAAGCGCCTACGGTTGCTGGACGAATCGGCTTCACTGTCGCAACCTGGGCTATATGTCTTCACCTTTAATCCGGCAATACTAGCCCGTGACGGCAGCCTTTCACGACTGGCGGGCCTCCATCGACTGCGCATTTACCGGGGCAATGATCTGGTATCCTACGGTGACCTGATGATTCAGCCGCAATAAACGCTATCGAATGAGTAGCACGCGCCGCGTGACCGTAAAGGTTGTGCCTTGCACCCGGTAGAGATATACCCCGCTAGGCAAATCTCCGGCCTCGATGTGAAAGCTACGCGGCTCTCCGCCAGGAAGCCAGCCATCATAGAGCAAACGCAAGCGCTGGCCCAGGAGGTTAAATAATTCAATGCGCACAGGCTGCGCTTGCGCAACGGTGAGCGTAAACGTGGTTGTGGTTTGAAAAGGATTAGGGTAGGCTGGCGTCAGCTGATAGACCTCTGGAAGCACGCTGGCTTCTTGTGCCCTTGCAGACACAGCAACCAGGAGAGCTAAGCATACCCATAAACCGAAAAGCTGTAACGCGCGCGGCATGGTTGCGTGCATTTTAAATGCCAGGGCCTACCTAGCTACGCTGCAAAAAGTGTGCACATCGCAACTAAAAGCGCATCGTCTTGGGGAAAGTTCCGTTACTTTGCAGCTGCCCGTTCTAGGCGATCCATGAGGGCTAAACCCAGGCCGATGCGTGGGACACGCTGGGCGTAGATGCGTTTGCAGCCCGCTGCGTCGCTCCGGCGAAAAAAGTCAAACAACTCGTAGGCATAGGTGGCTACGTCGGGGCATACGCAGCACAGACCAAAGGCTTCGGGGTGCGTTGGCGAAGCAAGCCCAATGTAGGCATGCTGCGGATGCGGCTGGGCTGCCTGGGGCGTATCCACCAAAATAACTTGGGCCTGGGGCGCATAGTGACGGTAACGGGTCCCGGGACTGCGTGCTTGGCGTACATCATCAGGCGTTGCCAAACGGGTTTGGGGTACCACTGCTTGTAAAGCCTCTAAGGGCACCGCACCAGCACGCAGCACCAGAGGCTCTGCTCCAGTACAATCGACTACGGTTGACTCCAGGCCCATATCGCTACGATCTCCCTGGAGGATACAGGCAATGCGACCGTTGAGATCAGCATAAACAGCCTCCCACCGCGTAGGGCTGGGGCGGCCGGACCGGTTGGCCGAAGGGGCAGCTACAGGGATACCACAGGCCCTAAGAAACGCTTGGGCCATAGGATGGCGTGGCATGCGCACCCCAACCGTTGGTAGCCCAGCGGTTACCTCATCTGGAACTGCTGGATGGCGCGGCAACACCAACGTCAAAGGTCCAGGAAAAAACCGATCGATAAATCGCTGGGCCGTTTCCGGCACTTCTTGCACTAACGCAGCAAGTTGTGCAGGTTCGGCAATGTGCACAATGAGGGGATTATCCAGCGGCCGACCTTTAGCCTCAAAAATTTTGCGGACAGCCTCTGGATTGAAAGCATCGGCCCCTAGGCCATAGACCGTTTCTGTGGGAAAGGCCACAAGTTCCCCTTGGCGAACCAAGGCAGCAGCAACCTCAACATCGCGTGTGAGGAGCGTAGCGTGAGACATCACTTCCGTGGGTTTCAGATCTCCGCCTGCTTGCGCCAAAAGCAGATGACTCTAGGGCCGATGATGAAATACCTTTGCTATTAAAGGTTTCGATATCAAGTAAGTGATGCGTTGTGATTACACGTTGGCGCAGTGCCCGGCCCAATCAAGCACCCCTCACACCTGATTTAGCGCAGCCGCCTTCGCTGCGCCGGATGTTAAGGCTTTCCTTGCGCAAAGATGCCTTACGCAAACTCAGAAAAGGGGATTTGTCGTTACTCTGGAAGATTTTTAAGCTTATTGCCAAGCTAGAGTGGCAGCAACGACGGTTGGCCTTGCCGGAACTCATGCAGCAATTTGAACCCCAGCTTGGCGAATTGCCACTTTCACCAGCCATGCTGGAACGTGCAGAGCGCTTGACGCTAGCCGTACTACGACGCCTTTATGGTTATAACTTCTGCATGAAACAAGCACTGCTATTGTACTATTTCTACAAACGTGCCGGGAAGTCGGTTTGCGTACGCTTTGGCGTGCGCAAGGAAGCAGGCGGTTTGCAAGGGCATGCCTGGATCGAATGCCACGGCATTCCTATTGCTGAATTAGAAGATCCCAGAAAGCAATTCGTGATTACCTATACCCATCCAAATCCGCTTTTGTCCAAATTGGGGGAATCATTTCAGGAACAGAATTTGCAAAGAAAATAGCAAGCCTTGGTTTTCAGATCACCGATTTGTGCACTGTCCGGCTAGGAGGAACTGGAAGAGGCCTATACCTATCGCCAAACTCAAACCTAGCGCTATCCTATGAAATGCTATGAACCTATCCCTGAGGTAAGCTTTACCCGATTCGATGAAGGGGAGGGGATCTTGCTGCACCTAGCGAACAACACCTACTACACGCTTAACGCTACGGGGGTGTTTATCTGGGAGCAGCTCGCGCAAGGGCCAAAAAGTGTTTCCGAAGTGGCAGAAGCGCTGCTGGCGCACTTTGACGTGTCGCCTCAAGAAGCTTGGCGACAGGCCGAGCTCTTCTTAGAAGAACTTGCCCAACAGGGCTTAGTAAAAGCCCAGGCTGGTTAAAAGATCGTTATTGGGCTTTGCTTTGGGGAATTTTATATGTAAATTTTGCGACGTTCCTGGAGTGTCCGGGGCGTGTAATTTTGTGAAACCGTTATTGTAATCCAAAAAAGCTTTCCCAAGTCCAACAATCCACATAGGGTTTTTGCTGCCCCACGCTCACGGGCACGCCGCGCACCGTTTCGAAAGTTTCCTTTTAGCCCGTGGGTGGTAGTATGAAAGGGCACGTGCTTGTTCTGAATCAGGACTTCAGCGTGCTCACGGTGTGCAGCGTCGAGCGCGCGCTTATCCTGGTTTTTTTGCAAAAGGCAGAGGTGGTAGAGGCCTATGCGGATCGGTTTGTGCGTTCCCCTAGTCTTCAGTTTCCTTGGCCTAGTGTGGTTCGGCTTAAAGGATATGTGCGCGTGCCTTACAAGCACATCATGCTCAGTCGCAAGAACATTTTGCGCCGGGATCGCTACCGTTGCCAGTATTGTGGCAGTCGTGAAAACCTAACGGTTGACCATGTCATTCCACGCTCACGCGGCGGGAAAGATACGTGGGAAAACTTGGTGACGGCCTGCACGCGCTGCAACAACCGCAAAGGGAATCGGACGCCAGAAGAAGCCGGCATGCAACTCCGCAGTCAGCCCTTCCGTCCCAGCCACATTATGTTTATTCGCGACTTTGTGGGCGTGATCGACGAGGCTTGGAAGCCGTATTTGTTTCTGGTTTGAAGTCTAAAAATCCGCGTAGGCTAAACCGATTGACCAAAGGATCGTTTGGAGGGTTTAGATTATCCTTCCAATCCACTTAGCTTGTACGCGTTGTGACCACACCGATGGTTCGATGGATTGCGCGGGCCTTGTGGCTAGCACCTGCTTTGCTTTTTGCGCTTGCGGTATACCAGGCCTGGGTGGCTTATGCGCTACACCGCACCTGGACGGAAGGCATTCCGGCGGTGGCTGCCATCACAGCGCTGGAGATTTCGCAGCGCATGGATGTTACCTACGACTACGTAAACCTGCGGGTGCATTTGCCCGACGGTCGGCTGTTGGAGCGTGAAAAGCTCAGTCTACCGCATACGCTGGCTCCTCTGCTGCGCGGGCGCGACTCGGTGCAGGTGCGCGTGCGCCCTGAGTCTCCCGAAGATCTAGTGATTGTTGATTTAGCCCGGGCCCAGTGGCGTATGGCAGCCATTCAGGCGATTATGAGTTTACTAGGCGGGGCTGTGTTTGCCTTCGGCGTAGGGTGGTGGAATCGGCTGCTGCGGCGGCAAGGCGACCCAGCGTTGCGCGCGCCAGAATCATGACGTTACAACGGTCATGGATCTTACGGTTTGGTTATCACAGCTTGTTACAGCCATTCGGCATTGGGAAGCTTCGTGGGGTGCCTATATGCCGCATCCTGCCATGCGGGTAGAGGCAGAAGCGTTGCAAACGGCGCTTGAGCAGTACTTAGAGCGGCTGCGGGGGAATTATCCGTTTTTCCATCCGCGCTATGCCGGGCAGATGCTTAAGCCGCCGCATCCAGTGGCGGTGATCGGCTATTTGGCGGCTCAGCTCATCAATCCCAACAACCATGCCCTGGACGGTGGTCCGCCAACCGGTCAGATGGAAAAAGAAGTGGTACAAGCGTTGGCGGCCATGTTGCATTTTCCGGAGACGGCACTGGGGCATCTAACCGGAGGGGGAACGATGGCTAACCTAGAGGCGCTTTGGGTGGCGCGTTGCCTCCATCCGGATCGGGCAGTGGCTTTTTCGCAGGAGGCGCACTACACGCATGCCCGCATGAGCGCGCTCCTGCAACTTGAAGCCATAGAGCTCCCTGTAGATGCTGAAGGACGCATGGACCTGGAAGCGCTAGAGGCGGCATTGCGCACAGGCCGCATCGGTACCGTGGTCCTAACAGCCGGCACAACGGGTCGGGGCGTGGTGGATCCGATTGCTGATGCCCTAAGGCTTTGTCAGGACTACGGCTGCCGTGTCCATGTGGATGCGGCTTATGGGGGTTTTTTTGCACTGCTGGCCCATGCCCAAGCGTCTGAACTTGGAGAGGCGACCGCCCGGCACCTGCGCGCGCTGGCAGCATGCGATTCGGTAGCGATTGACCCTCACAAACACGGCTTGCAGCCCTACGGCTGTGGTGCAATTCTTTTCCGGGATCCTTCTGTAGGCCGTTTTTATCAACATGATTCTCCCTACACCTACTTTACCTCGGAAGCGTTGCATCTGGGCGAGATCAGCTTGGAATGCTCACGGCCTGGGGCAGCTGCAGGGGCGCTTTGGCTGACGTTACAGGTACTGCCTTTAGCTGCTGATCGGGGACTGGGGCCCATCCTGGCTGCTTGCTTGCGGGCAGCGCGCCGCTGGGCAGCGTTAATCGAAGCCTCCGAAGAGCTACGCCTAGTACAGTTACCGGAGTTGGACATTTTGACGTTCTATCCGGTGCCACCCTCGCTTACGGCATCGGCTGTTGATGCCCTTAGCCAACGCTTGTTTCAAGTAGCAATGGAGGAACCAGAAGATCCGGTGTTTCTTAGCGTATTGCGACTACAGGCCGAAGGCTTGCGCGTGCGATATCCAGCGTTGGTGGTGGATCGTCCGCAAGTGCGCGTTTTGCGCAGTGTACTCATGAAGCCGGAGCATGAAGACTACGTGCCGCACCTGCATGAGCGACTGCAGGTGTTGGTACGTCGCCTGCAACCGCGCACATCCTATGCGTGAGGAGATCGATCGCTTGGTCGGCCGCAATCCAGTGCGTGAAGCGCTGGAGCAGGCGGAAACGCGCGTGGAGAAGGTCCTCTTGCAAGAAGGTGCTGGGGGTCCTGCGATCGAAGCAATCCGCAGGGCGGCTGCCGCTCGAGGCATTCCAGTGCAAACGGTGCCTAAGGCGCGTTTAGATCGGTTGGTGCCTGGTGCCACGCACCAAGGCGTTGTAGCGCTGATCGCACCAGTGGCTTACTGGGATTTGGAAGACCTGCTCGCTACAGTAGCCCCAAGCCCAGAGCTGGTTACTGCACACCGTCCCCTGTTGCTCGCCTTGGATCAGATTGAAGACCCACATAACTATGGCGCCATTTTGCGGACGGCTGTCGCTGCCGGGGTATCCGGCGTGATTGTGCCCCGCCACCACATGGCTCCCCTAAGTGCTGTGGCCGTAAAAGCCAGCGCTGGTGCAGCCCTACGCCTGCCAATTGCTCGGGTCACGAACCTGGCCGAAGCGCTTGAATCCTTAAAATCTTACGGTTTCTGGATTGCCGGTGCTAGCCCACAAGGACAGATAACCCTTTGGGAAATGGACTGGCACCGACCGCTCGTTTTGGTGCTGGGCAACGAAGGGCGCGGTTTACGCCCTCGCGTTGCCCAGACCTGCGATGTGCTGGTTTCGATCCCGCTACGCGGCCCCGTAGCCTCACTGAACGTATCGGTCGCCGCTGGCATTTTGCTTTTTGCGGCGATTCGGGAGCGCCCTTAGTGCTGTCCGTTCCCGCGATAGACAATCTTGCGGATGGTGTCGAACTGCAGGTAAGGGTACTCCTCCTGAATCCGTTCGATAGCATCGTAGGCCGGTATGTTCTGCGCGCGAAGCTGGCGAAAGCGCTGCCGGATGCAATAATCGCGAACGCCTTTCTCATCCAGCAGATCGTGTTCGACCAGCATCTGATACACCTCGTCGCTGATCAGATCGGCAAGCGGGTTGTGGTGTTTTACAAGGGCTTCCATAGGTCCGGCTGCTGGTGAAGGTGAACAAAAAGAGCATGGCTGCGCGACAGCTAAAGTGTAAACAAACCCGGAAGCATTTTCATGCAGAACGAGGTGAACGGTCAGTAAAGGTGAATAAGCCGCAAAGAGCGCCAAGTGAGCCGTTGTTCAGTGCGTATTGGAAGGGCTTTGGGTGGATTTTGAAAACGCTTCTAGTTCAACCATTGCCCGCCACCCTGTGCCTTGAAGCAATAAACAACCAAAACCGATTACGGTGTAAATCACCATCTGTGCACCATGTGCTAGTACGGCGTAAGTAACTGCTGGTCCTTGAGGCACTCCAAAGACGTGTACCAAGGTTTGTACGGTGATGTAATGATAGGAGCCCAGTCCACCAGGCACAGGCAAGGCAACGCCTACAGCACCCAACACAACCAGCACCCAGGCATCCCAAAGCGTCAGCTGGTAAGGTCCGGCAAGATGCAGCATTATTAGCGGCAGATAGGCCATCGGGATATAGCATATCCACATGGCTAAGGTGCTTAGCAGTAAGGCAGCTGGGCGACCTGTGCGGTTGAGTGTTAGCAGGCCCTGAGTAAAGGCCTCTAAGAAGATTTTTATTCGCCCTACCCAACGCTTTTCGCGGTGTTGCTGCCATAAGTATCTCAAAATGAGGAAACATAACCCCAGGCCTATGGCAAGCAGTACCGCGAGGTGCCACTGGCTAAAGACTGGTGCAATAAACAGCCGATAGACAATGCCCCATCGTTCTAGCAAGAGGATCCCAACGCTAAAAAGCGCCACAAGTAAGGTGGCAATGTCTAAAAGTCGTTCTCCTGCCACGGTGCCTAGCGTGCTACTTAAGCGCATGCCGCTACGTTGGCGCAAGACGGCCGCACGTGCCAGTTCGCCCAGCCTAGGGGCAGCATAGTTGACCATATAGCCAATCATGAGTGCGGCAAAGGCTTCCCCCAGGCGGATGCTTGAAGGATGCTTGGAGTCCGAAAGAGCATTCAGCAGCAAACGCCATCGCCAGGCTCTTAAAACAAGCGTCAGCACCATGAGCCCCACCAGGGGCAACAGCAAACCGTACTGGGCAGTTTTGAGCTCATTCCAAATCTGCGCTAAAGCTACACCACGAAGGGCCAGATAGAGCAAAATGCCAGCAAGGGCAAAGCTCCCTAACCGAAAAAGCCAGGCACGATAGGCAGTACTTAGGCGCGACATACTTACTCTCGCAAATCTACAATCTCAACGCCTGAAGGAGGGTGAAACGTGAACGCGTCATTAGGCACGACTGGGTTAAAGCGAATGTCGGTTAGCATAAACGTTAGATGGGTCTCGTTCACGTCGCGCACTTCCAGCCGCGTTATGGCTAGGTCTCGGTCTCGTACCCATAGGGTTACTTCTTGCACCGCTGCATCGCGCTGGCGAGGTCGTAAACGCAGCCGGTAATGCCGCTCGCCCTGGTAACGCACCGTCTCTCCTCCTTCAACATTGTAGCGCTCTGGGTAACGCACAAGAAATTCGTGCAGCGAGAAAGCAGTTTCGTCAACTACGTAGCGGTTCATCACCACCTGGCGGGTTTCCGGTAGGTAAACCCAGGTGGTCTGGCCATCGGTAACCAAAAGCTGGCGGGGCGTTTCAATGCGGTAACGGTCGCCTGAGAGCAACAATGTGCCTTTTAGCGTATCGCCGCCGTTGGCATAGGGAGTTTGCGTAATTTGAATAAAGGAAGCCTGCAGGGCTTTGAGTTGCGCGTAGCGCTCCCGTAAGCGCTCCATCACCTGCCGGGCAGGCGACTGTGCTTGAAGCGGAAGGGTGTAAAGCAGAACCAACCCAAACAAGACCCATAGGCCTCGGTTATGCCTGTAGCGGAAACTGTTGTAGCGAAACATAGCGAGCTCCTTGAGGATGCAAGTGGCTTTCAAAAAGCGTAAAATGGGCCACGCTAAACGGCTCGAGGGAGAAGTTCTGGTAGCGCTCAAGGAACAGGCGTACCCTTGTAGGCGCGACCTGTTTCAGCCGGGCGAGGGTAATGTGCGGGTGAAAGGGCTTAGGCTCGGGCGCAAACCCTAAGTCCACAACGCGCCGCTCAATCTCTGCCTGTAAGGTGCGCAGTGGCGCTGCAGGGTCTACCGCTGCTGCGAGCACGCGGGGACGCGTGGGTGAGGGAAAGACCACAAGACCGCGAATATGAAGCCAAAAAGCCGGAAGTCTAATGTCCGCTAGCGTGTGCTCTAGGGCAGGCAACACTTTTTCTTCGACCTGGCCCAAGAAACGGAGTGTCAGGTGAAATTGTTCAGGAGTAGCCCAACGGGCTTTCCAGGAAGGATCCCGGAGGGTATAAAGACGGTGCCGATGCGCTTCAGGCACTTCTAAGGCAATGAATAAGCGCAACGAACCCATGCTACGGATAGAAAAAGTTGTTTCTGGTGGACAGACCGGTGTCGATCGCGCAGCGCTCGACGCAGCACGCTCGGCTGGAGTTCCAGTAGGCGGTTGGTGTCCTAAAGGACGTTGGGCCGAAGATGGTGTGATTCCACCACACTATCCGCTTCAGGAAACGCCTTTGCCTGACCCTTCACAGCGCACAGCCTGGAACGTACGGGATAGCGAGGCCACGCTCATTTTACACCCTGGAGGGCCGCTGCGGGGCGGGACAGCCCAAACCGAACGCGAAGCCCGTCAACAGGGTAAGCCTGTGCTGGTGCTTGCGTTGGATCGCCCTGTAGAGCAATTGGTGTCGGACATCCGTCAATGGCTTGAAGCCCATCGCGTTCGCGTACTTAACGTGGCTGGCCCTCGCGAAAGCCAGGCCCCTGGCATTTACCAACGTGCCTATGAGGTGTTGACTGCCCTGTTTCATTCTTGATTTAGGGTGTCAGGGTGAGGCCGATGGCGATGCAGATCTTCACCCCGGGCTACGCGTTGCGCAGCGCGTAAAAACAACGCTACACTGGCCGTGGTGCATAGCAGCACAAAGCCAAGCATAGGAATCCACAATGGCGCCTCGGCACTACCTTGGCGGGCTAAGATGTGGGGATAACGCACCGCCTTGTCGGCCAGCCAGAGCGCTATGGTCAAGCCCAGGACACCAAACAATAACGCGGCGCCTTGTAGCAGACGTACCTGTCGGCGGATTTCAGGCGAAAGCATCGACCGTTTCGGCTAAACGTACGGGAATGCCGGCCCGGTGGAGGTAAAGCTTGGCCTCTTGGATGGTATACTTGCGAAAGTGAAAGATCGAAGCGGCCAGCACAGCATCGGCTTGGCCTTCGATAAAAGCCTGGCGCAGGTGTTCCAGCGTGCCAGCACCTCCTGAAGCGATAACCGGAATGGATACGGCGTTGCTGATAGCACGAAGCAATTCCAGGTCGTAGCCGTCCTGGGTCCCATCCCGATCCATCGAGGTAACGAGCAGCTCTCCGGCACCGCGTGCTTCAGCTTCCTGTGCCCAAGCGACAGCATCCAGGCCTGTAGGACGGCGTCCTCCGTGCGTGTAGACTTCCCAGCGGGGCGGATGGTCGGCCACACGCCGGGCATCGATGGCTACCACAATGCACTGGCTACCAAAGGCCTTGGCGCCGGCTGTGATCAGTTCTGGATTACGAATGGCGGCCGAGTTGATCGATACCTTATCGGCTCCTGCCTCGAGCATGGCGTGCAGGTCTTCGAGCGTGCGCAGCCCACCACCCACCGTAAGCGGAATGAACACCTGGTCAGCTGTGCGACGCACCACTTCGTGCAGGATCGCCCGGTTTTCGTGGGTGGCCGTGATGTCCAAAAACACGAGCTCGTCGGCGCCGGCGGCATCGTAAAAGCGGGCTTGCTCGACGGGATCGCCGGCATCAACCAGGTCAACAAACTGCACTCCTTTGACCACGCGGCCGTGGTCGACGTCCAGGCAAGGAATAATGCGGCGTGCTAGCGGCATAGGGTTTAGGGCAGCGTCACATCTCGTTTAAGCGGGGCCGTGGAGAAGCGCGTCAGGTCGACCTCATCTTTATGGTGCCAGCACCAGAACTGCTGGCAGGGGAAGCGATTTTCATAAAGCGCGCGGCCGATAATGACTGAGTCAACCCGATAGGGTTCCAGTTCCTGCAGGCGCATCAGGTCGCGGTAGCCGCTTACGCCTCCAGAAGCGGTGATGCGGGCTTTTTGGAGCCGCCTTCCTAATGCACGGTACATTTCAATGTTGGGGCCTTCGAGCGTACCATCGCGGCTGATATCGGTGTAGACAAAGCGGCGCACGCCACGCTGCTCCATGTCTAGGGCCAGGGCGATGGCATCAACGCCGCTGCCCGATGTCCAACCTTCAATGCGCACCTCCCCATCCCGGGCGTCGATACCCACAACAATGCGGCTACAGCCATAGCGGGCCAAGGCTTCGGAAATGAGATCGGGCTCGCGTACCGCCGCCGTACCTAGTACAACACGGTAGACACCTTGCGCTAAGAGCGCTTCAATGTCTTCCAGCGTTCGGATGCCCCCGCCCACCTGCACCGGAATGTCCAGTGCCTGGCAAATGGCGCCGATCACCTCCCGGTTATGGCCTTGGTTGCGGGCAGCATCCAGGTCGACCACGTGCAGTACCCGAGCATTTTGCACCCGCCAAAGCCGGGCCATCTTGACCGGATCGTCGAAGTAGACCGTCTCCCGCTCATAGGATCCCTGGTACAGACGTACGCAGCGTCCTCCACGCAGATCGATGGCAGGGATCACCAGCAGCATCGCATAAAAAATTCGTTTCGGTAGGCTTTTGTAAACTCTAAAGCGGTTCTAGAACAATAGATCCGCAAAATTCTTTAGGATGCGAAGACCATATTGCTGGCTTTTTTCAGGGTGAAACTGCACACCGAAGATGCGATCGCGTCCCACAATTGCGGGAAACGGTATGCCATAGGTGCTGCTGGCCAGCACATCCTCTGGACGGGTAGCAGCAGCATAGTAGGAATGCACAAAATAAAAAAATGCCCCCTCTGGGATCCCATCAAGCAACCCTCCAACCTGGTGGCGCGTGATGGTATTCCAGCCCATATGCGGGATTTTCAGGCGCTGGCCATCGGGTGTGGTTTCGGGAAAGCGGATGACCCGACCCGGTAGCAGGCCCAGCCCTCGGTGGCGGCCGTGCTCTTCGCTTTCCTCGAAAAGCAGCTGCAGCCCAGCACACACCCCCAGGAGCGGTGTGCCGCGGTCGACTGCCTCCAAGATAGCCTGCTCTAGTCCACGGCGACGAATCTCTGCTATGCACGCACCAAAGGCACCAACGCCTGGAAGCACCAGCCGCGTTGCCTGCCGCACCCGTTCTGGATCGTCGGTGCGGAGCACCTCGACGCCCACGGCCTGGAATGCCTTCTCCAGCGAACGTAGGTTGCCTATGCCGTAGTCAATAATGGTGACCATGCGGTCAGTCGTGGTTGCTGAGCTGGCTCAGTTCCTGGGAACGTCGGGTAGCAGTAGCTACCGCGTTGATAAGCATGGTGCGCAGGCCATGGGCTTCTAGCTCGGCCACGGCCGCAATAGCAGTGCCTCCCGGTGTGGTCACTTCATCGCGCAAAATGGCCGGATGACGCCCCGTTTCCAGCACCAACTTTGCTGCTCCGTAGACGGTCTGCGCAGCCAAGCGGAAGGCAATCGGACGTGGCAA
Organism: Rhodothermus bifroesti; assembly: GCF_017908595.1. Classification (NCBI taxonomy): domain Bacteria; kingdom Pseudomonadati; phylum Rhodothermota; class Rhodothermia; order Rhodothermales; family Rhodothermaceae; genus Rhodothermus; species Rhodothermus bifroesti. The sequence continues at coordinate 177,122 of NZ_JAGKTL010000002.1, forward strand.
GCCTTGCTTAACACCAGCATCTGTTAGGGCCTCGATAAACATAAACACGTAAGCTGGTCCACTCCCCGAAAGACCTGTGACGGCATCCATCAGGTATTCGGGCACAGTCTCTACTTTGCCAACGGCTTCAAAAATTTGGCGGCACAGCTCTACATGCTCCGCTCGGGCATGCGCGCCGGCAGCCAAGGCTGTAGCCCCTTCATCAACCAGCGCAGGGGTGTTTGGCATAGCGCGGACTACAGGCAGCGGCCTGCCAAACAAGCGCTCAATGGAGCTGGTTGTCAAACCGGCAAGTACCGAAAGAATTAAAGCCTCGGGAAGCACTTGCGCCCGGATTTCTTCAATCACCTCGCGGGCGTTTTGCGGCTTAACAGCCAGCACAATCAAGGTAGCTTCCCTTACAGCCTGCAGGTTGCTTGTGGTCGTCTGAATACCAGGAAATTCAGCCTGCAGCGCCTCTAGCGCTGAGGGATTGCGGCGCGTAGCACGAATTTGCTCAGGGGCCAGTTCATGGCCGCGTAACAATCCGCCAATGAGCGCCCGGCCAATATTTCCTGCTCCGATGATGGCAATGGTTTGATGAGTCAATAGGGCAGCAGCGGTCATAGCACGCCTTTGGTCGAAAGCACTGGGCCATAGCGCGCGTCGCGCGCTACAGCTTCGCGCAACGCCCGCGCTACGGCTTTGAAGATGGCTTCTACTTGATGATGGGTGTTTTCTCCGTAAAGCACGCTAATATGGAGGTTGCAGCGTGCGTGTTCCGCAAACGAGTACCAAAAATGCCGCACCAGTTCAGTGGGCAAATCCCCAACGGTAGGACGCGCAAATTGGGCGTCAAAGACCAGGTAAAAGCGCCCTGAAAGGTCAACGACGGCCCGAGCTAGCGCCTCGTCCATAGGCACATAGGCCATACCGTAGCGAGCAATGTAGGCCTTGTCCCCCAGGGCTTCAGTAAAGGCTTGACCTAGGGTGATGGCTACGTCTTCGACCGAATGATGCTCATCAACATGCCGGTCGCCTTGGCAGTGGACCACAAGGTCAAAGCTACCATGACGTGCCCAAAGCGCCAGCATGTGATCCAGGAACCCAATGCCCGTCTTACAGTCAGACCGGCCCGTGCCATCTAAAGTCAAGACGACCTCGACATCCGTCTCGCCTGTAGTGCGATGGCGGGAGGCTGATCGGGGGGTAAACGTGGGGATTGTAGCCATCGAACCGATTACGCTAGCTAAGCGTTTGCGCTACCCACAGCATGCAGATAGCTGCGCAAATTTCTGAAACCTGGCAAGCGAATGCTAGCCACTTGCACCAAAATCCTGCGATTTTCTTAAACCGTTTTGGTCTTTTATGGAAGCAACGCGCTTTGAACGCATTCTGGTTACTGCAGCTTTGCCGTATGCCAATGGCCCAATTCACATTGGGCATCTTGCTGGGGCCTATTTGCCGGCAGATCTATACTGTCGCTACCAGCGTCTGAAAGGCCGGGATGTACTGTTTATCTGCGGTTCCGATGAGCTGGGCGTGGCCATTTTGATGCGCGCTCTTGAAGAAGGTACGACACCGCAAGCGATTGTGGACCGCTACCACCCGATGATTCGGGAGAGCTTTGCCCGCTTTGGGATCAGCTTTGATTACTACGGCCGCACCACTTCGCCGGTGCATTTTGAGACCAGCCAGGACTTCTTCCGTCGTTTGGATGCACAAGGCTTCTTTAAGCTGAAGACCGAAAAGCAGCTCTACGATCCCGAAGCCGGGCTGTTTTTGGCTGACCGCTTCGTGCGCGGCACGTGCCCGGTATGCGGCTATGAAGAGGCCTATGGAGACCAGTGTGAGCGCTGCGGTACTTCGCTGAGCCCCACCGATCTCATTAATCCACGCAGCGTGCTCTCTAAAGCGACTCCTGAACTGCGCGAAACCACCCATTGGTATTTGCCGCTGGGCGACTGGCAAGAACGCCTAGAAGCATGGATCGCGACGCACCCGGAATGGAAACCTAACGTGCTGGGACAAGTCCGCAGCTGGCTCCAACAAGGGCTGCGCGACCGCGCCGTCACGCGCGACATTCCTTGGGGCGTGCCTGTGCCGGAAGACGTAGCCCGTCGACATGGCGTGTCTGCCGAGGGCAAAGTGCTCTACGTGTGGTTCGATGCCCCCATAGGCTACATTTCTGCCACCCGCGAGTGGGCACAGCAGCAGGGCGATCCGGAAGCCTGGCGGCGCTACTGGCAGGATAAACGCACGCGCTTAATTCATTTCATTGGAAAAGACAACATTGTCTTTCACTGCCTGATGTTTCCTGCAATGCTCATGATGCATGGCGCGTTCGTGCTGCCCGACAACGTGCCCGCCAACGAGTTTCTCAACCTGGAGGGTAAAAAACTGTCTACCAGCCGTGGCTGGGCAGTCTGGCTGCACGAATATTTGGAAACATTCCCGCCCGATTTGCTGCGCTACGTCTTAACCACAATGCTGCCCGAGACGCGGGATGCGGACTTCAGCTGGAAAGAGTTTCAGCAGCGCGTCAATGCAGAACTGGCCGACATTTTGGGCAATTTCGTTTACCGCACGCTCACCTTTGCTCAGCGGTTTGCTGAGGGTAAAGTGCCTCCGCTACGCAACCCGCGGCCTGTCGATGCAGCCGTGCTCGCCGAACTGGCCTCCTATCCCGAACGAATCGGTACCGCCTACGAGCAGTTCCGTTTTCGTGAAGCCGTTCAGGAGACCATGAACTTGGCTCGGCTTGGCAATAAGTACTTTAACGACACCGAACCTTGGCATACGCGGAAAACCGACCCCCAAGCCTGTGCCAATACAATCCATATCTCGTTGCAGCTTTGCGCAGCCCTTAGCATTCTGCTCGAGCCGGTCTTGCCCTTTGCAGCAGCCCGCCTGCGTCAAATGTTGCGCCTAGAAGGCGTACGCGCTAGCACCCCCGAACGCACTACGGGCACACTTGGATGGGACGATGCCGCACGTCCTTTGCTCGCTGAAGGCCACGTTCTTGGCAATCCTGAAATTCTGTTTTCTAAGATCGAAGATGACATCATCAACCAGCAAATTGCCCACCTGGAGCAGCGAGCAAAACAAACCCCTTCCCAAACCAATGCAACCCCTTATGCGCCGCTGAAACCGGAAATCCTCTATAGCGATTTTGACCGGCTAGACCTAAGGGTTGGGATAGTGCAAAAAGCAGAGCGCGTACCTAAATCACAAAAGCTGCTTCGCTTAGAGGTTGACCTGGGGTTTGAAAAACGGCAAATTCTGGCTGGTGTGGCTGAACAGTGGGCACCAGAGGCCCTAGAAGGACGACGTGTGGTGGTGGTAGCCAACCTGCAGCCTCGACGGCTCATGGGACTTGAAAGCCAGGGGATGCTGCTTATGGCTGAGGATCGTGAAGGCCGTCTGGTGCCGGTTACAGCCGAAAGCGAACCCGGTGCTGTGGTGCGTTGAGTCTTGGGGAGGCGCAACGACGGATTGGGGAAGGGACTGAACAAAAGCCAACGTATCAGAGAGACAGCAGTAAAGCTAAAGAAGAGAGAAAAACCTAAAAGGGCCCGCACTTGCAGGCCCTTTTAGGTTTGCGTTAACCTCTCTTAGCCAAGATGAAGCAACGCTAGCACGGTTGCTGCCAGCCCCGCCCGTGCGTTGCCTTGCAGCGAATTGCTGATGGTGCTTTCAGCGCTGCTGTAGAAAGCTAAAGAAGCTTCCGCAACGGCTGTAGCCGAGCTGGCTAGCGAAAGCGCCGTCTGCAAGGCGTTTTTAGCCGCGCTTAAAGAAGCTTTGAGGTTAGCCATAGCCTGGCTGCTAAGGCCTAGCGTAGCAGCCAGTGCAGCTTCTACGGTCGCAATATATTGGGCACGGGCTTGCTCCATGGCCGTTGTGCTGCTTGCGGCCCGCAAGGAAGCAAACCAATCTGCTCGTGCCTGCACAAGGGAATCCATGCGGGACTGAGCCACACCCTCGGCCCGGAAAGCGGCCTCAACAGCAGCTGTAGTGGCCAGGGCGCTCAGAATTTCTGCCTGCTTGCGTAGGGCAATGCGTGCCGTCTGACTACCCCCAGCTACCAAACGCGTAGCAGCCAAGCGTGCCGTTTGCAGCAGCTTTGCCCGAGCTTCAGCCGAAAGTCCTGCCTCGGTGTAAGCTTCCAAAAAAGCAGCCTCGAAGCTAGCTATGGCGTTGCTTTCGGCTTGTGCACTGGTGGCCGTATGCAACGCAGCCTGGAGGGCTGCCCAAGCCGAAAGTTGCCGCTGACGTGCTTGCGCTAACGCCTGAGCCGAAGCTCCTGCCCGGCTTACAAATGCAGCTTCAGCACGAGCGATTTGCTGCAAGGTAGTGGCAAGCTGCGCTGTGGTAAGGCCACCTGCCTGCAATTCGGCCGCTACCGAGCTAGTTATATAAGCGGCCACCAGTGCCGGCGAGGCGTCGCCCGCATCTTCCTGGCCGTTGTCATCCTGATTGCGTACCGTAACATAAACCTCCGCTTCCGCTTTGGATTCGGCCGTCATAGGCATCGCACGCACCGTGCCACCGCTACCTACATGCACATAGACCAGCACCGCTGAGCGAAAGCTGCCTTTTTCAGCCCGCAGCATCAGCAGATCACCGCTTCGTGCTGCAACATTTAAAGCAAAGGCTCCAGTAGCGTCGCTCTGGACTTGCCCTTCCAGCGGTTGTAACGTACCATTGCCCTGGAGACGGGCAGCTGTAACCACGGCTCCCTCAATAGCAGCCTGGACGGCTGCTACTCCTTGCTTGCCCGCCCCACCAGTCTCACCATAGCCCTGAGCATCGGTGACGCGCCCTTCTAAACGAACCGTTGCCACGTCGCCTCCGCTGTCACATCCCATCAGCCCCAGTCCTAAAGCGAATAAGGCTATTCCAAATAGCTGTGCTACCTTCATCAGTCTCTCCGCTTGGTTACCTTTCAACAGACACCCTTCAGTACCCCGAAAATCATGCCATCTGCCAATTTCCTAGTGAAACAGCCTAACGTTGCTCGAATGATGTGCATATCTCGAAGCGAATGTGCAAAGAGTGCACTATAACCAAACGAGGCACACTTTCCAGTAAGCCGGAGTAGGTAGCCTGCAGGAATCTTCACAAAACTGTAAACCCTTTGTGGTGGGGAGGGCCTTGCATTTTAGGAATTAAAGCGTTTCTTTTGTGAAACCGCTGTCGCTAGTATGAAAGAATCTGTCCGTTTGTTCGTGCAAATGGGGGTGATAGTGATGGTGGGGATTCCTATAGTTGCCTATTTATGGGAAACGCTAAACCAGTTGTTGTCGCTGCATGTGCAGCCGACGCGTTTGTGGATTTCGTTGCCCTTACTGGTTGTGCTGTGGGTTTGGTTGCGTTGGCTTTCCCGACGTGCGCAGGATGGGATGAAAACGAGCCCGTAACTCTGCTAACCTAAGCTGTTGAACTGCTATGGCCGAAGCAAGACCTGTCCAGCAGCCTGCTCCGCCAGAAGAGCCTGACGTGCGGGGCACACTTTTTTTGACCTTGATTTTTTTAGCTATGGTTTTTGGATTTTGGATTATCGTGTACCTTATGCTTTTAAACCGGTAAGCCTATGAAAGTCCATGCCTACGAGCGCACTTTTATGGCCGTTGGGGGCGTTTTGCTGGTGCTTTGTCTGGTAGCCCTCGTTTACGCCTCGTTTGCTATGGGCATTCATTTGCCTGGGCGTACGGGGGAGATTGAGCCTGGCAAGGTTTTTACAACGCCGCCGTTTGACCGTCCTGGCGTGCATCAAACGGGGCCCAACCGGTACGATGTGGTGATTATTGGACAAGCCTGGCGTTTTCACCCGATGGAGCTGCGCGTGCCGGTCGGAGCGGAGCTTAACTTCATCGCGACGGCCTTTGACGTCATCCACGGCTTTTCTATTGAGGGGACGCGCGTGAACATGATGCTCATTCCAGGCCAAATCACCCGTTTAAGCTATCGCTTCCGCTCGCCTGGGGAGTACCTGATCGTATGTCATGAATACTGTGGCGCTGGCCACCATAACATGTACGGAAAAATCATCGTCGAATAAGCCATGGCTGAACATGTTGTTGCTTCGACGCCAGTTGTTGCGGATCCCACGCCGATCACGCTATCGGAAACCCAGCGTCGCGTATTGCGCTGGACGCTATACGTGGGCTACGCGGCACTGACAGCCGGCATTTTTCACGGTTTAGCCCAGGCCCTTTCTTATGCCGGCATCAACATTTTGGGCTACTTTCCAGCTTTACGCAGCTACTACCAAGGCCTCACAGCCCATGGGGTAGCCAATGCGATTATCTTTACGTTCTCTTTTTCCAACGCTTTTCTTCCGCTCATGGTGGCGCGGGCTTTGTCACGCCGCCTAGATGACCGCCTGCTATGGTCCAGCTTCGGCACGCTGGTCGTGGGCAATCTGCTGGTGATTTATGCCGTTGTGACCAACAAAGCCAGCGTGCTCTACACCGCTTATGCACCGCTGCAGGCGCACTGGACCTACTACGTGGGGTTGGTTTTTGTGGTGATCAGCACCTGGCTAGCTTTGCTCAATATGCTGCTAAGCTGGCGCGGATGGAAACGTGACCATCCAGAAGCACGCTTACCGCTTTTGGCCCACATCTCGATCGTCTCTTATGTGATGTGGTTTTTGGCTTCGCTACCCATTGCGGTGGAGTTTTTAGTGTTTCTCATTCCTTGGTCGTTGGGATGGGTAGAGCGGACCGACCCGCTGCTGACGCGCACGCTTTTTTGGTTTACTGGCCATGCTATTGTCTATGCTTGGCTGCTTCCGGCTTATGTGTCTTGGTATGCGCTGGTGCCCCGCCAGGCCGGGGGTAAGGTGGTGAGCGATTCGCTTACCCGATTTGTGTTTATTCTCTTTTTGTTGCTTTCCATCCCGACAGGATTTCACCATCAGTACACCGATCCCGGCGTCCATCAAGGATTTAAGCTGGTGCATGCGGTGCTCACGTTCGGGGTGTTCTTCCCGAGTCTGATCACCGCTTTTAGCGTCATGGCTTCCTTGGAGATGGGGGGGCGGGCCCATGGGGGCCGTGGACTTTTGGGATGGATCCCTAAGCTGCCCTGGAAGGATCCTTCGCTATCGGCTCAGCTTCTGGCGATGATTACGTTCGTTTTTGGCGGCATTACAGGTCTGATTAACGCCTCGTTCACGATGAACCAGGTTGTGCACAATACGACCTGGGTGCCAGGGCACTTCCACATGACGGTAGGCAGTGCGGTAGCCATGACGTTTATGGGCGTGGCCTACTGGATGGTGCCTTATCTGACCGGACGCGGCCTTTGGGGACGCAGCTGGGCTTTGGCCTCGAATTGGATCTATACGATCGGGTTGCTCATCTTTGCACGCGGCATGATCTCGGCCGGCCTGGAAGGCATGCCGCGTCGCACATTCATGGTCCAAGCACCCTACAACGATCCTGACTGGCTCGTCGGACAAATCCTTACCGGGGTCGGGGGCACGCTAATGTTTATTGGTATTGCCCTGTTTTTTGTGGTCATTGTAATGACGATCTGGAAAGGCCGCCCAGGCGAAGGCCCCCAGGACATTCCCTGGTCTGAAACGCTGACGTCTCCTGCTGAAAATGGTTGGGCGCGTCGGCTGGACCGGATTGGCTTCTGGGTCGTTGTGGCCATTCTGCTGATTGTCATTGCCTACGGTCCGTTCTTTGCCACCTATCTACCGCCCAAGCTTTTTTCACCTGGCTTTCGGATTTATTGAGTTGCAAACGAGGGGATAGACCATAGGGTCTATCCCCTTTTCTTTTTGGGCTAAGCTACCACCCGCGTAGCTTGCCGACGCTGCACCAAGTCTTCGGGGGCAAGGATGTAAACCTCGGGAATACCTGCCTGCAGGGCCTGAAAGGCAACATCGAGTTTGATGCGCATGCCACCACTGATCCAACCGTCTTGCACCCCGGAGTCGAAGGTGGCCCTGTCGCAACAAGGAAGTAGGCTGTTGGGGTCGGAGGGGTTGCGCCGCACACCACCCGTTTCTGTAACCAGTAAAAACGTGTTGGCTTGGAGCGCTTTGGCCAGGGCACAGGCTACGGTATCGGCGTTCACATTGTAAAGCTGCCCGGCTTTGTCAATGCCCAAGGGTGCCACGATGGGCATATACCCCCCCGAGAGCAAGTGCTGCAGCAGCTTGGGATCCACATGTTCTACATCTCCTACAAAACCAAAGTCTACCACTTCTCCTTCGATGGTCCAGGGTGGACGGCGCGTGACTTGCAGCATGCCTCCATCGGCGGCAGCAAGCCCTACCGCGGGCAGTCCATGTCGCAGGGCAGCAGCAACCAGGCGCAGATTCAGTTCGCCGCGCAACGCCCATTGCAGAATCTGCAGGTCCAGCGCTGTGGTAACGCGTCGGCCTTGAACAATGCGAGGCCTATGGTCCAGCCTCTGGGCTAGTGCCGTTGCTTGCGGCCCGCCTCCATGTACGACCACCACGGGTGCCTGTTGACGCAAGGTGGATAGCGCAGTCCAGAAAGTTTCTAAAGTGTCGGGCGCCTCGAGCAGCGCGCCCCCAAGCTTGACCACAACCAGCGCACTCATCGGTCAAACGGTGGAAGATGCCATACGTATTCTAAAATGGCCTTTTGTGCATAAAGCCGAAAGGCAGCCTCCTTAAGATGGATAGCCTGGGGGCTATCGAGCACTGCATCGTCGACAACGACATTGCGGCGCACAGGTAGGCAGTGCATGAAAGCGGCTTGGCGCGTGCGCGCCATAAGCGCTGGCGTAACGCGCCAGGACCTATACTGCTGCCGCAGTTTGGCCTCTTCTTCGGGGTGCGTATAGAGCAGCCGGCTAGCCCAGGCTTTGGCGTAGACGATTTCAGCACCTTCGAAGGCTTCGGCCTGGTTATGCACGACGATGACTCGTCCCCCTTGGCGCGTTGCATCGCACCGGGCGCGTTCCATAACCGCTTCGTCCAGCTCGAAGCCCGGCGGATGCGTCACCACAACTTCCATCCCCAGACGTGCTGCCATAAGCAAGGCCGAGTTTGGTACAGCCATCGGTAGTGGGCGTGGGTGATAGGCCCAGCTCAGCACAAAGCGTCGCCCTTGCAAGTTTCCGCCAAGATGATCGACAATCGTGGCCGCATCGGCCAGCGCTTGGCAAGGATGGTAAAAAGCGGATTCCAGGTTAATGACGGGCACGGTAGCAATTTGGGCGATCTTGTGCAGCAGTACATCGTCGCGATCTTGGGCATAGTCGGTTTGCGAGGCAAAGACGCGTACCCCAAGCGCATCGTAGTACTGCGATAGCACCCCAATGGCTTCGCGGATGTGCTCTGCTTCTGGGCCATCCATGACGACGCCGTCGCGCCACTCAATTTGCCAGGTACCTTGACCAGCAACCAGCGTGGTGGCGTGGGCCCCAAGCTGGATAGCGGCCAGTTCCATAGAGGTACGGGTGCGCAGCGAAGGATTGAAAAACAGCAGGCCCAGACTGCGGTTGCGAGCTACATGACTGTAGGCATTTTTGCCTTGTCGGTAATGCTCTAGCGTACGGTTTAGGCAGGCGTTCCAAATGTGATCGTCAAGGTACTGCCAGTCCAGCAAGTGGCGAGGTGGTGGAAGTTCCATCAGGCCGTAGTGGTTTGAGGTTGGTTTACAGAGGTAAGCACGTGAAGGAACGTATCGATGAACATTTCAATGGCCTCGTCCGGCGTGTTCAATGGAGGCATCAGCCGAATGACATTCGGATGGCTTGCATTACCGGCCAGAATGCCAGCTTCTCGCAGCCGGCTAAGTACCGGTGCGGCCGGACGGTCTAGCTCGAGCCCAATCAGGCAGCCGCGGCCACGCACGGCTACCACATGATCGGCTACGCCATCGCGAATGCGCGCAAAAATTTGTGGTGCCCGTTTCATTAAGCCTTCCTCACGCAGCGTTTCGAGTGTAGCTGTAACAGCGGCCATGGCCAACATGCCGCCGCCAAAGGTGGTGCCTTGATCACCATAGCGCACTGAAGCAGCAATGGCATCCGAAACGAGCACGGCGCCAACCGGTACACCTGAGCCTAAGCTTTTAGCCAGCGTGATCAGGTCGGGCCGAATGCCATACTGTTCGGCGATAGAAAAGGTGCCGGTACGTCCAACGCCCGTTTGCACCTCATCGAAAATAAGCAATGCGTTGTAGCGGTCGCACAGGGCACGCAGGGCGCGGTAGTACGCTACGGGAGCCTCGTAGACGCCCGCCATGCTCTGGATGGGCTCTAGGATGATCGCTGCAATATCATCCCGCTGTGCAAGCAGCTGTTCCACAGCCTCTAAGTCCCCCAGAGCAACAAAATGCGTGGGGGGCAGCACGGCCAGATACGGCTTGCGGTAGCCTATCGGTTCAGTAACTGCCAGGCTACCCAGCGTGCGACCGTGAAAGCCTCCTATAAGGGCAATGACTCCAGGTTTGCCAGTGTAGGTTCGGGCTAGTTTGAGGGCTGTTTCGTTGGCTTCAGTACCCGAGTTGCAAAAGAATACATGCCGCAGGCCTTCGGGAGCCATTTCAGCTAGCAAGGCTGCAGCACGGGCCCGTACGGGACTGTAGACCACATTGGAGTAAAAAAGTAACTGTTCAACTTGCTGCTTAAGTGCTGTCACCACGCGGGGAGGGCAGTGCCCTAGCAGCGTAACACAGTGGCCACCGTAAAAATCTAGGTAACGGTTGCCTTCGGCATCCCACACATAGCACCCTTGACCCTTGACCAGGGCTACAGGGTATTTACGGTAGGTAGGAATCTGATACGTGTCTTCCAAAAGAATCGTCTCTTGCGTGTTCATAGCCTTTTCAAACCCATAAAAAAAGCCGGGTCGTGGCGGCCCGGCTGCGGTCAAGTGAGCAATGTTTCGGGGGTAGGGGTAGGGAGCAGCCCAGCCGTTTGGGGGAGTCCCAACAGCAAGTTTAGGTTTTCAATAGCTTGGCTGGCGGCGCCTTTGAGCAGGTTGTCGAGGGCAAAACCGATCACCAGCTGTTCCTTCCCAACAACCCAGCCGATGTCGCAAAACGGGGTGTAGATGCTATAGCGCAACTCAGGTAGCTGCCCAGGCCAGAGCCGCACCAAGGGTGCATGGCTATAGGCTGCTGTAAACCAACGCTCAACCGTTTCAGCATCGATCTCTGTAGCAAGCGGCACAATGGCCGTCCCCCAGATGCCGCGCGTCCAGGGTCCAGAGGCCGGAACGAACCCGATACGGAGGCCTGTACCTACCACCTGCTGCACTTCGGGCAGATGCTGGTGGGCTAGCACTTTGTAGGCACGCACGTTGCCATCACGCTCAGGGAAGTGTGTGGTAGCTTTAGGCTGCGTGCCTGAACCTGAAGCGCCAGTAAGGGCAGTGACGGCCACCTGCGCCTGTGGCACATGCTGGCTCAGGGGCCAAAGCGCCAGGGCTAGACCAGTGGCAAAGCATCCTGGATTCGCCAAAAGGCGTGTTCCTTCAGGATAGGGCGCGTAGACATCGACCAACCCATAAACAAAGCGCGGCAGCAAATCTGCGGCTGGATGCTCAAATCCAAACCATGTAGGATAGACAGCCGCCTCCCGAAAGCGGAAATCTGCACTTAAGTCGATAATCACGCCCTCGTAGCCGCTTTCAAGCAAGCGACTGGCTGTGCGTGCCCCTTGACCATGCTCGGCTGCAATCAAAATAGCGTCAAAGTCCAAAACGTCCAGCGTGGACTCATCCGCAAAGACCAAGTCGGTTTGGCCGCGTAACGTTGGGTGGGCATACCACAAGGGTTTGCCCGCAAACGTACGGCTTGTCACTGCAGCCAGCGTGCAGTAAGGGTGTGCCTGCACAAGCCGGATGAGCTCTCCGCCTACGTAGCCTGCACCGTGAAAAATCGCAATGCGTTTCGCCATAGCTTCTCTAGACACTTCAGGCGATCGTTACTGCAACCCCATTTCCATTGCTATAATGGGGTAAAGGGCGTACAGCTGTGCGCACGGAGCGCGCAATGAGCTGGCCCAAAGCTTCGGCATCTTGTCGGGCATTGAGGGCTGGAATGCCCATGGCGTGCTGAATGTAACGCTTGCCGACAGCGTTGTCGGTAACCGGACCGGTAATCACCGTAATTGGGGCTTGGTAGCGCGTGCGAAAGAGCTGATCCGCTGCCCAAGCGCCAGCTAAATCCGTAGCGGCCACCACATGCGCCCGTGTAAAGCGTTGCAGCTCTTTGTCGAGCAGCAGCTCATCAACGCCGTAGTAGCCAATAAAACCATCACCCAGCTCGACGACAATTACGTCGGGCGCGAAAGTATTCAGGTGCGCAATCAACCCTTTGGCTAGGGGGGCCATTTCTTTGTTTGTGGAAGAAACCACGCCTGCATCAATAAACGTCACGCTGGCAATTGCACCGTGCTCTTCCATCATCCGGGCGTCGCGCAGCAGTGCTGCACCGGTGAGTTTGCCAGCTGCAACGCGCAATCCGTGTTCGGTGAGGTAGCGAATGATCTGGGCTGCGGCAAACGTTTTTCCCGTATTCATCGAGGTGCCGCTAACGATCACCAGCGGCGCCGAATGCGTGAGCGAAAATTGCGGTTCGATAGCGTGATCCTGCACGCGGGCATGCCGCTTTTGGCCGTTGACATCCACCAGCACTGCCCCAAGCACTTCAACACGCAGGGCTGGACCCAGATCGGGGTGGTCGGAAGTGCATTGGCCTAGGATGCCTCCCATGTTGAGCACATTAAGCACATCGCCGACCTGAATGCGGCGAGGAATGCGGCCGCTATAGCCCTTAAGCGCTTGGCGTTCACCTAAGGCACCAATAATCAGATCACCCCGCCGAATAGGTTGAAACGTGCCGTCGGTGCACTCTAGCAAATTATACGTGGTCTTTTCTTCGAGAGCGCGTACAACCAGGCAGTAGCCCTCTTCCGCGACGATGTAAGCGGTCAGTTCTACCTCGTGGCTAAGCCGGCAAGGAGCCGTGCTGGATCCAATTTTGTCCACTGTGAGATACTGGTTCATGGCTGCGGGGATTAGGGTTTATGCGGCCGTCTGGTTTTCTATTTCTGAAGGCGTGGCTGCTTTGCGTACCAAGGCAGCCAATAGGGCTTGCACCCCATAAATGCGGGTAAAGCCTTGGGCATCGCGTCCGTCCCAAAGGCGGTTTTGTTCACCGTAGGTCGCAACACGCGCGTTAAAAAGGGAGTAAGGGCTGTCGCATCCAAGCACTTCGATGTTGCCCTTAAAAAGGCGCACGCCTACGGTGCCCGTAACGACGGTTTGGGAAGAATCCAAAAAAGCTTCAATGTCGCGCATTACAGGATCAAAGTACTGGCCTTCGTGCAGCAGCATGCCGTAGAAGTCGGCAAGATGATCTTTTTGATACCGCTGCCAGCGCGTAAGCACAATTTTTTCTAGCTCTCGGTGTGCCGTGATCAGAATCAGTGCAGCTGGCGCTTCAAAGCCCACGCGGCCTTTGATGCCTAGGATGGTGTCGCCTACATGAATACCCCGGCCTACACCATGTGCAGCTCCTAGCTGGTTTAGGCGCTCAATCAGCGTGACCGGATCGAGAGCTTCGCCATCAAGTGCGGTTGGAATGCCCTGCGTGAACGTAAGGGTAAGCTCCAGGGGGGTGTCGGGGGCTTGGGCTGGCGAGACTGTATCGGGATAAGCCTCGTCGGGTAGCGGATCGGTGGTGGTATGCGTCTCCCGGCCGCCGATCGTTGTGCCCCAAAGACCTCGGTTGATGGAATAAGCAGTTTTCTTTTCCGGTACTGCAATGCCGCGCTCACGCAGATAGGCCGTAGCCGCCGCGCGACTTAGGCCTAGCTCTCGAATAGGCGTCAGAATTTCCAAGTCGTCGGCTAAGATGCGTAGGGCGACGTCAAAGCGCACCTGGTCGTTTCCAGCCCCTGTCGAGCCATGGGCAATCGCCCGCGCACCAAGCTGACGGGCTAGCTCGACTACCTTACGCGCTTGCACAATGCGCTCTGGCCCGACGCACAGCGGATAGACGCCACCCCGCAACACGTTGCCCTTGATCAGGTAGCTCAGATGATCCCGGAAGAGCTCATAGCGACCATCCAGGGTGAAGTGCCCAGCTGCACCAAGCCGCTGGGAAAGCGCCTCAATTTCAGCAAGTGCTTCTGCGGTAAATCCACCCGTATTCACCGTTACCGTGTAAACCGGCTCCTTGTACGTCTCCCGCAAATACGGGACGCAAAATGAGGTGTCTAAGCCACCGCTGAAGGCCAAAACAATCGACATCGCTGGGTTAGTTTTCAGGTTAAAAACGAAGGGCGCCAGCTCCTTTTGGAACCGGCGCCCTGTCTATCGAAAATCGCTTAAATCAACGCAAACTCATGCTGTTGCAAGACAGGATACGCCGGTTCCACCCCCGCGGGGGCGACGGGGACGTCGCACAGGTCGGATGGGTCGAACCGGCAGCATCACAATCATAGACTGCAACAACATGATGCGCGCAAGAATACGGCGATTCTATCGCAATGTCAAGTGTTTCAATCGGTTTTTAATCATTCGCTCACAGAGGGCGTGCCTTATACGTATACGTATATCGCTGCTGCGCAGCATAAAGGGTATTGCGTAGCAGCAAAGCAATCGTCATGGGACCTACACCCCCGGGTACTGGGGTAATCCATCCAGCTTTTTGCGAGACAGCCTCAAAGTCCACGTCGCCTACGAGCCGATAGCCGCGGGGATGCGCAGGATCCTCAACACGGTTGATGCCCACATCGATCACTACAGCACCGTCGCGCACCATATCGGCCGTAATGTAGCGCGGCTGACCTATGGCAGCAATCAAAATATCGGCCTGTTGGGTTAGCGCAGCCAGGTTAGACGTGCGGCTATGACAGACAGTAACCGTGGCATCGATGCCGCGCTGCAGCAAAAGGACAGCCAGCGGACGCCCCACAATGTTGGAGCGCCCCACAACAACCGCATGTTTGCCCGCTGTTTCAATGCCGCTGCGCCGCAATAACTCCAAAATACCTGCCGGTGTAGCAGGCACAAAGCCGGGTTCACCTAAAAGCAGCCTTCCAGCATTAACGGGGTGAAAGCCGTCTACGTCTTTTTCAGGACGGATTGCATGTAGGATGCGGCTGGGGTTGATGTGTGCGGGTAGGGGGAGCTGTACCAGAATGCCGTCGACGCTTTCATCGGCATTAAGCCGCTCGATTTCGGCCAGCAATTCGGCTTCGGTAAGGTGGGTATCGAAATGCAACGTTTCGCTGGCAATACCTACTTCGGCAGCAGCCTGGGTTTTTCCGCGCACGTAGGAAGCCGAAGCTGGGTTGTCGCCTACCAGAATAACGGCCAGATGGGGCGCGCGGTGTCCAGCTGCCACCCAAGCAGCCACTTCAGCTTTTACTTCGGCCCGCACCTGAGCCGCAATGGCTTTCCCGTCAATTAACTGAGCCACCACGGTGTTTTCTAATATCCGCCTGTCGCAACGCAGGCTAAAACTAAGGCATGCGTTGGGAATAAGAAATGCACCCAGAATTCTTCACGTGGGGGGATATAACCAATGGTCTTGTGTTCCTTCTTGCTCGGCGGTATTTTTGAAACAACTCAGCTCACCGATCTTAAGCCTGCGTATTGCTGCACGTGCTACTACGGCATCTAAAGAAGGTCAAAATGCTCGTTGTATAACCAACGGGCACGTATGCATGCGCAGGAAGGGGATTGCTTGTTGGCTTAGGCGCAGCCTGCTTTTTTGGGGGCTCATCGGGGCTGTTGTGGCCAAGGCGCAACAGGTAGAAATGCGCCAGCTTGGCGCAACCGCTCAGGAGCAGCTTTGGGAAGTAACCGCTACGTGGCCGCTGTCATTACAGGCTGCGCTCGATTCGTCCAGTAGGCGCAGTTTGACGCCTGCTGCCGTGATCGCCGCTACCTGGGGTAGGTGGGAGGTTTCAGAGACCGTAAAGCTTCCTACGCTGGCCTTTCCACAAGTGGAGATCGTGCAAGCCGATTATGAGGAGACGCCGCTGCCTGCCGAAGGCGCTTCTTGGACTACAGCAGCCGAACTCAACTTGCCCCCTGTTGAAGTGATTGGCTTGGGGATGGAGCGACGCCAGGCGGCAGCTACATTACATGTGCGTCTGTTGACCTACGACGAAGCACGCCAAGTGCTACGGCGCTACCGCCGACTGGTTGTGCGCCTTCGCCATACGGCCGCCTACGTGCTGCAGGAACAACAGCGGGGGTTGGCCAGCAATCCGCATCTTTCGGTTACCCGAAGTGTGCTGGCTGATGGGCTGATTTTCAAGATCCCTGTGCGTGAAGAAGGCCTCTACCGCATTGACCGTGCGGTGCTGAGCGAGCTGCTCGCCCGCGTAGGCCGCTCGCTGAGCGAGATTGATCCACGTCAGCTGCAGCTTTACGGCAATGGCGGCGCGCCGCTGCCAGCGCTCAATAGCGCCCCCAGACCAGCCGACCTTATCGAAAACCCTGTCTGGCGCGTGGGGCTTGACGATGGATCGTTCGATGCTGGCGATGCCTTGATCTTCTATGCAGCTGGTCCCCAAGGCTGGACCTACAACGCGCAGCGTGGAGAGTGGGAACATTATACCCATCCGTTCTCCAACGAGAACTACTACTTTCTCAAAATTGGCGATCGTGAAGGACGTCGGCTGGAGATGCAGCCGTTTCCAGAAGATGCTGCAGCGCAACCTGTAACGCAGCTGGTGGGACGCTTGGTGGTCGATCCCGAGGATTTTCTTTGGAGCAAAGAAGGCCTTGCCGAAGGCAAGGGCAGCGGCTTAACCTGGGTCAGCGTGCCCATTAGTCCTGCTGGCCGTTTACGCGTGCTGCAAAACGCTACGCCCCCGGGCTTGAGCGCAGGCACGGTCACTTACCGGGCACGCGTAGCTATCCAGTCCAATCCAGCGGCCTCGGTGCAGTTTGTTTCACGCGGGCAAGTGCTGGCTACAGTTTCGGCCGGTGTGACCTTCCCTGATCCTGAAAGTCCGGTAGCCCGTGCAACAGAGGCCACTTTTTCGCAAGCACTGGCTACGGCTTCGCCCCTAGAGCTCGAAATGACGCTAACCAACCCCGGGGGCGACCCCCGCGCTGCCTTGGAGTGGCTGCGCGTCTTTTACCCAATGCGGCTTGCAGCTTCGAAGGGCTACCTGCGGTTTTTTACGCCACCAGGCCAGGCTGGCATTTTTGCGTTTGTGCTGGAAGGCTTTTCTGCAATGCCCCAGGTGTGGGATGTAACCGAGCCTGGTAACCTTATGCGGCTAGAAGTGCGCCCGACTGCAGGCGGCTATGAAGTGCGCGTAGCTGCAACAGATCCTCGACAGCCCCGTGAGCTGGTAGCGTTCACGCTGGAAGCTGTGCGTACGCTTGATGTTGCTGGTGCGCGTCGGGTAGCTAACCAGAATCTGCACGGCCTTGAGCAGTATCCTGATCTGGCCATCATTACCGCCGATACATTTCGGGTCTATGCCGAAGAACTGGCTGAGCACCGGCGCCGTGAAGGCTTGCGCGTGGTTGTAGCAACGGTTGAGCAGATCTACAATGAGTTTTCCGGTGGCGTACCCGATATGCGGGCCGTGCGGGATTACTTAAAGTTTCTCTACGATCGCGCTCCCACAGAACAGCAGTTGTTGCGCTATGCGCTGTTTTTCGGCGACGGTCACTTCAACTATCGTGGGCTTTGGCGGCAGCCTACGCTCCGCAATTGGGTCCCTTCCTACCAGACGGTCGATTCGTACCACCCGATTAATTCGTATACCAGCGACGATTACTTTGGGCTTTTAGATGACGATGAAGGACTGTGGCTCGATTTTGGGGCCGGCGCTTATAGCGCCGAACGCCTGGACCTGGGCATTGGACGGCTTCCAGTACAAACGCCCGAGGAGGCCCGACAGGTGCTCGACAAGATTTTTCGCTATGAAAGCTCCGAAACGTTTGGCGCTTGGCGGTTGCGCTATACCGTAGTGGCCGACGATGGACCTACCGGCGTGGCTGCGCAGCAAAACGACCTCGACCTGCACGTGCAAAATATCGACGTTGTAGCTGAAGAACTCAAGCAACGCTTCCCAGGGGTAGATGTCCAAAAAATTTATGCCCTTTCTTATCCACGGGTGTTTATGGGCATCTGGCGCATCCCAGAAGCACGGCAAGCGATCCTAAGAGCGCTTGAGGAAGGAACACTGGTCATCAACTACAGCGGTCACGGTAGCAGCGATGTGCTGGCCCAGGAAGAAATCTTTACCAAAGACGACGCTGCAGCCCTCACCAACCGGGACCGATTGGCCATTTTTATTACGGCTACCTGCAGTTGGGGACGCTGGGATATGACCGAAACGCAGAGTGGGGGTGAGGTCCTGTTACTTAATCCCAACGGAGGAGCAATAGCCGTGTTCTCCACTGTGCGGCTTGTTTATACTTCTCCCGACAGCAGTGTGCTCAACGTGGGACTAAACCGCATGCTCAATCAGTATTTGTTCACGCCAGAAGCCGACGGACAAATGCCGCGCTTGGGAGATGCATTGCGCCGCACAAAAAATACGCGAGCAGGGCTGCAAAACAACAACCGGCGATTTAATCTGCTAGGTGATCCTACGCTGCGCGTGGGCTTTCCTGCCCGACGCGTCGTTATCGAAGCAATCAACGGACAACCGCCTAGCAACGAGCAGCCTGTACCGGTGCGCGCCCTTGAGCGCGTGACGATCTCGGGCTACGTGCAAAATGCTACCGGCGCCATCGACGCCACGTTTGCCGGCCTAGCTACGCTGACCGTTTTCGATGCCGAACGTCAAAAACCACTGCCCTACTGGCGCTACATGCCTGCGCCCTATTACCTGGTACGGGAAGACCTTATTTGGCGCGGCCAGGTCGACGTGCGCAATGGACGCTTTGAAGCCACGTTTGTTGTGCCTAAAGACATCCTCTACAGCAATCAACGCGGCCGTCTTTCGGTCTACGCGCAAAGCTCTGCAATGCATGCCGCTGGCTTTACCGAAGGGTTTGTGGTAGGCGGTACCGCTGCCAACATCCCAGACGACCAAGAAGGCCCAGAAATTACACTCTACCTCAACGACACTACGTTTGTCTCAGGAGGGCTGGTACCGCCCAACCCTAAACTGTTGGTGTTTCTTTACGACGCTTCGGGCATCAATACAGTAGGAGCTGGTCTAGGACACGAGTTGCTCTTAATCATCGATGGCAATGAGGCACGCGCCCAGAACCTAAGCCAGGCTTTCCGCAGCGAGCCAAACTCCTACCAGCGCGGCCGTGTAGAGTGGACGCTGGGCGATCTGGCCCCAGGACCCCATACGCTTACGGTGCGCGCTTGGGACGTACTGAACAACGTCAGTACAGCCTCGTTGGATTTTATCGTTAGCGACGATCGCCGCCTGGAGCTACGTAATATTTTTAACTATCCGAACCCCACAACGGGACCTACGCGTTTCGTCTTTGAACATAATCAACCCGCTGGTACGCCCGCACGCGTGCAGTTGCGGATCTACACGCTGGCCGGAAGACCTGTACGCACCCTGGACGGCAATGAAACCCTTCCGACCGGAAAGTTGCCTGCTAACCTGGTCATGATTCCTTGGGATGGTAGAGATGAAGACCACGATCGGCTGGCTACAGGAATCTACTTGTATCGCCTTCGTGTGGAGATAGAACGACCCGATGGCTCGCGCCAAGTAGCCGAGCATATCGATCGTGTAGCCATCATTCGGTAAACGTGGTCTTGTTTTTGTGTAATAAACTGGATAATAACAGATTGACGCTTAAACGCAAAAAAGCCATGCGTATGATGTCGAAGATGGTGCACGTTTTGCACACCACGCGCGGTCTACTTTTGACCCTGGCCGGATGCTGCTTGGCAGTGGCGGCACAGGCCCAAGTGGGAGGCGCTGCAGTGCTTTTTTTGCAGATTGAGCCCGATAGCCGTGCTGCTGGCATGGGAAATGCCGGCGTTGCTGTAGCCGATAATGCCTATGCGCTCTTTTGGAATCCGGCCGGGCTAGCCTTCCAGCCACAAGCCGTAGAGGTGTCGATTACGCACTCCAACTGGCTCCCTGAATTCAATGCCGGTCTCTACTATGAATACTTGGTCGGCCGTTTTTCTTTAGGACGTTGGGGGAATATGGGGGCGCACGTAACACTGCTTAACATGGGGGAGCACGAGTGGCGTGACGAAAACAACAACCCCCTAGGCACTTTCCGTTCCTATGATGTGGCGGCCGGACTCTCTTATGGTTACCAGATTCATGATCGGCTGGCCCTAGGCGTGGGCTTACGCTACATCTACTCTAACCTGGCCTCGGGTATCGAAGTCGAAGGTCGTGAGACCAAAGCCGGCAAATCTTTTGGCCTGGACATAGGGCTTTTGTACCGCACACGTCCTTTTAGCTTAGGCGGGCAAGCTAGTGGGCAGTTTTCAGCTGGCTTTAATTTGAATAACATGGGCCCCCAGATCCAGTACTCTGATGGAGCACAGAAAGACCCTATCCCCACAAACATCCGCTTTGGCTATGCCTTTACGTTTGACCTCGATCCCTACAACCGAATCACGTTTGCCAACGATTTTACTAAGCTGCTAATCCGGGTGCGCAGCGATTCAACAGGTTCTCGAGCCGACCCTTTCTACAAAGCGATCTTTACCGCTTGGCGTCCTATTCAGGTACGCGAAAATCCTTACAATGAGCAAGAAGCACGCTACCGCACGCTAAGCGTTTGGGAGCAACTGATGATCGGCTTAGGCGTCGAGTACTGGTACAACCAGCTCTTTGCGTTGCGTACAGGCTTTTTCTACGAAAACCCTTATAACGGAAATCGGCAGTTTATGACGTTTGGGGCCGGTCTGCGCTATAACATCGTTGGGGTCGACTTTTCCTACGTGTATGCCCTTAAAGAAAACCACCCCCTGGCCAACACCATGCGTTTTTCGTTGCTCTTGAACTTCAAGAAGTAGCCCTGGAAACCAAAACGTAAAAAGCGGGCGCTTGCCTTTGTGGCAAGCGCTTTGTTTTTTTAGCGCATGCATGCAAAGCCTTTCGCAGGAGGGTAGCGCTATGGCTCGTCTGCTCAGTTATGCACTCGCCCTAGAACAAAACATATCGGCAAACTGGATTATCAGCCGACGTGCCGACTTGCTCTGGTTTATCGGAGGCGCCTTGGCTGGCTATGCCTTGTTTTTTATGCATGCTGGTTTGGGCTGGGATATGGTGACCATTTGGTTTTTGTGGGTGGTCTTGCTGGATAGCCCGCATTTTTTTGGTACGATTAGCCGGACGTACCTCGATAAGCAGGAATTCCAACAACGCAAAAAGTTGCTTACCTGGAGCCTGCTCTGGTTTGCTGCAGGACCGTTTACTATCCTGCTTTCGTGGGGATTGTTTGAGTTAGGCATAGCAAACTACCTCCTTCCCTGGAAGGCTTTTCTGGTGTTTTTTGGACTATGGGCTTATTGGCATGTTGTCCGGCAGCACTATGGCTTTATGCGTCTTTATCAGCGCAAAAATGGAGAGTTTAACCCAATCGATTACCGAATCGACAGCGCTTTGCTTTACGGCGGCTTACTGCTCCCCTTTGTGGCGTTTGTGGTACGTCACCCCGAAGCCCGGCGCGGATTGGGGTTGCCTGAAACATTGCCCGACTATCCACCTCTGCCACATGGAAGTCGGTGGGCCGCACTGACAGACGTGCATTACCTAAGGGCTGTCGCTTGGGAACACTGGGTGGTGGCATTGACGGCAGCTGCTGTGGGCACCCTGGCCGTGATCTTTCTAACCCGCCAGCTGGTTAAGCTTCGCCGAGGTGAGAAAATCAATTTGCCTAAGGTGTTGTTTATGCTGGCCGTAGTGCCGTTGCATGTGTACGTGTGCTATTCGCCTGCGGTATTAACTGCGCCCCTGTTGGCTTTTGGCGCTTTTGTGACCATTTTCCACGATATCCAGTACCACGCCATCGTTTGGTTTCATCATCGCAATCGCTATCACCGACCTGGTGTGGATCAAAGACAATTTGGGTTAGCACCCAAAATCTCGCGCAACTTGCTTACGTACTTTGGGTGTGCCATCTTCTTTGCGGCCGTTTTCCGCATTTTAGGTTGCACGTTTGATGTGCATCCGGGCTGCGTGCCGTTTGTGATCACCAGCGAAGTGCCGCTTTTTGGTGGATTGCATACGGATGCCTTGTTGAAGGCTTTTCTGATTGGCTTTCCGCTGCACCACTACTTTGTGGATCAGTACATCTGGAAACCAAGCAAAAGCAAGGAGCTGCAGCGCGACCTAAAGCTCACCTAAACCCTTATGAGGGTAAGCTCGGGGGCAGGCCTGCAAGCCTGCCCTTTTGTTTTGGTAAGCCCTTGCATTATGCCCTGCCATTTCGGTTCTTTGGGCAACGTTGACAGCCAACACGACGCACAATATGCCTTGGTATCGAAAGCTTCACTGGCAGATCATCATTGGCTTAGTCCTGGGACTGCTTTTGGGCCTTTGGGCAGCAGCCCAAGGATGGGGCAGTTGGGTAGATCGTTGGATTGCTCCGCTGGGTACGGTTTTTATCAATTTGCTCAAGCTCATCGCGGTGCCGTTGGTGCTGGCATCGCTCATTGTAGGAGTAACGTCGCTATCAGACTTGCGGCGCCTTTCGCGTATTGGTACCAAGACGATCGCGTTGTATATCGCAACGACAGTCGTGGCCATTACGCTTGGCCTGGTGCTGGTGAATCTGCTGCAGCCAGGACACACCGTGCCCGCAGACATGCGCGAGCGTCTGCAGTCGGCCTACGCTGCTGATGTTGAAGCGCGTGCTGAACTAGCCCAGCAGACACGTGAGCGCGGCCCGCTGCAGCTTTTGGTGGATATCGTACCGGAAAACGTTTTTAGCGCTGCAGCAGATAACCGCAATATGCTGCAAGTCGTCTTCATAGCACTGCTGTCTGGAATAGGATTACTCCTCATTCCTCAAGAAAAAGCGCGACCAGTGATCGCCTTTTTTGATGGCGTCAATGCCCTGGTCATTCGCTTAGTCGAACTGATCATGCGTACGGCACCCGTAGGCGTATTTGCCCTTATGGCAGGTACGATTACCTCTATTGCGCACGACAATCTAGAACAGGTGCTAGAGTTGCTGACTGCCCTGGGGTACTACAGCCTGACCGTGCTTTTGGGCCTGGTGCTGCATACGCTGGGTACCTATCCTCTCTTGGTTAAGTTTGGAGCGGGCATGCCCCTTAGGGTCTTTTTTGGCGGTATTGCACCGGCTCAGCTTGTGGCTTTTTCCACCTCTTCAAGCGGAGCGACGCTGCCAGTAACTATGGAGTGTGCCGAAAAAAACTTGAAGATTCCCGAAGAGGTGTCTTCGTTTGTTTTGCCCCTGGGGGCTACGATTAACATGGACGGCACGGCCCTTTACCAGGCTGTGGCATCGGTGTTTATCGCTCAAACGTTAGGCTTAGGATTGGATCTAGGAGCACAGCTAACCATCTTGCTGATGGCCGTGCTCGCCTCTATTGGCACAGCCGCTGTGCCCAGTGCTGGGATTGTCATGCTGGTCATTATTTTAGAGTCGGTAGGCGTGCCTAGTGCCGGCATTGCCCTGATTTTGGGGGTAGACCGCATCTTAGACATGTGCCGCACGGTCACCAATGTCACCGGCGACTTGACCGTTGCCTCTGTGGTGGCCGCAACAGAACACAAGCCTGCTGCTTTACCGAGCCAAACACCCTAGATCAGTTAAGCATTCAGTTTCGCGTGGTGTATTGCCGAAACCGAACCCAGATGCGGCAGGCCATGTCCCCATCCCCAAAAGGCTGGTTAAAGTGGCGGTAGGCAATCCAGCCCATTCGGTCTGAAACCACCTGAAGACGTTGGGATAACTCTTCTAACTGCGCAGAAAGCTGCCGAAAAGCCTGCGCCAGACGTTTATTGGGGTGTTCCATGAGGCGCTTCTCCTTGCTACGCTCAACTTCAAGCCGAATTCAAAATGCAAGCGCCCCGGTCCAAAAATATGCGTCTTTGGCGCAAGCTTACACAGCTTATCGGCGCATGTTACCGGTTACGGATGAGATAGCGGCCGCACGCTGATTTCTTTGAAATACACCACATCTTCGGGACCGTGATTTTGCAGGCCGATATAGCCTTCCAAGGGGCGCGGGCCGCGGTCGGGTTCATACCAAATTTTCTTGGGGGGAACGGGATCGCCTTCGGTATAGTCGGTTACCAATACGCCATTTACATGCACAACGGTGCGGGGGCCGTCGAGCGTGATCTCCATCACATTCCACTCACCTGGCTTGCTTGGGCGCGCCTTAGCCTGGGTGAGTGAGTAAAGCACGCCCGTGCAATGATAGTCGTCACCGTGGTCGTCGATTTGCACCTCATAGCCGCGATTTACGGGCATCCAGGGTTCCGTAGGAGGCTCAGGAATGCGAATAAACACGCCGGAGTTTTTGCCTTCTGGGTTTTTGTAAACGACCCGGATGACCACGTTGCCAAATTTCCGGCCTGTATACCACAGCAGGCCCATGCCCCCTTCGGTTTTGAGCAGACCGTTCTCTACAACAAAGCGTCCTTCGCCTACGTGCTGCCATCCGTTCAGATCCTTGCCGTTAAACAAGGGCGTCCAAAGCGTGTCTTGTGCTGCAGCAGCTGTGGTGACCAAAATCAAAAGGCTGCTCAAGATTAGCAGGCGCATGGCTCTAGCAAGATTGGGTTTACTTGAAAATACAAAAAGCCGATCTGTACCGATCGGCCTTGTGCGCCCGGCAGGATTCGAACCTGCGACACCCAGCTCCGGAGGCTGGTGCTCTGTCCCCTGAGCTACGGGCGCTTTTGCTGAAGGCTAAATATAGCAGCTAGCCGTGGGGAAATCTATGCATTCGTGGTGAATGCGCATGCTAAAGCGTGCGTACGCTACGGTCTGGGAACGCGTTCCCTAAACGTTTAGGTTTGGTTCTGTCGTATCTTTCCCCCTAACGAGCTATGTGTGATAAGACAATGCCTTCTACAACCTGGCTTAACGGGCCTTTTGAACGGGCGCAGTGGCCGCCGTTGCTGACGGCCGTACTTGCCTTGTTTTTGGCATTTGTGCTTTTTCAGCTGGTTATCAGTCCTTTAGCGTTGATGATGGGGGTTGTATGGGCAGGAGAGCCGCCGGAAGCCTTGATGGATTTGCCTGGGCTCATGCGTCGCTGGCCGGGAATGCTGCTTGCAGCAAACACAGCAGGCCAGCTTTTGGGCTTGGCACTGCCAGCGTTGGTGCTTGCGCGGCTGCACACCTCCCAGGTTGATCGATTCCTGCGCCTGCGGTCCCTATCGACCTATACCGTGGTTTGGGCCCTGCTAGGATGGATTTGCCTCCTGCCGGTGGTGCAGTGGTTGGGGCAGGTAAATGCGGCGTTGCCCCTACCCGAAGCATTGCGGGCATTCGACGAGCTGCAAATGGCTTTGATCATGGCTGCTTTGGAAGGGGGTCTTGGCCTGATACCTAATCTACTGATGCTGGCTGTAGTCCCAGCCTTTTGCGAGGAGGTGCTTTTTCGGGGCTATGTGCAGCGTCAGGCTGAGCGTGGCCTGGGGATAGTTGGAGGAATTGTGTTTTCGGGTTTGGTTTTTGGGTTTTACCATTTGCGCCTGACGCAGGTGCTACCGCTTTGCTTGCTGGGGATCTATTTGGCCTATTTGGTTTGGAAAAGTGGAAGTCTTTGGATTGCGGTGATTGTGCATTTAGCCAATAATGCTTTTTCGGTGCTTTTGGCTATGTTCGCACGTCAGCGGGGGATAACGTGGCAAGCGATAGAGGCCTGGGCCGTCCCCTGGTATATGGTAGTGGCCGGATTGATTGGCTTTGGCCTAGTGGTCTATGTGCTTCAAAAGTCTCAGCATTCCTCGACATCTATGGGCATCAGCGATGAAGCGTGACTGGATCGAGGTGTTTCGCTGCAGCACCGACTATGAAGCTGACATGGTGCGGGATCGGCTAGACGACGCTGGCATTCCTGCCGTGGTTTTCACGCAGCGAGATCATGTTTTTAACCTCAATGTGGGCAGCTTGGCACAGGTAAGCGTGCACGTGCCTGTAGCGTTTGCTGAAGCAGCTCGCCGCCTGTTGGAGACACCTGTAGATGAAGCAGCGCTGCGCCGCGCCGCTGAAGAAGCCGGCCGTGCTGCATCAACGGCAGATCCGGATACTCCCGATGCCGAAGCATAAGCGCGCATCAGCGACTGCTTCGAACTTGCTGTTGCGGGTCGTTACGGCGCTCGCAGGGATCCCCTTGCTTATTGGAAGCCTTTGGCTAGGGGGGCAAGTTTTTGTCCTGATGGTGCTCGTTTTGTCTGTTGCAGGTATGGCAGAGTGCTACCAGCTGTTGGCACGCGTTGGCCTGCCTGCTTACCGAAGTGGTGGTTTTGTGCTGGGGATGCTGTTAACGCTTTTGCCGGTATGGCCGGCTGCTTTGCCGCTAGCCATCGTCTGGGGTGTAGGGCTACTGGTACGTGCGCCCTTTCGCAAGCCCGCTTTAGAGATGCCGCTACGTTTGGTTGCAACGCTCTTCGGGGCCGTCTATCCAGCTGGCTTGTTTGGCGCGTTGCTGGCGTTGCGCTTACACCCAGGTCCAGAGGCACCCCAAGCTTTTTGGCTAACACTGGGGCTATTCGTTATCATCTGGGCTACCGACACGTTTGCTTATGTTGTGGGGCGGCTTTGGGGCCGACGCCCGCTGGCGCCGCGCATTTCTCCAAACAAGACATGGGAAGGTGCTGCAGGCGGACTGGCTGGTGCCTTGCTCGTAGCCATAGGGTGGAAGCTTTGGGCAGTAGACTTTCTGGCTTGGCCCCACATGCTTGTGCTGGGCATCTTGTGCGGCGCCGTAGGTCCTTTGGGAGACCTGGCCGAGAGTCAACTCAAGCGCGCAGCTGGGGTAAAAGACTCGAGCAATCTGTTGCCCGGACATGGGGGCGTGCTGGACCGTTTTGACGCTTTGCTGGTGGTTGCACCACTGATTTATTGCTACTTGCGGTGGGTGGTCGGGTTTTACGGATAACCTATGGAACGGCCCATGATTGCCCCTGTATAAATTTCAACGTTAAATGGCCATGAGCACGTAATGGGTATCTTTTTCCCAGAGCGTAGGGCGCCGCGGCGTTTTTCCTATGAGCCGCGTTATTACAACCCAGAGCGAGAAGAGCGGCTGCGACGCCGCTTGCGTATCGAACGCCGCGCGCTTTCTAAGCGACGCCATCCACGGAGCCTGATTTACTTTCTTATTTTGCTACTTATTGCGTTGTATGTATACAATGCACTGGGCTAACCAAACGAGCAAGCAGTAGGCGTGGAAAAAAGCGACTTTCATCTCCTGTCTGAGGCAGCGGAGCCAGATGGCCTCATTCGGGTTATGCCGGAGTCCCTGGCCAACAAGATTGCTGCCGGGGAGGTGGTGCAGCGTCCTGCCTCGGTTGTCAAGGAGCTGGTTGAAAATTCGCTGGATGCCGGTGCTCGAGAGATCACCATTGTGCTCAAAGATGCGGGAAAGACGCTCGTGCAGGTGATCGACGATGGGTGCGGTATGGGTCCTGTCGACGCTTGCCGATGCTTTGAGCGCCACGCCACAAGTAAAATTCGCACGATCGAAGACCTGACGCGCATCCGAACGTTGGGCTTTAGAGGTGAAGCGCTGGCTTCGATTGCAGCCGTAGCCCGTGTTGAACTAAAAACCAAGCGCCGCAGCGATCCAGTAGGCTTCCGGGTGCAGATCGAAGGGGGCAAACAGCTTGCAGCTGAGCCCTGCGCAAGTGCCGACGGCACCTCGGTGGCTGTACGCAACCTGTTTTACAACGTACCTGCCCGCCGCAATTTTCTGAAATCGTCGGCTACGGAATTCAAACATGTTATTGAAATCTTTCAGGTGCTGGCGCTTTCACACCCTGAGGTAGGATTTACTTTGATACATGACGATGTTGAAATCTATCGCCTGTCTGCGGAGACGGACCCTTCGCCTGGTGAGCGCCTTCGGCGTCGCATTGGAGCACTTTTCGGCCCTGAATACGCCCTAGAGCTCATTCCTGTCGATGAAGCTACCAGTTATCTTACAGTGCGGGGATTCCTAGGGCGGCCTGAACTCTATCGCAGAAGCCGGGGAGAACAGTTCTTTTTTGTCAACCATCGCTGGGTGCGGCATCGCTACTTAGAGCATGCGGTCTCTAGCAGCTATGAGCAACTCCTACCGGAAGGAGCGCATCCATTTTTTGTGCTGTTCCTTGAGCTAGATCCGCGGCATGTCGATGTCAACGTGCATCCAACCAAAGCTGAAGTGAAGTTCGATGATGAACGTGGACTTTACGGCGTGCTGCGGGCTATTGTGCGTCGGGCACTGGGTATGGCTGAACGCATACCCCAACTTGAACCCCAGGCGGCACAGCCTCTTTGGGTATCGCTAGCGCAACCTTTGAAAGGTGCCTCTATGGTGCCCGGAGAAATTCGTCAAGGCATTTATGACGCTCCTGCACCTGAACCGGAAACGGCCCAGCTGCTCCCCTCTAGCATTCATCCTGAGGCTGAAGGCGAAACCCCCGAGCACGATACGCTGCTGTGGCAGGTACATGATCGGTATATTCTTACGCAGATTCGCTCAGGCCTACTGCTGATCGATCAAAATGCAGCACACGAGCGCATCCTTTATGAGCGCGCTTTGCGTAGCCTAGAAAGCGGCTTTGGGCTTTCTCAGCAACTGCTTTTCCCACAAACGCTTGAGTTCAACCCAGCGGATTTTACCTTACTGGAAGAACTGCTGCCTGAGCTTCGGGCTTTAGGGTTTGATCTGGAGCTGTTTAGTGGCAGAACTGTGGTGGTACGTGGCGTTCCCGATGGGATTCGTCCGGGTGACGAGCGTACGATGCTTGCTGACCTGCTTGATCAATACAAAGCGCAACAGGCCTTGCGACTTCCAAGTCGGGAAAACCTAGCCCGCAGCATGGCCCGTCGCAATGCTATTCGGCCAGGCGCACGCTTGAGCGAGCATGAAATGCGCACCCTTATTGATCAGCTCTTCCTTTGCGACATGCCTTATGCCTCTCCCAGCGGCCGGCCTACCATGGTGCGTATTACGCTGGAGGAGCTCGATCGGCGTTTTGGTCGTTCTTAAGGCAGTAGTGCTTGTAGCTTCAAGTGCCGCATGCTAGTCGAAAAAGTTCGACGTTTTATTGAGCTGCACGGCTTGCTTCGCCCCGGAGAGCGACTGCTGGTAGGTGTAAGTGGAGGTGTCGACTCGGTAGTGCTGCTCGAAGTGTTGCGCCAGCTAGGCTACAGTCTTATTGTGGCGCATGTGAACTATAAACTACGGGGTGCGGATTCTGATGCTGATGAAGCGTTTGTGCGCGCACTTTGTCGCCAGTATCGAATCCCCATCCGTGTTGCGCGGCTAAATCTTAAAGCCAAAGTGCGGGGCGGTTCGATTCAGGCGGCTGCACGCCGTGTGCGCTATGCGTTTTTTGCCCGCGTGGCGCAGCGTGAAGGTATCGAAGCTGTTGCCGTTGGGCACCATCAGGATGACCAGGCCGAAACCCTATTGCTGAATTTGCTACGGGGTAGTGGTCTAGAAGGCCTGATTGGCATGGCACCGGTCAGACCGTTCGAGGTCGGTCAGAAGTTGCGCCTAGTGCGACCGTTGCTTAGCGTAACGCGCGCGGAAATCGAATCTTGGGCGCGTGCTAAAGGACTATCGTGGCGCGAAGACGTGAGCAACACCTCCCTGAACTATCGTCGAGTGCTGGTGCGCCAGGTGGTGTTGCCTTTGCTTCGGCAGCATTTTGGGCCTAACGTGGCTGAGCGCTTGGCGCACACCGCTGAGCTGTTGCGTGCTTACTGGCAGAGTACGTTTGTTCAGGTGCTTATGCAGCACTGGCTGAGCGCCTCCGAGTCTGATGCAGTCGGGGGATACTTACGCCAAGAAGCGCTTGCGGCAATGCCTAGGGTATGGCAGCAGCGATTGATCTTAGAGGCGCTCAAGCGATGGTTGCCTGGCGCGCCGCGTCACCGGCGCTTGGCCTGGCAGGTACTTCGACTACTCGAGGCGCAGCCTGGCCGGCGACTCAAGCTGCCCCAAGGAACGATCTGGCGTGACCGGAAGGGATTGCGTTTTCGGCGTTGCGCCCCGGCTGCGTCCATAAGCGAAGAGGGTATGCTGGAGCCGGGAAGGCCGCTTGTGCTTGAAGGAGGTGTTTTCGAGGCCGTGCTTCTTTCTCAAAAGCCTGCTTGCTTGAATGCCGGAACGCCTCAAGTAGTGTATGTGGATGCCGATCGGCTTCAATGGCCGCTTTGGGTGCGACGCTGGAAGCCTGGTGATCGGCTGCAGCCGCTAGGAATGCAGGGACATAAAAAAGTGAGCGATTTGCTGACCGATTTGCGCGTGCCTGTGGATCGGCGTGCTCATAGCTACGTGGTATGCCAAGGGGAGGAGATTGTGTGGGTAGCAGGATATCGCCTTGCGGAGCCGTTTCGTGTGCGCCCAGAGACGGTGCACATCGCCCAACTTCAGTTTACCCCTATCGAAGACTAAGTACTTCGCTTTCGGTTTGCTCTCTTGAAAAGATTTATGTCTAAACGAAGGCCAGATTGTTATATTCCAACAGAGGAAAGATGATTAAGCAAAGACGGCTTAGGTATGGCTTGCACGTTTTTTTCTCATGCGGTTCCAGAAGTGGTAGAATGTCACGGTGAGCGGTTTCGGCTTTTTTTGGATGCGGCAACGATTCAGAGACGCGTAGCTGAGTTAGGGCAAGAAATTAGTCGGGATTATGCAGGTAAGCGGCCTATCTTAATTGGCGTGCTGAATGGTGCTTTTGTGTTTTTAGCTGATCTGATTCGGGCTATCACGATTGACTGCGAGGTCGATTTTTTGAAGTTGTCTTCATATGGGGCTGAGAAAGTCTCCAGCGGTCAAGTTTATGAGCTCAAGAAAATTGATGCGGATATTCGAAACCGACATGTGTTGGTTGTCGAGGATATTGTGGATACGGGTTTATCCATGCAGTTTATGCTGGAGCGGCTCAAAGCGCACGAGCCGGCTTCACTGGCGACAGTAGCTTTACTCCATAAGGCAGAGGCCACACGGGTTGAAGTGCCCCTAGATTATGTAGGCTTTAGGATCCCCAATCAGTTTGTAATTGGATATGGCCTAGATTATGGCCAACTAGCGCGCAATTTTTCTTCGATCTATGTACTTGAGAATTAAAGATTAGGACTATTCAAGGTGGCGTCGAGTCTTATCCGTTGGCAATCTTTGGAGGATAGCAAAAGAGGCAAGTTGTATTTCTTTTTTAATAAAATATTGTTTTTGTTTGTCTTAAATCAAGTCGTCGATCAGCCGGGGTTTAAGAGTGAACTGTAGGTCGACGACGTTGTGGTCTTGACATGTTCCTGAAAACCGCTTAAAATTCCCTAAGAATAGCTGATTTTGCTCTTTGAGGCGCTGGGAAATAATCGCACCTTTGTGGTATTGAAATCTAAAACGTCCGTCGACGCAGTGTTAAATTCGTCTAGAAATAATCGCACCTTTGTGGTATTGAAATTCTTCACGTCTTGACGCGACGGTTGGAATGCTATTGGAAATAATCGCACCTTTGTGGTATTGAAATGCCGTTGTTGATGGTATGCGCGGTCGTAACGTAAATGAAATAATCGCACCTTTGTGGTATTGAAATTCGTTGGGCGGGTCGGCGTATATCGTTGACGGAAGAGAAATAATCGCACCTTTGTGGTATTGAAATTTTCGAGTCGTGGCGGTTGGGCAACGCGGAACACCAGAAATAATCGCACCTTTGTGGTATTGAAATTATTCAAGCACTTGCGGAGTCGTATCGTCGGCACCGGAAATAATCGCACCTTTGTGGTATTGAAATTTACGATCAGCGAGGCAGATAGCGACGAGATCCCGGAAATAATCGCACCTTTGTGGTATTGAAATGGCAGAAAGGGTTTCACCTGCAGCTCCCCGCAGGAGAAATAATCGCACCTTTGTGGTATTGAAATTTTTCTACAGCACCTATGCGTTCGGAGAAGACGGCGGAAATAATCGCACCTTTGTGGTATTGAAATGTCCCTCGAGGATTTCTTCCCATTCACTGAAGATCGTGAAATAATCGCACCTTTGTGGTATTGAAATTCGTCGCCGTAATAAGCCTCAACTACCCCTTGAAGCGGAAATAATCGCACCTTTGTGGTATTGAAATAACTGATGTGGAGTATCTCGATACGCCCTACCTCGGAAATAATCGCACCTTTGTGGTATTGAAATTTCGTGGGAGCAAAGCTTAAGTGAAGCAACAGCCTTGAAATAATCGCACCTTTGTGGTATTGAAATTTGTTTTATTTGATCAACCACTCCACGACCCTATCGGAAATAATCGCACCTTTGTGGTATTGAAATAGACTTTTTCCACTCTCTTTTGGGGGTGGAAACGTCGAAATAATCGCACCTTTGTGGTATTGAAATGAACGTAAGTAATACAACGTTCGCTCATGAATATCGGAAATAATCGCACCTTTGTGGTATTGAAATAAGCTCGATGGTCTATTTTTGAACTAGCTTTGCGTAGAAATAATCGCACCTTTGTGGTATTGAAATTGTAGTCATCACTGCGTTGTACGCTAACAAGCCAGAAGAAATAATCGCACCTTTGTGGTATTGAAATACCGGAGAGACGGCTTTCATTCAGACGCGCAAAGAAGAAATAATCGCACCTTTGTGGTATTGAAATGCACGATCACGCTCACATGGCGTGGCTCGAGATCTGGAAATAATCGCACCTTTGTGGTATTGAAATACCAGCTCGGCGCCGAAGACGTGCTGCGCCACGTCGAGGAAATAATCGCACCTTTGTGGTATTGAAATAGAGACGCTGCTGGTCTCTCAGGATCTATGCGATGGGAAATAATCGCACCTTTGTGGTATTGAAATCGGTTACGGCCACGCTTTTCGTTTCTCCTGCAAAAGGAAATAATCGCACCTTTGTGGTATTGAAATGTCAGAATGATCAGCGATCCCGCCGGGATGGTAAGCGGAGAAATAATCGCACCTTTGTGGTATTGAAATGTGCGATCCGATCTACCGGCACCTTCCAGAGTCCCGGAAATAATCGCACCTTTGTGGTATTGAAATTACGTGGTGAGTTATGTACATAATGCGCATTTTAGTGAAATAATCGCACCTTTGTGGTATTGAAATTGCTGGGTTGAAGCGCCACCCACCAGCTGCGCTGTGGAAATAATCGCACCTTTGTGGTATTGAAATAGGGGTGCGGCGGCCCAGCCGGGCCTGGCCCAACTCGGAAATAATCGCACCTTTGTGGTATTGAAATAGCAAACTCCTTCAAAATTTCAGCCATCAAGTCCGGAAATAATCGCACCTTTGTGGTATTGAAATGGGCTTTGGGAGCGGGTCCGAAAAGAGGCGTATGCCGGAAATAATCGCACCTTTGTGGTATTGAAATAAAGCACGACAGGGTGAGGGGTTAAGTTGATGAGTTGAAATAATCGCACCTTTGTGGTATTGAAATGGCTGACTCTTCAGCCAAGAGCTCCTCGACAGGGTTGGAAATAATCGCACCTTTGTGGTATTGAAATTCAAGCATCGCAAAATCGCTTCGCCGGCGGGGCTTTAAGAAATAATCGCACCTTTGTGGTATTGAAATAAGTGAACTCGAGGCGCCGGAGGTACAACAGGCGCTGGAAATAATCGCACCTTTGTGGTATTGAAATGCGCAGATAGTAGCGACGCACGTTTGCCGGTACCTCGAAATAATCGCACCTTTGTGGTATTGAAATTCTGTCGGGCGGAACAACTCAGCGGAGCTTATTAATGAAATAATCGCACCTTTGTGGTATTGAAATCGAATTGCGGGCTGCGTTGGTCTGCGAATTTGAAAAGGAAATAATCGCACCTTTGTGGTATTGAAATAGCCATAAAACGCGCGGAGATGCACTTGGATCGTCGGAAATAATCGCACCTTTGTGGTATTGAAATGTACGTGTTTTTGCGTGGCATCGTGGATCCAAAACTGGAAATAATCGCACCTTTGTGGTATTGAAATCGGCGCGCCCGAGGCGTTTCTTCTTCTCCTCATCGAGAAATAATCGCACCTTTGTGGTATTGAAATTGAGGAGGGGAAGCGTGTAATTACTAACGCGTTTTTGAAATAATCGCACCTTTGTGGTATTGAAATATAGACAAAATGTTAATCAAAGAAACATTGCGCATCGAAATAATCGCACCTTTGTGGTATTGAAATTGGGATGATGTTCGCAGTGCTCGCCGCGCTGTTCAAGAAATAATCGCACCTTTGTGGTATTGAAATCTGTTTTATATTGCTACTATCTATCAACCAAACGGAGAGAAATAATCGCACCTTTGTGGTATTGAAATTTTTAAAGCTCTTTTTAATTGCCGGGCACGGCCATTTGAAATAATCGCACCTTTGTGGTATTGAAATTTCATTTGGGAAGAAGAAACGTTAAACATAGATCAAAGAAATAATCGCACCTTTGTGGTATTGAAATGTACCCATACTTTCGGTACTTGCGCGCAATATAAAGGAAATAATCGCACCTTTGTGGTATTGAAATTCTGCATTATGTAAAGTATATTTAACGCTTATATATGAAATAATCGCACCTTTGTGGTATTGAAATTGTGCACGTATGCCTGGATGCGGGGGCTCCAGGGTGGAAATAATCGCACCTTTGTGGTATTGAAATAAGCCGAGCGCTCGGAAGGTGGCGCGTATGCTTGAGAAATAATCGCACCTTTGTGGTATTGAAATAAAGAGATCGTTCGAATGGAAGCGCTTTTATCACCGAGAAATAATCGCACCTTTGTGGTATTGAAATAAGAGAATGTGGCGCCCGTCGACGCGCACCTTGAAGAAATAATCGCACCTTTGTGGTATTGAAATACATAAGTAGTAACTTTTATAATTAAACGTAAACGTAGAAATAATCGCACCTTTGTGGTATTGAAATTGGCGTCCTCGACTCGGACCACCACGTCCTCCAGCGGAAATAATCGCACCTTTGTGGTATTGAAATTATGATGTAAGTGAACTACACGTTTTCGTTTATCGAAGAAATAATCGCACCTTTGTGGTATTGAAATAGGCGAGGCTAAGAACCGGTTGGTCCTCCATGCCGGGAAATAATCGCACCTTTGTGGTATTGAAATTAGTTTGATCGCAAATGTTGATTTTCAGAACAACTAGAAATAATCGCACCTTTGTGGTATTGAAATCGGAGGGGGCGGTACGAGACGCCGATGGCCGCATTGGAAATAATCGCACCTTTGTGGTATTGAAATCGCCTCGAGCATGACGGCTTTTATCGGCACATTCAGAAATAATCGCACCTTTGTGGTATTGAAATGGCCGGCGGCGGTCTCGGTCTCCCGCGTCCAGGCAGGAAATAATCGCACCTTTGTGGTATTGAAATGGTAGCGCTGCAGCAGAGCGCTCGGGCTCTGGAGGAGAAATAATCGCACCTTTGTGGTATTGAAATCGGCGCTCGGCGCGTCGGCGCCGACGCGATAGAGGTGAAATAATCGCACCTTTGTGGTATTGAAATGAATCGTCGTGTGGCTTCGCCCCTCGATTAGCGTGCGAAATAATCGCACCTTTGTGGTATTGAAATGGCTGAGCGCAGCAACCCGGGCGCGCGTGGCGTCGTGAAATAATCGCACCTTTGTGGTATTGAAATAGTGCGCCGCACGTGCCTGCGCAGATAGTAGCGACGGAAATAATCGCACCTTTGTGGTATTGAAATACACGCTTGATGAGGGCCGTCTGACCCAGGGCATAGCGAAATAATCGCACCTTTGTGGTATTGAAATTTATTTTATAAGGTCAGACAAAAACTGCCAGGGCCGAAATAATCGCACCTTTGTGGTATTGAAATGGATGGCGGCATTCACGCCATCCTCAATGGCCTCCAAGAAATAATCGCACCTTTGTGGTATTGAAATGTATTCAAACGGTTGTCGTTCGTTTGACCGTTTGGAGAAATAATCGCACCTTTGTGGTATTGAAATCAGCGTGCTTGCGATCAAGGAAAATGATGCCCATAGTGAAATAATCGCACCTTTGTGGTATTGAAATGATGGAAGAGTCGGTAGATCAAAACAAGGCCCTCGGGAAATAATCGCACCTTTGTGGTATTGAAATCCCCCCTCCCCCCTGCCTCCCCCCAGGGCCGCTGGGGAAATAATCGCACCTTTGTGGTATTGAAATAAATACCGCGGAGAAGGACGCTCTATATAGACAACAGAAATAATCGCACCTTTGTGGTATTGAAATACGGACATCGTTGGACATTTCATTGTCAACAAAGATGAAATAATCGCACCTTTGTGGTATTGAAATGGAGGCGGCCTCAAACGCCCGCGTCCACCAATGTCCGAAATAATCGCACCTTTGTGGTATTGAAATCTGTTGTCGCTGACTACATTCTGCATAATCCCGGCAGAAATAATCGCACCTTTGTGGTATTGAAATCGAGGAGCCGTTCCCAGAAATAATCGCAATCTTTATGGCATTGGAATGAAAGCAAGTGAAAGAATTGTGATTTAGTGGGACTGGGATTTGTGATTCGTAATATTGAAATGATCATTATTAGGCGGACTAATCTAAGAAAATATGAGAAACGCTATCTGGGGGCTAGCTCTTCTAGGTGTCACAGTAGTTGGAGGCTGCAGAAGCAATGTCCAACAGCTACGCTTGGCACCTATCTTTGCAGATCATATGGTGCTACAACGCCAGCAGCCCATACGTGTCTGGGGTTGGGCAACACCGCAGACAGCCCTCCTCATACGCCTCGACACCCTCGAAGTGCAAGCCCAAGCCGATGCCAACGGTCGATGGATGGCTACATTGCCCCCTCTTGAAGCTGGAGGACCTTATACCCTGGAAGTGCAAGCAGGGTCTAATACCTTAATCCTGCGAGATGTGCTTATTGGGGAAGTCTGGCTCGCCTCAGGGCAGTCTAATATGGAAATGCCGCTCGTCCCTCGCGTCGCCGGTTGGTCACCCAACGATTCCGTCTTAGGAGCAACCGAAACCATTCTGCAAGCCAACTGCGCTTCCATTCGGTTGCTTACCGTAGAACATACTGTAGCTTTAACACCTCAGGAAACGTTCAATAACACCTGGCAAATTTGTTCTTCAGAGACGCTCCCTACCTTCAGCGCAGTAGCCTATTTTTTTGGCCATAGGCTTCATGAAGCCTTAGGCGTCCCAATCGGGCTCATCCTAAGCAGCTGGGGAGGTACACCCGCCGAAGCCTGGGTTGACCGCGAACACTTACGCAAACTGCCTGACTTTCAAGACCTTATTGCTCGTTTAGAAGCAGCCGAACCAATACTCCGCGAACTGGAAGCCTGGCGCGCCCGGCTTGAGCAGCGCGAAGTGCCCTCGGATACCACTTTCTGGTCCACACTCGAGCTAAATGATGCCCTCCATGCCCACACACCGCTTAGCGATACGCTCACAATGACCCTTCCTAGCCGCTGGGAAGATACAGCGCTAGGGGCCTTCGACGGCGTGGTCTGGTTCCAGAAAACCGTTGAAGTCCCTGAAAACTGGATAGGCCACGAGCTCATCTTGGAGCTCGGACCCATAGATGATATGGACCGCACCTATTTTAACGGGCAGCAAGTAGGCGGCTACCAACAGCTAGGCTATTGGGAAACGCCCCGTCGCTACCGCATTCCACCTGAGCTGGTCAAGCGCCAGAACCTGGTCGCCGTGCGCGTTATCGACACCCAGGGCGGTGGTGGTCTCTGGGGAAGCCCTAAACAGCTTCGACTCTATCCCAAAAATCAGCCAGAGGCAGCCTTGTCGCTAGCTGGGCCTTGGCGTTATCTGCCCGTGGCTGAACTGGTAGGACGTCGGCTTTATGTTTTTGGCAGAGGCGCACTTAGCTACGCCGGCAGGCCCAAACTGCCAGTTCCTCTTGGGCCTAGTACGCCTAGTACGCTCTTTAACGGCATGATTTCTCCACTCATTCCATTCAGCATGCGCGGTGCTATCTGGTACCAAGGTGAATCAAACGTAGGGCGTGCCGGCCAGTACGAACGGCTCTTTCCTACGCTCATTCAATGCTGGCGCGAACACTGGGATCTAGGCGAATTCCCATTCTACTTTGTACAAATTGCTCCGTACGACTACGGCCCACAGGCACGCTCCCAACGCCTGCGCGAAGCACAGCTACGCACCATGCTTAGCGTGCCCTATACCGGTATGGTTGTAACCATCGACGTGGGCGACGAGCGCAACATTCACCCTGCCCGCAAACGAGAAGTGGGAGAACGCCTAGCAAGATGGGCGCTGGCGAATACCTACGGCTTTGAAGGCATTACCTTCTCCGGACCCATCTATGAGCGCATGGTACGCGAGGGCAATCGCATTCGGCTTTACTTTCGCTATGCTGACGAAGGCTTGCTACTGCGACCAACTGCTGATCGGAACGCCTTCGTTATTGCCGGAGCTGACCGCGTCTTTTATCCCGCCCACGTGCGCATCGAAGGCAGCACACTGGTTGTCTGGAATCCAAACGTCCCTAATCCCCAGGCTGTGCGCTATGGCTGGTCGAACGCGCCGCGCGCAGTGCTTTTCAACCGAGCTGGTCTGCCAGCCTCTCCGTTTCGAACCGATGATTGGCCGGAGGGAGATTAACTTTATGCCACTTGCTTTGAAAAAGGGACCGTGCATACCTTAAACGGTCCCTTTTTTATTTGAGGCAAGGCGATGAAGCACTTTTACTGGACGCTTTTCCTGATCGGATTTCTAGCAGGATGCAGCCTGCTGTTCCCAGAGAAAAATGAATCTAACCCCCAAGCAGAAGATGAGCCCACGGCTACAGTATGCGATCGGTGGGGCTCACGGGATGTCGCCGGAGGCCGCTATCGGGTGATCAACAATGTATGGGGCGCCGAAACAGCGCAGTGTATTGAAATAGGCTTGGAAACGGGCAACTTTATCCTTACGCGGGCTGAGCACAGCAACGGCGATAATGTAGCTGCCTATCCAGCCATCTATTTAGGATGCCATTGGGGCGCTTGCACGAGCCAGTCGGGCCTACCCCTTCGGGTTGAGGCGATCTCCAGGCTTCAAAGCAACTGGAGACTTACACCCATTAGCTCAGGTCGCTGGAATGCTGCCTACGACCTTTGGTTTAGCCCGTCGCTTACTTCAACAAATGGCTATAGCGGCGGGGCTGAACTCATGATTTGGCTCAACTGGCGAGGTAACGTGATGCCAGGGGGAAATCGGGTAGCGACCGTCTCTCTGGCCGGCGCTACCTGGGAAGTATGGTTTGCCGATTGGGACTGGAACTACATCGCCTACCGGCGTACAACACCCGTCACGGAAGTGACCCAGCTCGACCTAAAAGCTTTTATTGACGATGCGGTAGCGCGCGGCTACATCAGCCCAACGTGGTATCTGCATGCTGTAGAAACCGGCTTTGAACTTTGGGAAGGGGGTAGGGGGCTCAAAAGTAGCGATTTTAGCGTTACTTTGACCGCACGCTAAAGTGAAACTTTGGGCCACATACTTGGTGTCTAAAGCTTGTAAAGCCTTTGTGTAGCGATCCTTTGCAGCCCTACGCTACGGCATTTCTTTCATGCTTTAAAAACGTAAAAGGGATGACCATGGCAACGTATCTCATCTTCACGCGGCTGGGCCCCGATGCATTCAGAGATCCTAACGAGTTTCGGCAACTGGCTGAACGCGTCTCTTCAGAAATCCAAAAGCGCTGTCCCGGCGTAACCTGGAAAGAAAGCTACGTGACGCTGGGGCGTTTTGACATTGTAGACATTGTGGAAGCTGCTGATCAAAAGGAAGTGGAGCGTGCAGCCATGCTCATTCGAGCATTGGCACGAGCCACAACCGAAACTATGCCTGCTACGCCCTGGAAAACGTTTTTGGCCCATTTAAGCTAAAAGTCTTCAGGCTACGTGATGCAGTAGCCTGAGCTCGTAGAGCAGGTCGCGTACGTCGACAGCCTCGTGGGGTGAGGGACCCAAGGCATCAGCGATGGGTGCTAAGGGATCCTGCAAGCGCACTAGGGTGGCTTCTACGCAGGCTGCTAAAGCTTCAAGGTCGTAGCCGCCCTCAAGCGCTGCCACTAGGCGGCCGTCGCAACAGGCATCGGCCCATTCCATGAGCTCATAAACCAGGGCAGCGTAGCCTGTTACGCTGAGCTGCATGGACCCTAGCGGATCGCGCCAGTGGGCATCGTATCCAGCCGAAAGAAAAATCACCTCAGGCCGAAAGCGGCGTACTACAGGGCCTAACAGGCGTCGAAAAGCCTCTAGGTAGCCCTCGTCTCCGGTATAAGCCGGAAGCGGCACGTTTACGGTAGTGCCACGGCCACGTCCGGTACCGATTTCCTCGGCCCGACCCGTGCCAGGATAATGGGGAAACTGATGCACACTCAGAAAAAGCACATTCGGATCTTCGTAAAAGACTTCCTGCGTGCCGTTGCCATGATGGACGTCGAAATCCACAATAGCCACGCGCTCAACACCAAAGGTTTGCTGCACCCAACGTGTAGCAATAGCTACGTTCGAAAACAGGCAAAAGCCCATGGCCCGGTCAGGCGTTGCATGATGACCTGGGGGACGAACCGCCGCAAAGCCATTGCTGGCCCGCCTTTCAAGTACGGCTTGCGTAACGGCTAGAAGTGCACCCACAG
Source organism: Rhodothermus bifroesti (assembly GCF_017908595.1). Taxonomy (NCBI): domain Bacteria; kingdom Pseudomonadati; phylum Rhodothermota; class Rhodothermia; order Rhodothermales; family Rhodothermaceae; genus Rhodothermus; species Rhodothermus bifroesti. The sequence continues at coordinate 217,812 of NZ_JAGKTL010000002.1, forward strand.
CTTCCAGCGCAGCTTCTAAGCTACCTGGCTGTAGATAAGTGTCGACGTCGAGTCGGAGAGGAGCATGCGCTACTGCTTGCTGCAAGCGTTCAATGTAGGTGCGTCGGTGTACCAAGCGAATAATTTCCCAATCTATAGGAAGAGGCTGCTGAAGCGCTAGCCGGTCCCATAGCTGCGCAGTGGTCAAGCGCTCTCGGATTGCTTCCAGGCGTTCCGGTCGCTCCACATGTCCGGTTTCTGCATGGGCCGTGTGCGTGGCATTCCAGGCAAAGGCGGTCGTCATACAGCAACGGCGCTTTGTTGGAGAAAACTTTCTCCTAAAAAAGTAAGCCGATGCAAGTTTGGCAATTAAGCAAGACTACGTAGAATTGGCCATATGAATGTGCGATAAGTCACGCAGCAGCGCCAGAAGTTCCGCAAGGATCATGGCGGTTGCACCCCAGATGCGATGCGATTCGACCTCGAAAAACGGGACCTGCGTGCGCTGCCCTCGGATATCCCAAAGCTCACACCGTTGCGCATGAGGATCCAGTAGCCGCTCCAGCGGTACCCGGAGCACTGCTGCAACTTCCTCTGGGCAAGGCTTAAGGGGAGGAAGGGCCTGGAGGCTGCCTACAAACGGATAGACGCAAAAATGGGATACAGGAATATAAAGCGGCGTTAAGGCGCCTAGCAGCGTGATGCTTGTGGCCAAGATGCCCAGTTCTTCTTCGGTTTCGCGCAAAGCGGTTTGCCAGAGGGGTTCATCGGCTTCGCGCCGGCCTCCTGGAAAGCTAATCTGCCCTCCATGGGCTTTGAGATTCGCCGGACGCACAATCAGTAGCACCATGGGGTGCGATAGCTCAGGGTAGATGGGCACTAGCACAGCAGCTTCTTGGCACATTTTGCGCTCAGCCCGAAACTGCTCAGGATCTTGACGGTGGGCTGGCGCCATCGTCAGTTGCGCCTGTGTGCCAGGCAAAGGGCCTTGGAGCCGCTGGCGTAAAGCGTCGATGACCTCATGAAACGTCAGCATGGCCCTCCAAACGCGCTGGTGGCGCTAACGGGTTCCCGCAGCTTCCAAGCGATAGTCGCGATAGTACACTTCTTGCGTGATGAGCATGGTGTAGCGACGCATGCGGCGACGCATTGGATGCATCCATTCGATGTAGCGGTACTGGGGCAGATCCAGCCCATGCAGACGTGTAAACCGAGTCAGAATAACCCTAGGGGGAGCAGCAGGTCGCCAGCGCACGAGCAAGCGGCTCTGTAGCAGCCGTCCATCCTGTTGCGCAAACCAGAGCGTAGCACGCTCGGCAGGACTAGGGCCAGGAGGGTGCAGTTCGACGCGCCAGCAGGGCGCAGCCTCAACGGTGTCAGCGATTGCCGGAGCGTGCGCTAGCCAGCGTGTCCAAGCATTGCGCAGAGGCATCACATGGGCCAGTGCGTGGAGCTCGGCTTCAGCAAAGGCAGGGACTGGTGGCGTAGGTACCCGATTGTTGATGTCAAGGGAGCGTACTTGCCAGCCCATGACATCGGCCTCCAAGTACGCTTCAGCGGCGATCTGCCAGCGACGCACGCCAAAAGGACTGTCCAGTTTACGGTGGATTTCAAGCGTCACGCGCAGTGCTTGCCAGCGGCTCCACGCTTGCCGCTGCGCGTGCAGCCAGCGCTCCATAAGCGTATCCGCTGGGAGGCCCTGCGCATAAAGACCAGGGCCTAGCCATAGAAAAAGCATTCCAGCCAGACACAAACGACGCGCGCGCATAAGCAAACGGTCTAGGCCAGCTACTTCCTTTATCGATAGCTGGCCTGGCAAGATGTTGCCAATATGTGGCAAAAGTACACTTTTTTGTCATCGCGGGAGCATTTTTTTCGTTTGAAACGATGCTACCTTAGATGCAACGCTGAAGGGCTTGCTATGGCTGCGCAGCTCCTTATTGTTGAAGACGACGAAGCGCTACGAACGCTCCTCGTCGAGCGCCTGCAGACTGAAGGGTATGCAGTAAAGGCCGTGGCTTGTGGCGAAGCGGCCTTAGAAGAGGTTGCCCGAGCAGTGCCGGACTTGATCATACTGGACTTGATGCTGCCCGGTATGGATGGTTTAGAAGTATGTCGCCGGCTTCGAGTGCGTTATCCGGCAGTTTATGTGCTTATGCTCACAGCGCGGTCGAGCGAGCTTGACCGGGTTGTTGGATTAGAGGTAGGAGCAGACGATTACGTCACCAAGCCGTTTAGCCTAAACGAGCTGGTGGCACGTGTTCGCGCTGGGCTGCGGCGATTACAGCTCGACCGCGAAGCAACAGTAGAAGAGCCGCTTGTGTTTGGCAGCTTGCGGATCGATCCCGTGCGGCGGCAAGTTTGGCGTGACGAGCAGCTTGTGCATTTGACCGTTCGAGAGTTTGACCTGCTTTGTTTTTTGGCGCGGCATCCCGACCGTCCGTTCACACGGCTGCAGCTTCTACGGGAGGTGTGGGGTATTGATTATCCAGGATATGCCCGCACCGTCGATTCGCACGTGCAGCGTCTGCGTGCTAAAATTGAACCGCTGCCCGGCTCGCCGCGCTATATTCGGACGGTCTGGGGCGTGGGCTACAAGTTCCAGGCCGAAGAAGAGGCATGAGCTTTTGGCGACGCTCTGTGTTTGGCCGGGTTGCGCTGCTGCTGAGCGGCGCCCAGGTGCTGGTTGCTTTGCTGGCTGTGGGGCTGAGCGCTTACTTTGCCCGCACGCGTAGCCTGGGGCTTGCCGCAGCAGGTATTCGCCTACGGTTAGATGCCCTGGCTGAAGAAATCGAGCAGCGCGTAGATCTTGACAGGGCTGACTTGGCGCATCTGCCGCTTCCGGTGCAGCTCGACCTGAGCGCGCGCTTCCCAGATCCGGTGTTGCTGCTGGACTCGCTGGGACATTTGGTAACCATTATCTGGCCTGATTCTGAGCTGTTTGGGCCTTATCCAAACACTTTGCCCGTTTTACCGTCTGAGGTGGCCTCCTGGCTGCGTGCCGATGAAGTGGTTGTGCAGCTTGAGGGCGACGGTTGGGCGCTGGCTCCGCTGTACCGCCTAGACGGGCGGCGCGCAGGTAGCGTACTGGTAGCACCACTGAGGCGGTCGTTGGCACGAGAGCTTTCAGGAACACAGGCAGCCTACTATCGCGCCTTGGCGCTAACGCTGGCAGCAGCTGTCTTGCTAGCGCTGCTGCTGGGAGCCTTGTTCACCCGCGCACTGCTGAAGCCCCTTAGACAGGTGGTGGCCGAAGTGCAGCGACTAGGCGCAGGAGACCTGAGCGCTCGGTTGCCTGTTGCACGGGACGATGAGTTTGGCCGTCTGGCCCGCGCTGTCAATGAAATGGCTGAAGCTGTTGCACGCAGTGTTACCCTCTTGCAGGAAACCGACCGTATGCGCCGCGAGCTGATTGCCGGTATTGGTCACGATCTGCGCACACCGCTGGCTACGCTGCTCGGCTACCTGGAGGAGGCGCAGCGGCACCTTGAGGCAGGTCGCCTGGAGGCTACCCAAGCTGCTCTAGAGGTGGTCCAAGCACGCGGCCGGCACCTTGGAAGGCTAATCGAAGACTTGTTTGAACTAAGCGTATTGGAGCGTCCAAAACCGCCCCTACACCTTGAGCCCGTACCGCTGGCCGAGCTGCTTGAAGAAACCGCACGCGCACACCGGAAGCTATTTACAGCAGCCGGCATCAAGCTGCAAACGTCGTGGCCTGCTGAGCTGCCTGTCCTTGAAGCCGATGGTGCCCGCCTGCGGCGCGTACTGGACAATCTGCTCGACAATGCCCGACGGCATACCCCCTCGGGCGGAACGGTAGTGCTTAGCGCAGAAGTCACGGAAACCATGGTGCGTTTGGCTGTGCACGATACCGGGGAAGGTCTAACCCCAGAGGAGCAGGCGCGACTGCTGCGTTTCCCTACTACGGAAACACAACCGCAGGGCACGGGGCTGGGCCTTCGGGTAAGCCAGGCTATCGCGCGGGCCCATGGGGGCTGGCTCGAGGTTAAAAGTAGCCCTGGTCAGGGCAGTACGTTTACCCTTGTACTACTGCGCCAAGAAGTGCAGTTTGACTAAACAAAAGCTTGTGCTTCGGCAAGGCTTGAAAGCGGGGCAGGGGGGAGCCTCACTTCAAACGTAGTACCGCGACCTTTTTCCGAAACCACACGGATTTGGCCTCCCATGAGCTCAACCAACCGGCGAGCAATCGACAGCCCTAGACCAACGCCTTGGTGCGTCTGCGTTAGGCCTTCCCGCTCTTGCCGAAAAGGTTCAAAAAGATGAGGTAGAAATGCCGGATCGATGCCACAACCGGTATCCTCCACAGCTAGCCAAACCCTTCCGTCTCGGCTTCCGGTATGCACGCGTACATAGCCAGCATCGGTGAATTTGATGGCATTCGAAAGCAGGTTGACCACTACCTGGTGGAGACGGACAGGGTCGGCCATAGCAAGCGGCGGATTTCCTAGCCTGAGCTCTAGCGACAGCCCCTTTTCCACCGCCAAAGGGCGCATAAGCTGGACAGCCTGTTCCACAACCTCATTAACCTCGACAGGGCAAAGCTTAAGTTCTAACCGGTTTGCTTCGATCTTGCTTAGGTCTAACAGATCGTTTAGCAGGCTAAGAAGTCGCCGACCGGAGCGGTCGATAATTTGAGCAAATTCGCGCAGGTCTTCTTGGCCTCGAGCAGCCAGCTCTTCATCCAGGAGCTCCGCAAAGCCTAAAATGCCCGTCAGTGGCGTGCGAATCTCATGACTGATGTTGGCCAAGAAGGCCGACTTAAGACGGCTAGCTTCTTCGGCACGTTCCTTGGCTTCCTCCAGCTGCCGTTCGGCTTCTACAAGTTCAGTCACATCCGCCATCAGGCCAATGTAACCCACATGTTGGCCTTGCTCGTCGTAGAGCAAATCGATGTGCACCTCATCCCAGAAGGTTGACCCATCCTTACGATAATGCACAAGCCGAGCGTGGGCAGCGCGTCCGCGCAGCAGCCGTAGTCGCATGCAGCGAAGTGTTTCGCGGTCGGTTTGCGGACCGTGCAGCAGGTGCTCAATGTTTTTACCACGCACTTCCTCAAGAGTATAGCCCGTCAGACGCGTGAAGGCATCATTGACCCAGACGAGGTTGCCCCGGGTATCGGTTAAGGCCACGCCTTGTGAAATTTGGGCAACTACGCGCGCCAGGCGCTCGCGCGTTTCCCGCAACAGGGATTTTTCCATACCCAAGCTGGCCAGCTGGGCCAGACGGGCAGCGATGGCCTGGTCATCGGCACTTGGCGAGCGAACTGTTTCAAAACACAAACCCATAACGCCTAAGAGTTCCTCGCGGCTACCGATAAGGGGTAAAGCCCAGCAGGCGCGTATGCCCGTTTGGCCGCGCAGCGACCGCAGCTTGGCCCAAGAGGGATCGCTTTCGATGTCGGCGGTCCAGACGGGCTGGCGAGAGGCTAGCGCCTTTCCTAGGCTGTTGTCAAAGCCAATGGGCTGACCCTCAAATGCTGCCGTAAACGCCGGAGGAAGGTTGGGCGCTGCACACAGGCGCAGTTTTCCTTCTTCGTAGAGCCATACCGAGGCCAAAGCACCAGGCACAAAACGTTCGGCCAGATGGCAAAACTGCGTGCACAGTGCTCGCCGTGAAGCCCCAGCAATAAGTTGTTCTAAAAATTGCCCTTCTGCTTCTAGCAAGGCCTGCAACTGCCGTATTTCGGTAATGTCGCGCGCAATGCCAGCAATGAGTCGGATGCGACCGTCAGGGTCAGGGATAGGTACAAGTTGGGTGAGCCAAGTACGCCGTCCTGCGGGTAGATCTAGCGTTTCCTCGTATTGGACGGGATGGCCTGCCTCCAGGCATCGCCGATAATTGCTGATCACATGGGCTACCAGCTCGGGAGGCAAAACTTGGTCGAGAGGACGGTTCCAGAGCATCTCCGGCGTGAGGCCTGTTTTGCGCTGATGGGAAGGATTGGTGGCCTCGACCAGAAATTGCCCATCTTCGGTAACGCGAATCCAGAAAATAGCGTCTTCGGTGTGGTTGTAGAGCCCCAAATAGCGGCGGCGCTGCTCAAACAAGTCGGTAAGATCGATGAGTGTGCCTTCGATAAACTCGGTGCCATCCTCTTCTCGGACAATGTGGACATTTTCGATGCCCCAGAGCCTACGGCCATCTCGCCGTCGCAGCTGAATCTCATAGTTAACCAGACAACCTTGCTGACGTAGTGCTTGGATAAAGCTTTCCCGATCGGCTTGATTGAAGTAGAGGATGGCAGCACTCTGGCCGTTGAGGGCTTCGGGATCCTCGTATCCCAGCATGCGGGCTAGGGCAGGATTAACAGCCAGGATGCGCCCGTCGAGTGTGGTGCGGTAGTAGCCGGCGACGCTGTGTTCGAAGAGCCGGCGGTAGCGGGCTTCGCTTTGCCTTAGGCGTTCTGTCGCCCGTACTTCGTCGTCGACGTCCAGCACAGTCCCCAAAATAGCTGGCTTACCGTTGTGCATAATGCGCCGCCCGCGCACTTCTACGTAGCGAATGCTGCCGTCTTTATGTTTGCCTCGGAAGCGATAGCGCGCTTCTTCGACCTGGCCTGAGAGTCGCTCGCGCAGGTTTTTAATTACAAGGGGTCGATCAGCTTCTGCCACAAGTTCTAAGACTGACGTCCCTTCGATTTCTTCTGGAGTATATCCAAAAATGGCGGCGGCTTGGGGATTAGCTAGCACAATCTTGTCCCCCTGGAGGAGGTAAATGCCGGCCAAGCTGGTTTCAAAGAGGGCGCGATAGAGCGTTTCGACCTCGCGGAGTGCTTGCTCTTCGCGCAGGTCTCGGAAAATACCTAGTATCAGTTTTTTCTTTTCGATCGGAAAGACGCGAGCCAAGATTTCGACAGGCACCCAGCTGCCATCCGCACGCGCAATCAAAAGGCCGCGTTCACGTGCAGCGCCAATTTTTACCGTTTCCAGAAATTTTTGCCAATAATGCTCGGCTAGCTCAGGAGGATGCAGCGCTGTAACAGACATGCTGCAAAGCTGCGCTCGGCTGTAGCCCCAAAGCCGCTCGGCTGCGGGATTGGCTTCCAGAACCTGGCCCGTTTCTGGGTCAGCAATTAAAACCGCTTCGGGGGTGTGCTCATATAGAGCCTGATAAATGGTTGCGTGCAGGCTGGTCTGGGTGGGGTACTCCATAGGAGCAAAACATTGTATGCTGCCTCTTGAGGCTACTGCACAAACCTTATTCCAAAGGTGGTTTAGCCCTTTCGAGCAAGTGGGGGCAGACCCACTGCATCAGGCGTTCTTGAAAGCCCAGAGGTTGGGTGCCAGGCGGCGGAGAGCGGCGAAGGTAGTGGCCGTCGGCCTGGAGTTCCCAGGCAGTATAAGCGTCTTCTAAGGCCCACTGCAAGATGCGCAAGAGTTGTTGCTGCAGTGCAGGATTTTCGATAGGGACCAGCACTTCGACCCGATCGTCTAGGTTGCGCCGCATCCAGTCGGCGCTGCCGATGTAAAAGCGTGGTGTGCCCCCATGGTGGAAGTAGTAGATGCGGCTGTGTTCGAGAAAGCGGCCAACGATGCTGCGTACGCGGATGGTTTCGCTATAGCCTTTGAGTCCTGGTCGCAGGCGGCAAGGGCCGCGTACGATTAGGTCGATAGGTACGCCGGCCTGAGAGGCTCGGTAGAGTTCTTGGATAAGGTCGAGATCGTCAAGGCCGTTCATTTTGGCGATAATCCGACCGTTGCCCTGCTGTTCTTGATAGTGAACCTCGTCCCGAATCAGCTGCACAAGGGCTGGTCGCAGGTTGCGTGGAGCAACGAGCAGTTTTTGGTAGTGCTGTTCAGGCGCGTAGCCTGTTAGAAAATGAAAGAGGTTTACCAGGTCGTGCCCGATGGCAGGTTGGCTGGTCAGGAATCCCAAGTCGGCATATAGCCGAGCGGTTTCTGGATTGTAGTTTCCAGTACCGATATGGCTGTAGGTACGCAGGCCGTCGGGTTCTTCCCGCACTACGAGGCTCACTTTTGCATGGGTTTTGAGACCGGTTACGCCGTAGGTGACGTGCACGCCAGCTCGCTCGAGCTGCTGACCCCATTCTAGGTTGTTTTCTTCGTCGAAACGGGCTTTGACCTCGACCAGTACGGCCACCTGCTTGCCTTGTTCGGCAGCGCGCATGAGCGCTTTCATAATCGGGGAGTCGCTTGAGGTGCGATAGAGCGTTTGTTTGATGGCCAGTACGTGAGGATCGCTGGCAGCCTCTTCTAGAAAGCGCTGCACCGTGGCCGTAAACGATTCATAAGGATGATGCACGAGCACGTCGCGCTGTCGGAGCAGGTCAAAAAGCATTCGACGTTCTCGGCCTTCTGTTTCCTGCAGCAAGAGCATGGGGACGACAGGCTCCCAGGGTTTGTATTTGAAGTTGGGTAAGTCAAGTTCGGCCAGTGCTGCGCAGTCGCCCAAGTTAAGTGGACCGTTGGCTTCGTAGAGATCTGCCTCGCTGAGTTCAAGCTCAGCCATTAGGCGGTGTCGCACCGTCGGCGGCATGTCTTTTTCCAACTCCATGCGCACTACGGGGGCAAAGCGCCGCTGCCGCAGTTCTTCGGTGATCATGGCGATCAGGTCTTCGGCTTCCTCTTCGGCACGCAGCACGTCGGCATTTCGTGTGATGCGAAAAGTCCAGGCACCCAAGACTTCCATCCCGCGGAACAGCTCGTGTAGGTGGTGGCGCACAACCTCTTCCAAGGGCACAAAATGCAGCGGTGCGTCTAAAGGGACCCAACGGCCTCGGTCGGTTGGGATTTTGACGTGGGCAAAATATTCGGTATCCTGCTGGGGATGCCGCAGCAAAACGGCCATCGACAGGCTAAGGTTGGCAATCAACGGAAACGGTTGGCCAGGCGTGACGGCCAAGGGGGTAAGTACAGGAAAGACTTTTTCTCTGAAGTACTGGCTAAGCTGCACGCGCTGCTTGGCGGATAGGTCTGTGTAGTCGAGGAGATAGACGCCAGCTTCCCGAGCTAGTGCTGGACGCAGCACTTCACGCCAGAGCTGGTACATGGCGTCGTACATAGGACGAATGGCTTCTCGAATGAGCTGTAGTTGTTCCGAGGGGGTGCGGCCGTCGGGTGAACGCTGGCGTACACCGGCCGCTTCCTGGCGCTTAAGGCCACCGTAACGCTTGCGAAAGAACTCGTCGAGATTAGTGTAGGTGATCGCCAAAAAGCGCACGCGCTCTAGCAGGGGAACGTGAGCATCAAACGCCTGGGCAAGCACGCGCCAGTTAAAATCGATCCAGCTGAGCTCCCGGTTGAAGTAAAGCCGAGGGTCGTTGAGGGGTTGGCCAGGTGGTACAGAACGAGGGCGGGTGGCCCGCGGTACTGCAAATCCTGGTGCCGCTTGTCCATCGGTTACCGATGGAGCACGTGTGACGGTCTGACGCGGCATCTCCGTCCTTTGATCGGGATGATGAAGCTCTGCAACTTCAAAAACCCGATCAAGCGCGCTTTGTTGCGCAAGACGGTTGCCGACTAGGGCGCGATGATTACCGTGCGCTTGAGCTGATGGCTCGCCTGGCGCAGCACGAGCTGGTAAGCACCAGCTGCTAGTTTGGGCAGCGAAAGCACGACTTGCTGCCAGCCGCGTGCGGCCTCAAGAGTCTGGTTCCATACTTCCTGGCCTAAGACGTCGTAAATTTGAATCCATAACGTTCCTGCCTGCGGCACGCCGATCTGCAGCGTAAGGCTTTGCCGCACAGGATGCGGATACCAGGCTTTCAGCGTCAGCTGTTCCGGTAGTGCAGGCCATGGGGAGGCGTCGCTGAGCGTCTGGCGCACTTCAATCGTAACAGAGTCGCGGCCCACGGCACCCCAAGGATCAACAACGTAAAGGCGGACGGTGTAGCTGCCCGGAGATTGGAAGGTATGCGTTGTACGTTGGCCGCTGCCGGTAGCTCCGTTGCCAAATTCCCAGCGGAAGGTTAAGCTATCCCCGTCGGGATCTGAAGAAGCCGAAGCATCAAACGTGACCGTCAAAGGAGCAAGGCCTACGGTGGAATCTGCCCGCAAGACCGCAACAGGCGGTCGGTTTTGGCGGTCTTGGCCGAGCTGGCCTAGCCATACGGCATTGAAGGGCACGCCACCAAAAATTTGACTAATGTCGATAAAGCCCAATTGCTGCGTATCATCGAACACGAGCCATCCTTTACTGGGGCTGGTCACCATGAGCAGCCTTCCGTCGGGAGAAAAGCAAGGACGCAAGGGGTCAATCACCTGTCCACCGGTGCGTTCGGGGAAACCTAAGGCCAACAGGCGTTTTTGCTCGTAGTCGAGGAGCACAACATCGGCTGTGTCGCCGATCACCACGTTGAAGGCGATCACATCCGGATTGGTCGGAAAGTACATCGGATTCCCAATGCTAATCTGGGGATTCTGTGCTGGAATAAGGCTGTAGATCTCAAAGTTTTGCGCAAAGTCCACCTCGTAGGCTGACCAGTAACTCATGGGTTGACCGCCGAGCTGCATGCGGTTCAGGGCGTCGAACACAATGCGTGGAAGGGCTGGGTTGGGCGACCAGTTAACTACGTCGGGGAAGGCGATGGTTTTAACCTTCACGTACATCGTGCTGGTAGGCTCCAGCGGAAGCTGGAAGACCTGCTCACCATTCCAAAAGTACAGCGTGGGGTCATTTTCATAAGCAGAGACGATTGCAGCTACGCTACCATCTGGACTGATCGAGGCATTCCACAGATCGCCCGGCTCCCTTAGGTAAAAGTCGAAGCTGTAGATTTGGCCGCTTGTAAGGTCGATGGCGGTAAGCTGGCCATTGGCGTCAACAAACCAAAGCGAGCGGCCATCGCGCGTGCCTGAGAGTTGGGCCACGTCCAGCGCTCCGTTTTCAAGTTCGGTAAAGCGTGCTTGGACAGCATCAATCAGAGCTAGCTGGGGGTTTTGTGGCTGGGTAAGATCTAGGACACCGATTTCTCCCGCGTACTGATATCCAAAAGGATCCCAGAGTACAAAGAAAATCAGCGAAGTTTGGACCTGAGGAGCCGGCAGGTCGTTTCCGGGGTTGCCGCCTTGGCCAACGTCCAAAGTGATGCCAACAGCATCAAAGGCCTGGCGTACGGTTTGCAATTCTGCTCCCTCTCCGTAGAGGTCACGTGTAGATTGTTCAATGGCCTGCCGCAAGTCGCCAAACTGACTATTGCGCGTCAGGTATTGGCTTAAGGCCCGGTAGTAGATCTGGCCAGCTTTTTCTGGGCCGATTTGTTCAATGATCATGGAGGCGGCTCGGTTGGGAATGCCGCTGTTGATGTGTACGCCACCGTTGTCTTGGGTGATGTCCAGGTTAAGGTATGCCGACATGTGTGCAGGTTGGCGGCTTAGGACGTGATCGCCATTAGGATTTTTTAGGTCGCGCAGTGCTCGCTTACCGGTCTCTGGCCGAACGATGCCCTCACCGAGCAAAAAGTCTCCTGTAGCCAAAGCGGCAAAGACATCGGCAAAGGATTCGTTTAGCGCGCCTGGCTGGAATTGGTAGACCAGGTTGGCAGTGTGTTCGATCACGCCGTGCGCCATTTCATGCACGCCAACATCGGGATTGCCAGCTAGAGGAAGAAACTCTCTATTCCCGTCTCCGTAGGCCATGACGCGGCCGTTCCAGAAGGCGTTATCCATAGGCTGGCCGCCATAGGTGACGTGAACCACGGAGAGCAGGGTGCCGCCTTGACCGTCGATAGCATTGCGATTGAAGTGTGTGCGGAAGAAAGTAAACGCCAGGTAATGGTTCCAGTGGGCTGAGACTGCCACAGGGTCGGTCCAGGTATTGTTGGGTGAGCTTACTTGGCTAAGATTGGTATTGGAGCTGAGGTCTTGATTTTGGGCATTGAGCACGACGGCCCCGCCTTTGGGTTCTCTGGGTAGACGCGAGGCAGAGAGGTCCAGCGAAGGCAAATCCCAAATCATGTAGTAGCCAGAATCCGGATCATGATAGACCCGAAGCGTTCGGCTATTGCCAAGCACATCCTGCGCTTGGGCATCAACAAAGCTGCCCTGCAGGGCAAAAGGTGCAGCAACGGTGATTTTAGGTTCATCGGGAAGGGTATGCGCTTCGAGGGGTTTGAGCGTGCAGTGCGTAGCAAAGCTGTGCAAGATGGTACCTGTTTGGGCATCGATCAAATAGGTGTAGCGCTCTAACCAATTAGGGCGAATGTCTACTTCATAGGCCAGCCGCCACCCGAGTTCGTTGTGGCGAAACAGCACAAGCTGGGGCTCAGCTTCGTCGAGCTTTAACGCCTCGCGGAGTGCTGGGCTAGGTGTGCGCCAGCGCCCTTTTTGGCGTAGGTCATGGGTGGCTTGCGCGTAGGCTTCGGTAGCTTTGAGGTGGGGTGTAAGCTCAGATAGACCCGTAGGGGTAGGCTCGTAAGCCCCGTTAAGCGCATAAATCTGGCCGCTGGCGTCTAAATGCACGCGCAGCTCGCTAGCCCAAATGGGATAGCCTCGGTAGTGTTGTGCAAAGCGCAGATGGGTGTAGCCCAGCGCATCTTGGCTGATTTCTTGAAGTTTCAACTCCGCTTTGGGATCCTCTAGCCGCAGTAGCCAGCGATGTCGATGGAGAAAGTCAGCAACCTGGAGGGCGGCGTCTTGAGGGCGTTTACTAGCTATCTGTTCCAATTTTCCGAGCATCCAACGGACAGTCCCGTTGGGTGCGCGGTAAAGCTTGGGACCTTCAAGGGTTTGCAGCCGAGGCGACTTTTTGGCTGGCAGTGGTTTCAGTGACAGCTTGCCTACGGGACGGCCGTAGCGCAACAGAGAGCCCTGCGAGGGGCGCAACACGTGCTGGAGCTCCTGAGGAGTTCTAATCAGGGGAAAATCTAGGCGTTGAGGTAAGGGCGGGAGCGGGCGCTTCTCTTGTTTCAGAGGCTGCGCCTGAAGGGGAAGCATGATAAAAAACACTCCTGCCAGGAAAAGCCACCTGAAGATGCGCTTCATGGCTGCTGCTGCAGACTTTGGTTAAGGCTATCGTAAAGGTTCTGAAGAGTGCGGGCAGTAGCCTGCGTGTCGGAAGGCTCCCATGCCCAGTGCAGCGTGTCTTGCTGTAGATAGAGCGTAATAAAACGGGTGTAGTTGGCCCAGTTTGTGTAAGGAGGTAAGGCTTGAAGCTGTTGGTAGAGGGTTTGTAAGGTTTGCTGTTGCGCAGAGTTCAATTTCCACGTTTTTTGTGACTGGCGGCTTTGACCAGGCCATTGTGACCATTCCTCAACCGTCCCGTTGGCATAGGCCGTATAGCCATGCTGTGCTCCTGTAAACCCCCCGCCTTCTCCCCAGGAGAGTTGGGGCAATTTATCTTTGCACCCATAACTTACCAGCAGCAACGAAAGGCAAGCAGCTAGCATAGAAGAGCACCGTTGCATGGTCAAAGGCCCTTTGACAGTTGGCAAGACGGCCTAGGTGGATAAGCCTGCCTATGTACAAAAGTAGGCCGACGTTTTTCGCTGCGCAATCACCCGAATGGGTGATTTTAAAGCTCGTCTGAGGCGAAATGCAACGGTACCCTAAATACCGTAGAACGGATAGCGACCGTCACGCTGTGGAGATAAAACAAAAGCCCGGTCCTAAAAAACCGGGCTTTCAAAAGCGGTCCGGACGGGACTCGAACCCGCGACCTCCGGCGTGACAGGCCGGCGTTCTGACCAACTGAACTACCGGACCAATAGAAGCGGCTTGCAAGCTACTGCACTTGACCCCTCTAGGGCAAGTGCGCGTCGTTGAAGCTTTTGCGGATTGCCTTGGGGCTCAAAAGCAAGCTATACACGCTGCAGAATGGGTAAAGGTTTCGGCGCTCGGGGTCTAGTCGGGCCGGATGGTAATGTGCGGCGTGCTGTCCTTTGGATCCTCAAGCGGTTCTGGATTGGGCATGATCCAAGCCAAAATCAGGTACAGCACGATAAATGGAAAGCCACTCGAGAAAATAGCGCCCAGCACAAATGCTGCCCGAACCAGTGTAGGATCGACGTTAAAGTATTCCGCGATGCCGCCGCATACGCCCGAAATCATTCGGTCGCGCGACTTTCGGAGTCGTTTTTTGCCTACTTGCTCTAGTGTTGAGGCAGCACTTTCGGCAGAGGTGCTTAGCGTAGCGCTTAGGTTTTCAAAAATTTTCTTAGACGGCTCAAACAACTCGCTAAAAGGCTTCTTAGAGGCCCGCTTACGTGGCTTCCTGGGGCGCGGCCGCCAGGAGAGTAGACCAAACCCGATAAGTATAATCAAAAGGCCAGCTACCCAGGGTAAAAATCCCGCCAGTACGCTTACATCTATGCCTTCCCACAACCCAAGTTGTTGGAGTACGTAAAGCGTTCCTACAAGGAGGAGCAAGAGTCCTACCAGGGTGGGCAAATTCCATATGGACTCGTTGCGCGCAGCTGCCGCTTCTTCCGCAAACAGAAGCCGCTCCAGTTCCTCATCCGACAGTTGCTCCAGCTCAAGCGTTCCGGTTGGATTGGTTTCTGAGCGCAAAGGCTGTTGTTGCATATGGGTTGTCATAGGGCTTGGGTTGTAGCCGCTCTAGCAGTACCCATGCATTGGTACGCATGAGCTTTAGGGAAGTTACGGCAGGCGGAGGATTTCGTGTTCTGTCACCAAAATACGTATAGGCACATCGTGCGCCTCGGGCGGAACAAAGTCAACCAAGCATGCAGCGTATACTGGACAGATGGTACAAGCAGCAAGACCGCGTAAAAAGGCGTCGTAATATCCCTTGCCGTAACCAAGGCGATAGCCATTGCGGCCGGCACCTAAGGCGGGTACGAGCACGACGTCGAGTGTTTCTGGTGGAACGCGAGGGGTATTATAGGGTTCTTGCAACCCCCATGGGCCGGTGGCCAGCTGCGCTATTGTCTGAAAACGCCGGGCTTCCAGCATTGGCGTACCTGTCGCTGTCGATACCACAACCGGCAGCGCCACTTGCACGCCGCGTTCCCAGAGCCAAAAAGCAAGTGGGCGCAGGTCGATCTCCCGGCGTTCCAGCAGCGGCCAGTAGAGCATCACCGTCTGGGCCTGCAAAAGCTCAGGAAGCTGCATAAGGTGATGTACCATAGCCTGGCTGCAGGCTTGATGGGCCTCGGCGCTTAGGTTCATGCGAAACGCCCGAAAACGCTCACGAAGCGCTGCTTTACGCTGTGCTGCTATCGTTTCCACCCCAAAAAAAGCCTGTAAACATGGAAGCTTCAGCTATGCCGCCTGACCGGATTGCCGCCTTTGAGGCTTACCGGGAGCGCATGCATCGTCGCATTTTTGAAAAAAACCACTTGGGCATCAAACGGTTCTTTCACTTAGACGAAACAGCCTACCATGATGGTGCTCTGGACCGGCGCACCAAGGAGTTGCTGGGTTTGGTTGCTTCTATGGTGCTGCGCTGCAACGAGTGCATCGACTACCATTTGATCAACTGCGTGCGTCTGGGTATTAGCGACGAAGAGCTCGATGATGCCATGAACATTGCGCTCGTGGTAGGAGGATCGATCGTGATCCCGCATTTGCGACATGCTGTCGAAACGGTCGACCTGCTGCGCAGTCGTGAAAATCCTACGGAATAATATGCTTGGGGCCATGCTGCGGTGATCTTAGGGGCTGCTTGCGCGTTGCACATCGGACGTAAAAACCCTATTTTTGCCTTCCTGCAACGAGGGCAGGGGCTGCACCATGTTTGAGAGTCTTACCGAAAAGCTGGAAGCTGCGCTAAGGTCGGTTACCGGACAAGGGCGCATTACGGAGCTCAACATCGCTGAGACGATGCGCGAGATCCGTCGTGCGCTGCTTGAGGCGGATGTTAACTATGAAGTGGCGCGGGAGTTTACCGAACGCGTTAAAGAAAAGGCGCTGGGCACCAAAGTCCTAGCCTCGGTTTCTCCAGGGCAGCAGCTTGTAAAGATTGTCTACGATGAGCTGGTGCAGCTTTTGGGTGCGGAGCAGGTCGACGTCAAGCTAAGCCAGCAGCCCCCAACCATTATTTTGGTGGCGGGTTTGCAGGGTTCGGGGAAGACGACTTTCTGCGCTAAGCTGGCTCATTATTTTAAAAAGAAAGGTCACGCGCCCTTATTGGCTGCTGCTGATGTTTACCGGCCAGCGGCTGTTGAGCAGCTCAAAACCTTAGCGGCAACCATTCCCGTTCCTGTCTATGCGCTTGAGGAAGACGGCCGCGTGGTGCAGGATGCCGTTCGCGTAGCCCGCGAAGCTGTGGCACAAGCGCGACGCACGGCGCGGGATATTGTGATCATCGACACCGCCGGCCGCTTGCACATTGACGAAGCAATGATGCGGGAGGTTGAGCAGATCAAAGCTGCGGTTCGCCCGCATGAAATCCTGTTTGTGGTTGACAGCATGACCGGGCAGGATGCGGTCAACACAGCTAAAGCCTTTAATGAGCGGTTGGACTTTGATGGTGTCGTGCTGACCAAGCTCGATGGCGACACGCGTGGCGGGGCAGCGCTTTCGATCCGCTCGGTGGTTCGCAAGCCCATTAAGTTTGCCTCAACGGGCGAAAAGCTCGATGCGCTCACGCCGTTTTATCCAGACCGCATGGCGCAGCGCATTCTAGGCATGGGCGATGTCATTTCGCTTGTTGAGCGTGCGCAGGAGCAGTATGATGCCCGACAGGCCGAAAAACTTCAGCGTAAGCTGCGCTCGGCTGATTTCAACCTAGAGGATTTTTACGAACAGCTCCAGCGCATCAAAAAGATGGGCTCGATTCGCGAGCTGGTCGGTATGATTCCGGGCCTTGGCCGTCAGGTTAAGGATGTGGAGATAGACGATGAAGCCTTCAAGCATATTGAAGCCATTATTTTGTCGATGACGCCGGAGGAACGCCGGCATCCGGAAATCATTGATGCCAGCCGTCGTCGGCGTATTGCGCGGGGGTGTGGCTTGGAGGTGAGCGACGTGAATCAGCTTTTGCGCCAGTTTCAGGAGATGAAAAAGGTGATGAAGTCGATGTCTAAACTTATGGGCAAGGGGCGGGCTATCGACCTTCGGGCGTTGTTGGGTGGACGGATGTAACTGTTGAAAAAAATAAGCCTAAGCTGAGAACGATATGGCGGTCAAATTACGTTTGCGTCGATTGGGTCGGAAGAAGCTTCCGATTTTTGCCATTGTTGCAGCCGATGCACGGGCGCCGCGCGATGGTCGTTTTATTGAAGATCTGGGGCGTTATCGGCCTTTGGAGGAGCCTTCGCACGTTGAGCTGAAGCTAGATCGCGTGCTTTATTGGCTCGAAAAAGGAGCGCAGCCTACCGAGACGGTTGAAAGCATTCTTCGGCGCGAAGGGGTGTTGCTGGCGCTGCACTTGCGGCGTAGGGGTGTTCCAGAAGAGGAAATCCAAAAGGCGGTGGCGGAGCATCGGGCTCGGCGCTACGCCAAGCTGCAAGCGCAGGCCAAGGTGACTGCAGCCGATCGAAAGCGCGCAGCGCTCGAAGCTGAGCGGCAGCGCATTGCTGCTTTAGAGGCTGAGCAGGCGCGCAAGAAGGCTGAGGCTGAGGCGCGTAAAGCTGCTGAAAAGGTGCAAGAGGAGGCCGCACCGACAGAGGCTGCTGCTGAGGCATCGGCTGAGCATCCAGAGCAGGGTGCTGAATAATTTGATCGGGGCAAAGCGGATCGTAGGGAGGCCATGGCAACCGGCCCAGATGACCTGCTGCGCATGGGCTATGTTGTACGTGCGCATGGCGTTCGGGGTGCCTTTAAGGTGATTCCCGAGACCGACGATCCAACACGCTTTGAGCATTTGGAAGTCGTCTACCTGGGGCGCTCGGCAGCTGAAGCGCGTCCGCTACGGGTACAGCAGGTGCAGTACCAGCCTACGCGCCGTGGCTTGCTGGTCCTACTGCAGGTGGAGGCCATCGCAGACCGAGACGCTGCTGAGGCGCTTCGGGGACAGGGGGTGTATGCGCGTGCCAGCGACCTGCCCCCGCTAGAGGAAGGAGAATTTTACCTGCATGATCTGATTGGGCTGCAGGTAGAGACCGAGGTGGGGGAGATCGTGGGTACCGTGGCCGAGGTGCTAGAAATGCCGGCACACCTGATCTACGTGGTGACACGGCCGGGCCGCCCGCAGGCGCTTATTCCTGGGGTTGAAGCCTTTGTCCGTGAGCTAGACTTTGAGCGTCGGCGGCTTGTGGTGCGTTTAATAGAAGGGTTATTGCCGTGACGATTGTTGGGAGGAGGGGCGATGCGTATCGATATTGTGACCGCTTTCCCCGACTTGGTTCGGGGACCCTTGGAATACAGCATCTTGCGCCGAGCCCGGATGCGCGGCTTGGTGGACATTCGGGTGCACGATCTGCGCGATTACACCACCGACCGGCATCGGCAAATTGACGACTATCCGTACGGGGGCGGCAGTGGGATGGTGCTTAAGCCTGAGCCCATTTTTCGCTGCATCGAAGCCATCCAGGCCGAAGCCGCCCGCCAAGGCCAAACCATTGACGAAGTGATCTATCTAACGCCCGACGGCCAGGTCTTTACTCAGGAGCTGGCCACGCGGCTTTCGCTTTGCCAGCAGCTGATTCTGCTTGCTGGGCACTATAAGGGAGTAGATCAGCGCGTGCGCGATGCGCTGGTTACCATGGAACTGTCTATTGGCGACTATGTGCTTAGTGGTGGTGAGCTGCCAGCACTGGTTGTGGTCGACGCAATTGTGCGCCTGATTCCTGGCGTGCTAGGGGATGCAAGCTCGGCGCTTTCTGATTCCTTTCAGGACGGTTTGCTCGATGCGCCGGTTTACACGCGGCCGGCGGTCTATCGGGGGATGGCTGTGCCCGAGGTGCTGCTTTCAGGCGACCACCAGCGCATTGCTGCCTGGCGCGAGGCCCAACGTCTAGAAAAGACGCGTCAACGTCGCCCAGATTTGCTTGAAAAACTAGAGCTGACAACAAACGACGAATAAAACGGAGAAAGGTTATGTCGGATGCGATCCTTCGCCTTGTAGAGGCTACGCAGCTTCGGGATGACATCCCGGAGTTTAGCCCTGGCGATACGGTTAACGTGCACGTACGCGTGATCGAGGGGGACAAAGAGCGCATTCAGCAATTTCAGGGGGTGGTGATCTCCATTCGGGGCAGCGGTGCACGCAAGACATTCACTGTTCGCAAGATCTCGAACGGTGTAGGCGTGGAGCGTATCTTTCCCATGCATTCCCCCAAGATCGCCAAGATCGAGGTTGTGCGTCGGGGGCACGTGCGGCGTGCCAAGCTCTACTATTTGCGGCAGCGCCAAGGCAAAGCTGCACGTATCAAGGAAAAACGCTACGTGCCTGGCGAAGAGGAATCAGGTGCTTAACGGAGCTCTGGCCCCCAGCCGGCGTTTAAACCCTTGGGTTGGGCTCAGCAGGCCGCCGACCGGAAGTTGCCGGACGGCGGTTTTTGTTGGCAGCAACCTCGAAGGACACCTGCCTAAAACATCGCTATGATACATTTAGCTGTTTGGGATCTACTGCCGGCAGAATTTTTCGTCTCGGGCTTGGCTTCAGTACGGCTGCCCTTTGCAGTTACCCGTTGTCGGTCGTACCAGGCGCTCGAACAGCTGCTTGGCGGTGAAGTGGATGTGGCGCTGCTCCCAACGCTTGACGTGTTGTTGCACAACGATCAGGTCGATGCGCTACCTGCTGTAGCCCTTTCTTCTTGGAAGCATCCTTATGCCCGTTTGGTGCTTCGCCAAGGGTTTCTACAAGTCGAGACGTTGGCGCTCGATCCACGCTACGCCCAGGAAGCGTTTATCGCGCAAGTCGTGCTGAAAGAGCACTACAACCAAACGCCTCAACCTGTAGCCTACGAGGGTGCCACGCGTGAAGAATTGCTGGCTGGCGATGAAGACGCTTGCCTCATTGTGGGTAATGATGCCCCCACGCTACAAACCAGTGCTCTGGTGCTTGATTTAGGACAGGAGTGGTACGAACTGGCTAATTACCCTATGGTTTGGGGCCTTTTTGCTGTACGTAAAGGCGAGGGTTCTCCAGCACTGGTAAAGGCTCTGCGCCGACTAGCCAAAGCTGCCGACGAGCAACGCGACGTGTGGGCCCGAGCCCGTGAGACCATTCCTGAGCTCTATACCTACTTTCTAGAAAACCTGAGACTCCGTTTTGATGACCTTGCGATGGCTAGTTTGACTGAGTTGCGCGAATACCTGTTTTATTTCCAGATTACCGACGAGGTCCCTGACCTGCCTCTTTACACGATCCCAGAGGACGAGGAAGACGAAGAGGAAGACGAAGACGAGGTGCCCCTGCTCTAAGGTTCTTCAATGCTATGGCCGATCCTATCAAGCTTGTTGCTACCAACCGTAAGGCGCGCCACGAGTACCACATTGAAGAAACGATTGAAGCTGGATTAGCGCTGAAGGGCACCGAAGTTAAATCGCTACGCGAAGGCCGCGTGAACCTGCAAGACGCCTATTGCGCTCCAGAAAATGGCGAAATGTATCTTTACAACTGTCATATTTCGCCGTATCGGCACACCGGCGCACATGATAACCACGATCCCTTGCGGCCGCGCAAGCTGCTTATGCATCGGCGTGAGATTTTGCGCTGGACGCAGGCAGCGCAGCAAAAAGGCTATACCATTATTCCGCTGAGCATCTATTTCAAAAAAGGTAAGGCCAAAGTTGAGCTTGCCCTTGCCCGAGGGAAAAAGCTCTATGACCGCCGGGCAGACATTGCCGAGCGCGAAGCCCAGCGACGCTTGGAACGGGTGCTTAAAGGTCGTCGTGGATAATCCAAAATCCCTAGAAGTTTTATGCCGTCCTTCCCTCCTGTAGAAGAACAACTGCGCCAAATTCGACGCGGCGTTGTCGAAATCATCCCGGAAGAGGCGCTGGTTGAAAAACTGCAGCGCTCTTATCAGACCGGCAAGCCTCTCGTGGTCAAGTTAGGCTGCGATCCCAGCCGTCCAGACCTGCACTTGGGGCATGCTGTCGTGCTGCGTAAGCTGCGACAGTTTCAGGATCTTGGGCATCAAGCGGTGCTGATCATCGGCGACTTTACCGCCATGATTGGCGACCCCACGGGACGTTCCAAAACGCGTCCGGCCCTGACACTTGAAGAGACTCGGGCTAACGGCCGTACCTATTTTGAGCAGGCAGCCAAGATCCTGGATCCCCAACGTACCCAGATCCGCTATAATTCAGAATGGCTGGATCGGATGACTTTCCGGGCGGTGATCGAACTGGCTGCTAAGTACACGGTGGCGCGTATGCTGGAGCGCGACGACTTTGAAAAACGCTACCGCATGGGTGAGCCGATCAGCATTCACGAGTTTCTCTATCCGTTGGCGCAGGCTATGGACTCTGTCGAGATCCAAGCCGATATCGAGCTGGGGGGCACCGATCAGCGCTTTAACTTGCTCGTGGGGCGCGATATTCAGCAGGCCTATGGCCAAGAACCCCAGGTGTGCTTATTGATGCCCATTTTGGAAGGGACCGATGGCGTCGAAAAGATGTCCAAGTCGCTGGGCAACTATATTGGGATTACAGAGCCGCCCGAGGAAATGTACGGCAAGGTGCTTTCGATCCCGGACCATCTCATCTATCGTTACTTTGAGCTGGCGACCGATGTCCCCACTGAAGCCCTTCCCGAAAAGCGAGCTTTTGCCGAACGTGACCCGCGAAATGCTAAGCACGAGCTAGCCTGGACGATCGTTCGCATGTACCATGGCGCGGAAGCTGCGGATCGGGCCCGCGCGCATTTTGAGCGGACGATCATCCGGGGTGAGGTGCCTGAAGATTTGGAGCCATTCCGACCTGTACCCGACGAAGGCACGCGCATTGGGCTGCTCAACCTCATAACACAGGCGGGTTTGGCTAGTTCTAACAGCGAAGCCCGGCGTCTGGTGCGGCAAAATGCAGTCTCAATTGATGGGGAGCGGGTAACCGATGAGCGGCTAGTCATTGATCTGGCCCAGCGCGCACCCTTCGTGCTGAAGGTGGGCAAGCGGCGCTTTGCACGGATTATCTGGGACGAAGCCGAGCAGCCTGCCTAAATCATTCTTGGGGCCTAAAGCGCGCCTGGACACGGGCGTCCATCTGCTCGACTTTTTCGATCAACGCTCGCTTGTACGCCAGTAGGCGCTCGAGTAAGGCCGGATCGCCCGTGGCCAGGATCTGAACCGCCAGCAAGGCGGCATTCTGGGCTTGCCCTATGGCAACGGTAGCGACAGGTACGCCTCCAGGCATCTGGACGATCGAAAGCAAGGAGTCCTGGCCTTGCAGATGCCGCGTAGGAATCGGTACCCCAATGACCGGCAATGGGGTAGCCGAGGCGAGCATACCCGGTAGGTGAGCAGCTCCACCGGCGCCGGCAATGAGCACCTTCAGGCCACGTAGATGGGCCGTCTGGGCATATTCGAGCATGTGATGGGGAGTGCGATGGGCCGAAAGCACCCGGATCTCATAAGGCACTTCGAAGGCTTCCAGCACCGTAGTGGCCTCTTCCATGATGGGCAGGTCCGATTCGCTGCCCATGGCAATTCCTACCAGTGGGTTAGGTGAAGAAGGCATAATGCGAGGGTGGTTATAGCCGTGTCGCAATCAGGGAGGCTGCTGTTTCGGCCCGATGTCGCACTTCGTTGGCGTCGCGGCCGGTAGCGGTCACATGTCCCATTTTACGTCCTGGCCGCACAGCCGTTTTGCCATACAAATGGATAAAGACACCCGGGATGCGTAGCGCCTCGGGGAGGCCGCTGAGATCCAGTTGGTCACTACGTCGCTGACCGAGGATATTGACCATAACGGCTACAGGCTCTCGCAGCTCGGGCGATCCTAGCGGCCAATCTAAGATGGCGCGCACGTGGTTTTCAAACTGCGACGTGTAGCACCCCTCGATCGTGTAATGGCCGGTGTTATGTGGCCGCGGGGCTAGTTCGTTAATGAGGAGACGCCCATCGCTCAGCTCAAACAACTCTACAGCCATAATGCCAACACCGCCTATGGCTTCGACAGCAGCACGTGCTAGGCGTTGTGCTTCCGTAGCCACGGCGTCAGGTACATCGGCAGGTGCTTGCACCAGGTAGCAGCGATGCTCGCGTTGTTCGGTGTAGACCACAGGGTAGAGCACTTCCTGACCACTAGGGCTTCGGGCCACTAAAACGGCCAGTTCGCGCACGAACGGTACCCAGGCCTCTACCAGCAGGCCGTCTGCTTGAGCCAGGCGCGCCCAGCCGTTGGCCAATGCTTCGGGGGTGTGGGCAGTAAAGTTGCCATAGCCATCGTAAGAACCGCGATAGCGTTTGAGTACGACCGGGTACCCCAGTCGCTCTGCGGCAGCAAGGGCTTCCTCTAGCGTAGTGCAGCAAGCAAAATCCGGAAGGGGTAAACCCGCTTTTGCCAGCACACGCTTTTGCGTTCCTTTATCCCGAATCCACTTGATCGTTTCAGCCTTAGGCCAGAGTGCTGTGTCTTTGGGGAGGACAGGTTCTAGCAGATCAGCTGGTGCCCATTCGCTTTCAACGGTTACCACGGTGCAGCCCGAGGCAAAGTGGCGCAACACGGCCGGATCCTGCCAGTCACCTACCATCGTCTCGCCAAGCGATTCGGCCGAACCTGTAGGCTCTGGCACAAGAAAGCGCACCTGCAAACCCATGCGCAAGGCAGCCATCGCGGTCATGCGACCCAGTTGGCCCCCACCAAGAATGCCGATAACTGGGATGCACTGGGTAGGCATGGCCTGGGTTGGTCGTTGAAGACAACAATGGGTAAAGACCTGCGCAAAAATACGGGCAGTCTATGCGCTAGGCAATTGGCTTTTTGCAAAGGGTCTGGGAAAGTAGGTTGAATGCGACTTTAGGACGCTGAACGAAGTGAGCGAAGCATCGCCTCTAGTTCAGCTTCACTTTGCACCAGCACGCGGCGGGCCTTAGAGCCTTCAAACGGACCTACAATGCCGGCAGCTTCCAGCTGGTCGATGATGCGGGCTGCACGGGTATAGCCAATCGAAAGGCGGCGTTGTAGGAGCGAGACCGATCCCTGCTGGCTGCGCACGATAATCCGTGCCGCTTCTTCAAAAAGTTCATCGTGCGTTTCGTTTTCGTCGGGGGCAGGCTCGTCTGAACGCGTTTCTTCGACAAGCGGCAGCCAGTAGGGACCAGGGCCTGGCTGCTCACCGATAAAGCGCGTAAGGCGTTCAACTTCGTCGATCGAAACAAAAGGTCCCTGCAAGCGCACCAGTTGACTTCCCATCATGAAGAGCATATCACCATTGCCAAGCAAGCCTTCAGCCCCATTTTGGTCGATGATGGTGCGTGAATCAACTTTGGTAGCTACTTGATAGGCGATGCGTGCAGGAAAGTTGGCCTTGATCAAACCCGTAATGACATCCACCGAGGGGCGCTGCGTAGCCAGCACGAGGTGGATGCCTACGGCTCGGGCCATTTGGGCCAGGCGGGCAATGGGTCCTTCGATGTCTTTGCCTGCGGTCATCATCAGGTCGGCCAGCTCATCAATCACCACTACGATGTAGGGCAGGTGGCGATGGCCTTCCTCAGGGGAAAGGGTGTTTTCTTTCAGGCGTCGGTTGTAGTCTTTGATGCTGCGCACGCCGGCTTTAGAGAGCAGGTCATAGCGCAACTCCATTTCGCGCTCGCAGCTTTTGAGCACGCCCAGCGCTTGCGATACGTCGGTAATGATCGGGTCTTCAGCGCCTTCGGGCAGCGCCA
Organism: Rhodothermus bifroesti; assembly: GCF_017908595.1. Lineage (NCBI taxonomy): Bacteria > Pseudomonadati > Rhodothermota > Rhodothermia > Rhodothermales > Rhodothermaceae > Rhodothermus > Rhodothermus bifroesti. The sequence goes on from NZ_JAGKTL010000002.1 coordinate 242,452, forward strand.
GAAAGTGATCGACCACAGCTGCGTATTGCTGGAGCTCGATCTTTTTGGGGTCGATCATCACGAACTTGAGGTTAGCCGGATGGCAAGCGTAGAGCAATCCCGTAATGAGCGCGTTGAGCCCGACGGATTTGCCCGAGCCGGTTGATCCTGCAATCAGCAAATGGGGCAGGCGCGTCAGGTCTTGAATAAAGACTTCGCCCTCAATGGTTTTTCCTAAAGCGATGGGCAGCTCCATTTGGGCATCCCGAAAACGGGCTGTGCCAATAACGTCGCGGACGCGGACCAGCTCGCGCCGCCGGTTGGGAATTTCTACGCCGATGGCCGATTTGCCGGGAATGGGCGCAATCATCCGAATACCTGGGGCAGCCAAGGCCATGGCCAGGTCGTCGGACAGCGAGGTGATTTTGCTGATCTTGACGCTTGGTGCCGGCGTGAGTTCGTAGAGGGTGACGGTAGGGCCGACAATGGCGTTGATTGAGGCGATCTGGATGTTGTAGGTGCTGAGCTTTTCTAGCAGCGTGCGTTTGTTTTCTTCCAGCTCTTCGTAATCGATTGTCCGTTCTGGCTGATCCGCTCCGTCGAGTAGATCGAGTGGGGGTGGCGTATAGGGGAAGTCGGCGTCGAGGCTTTCTTGGGGACGTTCGATGGGGTCGGCGCGTTCTTCTTCGATACGCTGGCGAATGGTGAGCGTAGGCTCAGCACTTGGGGGTGTTGCTGGCACCGTCGGCTCCGAAGTAGCGGGAGGTTCTGCACCGTGAAGGAGTGTACGTAGCAATTCGTGTCGGGGGATGGCGGCTATAGTAGGAGGTGGAGGCGTTGGGGGTGGGGTTGGTCGCGTTTCAGGTTCTGGGGTGGTTGGTTGGGGAGGACGAGCAGTGTGCTGGGCACGTTGGTGCTGCCATTGCCTCCAGTGCTGGCGTATTTGCACCCAGGCCCTGCCCGTGAGGTCCTCGAGGCGGTCGAACCATCGCTGCAGGTCGTGGTCGATCAGCAGCAGCGTGATGCAAGTGAATCCTAGAAGCAGCAGTAAAAGCGAACCAATGGTGCCAAACAGCTGGTGCATCCAGCCAGCCAGGGCAAGTCCCAGACGGCCACTCCAAGCATACAGGTCAAATTCGAAAACCACCGTCAGCCATCCAAAGGCAGCAGACAGGAGGGGCATGAGCAAAAGGAACAACCCAGAAAGAAACGCCAGTTTTCGCGCGTGGCGGCGTCGAAAGATTGCGTAGCCCCAAGCAAGCAATAGGCTGGTAAAAAGTAGGGAGGGGTAGCCGAAAAGCTGTGCAACGAATACGTAGGCCAACGTAGCCCCTACCAGGCCCAGGGCGTTTTCGGCTCGGTTGTTTCCAGGGTCGAGCGCGGCTTGCAGTGAGAAGTGGCGGGCCAAGGCATTGTCGCTGGGATGGTAACTGATCAGTGCCAGCGTAAGCAGCAGCGCCAGCACCATGAGCACCAACCCCAGTAGTTCGCGCCGGCGCTCTGGCGTGATCCGCGGCTTGCGATTTTGTGACGCAGCCTGCTTTTTGCGGCGGCGTTTGGAGGTTAAGGTTGCCATGCCCACAAGATAAGGCCAAAAGCGGCGCAGAGCCAGGGCATGTACGCCAGCGGTCAGGAACTAGATTCAGCCAGACGCCCAGACCACCGAACGAGCCGGTTTTCTTGGTAATAGGGTAACACGGGCAAGATGTCGAGTTGTAGGCAGTACTCCACATCGGCACCGTAGCCTTTGGCGGTGAGCCATCGCGCATGGTTACTTTGGCGCAGCGCCTCGGCCAGCGCGTCACGGTCATGCAGGTACTGTGTCAGGGCAATGTGTGCAGCATCGCTGACCTGCTCTGGCTCTTGGCCGTTCCAGAGCCGATGTAGGATAAGGCCGGCGCAGAGCGTGTCGTCCAGCGTAACCCGGTCGTGGTTCCCAGCGCAGATGATCGTTAGGTCTAGCCCGGCCTCGCGGATAAACTGGACGACACGGTCAGCATTCAAAAAGCCACCTACAATTAAATGTCGTGCTTCTCGGGCGTTCCATAGCGCTCGGGTACCGTTAGAGGTGTTGAGGATGATGGTCTTGTCGTGCACCACGTCCGGCGTATATTCCAAAGGAGAGTTGCCCAGGTGGTAGCCGTCGATACGATCGCCATCGCGTTCCCCGCCCAGTAAGTAGGTGCTAGGGTCTAGGTTCATTGCAATCTTTCCGGCCTGATCCATATCGGCTACCGGGATCACGGCTCGGGCTCCATTAGCCAAGGCCGTGATAATGGTGGAAGAAGCCCGTAGGACGTCGATCACCACGACCGTGCGCCCCTCTACATCTTCTTCGGTTACGTGACTGCCAGTGAGAAAGACGTCGACGTTCATGCCAGTCTTTGCTGCCTACTACACCCCAAGGGAAGGTAGTCCTGCGCTATAGTTTAGAGCGCTACGTATTCTGTGGACCCAAAATTACGAACAGTAGTGGGCATTGCCTGTGGCTGACTTGGCTATTTTTTGTGAAGTGCCACAAAAGGGGGGCGATGCACGCGTGCTGGAACGACATGCTGGCGAATTTGGACGCCCAATGGCTGTCCTGGCTCTGTATAGGCGGGGTGATTGGGCACGTAGCCTAGGGCAATGCCCTGTTGGCGTACGGGAGAGAGGGTGCCACTGGTGATTTGCCCTATAGGTGCGCCTTCAGCATTGACAATGCTATAGCCGGCGCGAGGAATGCCCCGGTCTTCCAAGATTAAACCAACTAGCCGCCGGCGCGGCCCTTCGGTTCGGATGCGCTGCAGGGCTTCGCGGCCGATGAATTCGCCTTTATCCAATTTAACCACCCAGTCTAGGCCAGCTTCCAGCGGGTTAGTCGTGGTGTCCAGCTCGTGTCCGTAGAGGCAGTATCCCGCTTCTAGGCGCAGCGTATCGCGTGCGCCTAGGCCAGCGGGTTTAAGGCCTAAGTCGTAGCCGGCCTCAAGTAGGGCATCCCAAACCGTGCCGGCTTGCTCCGCTTCGCAGTAGATTTCTAGGCCTGGTTCTCCTGTGTATCCAGTGTGCGAAAGCACAGCCCAGCGGCAGCCTACGAAGGTCCCAGGTGGCATCACCTGAAAGTGGTAGTAGCGGAGCGTTTCGGGTGTGAGCTCAGGCACCAAGCGGCGGGCGATCTCAAAGGCCCTTGGGCCTTGCAGTGCTAGCAGTGCGATGGCCTCCGAGCGGTTTTCCAAGTGTGCACCCATGGGATTGTTCGCCTGCATCCAGGCAAAGTCCTTTTCGATGTTGGCTGCGTTGACGACCAGCATGTAGGTTTCGGCATCGAAGCGGTAGACCAGAAGGTCATCCACAACGCCGCCTTCGGGAGTGCACATGACGGTGTAGAGCGCGCGGCCGTCGTAAAGCCGGGCTGCATCGTTGGTCACCAGGTGCTGCACAAAGGCAAGCGCATGCGGACCGCGCACAAAGATCTCGCCCATGTGCGATACATCAAACAAGCCTGCCGCCTGGCGTACGGCCATGTGTTCTTCTAAGATACTGGTATACTGAAGCGGCATTTCAAAACCGCCAAAGCCCATCATGCGGGCGCCTAAAGCCACGTGGCGGTCGTAGAGGGGGGTGCGTTGAAGCGGTGCGTCTGTCATAGCGTTATTCTTCAGGTCTGCGGGCTTCAATGCCGGCCTGGCGAAGCACCCAGCAGGCGCGTTCGGCGTCGGTTTCTGTTGCAAAGCCTAGTCGGAAGGTACCTCCTGTGCCTTCTCGGACTTTCAGCAGTTCGATGTCTTGAATGTTGAGGTCGGCTTCGTAGAGGGCTTTGGTGATGCGAAACAGAGCCCCAGGGCGATCTTCGATGCGTACGTACACATCGGCTAGCGGATGGAGAAAGCCTTTGCTGTCGCGGGGAATACGTGCGCGGAGCTGGCGTGCCTGCGCAAAGGCTTCGGCTAAAGCATCGGCGTTTTCTTCGATAAGGCGGTTGCGTAGTCGCTGAAGGTTAGCTGCAAAATATCCCAACGCGTCCAGCAGCGGCCCTGCGTTGGCAAAAAGCACATCGCGCCACAGGTCGAATGGTGAGGAGGCAATGCGGGTCATATCCCGAAACCCCCCAGCCGCCAGCCGCAAAAATGCATCGTCTCCCTTGCTTAATTCAGCCGCGGTGTTGACCAGGAGCACAGCCAATAGTTGCGGCAAATGGCTGACCGCAGCGGCAACAGTGTCGTGGTGTGCTGCGTCGAGCACCAAAACACGCGCGCCCAGTGCCCGGATGAGCTCGAGAAAGTCTGCGTGCTGCGTTTGCAGCGTTTGGGTTGAAAGCGTGCGTGGTGGACAGAGCACGTAGGTGGCGTTTTCAAACAGGAATGGGTCGGCGTTGGCTAATCCACGTCGTTCAGAGCCAGCCATGGGGTGGCCGCCGATAAAGGTCACCGTATCGGGCAGCAGCGCTTCGGCATGGGCTAAGATGGGCTGTTTTACACCCCCAACGTCGGTCACCCGTGCACCTGGTTGCAGGTGTGGGCCGATCTCTTCAAGCAAGTAAAGAATCCCCTGCAGGGGTGCGGCAAGCACCACCAAATCGGCTTGGGCAACGGCCTCAGCTACGTCCTCGCTGACGGCGTCCACAACGCCAAGTTCTCTGGCCTTGGCTAGCACCTCACGCCGGTCGAAGCCGGTCAGGTGCAGCTCTGGCCGTGTACGTTTCCAGGCCATGGCCAGCGAGCCTCCAATAAGGCCCAGGCCACAGATGGTGATCCGCTGGATCATGGCGTTTAGAAAAACATCAGCTTTAGGCAGAAAACCGAGCCGCCAGATTTGAGAAATTCACTGGTATCCAGCTCGATCGGTTCAAACCCGGCAGCGCGCAGCTGTCGGACCGTTTCGTGACATCCTTTTTGGATCAACACATGGCGACCATCTGGGCAGTGTGCATTGCACGCCAGCAGTTCCCGCGCCTCGCGTTCGGGCACTTCAATGAGGTTAGGGATGTGCTGGTGCAAAAGTGCCCGGCTTTCCTTGTCAAAAGCCGCCGGTACGTACAGGGCCGAAACAGCGTCTAGTAGGCTGAGGCACGTGTCCAGGTGATAAAAATCGGGATCTACGAGTCGTAGGGCCAGGATCGGCACGTCGAGTTGGCGGCTGAGCCATTCATAGATAGAACGATCAGTGCGAAAGCCATACCCTCCCCAGAGCAAGGCATGACCTGGGTGCCAAAGGGCGTCTCCCATGCCTTCGAAACTACCGGGCACGGTTTCTGGGATTGAAGTCAACGTGTAGCCTTGCTGCGCAAAGAAGCGGGCCAAGTGGGGCACTTCGTCGCGGCGCTGAGGGGCGTGCATGCGGCTCAGCACCACGCCGCGCTTGCCGTCGGTGGTTTGGTAGGGCAGCGTTTGGTTGGCGCAGAAGACCATATCGGGCAGTTGGGGCACGCCCTCAAGCGTGTGAACCTTAAAGCCCAGCTGCTGGTAAGTTTGTCGTAGGGCTTCCCACTGGGCACGTGCCCGCTTGGGGTCTACTTGTCCAAGGTGGCCTTCCATATGCGGATTGATCACGTAAACCACGTCGAAGTGGTCGGGCGTGACCATCAGTACTTGACGGGGAGGGGGCAAGGGCGGGAGTGTTTCAATTGAAACCACCATCGTTAGTCACTTTCCAAGGGTTCTTTAGAGGGCGTGGAAGAAGGCGCGGTCGTGTCGATAATCTGTCTTGGGGGCAACGTTTTTTCTTCGCGTACGTAAATGGTGCGCCGTGGAAAGGGAATTTCAATGCCCAGCTCATCGAATGCCCTTTTGAGCCGTAGCCGCAGGTCTCGCTCAGCTTGGAACTGTTCGCCTGGGCGTACCTGTACGGCGACGCGAACCGTAACTGCCGAGTCCGCAAAGTTGAGGATGGCTTGCACTTCTGGCTTTTCTTCAAGCAAAATCTCTCGGTGCGCTTGGGCCCACTCGCTGGCTACACGCTCGATAACCGGCAACACGGTGTCGAGATCCTGCTCATAGGCTAAGCCAACTTCAACAATAGCCCGCACAAAGCCGATGCTGCGGTTGCCGAAAATGCGCAATTCACCCGCTGGGATCATGAGCAGTTCGCCGTCAAACTTACGTATCCGGATCAGTCGGACGCCGATGTGCTCCACGGTGCCTATGTCATTGCCGATGCGTACTAGGTCGCCCACATGAATCGTGTCGTCAAAGAGCAGAAAGACGCCACTGATGACGTCGCGCACTAGCGTTTGAGCGCCAAAGCCGATAGCCAAGCCAGCTACGCCAGCTGTGGCTAGTAAGGCACTAACGTTAATGCCCAGCTCGCTTAAGATCATGATGAGTCCAACGGTCCATAGCGCGTAGCGTGCTGAAGAGCTCAGCAAGTTGGCCAGGGTAGAAGCACGCTGGCGTCGTGGATGGGTTGCTGGCAAATCGGCCACGCGCTGCATCCATCGCTGGGCGACGCGATCGATGAGGCGCAAGCCAATAAGCACCAGTGCGGCAATAAACAGGATGTGCAGCAGCAGGCTAAGCAACTTCATCCAGAGGGCTGGATTTTTGAGTTCAGCCCAGAAGGTGCTAAGCGTTGCTACAACCTGCAGCGAATCCTGCCGTAGCATTTCTTGTACCGTGGAGGTATCAGACTGCCGTAGCCATATCATGGGACTGGAAGGGCTTCCAAAACAACTCCCCAACGATACAGTTGGGGAGCGAAGTACAGTTAGGATTTATCGGTGAGTGCAATTAAGCCAGGTAGTGCTTTACCTTCCAAGAACTCAAGCATGGCGCCTCCACCGGTCGATACGTGGCTTACCCGATCGGCATAGCCGGCTTGGGTAATGGCTGCAACGGAGTCGCCACCGCCAACAACGGTTAGGGCGCCTTGCTCGGTGGCTTCGGCCAAGGCTTCAGCTATGGCAAAGGTTCCTTTAGCAAAGTTAGGCATTTCAAAAACGCCCATAGGGCCGTTCCAGACCACTGTGCGGGCATTTCGTATTTCCTCACGATAACGGGCAACCGTTTGGGGTCCAATATCTAGGCCCATAAGGCCTTCGGGAATGTCCCCCGCCACAACTTGTGCTGGAGCCTCGTTGGAGAATTCTGGAGCAACGACGTGGTCGATCGGCAGCAGAATTTTACCTGCAGCCTGCTCGTAGAGGGCGCGGGCTTCCTCGAGACGGTCATCCTCCACGCGAGAGGCCCCTACTTGGTGGCCCAGGGCCTTAAGGAACGTATAGCTCATGGCGCCGCCGATAAGGAGTCGATCGACGCGGGGCAGCAGGTTTTGGATGACCCCGATTTTGTCAGAGACCTTGGCACCACCCAAAATAGCCACGAACGGATGCTCCGGGTTATCCAGCAGTCGGCTCAGGTATGCGACCTCGCGTTGCATAAGGTAGCCCATTGCGGCTGACTTAACATAGTGGGCTACCCCTTCCGTAGAAGCATGGGCGCGGTGGGCTGAACCAAAGGCATCGTTGATGTACACGTCGGCCAACTCGGCCAATTGGCGGGCCAGTTCTGGATCGTTTTTGGTCTCGCCCGGATGAAAGCGGGTGTTTTCCAGTAGGAGCACACCCCCTTCAGGCATACTGTGAATGGCTTGGCGTACGGCTTCGCCCACGATATTGCTCACAAAGCGTACGCGTGTGCCTAGGAGTTCTTCCAAACGCCGAGCGACAGGTGCCAGGCTGTACTTGGGGTCTGGCTGTCCCTTGGGTCGGCCTAAATGGCTCATGAGAATCACTTTGCCGCCTTTCTGAATAATAGCCCGCAGCGTGGGGAGCGCCTCCCGGATGCGGGTATCGTCGGCAACGACGAGATTGCCGCTGGCGTCTTCTTTGAGCGGAACGTTAAAGTCGACCCGGACCAGCACACGCTTGCCTTTGAGGTTCAGGTCATCCAGGGTGAGCTTTTGGAGCGTCGACATGGTCAGGGAGCGGTTGAATTAAACGGTACATGAAAAAGGGAGAACGAAAGGAGCTCCTTTCGCTCTCCCCAAAGGCAGTTCGGCAACTGCGCCCATTAGGCGGGTTCGGCTACGGCCATGAGTTTGCCTACCAGATCGACTGTCCGGCAGGCATAGCCCCACTCGTTATCGTACCAGCCTACGACCTTAACCAGGTTACCACCGATGACCATGGTCGATAGGCTGTCGAAGATGCATGAGTGGGGGTTATGAAGAATGTCGGACGACACAATGGGGTCTTCTGTGTACTGCAAGATCCCTTTGAGCTCGTTTTCGGCTGCCTTGCGAAAGGCTGCGTTGACTTCCTCAATGGTGACTTCGCGCTCAAGTTCGGCTGTAAAGTCGGTAACAGAACCGTCGGGTACGGGTACGCGAAGCGCAAAGCCGTCGAGCTTCCCTTTTAGATGGGGCAGTACAAGACCAACGGCTTTGGCAGCGCCGGTGGTGGTGGGGATGATCGAAACAGCTGCGGCCCGAGCACGCCTGAGGTCGCTGTGGGGCGCGTCTTGCAAGCGCTGATCGGCTGTATAGGCATGCACGGTAAGCATGAAACCACGCCGCACGCCAAAGGCTTCGTCGAGCACCTTGACCATGGGTGCCAAGCAGTTGGTGGTGCAGCTGGCGTTGGAGACCACTTGCTCTTTGCCGGTCAGCGCGTGGTCGTTAACGCCGATCACGATGGTGGCATCTACCTCTCCTTTGGCCGGTGCAGAGATGATCACCTTTTTGGCGCCAGCTTCCAAGTGCTGCGCCGCCTTTTCGCGCGAGCGGAACACGCCGGTTGACTCGATCACAACATCGCACTCCAATTCGCCCCAAGGCAAGTTTTTGGGGTCTTTTTCGCTAAAAACCCGAAAGCGATCTCCATTCACAATGAGCTCGTCGCCTTCAGCACGCACCTCGCCGGGGAAAACGCCATGCACTGAGTCATACTTAAATAGATGGGCCAGCGTCGCAGCGTCGGTGAGGTCGTTTACCCCAACGACATCGAACTGGTCGGTCAAGTTGCGCTCCAAAATGGACCGCAAAACCAGGCGCCCGATGCGGCCAAAGCCATTAATGCCTAGTCTGATGGCCATAGTACCGTTCTCCGTTACTGGTTGCAGGAAAGCCTTTGTAGTATAGCTTACGCTTGAAGCGTCCCCTCGGGCGAGAGGGGTAGCAGGAATTTAAAGAAAATCTGAGCAAAAAGCCCGTGAGCAATTAGGGAAACGTTCTGAAAGACTGGCGTTGAAGCACCGGTCTTGGCACAGTTATCTTTACTAACCTGTGATTTTTGCAACATCAACCTGTTTACTGCATGGCCGTTATTTCGCGTACAGCTTCTGCTGAAAAAAAGGCCGCGCGTGGAGACGCTGTCGTTACGCTCTATGCGCGCTGGCTGGACTTTTACCATCGACAGCGTAGGTATTTCTATCTGGCACTAGCGGGGCTAGTGGTGCTTTTGGCTGGACTGATCGGCTATACGTACTATCAGCGGCACCAAGAGCAGCAAGCGCAGCAGCTTTTGAGCCAGGTGCTTCCGCTCTATGAGCAAGGAAAGTATCGCGAAGCGCTTGACGGCACGCAAGACACGCAGGGGTTGCTGGCGATTGCGCGTGCTTACGGCGGTACCGATGCTGGGAATCTCGCCCGTTTTTATGCAGCTGACGCGCTCTACCAGTTGGGAGACTATGAGCAGGCGCGCGCACTCTGGGCCGCCTTCAAGACCGATGACCCCATGCTGGCGGCATCGGCACTGGCAGGGCAGGCAGCGGTTGCGGAAAATCAGGGGGATCGTGCACGTGCAGCCGAGCTCTACCGCCGAGCCGCTGAACGTTACGCAAACCCTGTAGTTGCACCCCAATACCTGTTGCAGGCTGGCCGCAACTATGAGGCTGCCGGCAACTATACCGAAGCGCAGAAGATGTATGAAACGTTGCGCACGCGTTATCCAGAGTCGGCCCAGGCTGCCGAAGCGGAGATCGCTCTAGCCCGGGTCGCTGCGCGTGCCACGCAAGCCCGCTAAAGCCTGCAATGGCCACAATTCTGGTGGTCGACGACGAGCGCAGCATCCGGCGTACGCTGCGCGAAATTTTGGAATACGAAGGCTACGCGGTCGAGGAGGCCGTCGATGGCGAAGAGGCATTGCAAAAGGTGCGTGAGGGGCGTTACGACCTGGTGCTGCTCGACATTAAGATGCCGCGCCGCGATGGCATGGAGGTGCTGCGCACGTTGTCTGAGCAGTTGCCGGAGCTTCCCGTTGTGATGATCTCTGGCCACGGCACCATTGAAACTGCCGTCGAAGCGACGCGGCTGGGCGCGTTTGACTTTATCGAAAAGCCGCCTGATCTGAACCGGCTGTTGTTGACGGTGCGCAATGCGCTGGAGCGCGGCCAGCTTCAGACCGAAAACCAGCGCATCCGGCAGGTATTAACCGAGCGTTGGGAAGGTGAGCTGACACCTATCCTGGGGGAAAGCCCGGCAATTAAACAGGTGATCGAGACGATTCATCGGGTAGCCCCTACCGAAGCCCGCGTATTGATCACAGGTGAACCAGGCACTGGCAAAGAACTGGTGGCGCGTTGGATTCACCATCTTTCGGCCCGCCGCGATGGCCCTATGGTAGAAGTCAACTGCGCTGCGATTCCTAGCGAACTCATCGAAAGTGAGCTGTTTGGACATGAGAAAGGATCCTTTACCGGGGCTACGCGCTTGCGCATTGGCAAGTTTGAGCAAGCTCATGGGGGCACGCTATTTCTGGACGAAATTGGGGATATGAGCCTGGCTGCCCAGGCCAAAGTGCTGCGGGCATTGCAAGAAAATCGCATCCAGCGCGTAGGTGGCGAGCGCACCATACCGGTCGATGTACGCGTTGTTGCTGCTACTAATAAGGACCTCTGGAAACTCGTCGAAGAGCAAAAATTCCGCGAAGATCTTTACCATCGGCTAAGTGTTATTCTGATTCATGTGCCCCCGCTGCGCGAGCGCCGTGGCGATATTCCTATTATTGCGCGTTTTGCACTGGAGCGGCTGGCCCGGAGAAATGGCATGCCACCGAAGGCCTTCGAGCCTGCTGCGCTGGAGCAACTGCAACGTTACGAGTGGCGTGGCAATGTGCGGGAACTCTACAACGTCGTCGAACGCCTGCTTATTTTGAGCGAAGGACCTACAATTACCGCACGCGACGTCATGCGCTACGTGCATCCGGGTAGCGGTACCAGCACAGGATCCCTTCATGAACTGCTTGAGCGCTACCCAACCTTTACGGCCTTTCGAGACGCGGCTGAAAAGCTTTTTCTCGAGCACAAGCTGCGTGAGTTTGGATGGAATGTGAGCAAAACCGCTGAGGCAATTGGGATCCAGCGCTCTCACCTGTACAATAAGCTTACCAAATACGGCATTCAGCGCGAAGCCTAACTTCATGCCGCTCCTTGAAGTCATTGACCTATGGAAAAGCTATCCGACCGGCAGAGGTGGGCGCTTAGAAGTGCTGCAAGGCGTTGAGCTCAACGTTTCGGCCGGCGAAGTGGTGGCTATTGTCGGTGAAAGTGGTACAGGCAAAAGTACGCTGTTGCATCTGCTAGGAGCTCTCGACCGTCCCGACCGGGGCGAGGTGCGTTACAACGGCGAAAATATCTTCGACAAAGATGACGAAGCCTTAGCCACCTTTCGCAACCGGACGATCGGGTTTGTCTTTCAGTTTCACCATTTGCTGCCCGAGTTTACAGCGTTGGAGAACGTAGCCATGCCAGCGCTGATTCAAGGCTACCGACTACGTGAAGTGCGGCAGCGGGCACTGGAACTGCTGGCGCTGTTGGGCCTGGCCGATCGCGCCGATGATCGACCTTCGATGCTCTCCGGTGGAGAGCAGCAGCGCGTGGCTGTAGCCCGCGCCCTCATGAACCAACCAGCGGTAGTGCTGGCCGACGAGCCTACCGGAAATCTGGACGTCCGCACAGCCGATACCTTGCACCGGGAAATCCTCCGCTTAAGCCGCGAAGTAGGCCAAACGTTTATCATCGCTACGCACAATTTGTCGCTAGCGGCCTTAGCCGACCGCGTGCTGCGCTTAGAACAAGGCCGCCTGGTCCCCGAACCCGTCTCTCCTGCTGAACGATAACCGTTCCCACGCGTAAAACAAACGCAGCTTATCTTGCAAAAGCGACAGTGCCATGGTTGAACCGGCAGTACTTCATCCAGAAATAGGTTACGTCGATGTTCCCATTGACCCTGCCTTAGATTTGGTTGCTGAAATTAACCGACTGCGCCAGGAAAAAAACGCTATCATCTTGGCGCATTATTACCAGGATCCCGTTATTCAAGACCTGGCCGACTATATTGGGGATTCGCTAGGCCTGTCGCGTAAAGCTGCCGAAACGAATGCCGACCTGATTGTTTTTGCTGGGGTGCATTTCATGGCCGAAACGGCTAAGATCCTTAACCCGGACAAAAAAGTAGTTATTCCGGACCTGAATGCCGGCTGCTCCTTGGCCGATAGCTGCCCCGCCGATGCCTTTGCCGCTTTTAAGGCGCAATATCCCGATCATCTGGTGATTTCCTACATTAACTGCTCAGCAGCCGTAAAAGCGTTAAGCGACATTATTTGCACCTCTTCGAATGCCGAACACATTATCCGGCAAATTCCTCCTGAGCAGCCTATCCTGTTTGCCCCAGATCGCAATTTAGGGCGTTACCTGATGCGCAAAACCGGGCGAAACATGGTGCTTTGGGACGGGGTGTGCATCGTGCATGAGACCTTCAGTGAAAAGAAAATTCTGCAGCTCAAAGCACGCTATCCAGAAGCATTGGTTTTAGCACATCCAGAGTGCGAAGAAGCGGTGCTGCAGCATGCCGATTTTATTGGCTCAACCGCAGCGATTCGAAAGTTTGCACGCGAAAGCCCGCACGCTGTCTTTATTGTGGCCACTGAGGAGGGCATCTTGCACCAAATGCGCAAGGATTGCCCAGAAAAGACGTTTATTCCAGCACCACCCGATGGCGGCTGCAATTGCAGCCAGTGCCCGCATATGCGGCTGCATACGCTCGAAAAGCTCTACTTGGCGTTGCGCTACGAGCAACCGGAAATCACACTGGACGAAACGCTCCGCCTACAAGCCCTGCGGCCCATTCAGCGTATGTTGGAAATGAGCCAAGGGGTTGCCTAAAGCAAACTCATAGCGCCCATCGCAGACCAAGCATGGACGCAAAGCGACGTTGGGGAAGATAACAAGCAATGCCCCCAGGAGCATCAAGCAAACGTTCAAAGGTATAACGGGCTTGCACAAGTAACCAGAGGGGGCGCGCTAGGAGATAATGGGTTTCGAAAAATAGCCAGCTTTGCGCACCCATGGGCTGAAAAAGCGCTAGCCAATCGCTCAGTCCGCTACGACTGATGCCGGTTTGTACCTGGAGCTCTCGCGTGCGCAAAAACAGCCGAAAGTGAAACGTACTGAGCCGCTGTGAACCGTAGTGCTTTCGGAAAAAGTACCAGAGCTCAAAGCGCTGCGGAAAAAGCAAATGCACTTCTGTAAAGAAACCGTTGCCGCCTCTGGCTTCAGGCAGACTAATGCCGGCATAGCGAAGGGTATGGGGATAAGCTGCGGGGTCGAGAATGCGTGCGCGCAGGTTTTGCACAGGGTAAAAAACGCCCATATAGCCCGGCAAAAATGCTTTGCCGTCATAATCGAGCCCCATCCGAAGCTGAAAGGCCATGAGGTCGATCAAGTTAGGGCTCTGGAGCGAAGCTCCCAGGCGTAGGCCGGTGCCGTAGTGTCGATAGTGTGCTAGGCTAACAAAGGGAACCAGTGCAGGCGTTTCGGTAGGCAGAAGGTTAAGCGAAAGGTCTGCGTTTACGGCTTCCAGCAGGGCAGATTGACGAAAGGCGGGGTCGCGCACGTAGCTTAGCCCCAGCGTCAGAAAACGGAAGCGACTGGTTTGAGCCCAAAAGAAAGGACGAAGGGCTAGTCGAGCCCCAGCGACAGCCTGGCGGCGCACATCGGTAGAAAAAGCTTCCATGTCCAACGCAGCTGTTGACCAGGCCAGTTCTAGCCCTAGGGTACGTTCGTCCCAGGCTGCAGCCGTATGTAAAAAATCCACCACATGGCCGGTGCCCAGCCGGGTACGATTGAGTGGGCCAAGGCGCAAATAAAAACGCTGATTGCGCGACGGCTGATAGCGTAAAAAATCAATTAGGCGTAGCACGTCGTAGAGTTCGTCGAAGTCGGCTGTATAGGTGCCGTAGAGGCCTGTCTGGAAGACAGCGTTCAGGCGCGTGGTCCACGACTGGGTAACAAGCAACAAACGGCTGCGTACAGCGAATCGCCATTGAGGTCCGATGAGTGAAAGACCTCCCCAGCTGTCTAAGGAGTGACTGTGCCGCCACCAGACGTACGCTGTCTGTTCGGCAGGGTCATTCGCTGCGCTCCAAGGGTGCACCAACGGCAGTCCCTGTGCACGCAAGAGGCCAAAAGGAATAAAAAGTAAACTGCAAAGCACTAGACGCATGGTGCAGTCTCTAGAAAGATCGGCCCATGTGACCCCAAGAAAATACGGCTTTCGCGTCTCCGGTAAAGGCCTTTGGAAACCCACACCGGCTTGTGTTCATTAGGCTTTCTCTGGTTAGGCAAAGCTGGTCAGGTTGCATAGGGATGGAACGATTACCCTTGTTTCCACTTGGCGTAGTGCTTTATCCAGGCGAGCGCCTGCCGCTCCATATTTTTGAGCCCCGTTATCGGGATTTGATCCGCGATTGTTTAGCGCAGGATGTCCCGTTTGGGATTGTGCTGGCCGAGGAAGGACGCCTGGCGCGCGTTGGCTCGACTGCGCGCATTACGCGGATCCTAGCCCGCTATGCGGACGGGCGCATGGACATTCTGGTGACGGGTGAGGAGCGGTTTCGCATCGTGCAGCTCTATTCGGACCGGCCTTATTTGACTGCCGACGTGGAACGCATCGTGGAGCCTTTTGAGGCACCGCAGCACGCGCTGCGCGAGCGGCTCATTACGCAGCATATGCGCCTGTTGGAGCTTGTGGGGCAGACAGTGCGGCCTGCACTTTACCAGGATGTGCGCTATCTGTCGTATGTCGTGGCTTCCAATGCCGGACTAACCCTGGAGCAGCAACAGGAAGTGCTAGAACTGCTGACCGAAAATGAGCGCCTGGCCTATCTTGTAGCACATCTGGAACGCTTGCTTCCACAGGTAGAACAGATGGAATCGGTGCGCCGGCGCATTCAATCGAATGGACATTTTCCACCTTCTTCAGATACGTAAATGACTATGCCTAAAATTGGTCCGTATACCCTACATGCAATAGAAACAGGACGATTTCGACTCGATGGGGGCGCGATGTTTGGGATTGTGCCCAAACCCCTTTGGGAGCGTTATGCCCCGGCCGATGCACGCAATCGCATTGTACTCAACATGCGCTGCTTGCTCTTAGAGAGCAGCAATCGGCTGGTGCTTATCGATAACGGTCTAGGAGATGCGTTTGATGCCAAATTTCAAGACCTTTATGCTGTCGATTACGAATATGCCGAACTGCACCGGTCACTACAGGCTTTAGGCTTTTCGGCAGCAGACGTAACCGATGTGGTGCTGACGCATTTACACTTCGATCACTGCGGGGGGAGTACGCGGCAAGGCCGGGATCGGCAGGAGATTGCATTTCCGAATGCCACATTTTATGTTCAGGAGCGGCATTGGTCTTGGGCTAGGCGTCCCCATTTGCGTGAACGGGCATCGTTTTTGCAGGAAAAACTATCTGTACTAGAGGCCTCGGGTCAGCTTCAGCTCTTAAAGGGTCCGGGTGAAGTGCTTCCAGGAGTTTTTGTGGAAGTGGTAAACGGACATACCGAAGCCCAGCAGCTCGTTCGGATTACAGGTCCGGAGGGCACACTGGTGTTTGTGGCTGACCTTATTCCGACGGCAGTGCATGTGCGGCCGCTCTGGAACATGGGATATGACATTCGTCCTCTAGTAACGATTGAAGAAAAGCTGGCTTTTCTGGAGCAGGCTGCAGCGCAGGGATGGCAATTGTTTTTTGAGCACGATCCTGAAATTGCCGTGGTGAGCCTGCAGCATTCGGAGCAAGGCATTGTGGCTGTGCATCCACGTTCGCTGGAGGAGGTCTTTTGACGATGGAAGCATCGCAAGTGCGCGTGCTCTTGGTAGCCGACGATACAGGGGGTGAAATGCGTCGAGGACTTGAAGCTTATGGTCTTCAGGTCGAAGTTTGTTCTGTTGCCTTATTGGAAACGCGCTTGCGGGAAACGACTTGGCATGGTGTGGTTTTGGGAGACCTATCGGAAGGCCTACTGAGCTTTTGTCTTCGACAGCTTCAGGGCCATCAGCCTCCGCTACCCGTGTTGTTGTGGCAGCAGGCGGAGCTTCCCAGGCTGGTGGCCTCGCTGGCGGCTGAGGGTCGGTTGCGCGTAGCCTTGCCTGGCCAAACAGAAACGCTTCGCGCTTGGGCCCAGGCATTAACCATGCGTGCGCACCTAACGCCTGAGGAACGGTTGCAGTGGTTGCGACAGGAGCTTTCCCGGCTCAATCACGACCTAAAGAATCCACTGGCGATTATTGCCGGTAATGCCCAGTTTATGCAGGAGCTGCTGCGCTTGTCCAGCGATCCGGCGGATTGGACAGGACCGGTAGCCGACATTTTAGAGGCTTGCGAACGGATTAACGCGTTGTTGCAACGCTTAGGAGCGCTGCGCGATGCGTTGCCAGAGTCCTAAGGCATTTTTTCACGGACGGCAATGTAAGGTGCAGGGGAACCGGGGTAGCAAGATCCCGTAGAAGGCGCCAACGGATTGTTCTTACCAGCTCATCCAGAAGGGTGGAGGGAACAGGCCCTGTGAAACCCTGGCAACCGCCCTACTGATCGTCGAGAGACGACAGCGGGAAAGGTGCCAATTCCTGCCTCGCGCGACCGCGAGGGGAGATGAGCTGTTCCAGCCGGCTAAGCCGCGCAGTGAACAGTGTAGCCTCTTCCGCGGGTCGGTTGCGGGAGAGGTTTTTTTATAACCTCTCATACGGGCGAGGGCAAGCAAGATGGGCTGGTCAGGCTGTGTAACGTTCACCAACCCACTGCATGCGGTATGCCGACTTCGCCGTTTGACCGTCCGTTGCGCTTCGAAACGTTGCAGGTACATGCTGGACAGGAGCCCGACCCCGCTACGCAGGCACGCGCTGTCCCGATCTATGCAACCACTTCGTATGTGTTCAAAGATGCCGACCACGCTGCTCGGTTGTTTGCGTTGCAGGAATTCGGCAATATCTACACCCGCATCATGAACCCCACGACCGACGTATTTGAACGTCGCGTAGCAGCCCTAGAAGGTGGGGTAGCAGCCCTGGCCACTTCAAGCGGTCAGGCGGCACAGTTTCTGGCGCTTACGACCCTGGCCGAGGCTGGAGACAACATTGTTTCGACCAGCTACCTTTACGGCGGCACGTATAACCAGTTTAAAGTCTCTTTTCCACGGATCGGCATTGAAGTGCGTTTTGCTGAGGGAGATGATCCGGAAACGATAGCACGGCTGATCGATGAGCGCACCAAGGCCGTGTACGTCGAAACGATTGGCAATCCAAGGTTTAATATTCCTGACTTTGAGCGCATTGCCGAGGTGGCGCATCAGCATGGCGTACCCTTGGTGGTCGACAACACTTTTGGTGCGTGCGGCTACTTGTGCCGTCCGATTGCTTTTGGTGCCGATATTGTGTTGCATTCTGCCACGAAGTGGATCGGCGGCCATGGTACAACGATTGGCGGCGTTATTGTGGATGCCGGGACGTTCCCTTGGGATAATGGTCGCTTTCCTGCTTTTACGGAGCCTGCCCCAGGGTATCATGGCCTGAACTTCTGGGAAACGTTTGGTCCGCAAGGTGTACTGGGGGTAAATGTGGCCTTTATCCTCCGAGCTCGGGTAGAAGGGATGCGCGATTTTGGCCCGTGCCCAAATCCGTTTGGTTCGTTTTTGCTGCTTCAAGGGCTAGAGACACTTTCGCTGCGCGTGCAGCGGAGCTGCGACAATGCCTTAGCGCTAGCCCGCTGGTTGCGTGAGCAACCCGAGGTGGCTTGGGTCAGCTATCCTGGGTTGGAAGATCATCCTTATCATGAGCGGGCCAAAAAGTACCTGCGTAACGGCTTTGGAGCCGTCTTGGCGTTTGGGCTGAAAGGCGGCTATGAAGCGGGTCGCGCTTTTGTGAGCCAGGTGCGCCTGGCCAGTTTGCTGGCGAACGTAGGTGATGCTAAAACGCTGGTGATTCATCCGGCGTCAACGACGCATCAGCAGCTAACGGCCGAAGAACAATTGGCTGCTGGTGTAACGCCCGACATGGTGCGTGTATCGGTTGGTATTGAACACATCGACGACATTAAGGAAGACTTCGCACAGGCGCTGGCACAGTGTTCCCTGGCCAAAGCGGCTTAAGCTTACCCATGACACAAACCTTCATGCTCCCAGAATTTACCCTGGAAAGTGGGGTTGTGCTTCGCCAGGTACCGGTGGCCTACCGGACGTGGGGCCATCTGAACCGGGAAGGAACAAACGCCTTGGTCGTCTGTCATGCCCTGACCGGTAGCGCAGATGTGGATCAGTGGTGGGGAGATTTGCTAGGACCCGGCAAGGCTTTCGACACCAATCGGTTTTTTGTGGTCTGTGCAAATGTGCTGGGCTCACCCTACGGGACGGCCTCGCCGCTTACGATCAATCCGGCTACAGGCCGTCCTTATGGGCCTGAATTCCCCCAAGTAACTATCCGCGACACGGTTCGCCTGCATCGATGTCTGCTAGAGCACTTAGGCGTGCAGCAGGTGGCCGTTGTGGTGGGGGGATCGATGGGAGGGATGCAAGTGTTGGAATGGGCCTTTTTTGGAGACTACGTGCGGTCTATTGTACCTATTGCTGTAGGCGGTCGCCATTCGGCCTGGTGTATTGCCTGGAGTGAGGCGCAACGCCAGGCCATCTATGCCGACCCGCGCTGGCAAGGGGGATACTACGATCCTAATGCTCCACCAGTGCAGGGGCTGGCAACGGCCCGTATGATGGCAATGATCTCCTACCGCTCTTACCAGTCCTTCGAGGCACGTTTTGGGCGGCGCCGCATGGTACGCGACACCGAAGAACTCTTTGCCATCGAAAGTTACCTGCGTTACCAAGGCGAAAAGCTGGTGCGGCGCTTTGACGCAAACTGTTACGTGCGGCTAACCCAGAAGATGGATTCGCACGACGTGTCGCGAGGCAGAGGCCCATATCCCGAAGTGTTGGCCGAAATTCGCCAGCCAGCCCTGGTCGTGGGTATTGACTCGGACGTGCTCTACCCCCTGGTCGAACAGGAAGAGCTGGTCAACCATTTGCCCAATGCTTCCCTCTACGTGTTGCACTCGCCCCATGGGCATGATGCCTTTTTGATCGAAACAAAAATCCTCAACGAAGTCTTGCACGAATGGATCTCCACGATCATTCCCGAGCAGGCCTGGAGCATGCCGCAGGCGCGGAGCGAAACAGCGGTCTGAAAGTGCTCAAGTTCGGGGGAACTTCGGTGGGCAGCCCGGAAATGATCGCCCGCGTAGCGGAGCTCATTGCTCAGGCAGCTGCGACCCATCGCGTTGTTGTGGTCGTTTCGGCGCGAGCCGGCGTAACCAACACGCTGGTAGCCGCCTATGAGGCCCTTGAGGCAGGCACGCTGGACATCGAGGCACTTTTGGCTTTGCTACGGCAAGAGCATCGCGCGTTGGCTGCTGTGTTGAAGGACGATCCAGCGCTGCGACAAGGGTACATGTCGGTGCTTGAGGCGGAGCTCAAGCGTTTGCATGAAGCCCTTCAGGCGGCCCAGGCCCAATCGGATGCGGCCTGGCGGGATGAGGTGCTAGCTGCCGGCGAACGCTTGATGGCACCCCTGCTGGCTGCCACCCTGAAGGCGCGTGGGCTGTCGGCATTTGCGCAAGATGCCACCGCACTGCTGGTGACCGATCGCATGCATGGCGCGGCTAGTGTCGACCTAGAAGCTTCACGCGTGCGCGTCATGTCCTGGTTTGCTCGGCTTAGTCCGCACAGCGTGCCAGTGGTGACTGGTTTTATCGGCGCAACGCCTGAAGGCCGTACCACGACCCTAGGGCGTGGTGGCAGCGACTACTCGGCGGCCGTGCTGGCAGCTTTGCTGAAGGCGAGCGTGCTGGAACGCTGGACCGATGTAGACGGCTTGTATACGGAAGATCCACGCAAAAATCCGCAAGCCGAACACTACGATACCCTGGTGTTGGAAGAAGCCTGGGCTTGGAATCAAGCTGGGCGCTTGGGCATGCACCGCAAAGCCCTCGATCCACTGGTGGCTGCAGGCATTCCGGTACATATTCGTTCAACGCTTGCCCCAGAGCGACCAGGTACCTGGCTGATTCCAGCACAACCCCCACAGGCACTTGCCGTATAACGCGTTGTCCTAAATAACATAGCAAGCTTACCCCAATTGCCATGACTGCACCGAAGTTTCGTGTAGGCATTCTAGGCGCCACAGGTGCCGTAGGCCAAAAATTTGTTGAACTCTTGGCCGATCATCCTTGGTTTGAGATCACCGTGCTAGCTGCATCGGACCGTTCGTCCGGCAAACCTTACCGCGAAGCAGCTCACTGGATCGGCAGTCGACCGATTCCCCCACAGGTAGCCGAGCAGGAAGTCGTACCTATTTCGACCGAGCTGGATTGTGACTTTGTGTTTTCTGGTCTTAGTGCCGATGTGGCAGGAGAGATTGAGCTTATGCTCGCCGAGGCCGGCTATCCCGTGATTTCTAATGCCCGCAACTATCGCATGCGGGAGGATGTGCCGCTGCTTATCCCAGAGATTAACCCTACGCACACGGCGCTTATCGAGCGCCAGCCCTGGAAAGCCAACGGCGGGTTTATTGTCACGAACCCTAACTGTTCTACCGTAGGGTTGGTGTGTGCGCTTTATCCACTCATTCAAGCCTTTGGTGTTGAACAGGTGCACGTAACTACGCTTCAGGCCCTCTCGGGCGCAGGGTATCCAGGCGTGCCTTCGCTCGATGCTACGGCCAACGTGATTCCGTTTATCAGCGGTGAAGAAGAAAAAATGGCTACCGAGCCGCGTAAGATTCTGGGACGGTTGGTAGACGGCCGCGTAGAGCCAGCGGCTTTGCGCATCAGTGCACAGTGCAATCGTGTACCGGTGCTTGAAGGGCATCTGGAGTGCATTTCAGTCAAACTTAGCCAGCCAGCTTCAGCCGAAACCGTGCGTGACGTGCTTGCTGCGTTCCGGAGCCCTATTGCTGATCTAGGATTACCTACAGCTCCGGAGCGATTGCTGCAGGTTTTTGATGAGCCGCATTTCCCGCAGCCGCGGCGGCATGCTGAGCTTGGGCGAGGAATGACGGTTTCTGTTGGACGTATTCGCCCGTGCGAAGTATTCGACGTGAAGTTCGTGGCCCTGGTGCACAACACGATCCGTGGCGCTGCTGGTGGTGCTGTGCTCAATGCCGAACTCTTGGTGCGTCAAGGCTACCTGAAACCTCGCCGGGCGCCCGTCGTAGCCGAGGCCTGAGCAAGGCCATCGGAGAGGCTTTATGCAAGAGATCATCGTGCGGCCAGCAAGCTGGCGCGATGCAGCGGCCGTGGAAGGACTTTGGTGCCGGTTGCTGGAAGAGCAGGCAGCCCTGGAGCCACGCTTTGCGCCGGCCGACGACGCTCGGCGGCGTTGGCGCAACGATTTTATGCTGTGGGTACGAGATCGCATCTACTGCATCTATGTGGCCGACCGAGAGGGGGAGCTCGTAGGCTTCATCTCCGCACACCAGTGGAGTCCGCCGCCTATTTATCGGCAAGAACTAGAAGTGTACATCGACGAGCTTTATGTGCTGCCGAACTATCGCCGGCTCGGTATTGGAAGCCGCTTGGTTGCCGCAGTGCGGGCATGGGCAGCGCAGCTTGGGGCACAACGCCTGCGGCTGGGCGTCCTGGCAGCTAACCAAGAAGGACTCCGTTTCTGGACACAACAGCATGCCCAGCCTTTTGCCGTGACGCTTACGATCCCTTTGCGGGATTTTCAAGCGCAAAAGGCGGAAACCTAAAGCCTCACTTTTGCGATAAAAGCCATTGCTTGCAGGTTGACAAGTTGGCAATTGCTGTAGTATTCTAGCTGCTACAGCAATAAGCGGAAGTAGCTCAGCTGGTAGAGCGTCTGCTTGCCATGCAGAAGGTCGCGGGTTCGAGTCCCGTCTTCCGCTCTTTTCCGGCTGCTCAAGGCAGCCGGTTTTTTTATGGATTGCGGGCAGCTACTGGTGTTGTGGGGTAGCGCCTCCAGCGTAGGCGGTCGCCTTCTACAAGGCCGTAGGTATCTGCAAAACCGGCCGGCACTTCTACTACAAACTGAGCAGGATAGCGCGAAGAAATGTTTTCGGTTGAGTAAGGACGGGTGTACTTCGCTATTGAGACGATCTGCGAGTCGGCATTAACAAAAATAATGTCCAGTGACAGCGGTGTATTGGCCATCCAGAAGCCCAGCATTTCCTCGCGCTCAAAAATAAACAGCATACCACTCCGTTCTGGAAGGGCATAGCGCTCCATGAGGCCACGCTGACGCGTCGAGTCGGTATCGGCGATTTCGATCTTAATGGTGACCAGCGTATCCTGATTGCGCACAAAAGCTAACGTCCCATCTTCCCGAAAGGGAATCATGCGACCTGTAAGCGAAGGTGGCGCAGGTTGGGTTTTGCGTCCACAGCCTGCCAGCAAGAGGGCAAAAGCGCCCATAAGCACGACGCGAAGCATACCCCAAGGGGTTTTTTGAGCCTAAGATACTACGACTCGGTATTTACCGAGCTTGCAAGGGGACGTAGGGCCGCTGTGGGTGACCTTGGTAAATCTGCCGCGGCCGGTAAATGCGCGTGTCGGGGTCTTCACGCATTTCTTTCCATTGGGCTATCCAGCCTGGGAGGCGGCCCATGGCAAACAGCACCGTGTACATGTTGGTGGGAATCCCCATCGCCCGGTAGAGGATGCCACTGTAGAAGTCTACGTTCGGATACAGCTTGCGCTCAATGAAGTACTCGTCCTCAAGGGCAGCAAGCTCGAGTTTTTGAGCAATTTCCAAAAGCGGATCGTTTATGCCCATTTCAGTAAAAACTTGATCCACGAGCTTTTTAATTAGGCGAGCCCGTGGGTCAAAGTTTTTATAGACGCGATGCCCAAAGCCCATCAGGCGGAAGGGATCGTTAGGGTCTTTGGCGCGCGCAAGATACTTTTGATAGTTGCCCCCATCTTGGTGGATCATTTCGAGCATCTGGATAACTGCCTGGTTGGCTCCTCCATGCAGGGGGCCAGACAAAGCGCTGATGCCGGCCGCAATCGAAGCAAACAAATCAGCACCACTACTGCCTACCATGCGCACCGTTGAGGTGCTGCAGTTTTGTTCGTGGTCGGCATGCAGGATAAGCAAAACGTCGAGAACCTTTTCGAAAAGAGGCGGCACTTCGTAGGACTCCGAGGGCACGGCAAACATCATGTGTAGAAAGTCGGCCGTGTAGCTCAGGTCGTTGCGGGGGTACACGTAGGGCTGGCCGATGGACTTTTTGTAGGAAAAGGCAGCGATGGTTTTTAACTTGGCCAGCAGCCGGATCATGTTTAGCTCTGTAATTTCCGGATCGGTTGAGTCCGGATAATATGTTGACAGCGAGGCCACCATGGCCGACAAAACGCTCATCGGATGTGCGCTGGGAGGATAGCCCTCAAAAAACTTTTTCATGTCTTCGTGGAGCAGGCTGTGACGGGTAAGTCGGTACTGAAACTGCTCCAATTGCTCCCGGGTGGGCAGTTCACCGTAGATCAAGAGGTAACTGACTTCCACAAAGGAGGAGTGTTCGACCAAGTCTTCAATGCTGTAGCCACGGTAGCGGAGCACGCCTGCCTCACCATCAATGAACGTGATGGTGCTCTGGCACGAACCCGTATTTGCCAGGCCTGGATCGTAGGTGATGTAACCAGTTTGGCGCCGTAAGGTACGGATGTCGATAGCGCGCTCCCCTTCGGTGCCTACGATAACCGGCAACTCAACGGTAGTATCTTCAAGAAGCAGTTTGGCGGTCGGCATAGGTGGTTTAAGGCTTCCAATAAACCGTTTAAGGATTTAAGGACAAAAAAGGGTTTCGACCTTAAGGAAGTTACGCCGTAAGTGGCCAAGCTACCAGTCTCGTTCGTTAGAAGCGTACGAAAAATGCGTAAGGACTTGCGTTGCGCCATAAAAAAAGGCGCTAGCCTAGACCAGCGCCTTTGTGGAGCCAGCCGGATTCGAACCGGCGACCTCTACAATGCCATTGTAGCGCTCTACCAACTGAGCTATGGCCCCGAACCGTTTCGTGGAACGCAATCTTACAAAAAAAGCTCCACGTGCGTCAACGGCTCTAGCAAAAACCATCGTGGTTTTCACTAGGCCTTGAATTGAAGCGCTTTCAGCGATTTAATACGCCTTTTAAACGGCAAAGCGCTGCTTTTGTTGTAAATTCCAGGCTTACGATTTTGCACCATAACCTATAGGCAGCGCACCTAAGATGGCTTTGGCACGTCCGGTTCGGGTGCACAAGTTTGGGGGCACCTCGGTTGCGAATGCAGAACGTATTCGCAGGGTTGTTTCCCTCCTGCAGGCTGAGCCTAGTACAGTACGCCTTGTGGTCGTGGTTTCGGCATTGGGTGGGGTAACCGACCAGCTTCTCTCATGTATTGAGGCGGCTGTGGCACGCACGGGCGCTCATCGCACCATGGTAGAAGGGTTACGCCAACGTCACCAAGAAGTGCTAGAAGCCTTGGTGTCTGCGGCCGAACGGCCTGCCTTAGAAGCGCAACTTCAAGCCCATTGGCAAGCACTTACCGAACTGCTCGATGGGTTGTATCTTTTGCGTGAATGCACTCCCCGAACGCGGGATGCGATTATCAGCTTTGGTGAGCGGCTTTCTACACCGCTTGTGGCTGCTGCTTTTCGGTCAGCGGGCATGCCGGCGGTTGCGCTTGAAGCAACAGAACTCATCCGCACCGATGATACGTTTGGAGAAGCGAACGTTGATTTTGAAGCGACCAATCGGCTTATTCGGGAGCGGTTGGCTGCTCTTCCCGAAGACCATATCGCTGTAGTAACCGGCTTCATTGGCGCTACCTCAGAAGGGGTCACCACTACACTGGGTCGATCGGGCAGTGATTATACGGCCACTATTCTGGGGGGCGCTTTAGGAGCAGAGCTTGTGGTGATTTGGACCGACGTAGATGGAGTGCTTTCGGCTGATCCACGTCTGGTACCCGAAGCTTTCGTGCTGCCCCATCTTAGCTATCGCGAGGCTGCCGAGATGGCTTATTTTGGTGCCAAGGTGCTCCATCCCCGTACGATGCGACCGCTGCAGGCATTGCAGATCCCTTTACGCATCAAAAACACGTTCAATCCTGAATCCCCGGGTACATTGATTACGGCTGAGGCCCCACCACCCCCAGGGCACGTGCGTGCAATTACAGCCATAAAGGACGTAGCGGTGTTGATGCTGGAAGGCACAGGCATGATTGGGGCACCTGGGATTGCGGCACGGACATTTGCAGCCCTTACCGAACACAAGATCAACGTGTTTTTGATCTCGCAAGCCTCTAGTGAGCAAAGCCTCTGCTTGGGCGTGCGGGCTGCCGATGCAGGAATTGCTTTAGAAACGCTGCGACGCACGTTTACTTATGAGCTTGAAACAGGTCGCATTAGCCGGATCTACGAGGTGCCAGCTTGCTCGATTGTTTCGGCAGTAGGGGACCGCATGCGCCATCAGCCTGGACTGGCCGGACGTATGTTTTCGGCACTTGGCCAAGCCAATGTGAATGTGTTGGCTATCGCTCAGGGAGCAGCTGAAACAAACATTTCGGCTGTTGTGGCGCAGCACGACGCGCAGCGAGCGGTGCAAGCCCTACACGAAACGTTTATCCTGCGCACGATGCGGGCCCACCTGTTTTTAATTGGGGCTGGCGTGATTGGCAGTGCCCTGCTAGACATGCTGGCCCGGCAGGTGGACTACCTACGCACGCAGGAAGGGCTTGAGCTAAAGCTAGCTGGACTGGCCACGCTTGAACGCATGCTTTGGCAGCCTGCAGGCGTGCCCTGGAGTCAGGCCCGAGAGCGACTGCGCACTGAGGGCGAACCCATGAACCTTGACCGACTGATTCATCTTCTGACCAGCGAACGTCCACGCCGACTTGTGGTGATCGACGCTACGGCCTCGGAAGAAATTGCCCGGCGTTATCCTGAACTCCTCTCGGCCGGGGTGGCTATTGTAACGCCCAACAAGCGCGCCAATACGCTTGGGTACGACTTCTATCAGCAGTTACGCGAAATCGTCCGTGAGCGGCGCATCCCCTACCGCTATGAAACCACGGTTGGTGCTGGCCTACCTGTGATTTCTACACTGCAGGATCTGCTTCTGGCCGGCGACCAGGTGCATCGGATTGAAGGAGTCTTTTCGGGCACGTTGGCCTATCTTTTCAATCAAATGGCCCAAGGAGTATCGTTTTCTCAAGCCCTTCAGGAAGCTCGGCAGGCAGGATATACAGAGCCTGATCCGCGGGACGACCTCTCGGGTGAAGATGTGGCCCGCAAGCTGCTTATTTTGGCGCGCGAGCTGGGCATGAAAGTAGAGCGAAGCGATGTGGAGGTGGCCCCACTGGTGCCCGATGCTTTGCGCGAGGTGTCGCTGGAAGCCTTCTGGCAGCATCTGGGTGCCTACGACACCTATTGGAAAGATCAGGTCGAAGCCGCGCGTCGCGAAGGGCGCCGACTGCACTATATCGGACGCATCGAAAACGGCCGGCTTTGCGTAGGGGTGCAGGCCGTTGGGCCTGAATCTCCATTTTACAACTTGCAGGGTACCGATAACCTGATTGCTTACACAACCGCGTACTATTGTCGCACACCACTCGTGGTCCGCGGCCCTGGCGCTGGACCGCAGGTCACCGCAGCCGGTATTGTGTCGGACCTGCGGCGCGCTTTAGAACAGATGCGTTAAGGGGTGCGCCAGAGGATCACTAGCATGCTAAGGAAGGCCGTGTAGACAGCACTGCCCAGCCAAAGGGCTGTGATCATAAACGACGTGCGCGTTTCAGCTGCCAGGGCCAGAAGGGCAACCAATAGGCCGTTGTGTACTAAGGCCAGTACGAACCCTCCAAGAAACGCTTGACTGAGGGTAGGACGCAGGTTTTCGCGTTCTTCGATTGCAAAAACGCCAACCAAAAAGCCTATAAAGCTTTTGACGAATGTGTGCAGACCCCAGCTGTCGAGCAGCGCATCGAGCAGTAAACCACTGAAAAAACCTCCGGCTAATCCCGCACGCCTTCCATAGTACAAGCCTAGATAGGCTACAAAAAGCAATACCCCATCCGGATAGGCTCCCCAGAGCCGCATGCGGTTAAGCAGCAGCCATTGCAGAAGGACAACCCCTATGCCGATAAAGCTCAGCCGCAGTAGGCGTGTCAGCAGCGTCGTGGGAGGCGAAAGCGTGACCATAGTATCTTAAGGACTGGCATGCAACGCACGCACCATCTGATCAATAGCATGCACCACACGAGGCGCAGGCAGCGTGTAGTTATTGGCCATTAGGGCAAAGGCCACCATACGCCCATCGGCGGTTGTTGTGTAGCCACACAGCGTGCGCACATGCATCAGCGAACCTGTTTTGGCGCGCACAGGCACGTTATGCAGCCGACCTTCTAGGGTGGATCGTCGCTCACCGCCCTGGGGCAGGGAGGTCAAAAACGCTTCCCGGGCCGGGTGATGGTGCATTGCACGAAGCAACTCTCCTAAGACCACAGGAGGGACGAGGTTCTTTCGAGAAAGGCCGGACCCATCTCGAATGCTGAGGCCCTGCGTATCGATGCCCTGACGCCGCAAAAATGCCTGGATGCGGCGCGCAGCACCTTCGGCAGTACCATCAGGACTTAAGGTGCGGAAGAGCTGTTCGGCATAAAAGTTATGACTGCGGCGGTTGATCAATTGTACGATTTCCTCTAGGGGTGCTGAAGTATGCACTAGGAGCGGTTGAGCGCGATCGTACCGAGGGGGTGACGGCAGATCATCGACGTCTACCAGATCGGCTTCTACCCTAATGCCTTCAGCCACCAGATACCGCCGAAAGGCTTCCAAGGTATAGCGGGTCGGGTTGGCCACCGGTAACTCTAACGTTCCTTGATATCCTACCGGAACCGTTCCATAGAGCCGAAGCGATTCAGAGCCAAAGGCACGTTCCATGCGTAGTGCTTCGCCATAGCGCCGGGCGGCCGTTACAGCTCGGTTTTCGAGGTGAAGGTAAGCCATAGGCTCCTGCCGCACGCGTGGCGGAGCCCCGGGTTGCGTGGCTGCGACACGCACGACGACATAGTTGTCGTGATACGAAAGCCCACTTACAGCAAAGCCTAGCCCATGCGTAAACTGCGAGGTAAGATAATCGACATCCCAGCCATCGGCATACGGCCGATTGTCAAACACATTGTCGTCGCCGATAATGCGGCCCTGAATACGGGTGATGCCCTGTTTGGCCAATGCCTGGGCCCATTGGCGTAAGGGATCGGGCCCGTCCCAAGACGGGCTACCAAAGGTGGGATCGCCTGAGCCGCGCAAGATAAGGTCGCCGCGCAGCACTCCGCTTTCAATGCTTCCGTTAAGGTAGAGCACCGTCTGATAGCGAAACTCCGGTCCCAGTAGGTCGAGCGCTGCAGCGGTTGTCAGCAGTTTTTGCACTGAGGCGGGCAGCAAGCCTTGATGGGCATGCTGTGCGGCCAGTACGCGACCACTGGCTACCTCTTGTACGTAAATGCCCCAAAACGTTTGATCGGCCGTAAACTGCGCGCGTACAGCGTCTAAGCGTTCCTCTACAGAAAGCGGCGCGCGCAGTCCCAGCATCACGATGACAAGGCACAACGCTACGCCCAAAGCAAAAACAGACCGCATGGCGAAACAACAGCTCCTGCCAGATCCAAAGACAACGCCTGATGGAACCTGAAAGTAGTCTCTTAGGTTCGCCCTTTGTTTTAAAGCTTGGTGGCCTATGGCACGTTCTCGGCGTCACATGCAAGTTGCGAGCCGACCGACGCCAGCCCCATCGGGGCGCCCGATGGTTTTTGCGCGGCGTAACTATGTCCTACTGCTTGTAGGCATTGCGCTGGTTGTCATCGGGTTTGCCATTATGGCGATCGAACACGAGCTGGACGGCTTTTGGTCGCGTACAGTAGCGCCTATAGTCATCGTAGGAGGCTATTTGGAAGTGGTTTATGCTATTCTCTGGCGGCCACGGGCAGCTGCAGATCAATAAAGCAAGTAGGGCCGGCGTTGCTCCTGAAAAGCGGTAACGGCTTGGTGCCAGTCAGCAATGATCGTTTCTGGCGAAGCGCCTTGTTGAAGTAGGGTGTAGAGGCGTTCTGTACCTGCTAGGCGCGCCAGCCACTGAGGACGCTCGATAAAGCGCGCCTGCTGAGCAGGTGGGGTTTGGTGGTAAAAGGCATGCAGCAGATGGATGCCGGTTTCTACGGGCTGGAATGACCGGCGATCGGTGATCACCAGGCGTACGCCGTAGAGCCTTTGTCCTTGGTAGCGCGGCTGGGGAGCTCCGGGACGCGGCTGCGGCGTAAAAGTTGCCGGCAAAAAGCGCACGCCAGGCAGGCTGCGGGCATTCAGCGTATCGGCCAGTGCCTGCGGGTCGACCCACGGCGTTCCAATCTGCAAAAAAGGGAGCGCTGTACCGCGGCCCTCGCTTCCCGCAACCGCCTCAAAAAAGCACGTGCCAGCATAGGCCAGCGCAGCGTCAAAGGTGGGCAAGTTAGGACTTGGAGGAATCCAGGGCCTTCCTGTATCTGGCCACTGCATAGATCGCCGCCAACCTTCCAGCGGCACCACGGTCAGTTTGAGGTTTTCAAGTCCGGGCAGCAAGCGTTCGCCTTGAATGAGCCGGGCCAGCTCGCCGATCGTTAAGCCGTAAATAATCGGGATGGGATACAGGCCCACAAATGAGGCCTGCTCAGGCTCAAGCACAAAACCAGAGACGTTTTCGCCCCCTAGGGGATTAGGGCGATCCAGCACGACAAACGAAATGCCTGCTTCAGCAGCAGCCTGCATGGCTAAGCCTAGCGTAGAGATATAGGTATAAAACCGCACCCCCACGTCCTGTACGTCGAATACTAGCACCTCGATGTTGGCCAGCATTTCAGGCGTGGGCTTGTGCACAGCCCCATAAAGACTATAGACCGGTAGGCCCGTGCGCACGTCTCTTCCATCTTGAATCTCTTCGCCAGCAGCAGCTGTACCGCGCAAGCCATGTTCTGGCGCAAAAAGAGCGACCAGTTCAACGCCTGGCGCAGTCACCAAGAGGTCGATGAGATGGGTGGTGTCGATGCGCGCGGTATGGTTGGCAATAAGGCCAACGCGTTTGCCTTGCAACACGTCAAACTGCCGTGCTGCCAGCACCTCGGCACCGGTGCGCACGCGCACTTGCGAGGCGGAAGGCCCGCATCCCGTAAGGCAGCTTATTAAAAACAGAACCTTAGCTGCGATCCACCAGCACGATCGACGGGAAAAAGTAGTTGATTTCCATACGGGCATTTTCGACGGAATCAGAGCCGTGCACGATGTTTTGGCCTTTGGAGGTTGCAAACTCCCGGCGAATTGTACCTGCTGCTGCTTCGGCTGGATCGGTAGCTCCAATAAGCGCGCGGAAGTCGGCTACAGCATTGTCTTTTTCCAACACCATTGGAACGCACGGACCACTAGACATGAATGTGGTGAGCTCTTCAAAAAACGGCCTCCCTCGATGTACAGCATAAAAACCTTCGGCTTCTTTTTTGGTCAGATGCACCATTTTCATGGCCCGGATGCGAAATCCGGCTGCTTCGATTCGACGAATGACTTCACCAATGAGCCCACGACGGACGCAGTCGGGCTTGAGAATAGCTAACGTCTGTTCCATACGAACCAACGATTGTTTCTTTCAATCTGAATCGCGCCCAAAGATACATGCTTGTGATGCTTTTGCGGATGAAAAATTGGCCCATATCGTTTATCGTAAGGTGCCGCAGACACCGCATTTTGTAAAAGCGTATCTTTAGATTGTAAATTGCCCCAAATGGGATCTGCAAAAAGGTCATTTATGTTGCGACCGGGTCGGCCTCGGCATGAGCAGCTCAGCGATTGGCTGCGCGAGCAGATCGAAAAGGGGCGCTATAAGCCTGACGATCGCCTGCCCTCGGAGCATGAGCTAAGCGAACGCTTCGGCGTAAGCCGCATCACAGTACGCCGCGCGCTTCAGACCTTGGAGCACGAAGGCCTCATCTATCGTCGCCAAGGGTTAGGCTCGTTCGTGCAGAATCCCAAAATTCACCAAGGGTTGGTGCGTCTGACTGACTTTGCCGAAGACATGGCGCGGGCAGGACTGCAAGCACGCTCAGAAATTCTGCATTTTGCTCCTGAACCGGCTTCGGCCGAAATTGCCGCCCAGCTGGAAATCCCTGTAGGACAGCTTGTTGTGCGCCTGGACCGGAGGCGGCTGGGCAACGAAGAGCCCATCGCCTTTGACCGCACGTGGATGTCACCTTTTTATGCCCAGTTTCTTGAAGGGCGTAAGCTGGAGCAGGAGACGATTTACGGAATTTTGGAGTCGCTGGATATTCCTGTGGTGCGTGGTCGCTATCGGATCGAGGCAGTAAATGCGGATGCGGAAGTGGCCCGCTATCTTGAGGTCATGCCTGCCACGGCTCTGCTGCGTATCGACCGGGTTTCGTACACTGTAGGGGGGAAGGTGGTCTATTATCAGCAGCGGTTTTACCGCAGCGACCGGGTAGCCTACGAACTGGTGCTTGAGCGCGACAGCCGGCGTCGCATTCCAACAACCGAAGGAATGCCGCTACGGGAGTTTGAGCCGGTGTTTCGCAAAGGACAAACTGCACGCGCCGACCCATCGGCTGCCTCCAATAGCCGGCATTGAACTTAATAATAAGGCGTGCGGTATGCACGCCACATGGGTTGACAAAGACGGTCATGTTGGTGCCACTGCCTGTACTTTCTGGCGCACCTGAGCGCACCGTTGATCCGGCCCAAGTGCCGGAGGACTTTGGCTTGACGTATGATCCAGCGCGGGCAGCAACCGAGGTGCTTACCGATGGTTTCGGACGGCGCCACACCTATCTGCGCATCTCGCTCATTGAGCATTGCAACCTGCGCTGCCGCTATTGCATGCCAGAGGAAGGACTGACGTGGACGCCACCCGAGCACCTGCTTACAGACGAAGAAATCATTCGCCTAGCCCGGTTGTTTGTGGCACAGGGAGTGACCAAAATTCGGCTGACAGGTGGGGAGCCTCTGCTGCGTAAGGGTATTGAGCACATTGTGGCCAAACTAGCCCGCTTGCCTGGCCTAAAAACCATTGCCATGACCACTAACGGGCTGCTTCTTGCAAAAAAGCTCGATCGCCTCAAAGCGGCTGGTCTCACGCAACTGAATATCAGCCTGGATACCCTACGGCCTGATCGCTTTGAGATCCTAACGCGCCGCAAGGGATTGGCCCAGGTGCTTGAGGCGATTGATTTGGCGCTTGCCCATGGCTACCGTCCTCTCAAGGTGAATTGTGTGGTCCTGCGCGGGTTTAACGACGACGAGTTGCTCGATTTTGCAGCCTGGACGAAAGACCGGCCTGTTGAGGTGCGGTTTATTGAGTTTATGCCTTTTGATGGCAACGGTTGGAGCGCTGGACAACTGGTTTCGGCGGCTGAAATGCGCGCCCGAATCGAAGCCCACTATTCGCTTAAGCCTTTGCGGGTTGATCCGAATGGCACAGCGCGGCTGTTTCAGATCCCCGGCCATCAAGGATGGCTAGGGTTCATCGCGTCGATGACTGAGCCGTTTTGCGAAGGCTGTAATCGGCTCCGCATCACGGCCGATGGCAGTTTAAAGGTCTGTCTCTTTGGGCAGGCTGAGGTGAGCTTGCGGGATGCCTTGCGCCAAGGTGCAACCGATGCGGAACTCTTAGCCTTAATTAGTGCAGCTATCGGGCGTAAGCATGCCCGTCATGCCGGAATGCACCACCTCGCACAGAGGAAAAATCGACCAATGATCACCATTGGCGGTTGATTTTTTTGTTTTTCTCTGAACACTTAAATTTTCTGATGTTTGGTCGATCCCCCTAAAAGCTAGGAACAGTTTCTGCAACCAAGCATCAGGGGGATGGCACGTTCAGATACGTCTGCGCCGAAGCATGCCCATTTGGAGCGGCATGGGTCAACGCAGGAGGTAAAGCGTTACTGGTATCACATCCAGTTTAGCGAAGAGGATGTGCGAAGAGGTCGCGTAGAGGTGTTTGTACATCGCTTCGAGCGCTTTTACCAGACGCTTGGACGGCCGGAGGGCATGGTGCTTTGTCGCGTACCTGGATCGCACGATTACTACTTCTCTTGTGGGCCTTTTGAGTACGCCGGGCGCATTTACCGCGAATTTCCAGCCGAACGTCTGGAGCATGCCCCAGAGGGACAGCTGGAAACCGTGTTTATGGCAGGCCATAAGTAACCCTTCTTGGTTTGGCGCAAATGCTTTGCGCCAAACCGTCGTGTAATTGCGTACGTTGGGTGCTGTTTTTTTAGGTTCGAGTCCATAACAGCACCTGACCATGCACCGAAGGCTATTTTGGCTGAGCTTTTGGCTTTGGGCAGCGTCGGCAACAGCGCAGTCGTTTTATGTAGAGCGCTCTGACCCAGCATCTGGCACGGCTGCGGTAGCACGGGAAGCTGTAGTGCGGTTCGTTTTTAACGATGCTGTTTCGCAGCAGACCGACTTTAATACAGCGTTTCTGTTTATTCCGCAGCGGGCTGTGCGCGTGCGCCGCGTGGACCTTATTCCAGAGACGCCAAGTCGTACCAATTGCCCCTCGGTAGGTACAGGACAGGTTTGCCCCAATCAAGTCCTGTACACGATTACGCACGAGCCTGAGGTGGACTATACATGGCTTGTTTTTGCGGTGCGCAATGCCCGCGGCCGTGCTATGACGAGGCCCTATGTGCTGCGCTATACCACGGCCACCGCGATGGGCACGTTACACCTTTCTGGTATGGTGGAAGTGGTGGGCGCTAAGCGTATGGGGTTGTCTGAGGCGGAGGCGCGCACGCTTCGCTTGCTTTTGGATCAAGCAATCGCGACGGGTCTGGGCCGTCCGGTGTTTGAACGCGAAGCCCTTGTCCCACAGGCGGAAAGTGACTTCACGGTTGTGTTTTTATTACGCCACTTCTCGCAGACCATTGCGGCTTGGGATGTAGCGGCAGCTACCGTACTTGTTGGACACACAGGAGCTTATAAGGTTGATTACCTGCGGCCGGGTACCTACTGGCCTGTAGCAGTGCGCTATCGCAGTTTGGCCCAGCTTGAAATCGAGGCCTTAGGTTACTACGACGCCGATGGCGATGGCATGCCCGACCCCATAACCCTGCAAGATGCAGTTTCTGACGTTAGGCTGCATGTGTATCCCTTTAGGCTGGCTACAGCCCGTGAGCAACTTCCGCTGGCGCGCGAGGCAGCCGCAGCTGTAGCCAGCGATGCGTATCTCATCGGCTTAATGGCTACCAACAGCCCTCAGCGATCTGGGAAGGCGTATAGCTGGATTTACACGTTCTTTTCACCTGCTCAGGCAAAGCGCCTGCAAGTTCGGGTTGATCCCTTAGGGATCGTTGTGTCTGAGTATCGTGAAGAAGCGCTTGCGTACCTGCCACCGGTGCCTGAACCGTTTATTGATAGTGATAGGGCACTGGACCACCTTCTTGCGAGGGGGATGCAGGTGCTGGCTGACTCCATTCAAAAGGACCCTACCTTCGGATTGATCTTTGATCCCAACACGCCGACACGCAACCTGGTTGTGCATCTTGTGGGCGGTGGTTATTACACTAATCGCGTGCCTTCGTCGGATTCCAGTTACTGGCAGGTTCGGCTGACCGTTTTTACCGCGACCCAGACGCGCACCTACGAAGGACTAATTAACATGACGACAGGAAAGGTACGGGTGCTTACCAATGCGGAAGGTACTGCATTGGTTGGTGAAGCGCCGCAGCTATGGGTTTATCCCAATCCTTTGGGGTCGCATGCTACCTTTCGGGTGTATTTGCCTCAGGCGGGCTTTGTGCGGCTTAAGGTGTACGATGTGCTGGGGCGTGAGGTAGCATGCCTCTACGAAGAGGCCTGGCTTTTGCCGGGTGTTTATGAAAGCGTGTGGCATGCACCTGGCTTAGCCAACGGTCTGTACTTGGCCGTACTTCAATATGGCCCTATCCGGAAGACATACCGGATGATTAAAAGATAAACCTGTGCTTTACAACGCATGCAGCGCAGGCGAGCCAATAAGCAAGCCGCCGTCGAGCGTCAGTGCTGCTCCCGTCATATAGTCGGAGGCACTGGAGGCCAAAAAAAGCGCTGCGCCAACCAGTTCTTCAGGCTCGGCCATGCGGTGCTGAGGGATTTGACGGATGATGGCCTCATGGATCGCTGGCGTCTCCCAAAGCACGCGGCTAAACTGGGTACGTATAAAGCCGGGCACAATAGCATTGACTTGGATGTTGTCCGCGGCCAGTTCGGCAGCCAGCACTTCAGTAAGCATCAGCACAGCTGCTTTGGTAACGCAGTAAACGCCCATGCCAGGCAGAGGACGCTGGCCGGCAATCGAAGCCATGTTAATGATTTTGCCTTTGCCGCGTTGTTTCATGTAGGGATAGCAGGCCCGGGTTGTGTAAACGTAACCCTTGACGTTCACCTCAAACGTTTTGTCCCAGTGCGCGGGTTCGGCCTCTAGGAGCGGCCCAAAGTGAGGATTGGTGGCGGCATTGTTCACCAAGATATCGATACCGCCAAACTGCTCGACGGCCTTTTGGACGAGCATCGTCACTGCTTCTGGATGGCCGACATGGGCCGCTATGGGTAAAGCTTGGCCGCCTTGGGCGCGAATCGCCTGGGCTACTGCTTCCAAGCCTTCTGGCTTGCGAGCGGCCAGCACTACGTGAGCGCCTGCAGCTGCGTAAGCTTCGGCAATAGCACGTCCAATGCCACGCGAGGCGCCAGTGACAAGAGCGACTTTACCTGTTAAATCGGCCGAAAACGGGCGTTGCGGTGTGTGCATGCAGGGTTGTGATGGTCGTTGTGGCAGCGGTAGGTGGTAGGCTAAGCAATACCAGGTAGAAAAAAAAGGCCGACCGGGCACGGTTCCGGTCGGCGTAGGACCTATGGGCGACTACGGTTAAGCTTCGACAGGGTCGATGTGGACGAAGCAACGGTCGTTGCGGCCGCGTGAGAAGCGCACGATGCCGCTTGTTTTGGCAAACAGCGTGTCGTCACCCCCTCGACCCACGTTCAAACCCGGATGAAACTTGGTTCCGCGTTGACGAACCAAAATGCTGCCTGCCGTGACAAACTGCCCCCCAAAGGCTTTTACACCAAGCATCTTTGGGTTGGAGTCACGGCCGTTCCGGGTCGACCCCATGCCTTTTTTATGCGCCATGGCAATGTCTCCGGTTTAAAGGGTTTTCGTTAGGCTGCTGCAGTCATAGCGGCGCTAAGAGGTTGTGCCGCTTTGGGAAGCTCGAGCGCCTCGACCAGGACTTTGGTGTAAAGCTGGCGGTGACCGCGCTTAACACGATAGCGTTTGCGCCGCTTTTTCTTAAAGACCAAAACTTTGTCAGCTTTTACGTGTTGCAGCACGCGCGTTTGTAAACGGGCGCCCTCAACGACCGGGCGGCCCAGATACACCTGCTCGCCATCTACCAGGAGCAAGACGCGATCAAACGTTAACGTTTGCTCCGGCTGCGCCTGCTCGTGATAAGGGATGTAGAGGTACTGGCCTTTTTCGACGCGGTATTGCTTGCCTGCAATGTCAACAATAGCGTACATGGATTCCTCTGCTTTGGGGCGTCGGGCTGGCTACCGACGCGAGAGTTCATGGATAGTTCGGAAAAAAGAACGTAGCTTTTAAAGTTACGACGCTTTAACGTTCTTTGCCAGCTAAAGTTGTAAAACTCGTATGGAGATTGTTTTGCCGGAGAGCGGCTTGCGTCTTGTGCCGCGCAAAATTATCTGCGTAGGCAAAAACTACGCGCGTCATGCTGCTGAGCTGCAGAGCACGGTTCCGGAAGAGCCGCTGCTTTTTTTAAAGCCTTCGACAGCGCTGGTAGGTCCTGAAGGTACGGTTTGGTTACCGCCGCAGTCACGTGAAGTGCATCATGAAGTGGAGCTTGTGGTGGTGATTGGGCGTGAAGGGAAATCTATTCCAGAAGCTAAAGCACTGGATTATGTAGCGGGCTATGCGTTGGGGTTAGACATGACTGCGCGTGATTTGCAGCAACAGGCGCGGCAGCGGGGCTATCCGTGGGCGGTGTCGAAGGGTTTTGATACCTTTGCGCCGTTAGGGCCTATTGTGCCAGCTTCGGAGGTACCCGATCCACAGCGGGTCCAATTGCGGCTATGCGTCAATGGTCGTTTGCGGCAGGAGGGGTCCACAGCCGACATGGTGTTTTCGGTGCAGCAGTTGATAGCTTATTGCTCGGAAATCTTTACCTTGCAGCCAGGCGATTTGCTTTTTACAGGTACACCCGAAGGTGTTGCTCCAGTAGAAGATGGTGATGTACTGGAAGCGAGCAGTGACCTGTTGCCGGCGTTTCGGGTGTATGTTCGCCGGAGGTAGCCTACCAGCCCATGATGGCCATGCGCTCTAAGATGATCTGCGTGTACCATCCCATGCGTTGGGGGCGTCGGCGTCGTGGATCGGGTAAGCAAGCAGCCAGTGCAGCTGCCTCGTAGCGGCTAAGTCGTGCAGCTGGCTTGCCGTAGTGGTACTGTGCGGCTGCCTCGGCCCCGTAGATGCCAGGTCCCCACTCGACCACATTGAGGTAGAGTGTCAGAATGCGCTCTTTGGGCAAGATGATCTCGGCCAGTAGCGTGAGTGGGGCTTCCATGGCTTTGCGTACATAGGACCGATGCGTGGTCATGAACAGGTTCTTGACGAGCTGCTGCGTGATTGTCGAGCCGCCGCGACGAATGCGTTGCTGCTGGCGATTGGTTTCCCAAGCCTCACGGAGCGCCTCCCAGTCGAAGCCAGCATGCTGATAAAAGCGCGTGTCTTCTGCTGCCACAACGGCGCGGGCCAAATGAAGGGCAATGCGCTGTCGCGGCAGCGGCCGGTAGTCGCGACGACAGGAGGTGCCCTTCAGCCAAGCTTCAATGCAGCGCTGCACCTGCACGCCTGTGATTGGGGGAAACACAAATCGGTAGGCTACCAGGGCCAACGTGCAGCCTGCGTAGTAAAAGCCAATGGCCAGGAGCACCCCCTGCAGTAAGCGTTTGAGCAGGCGGCGCATTGCGCCCGGCTTTAGCGGGTGATTTCTAGAATCTGAAGCTGAATTTTCCCAGCGGGAACTTTAACCTCAACAATATCCCCTACGGATCGGCCCAATAGGCCCTTGCCGATGGGACTGTTGACCGAAATTTTTCCGGCAGCCAGATCTACCTCTTGCGGTGAAACCAGTGTAAAGAGCTGCTCATCACCGGTTTTTAGATTTTTGACGCGTACAGTCGAAAAGATGTACGCCTTAGTGGTGTCGATTTTGTTTTCGTCGACGATCCGTGCGTTGGCAATGGTTTGTTCGATTTGGGCAATACGGGCTTCCAGGTGGCTCTGTGCTTCTTTGGCAGCGTCGTATTCGGCGTTTTCCGATAGGTCACCGTGGCCGCGGGCCTCGGCAATGGCCTTGGCAATGCGTGCGCGTTCGGTGGTGCGTAGGTAGTGCAGCTCCTCTTTTAGCTTTTGCAGTGCTTCTTTGGTTAAGTAAACCGGCTTGGGATCCTGCATGGGTGCTCCAGTCGGGTTGAAGCGATCTTAGGAATTCACAGAAAAAAAGAGAACGCCACGGCCTTAAGTGGCTGCGGCGATCTGTTATCGAAGGGTACTATCCTACTTCAGTTTGAAACATAAACGTATACCTGCTTGAAGAGATCCCAACTACCAGCCAATTGATGGGGTGTGCATGGGGGTTGCCGTTTCAGGCTGTTGGGATCGTAGGCGCCGTGCCATCCAGTAATGGCGTTGCCAGTAGGGTTCCGCCAGGCGCGAGCGCGTAACGCCTGTGGAAGAAGCCGCATGGATAAAGAGTCCTTCGCCCAAGTAAATGCCAACGTGGCGGTTTTTAGGGTCGATGCGGAAAAACACCAGGTCTCCTGCTTGGAGTTCATGGAGGGAAACAGGCTGTCCTAGGCGGGCTTGGGCATCGGTGGTGCGTGGCAAGGTGAGGCCGAAGACCTCTTGATAAATGCGTACTACTAAGCCTGAGCAGTCGATGCCTTGGTGGTCTATACCCCCCCAGCGATGTGGGGTGCCTTCCCAACGCGCTGCAGCTTCCCAAAGCCGCTGCTGCAGCGCAGTCTCCTGTGAGGAAGGCTCCAGGAGTGCTCCGCTGGTGCGACACCCTATCGTTGTAAGTAAAGCAAGACATAAGCCTAGGAAGCGGAACCCAGCCTGCATTTTAGGTATACTTGGAACAAAGCCTGTGAAGCTTAACAAAGTAAAAGCTATGCGCATGGTTTGGCGTTTGACAACAGCAGCTGTGGTGGCGTTTGCAGGTGGGCTAGCGCTTGGTTTACTTATGGCACCCCGACCTGGCCGCGAGCTGCGACAAGAACTGGCAAGCAAAGCGCGTGCCCGCCTTCAGGGTCTGGAGCAGCAGCTTCGCCAGTTGGAAAGCCATTTGCGTCAGGTTGAGGCGCGCCTTCGGGCGCTGCTGCCCGAAGATACGGAAACCGCGTTGCAGCTTAAAGACCAAGACGTGGCCCAGGAACTACCCCGCATGCCGCATCGCTAAGTGGATCTATCGCGCAGGCTGTTCGTTCGATCCCTTGCTTCGCAGTGAACGTAACCAAGAGGTTGGTGCTATGCCCTATCCTGAAGAGTTTGTGCGCCCCATGCGCGAGGAGCTAACGCGTCTGGGGGTGGAAGAGTTACGCGATGCCGCGGCTGTAGATGCTGCATTTGAAGCCTCCCGTGCAGGTACGCTGCTTCTGGTAATTAACTCGGTGTGCGGTTGCGCTGCGGCCAACGCGCGTCCAGCTGTGGCCCTGGCCCTGCAAGCTCCGGTTCGTCAGCCTGATCGCTACGTTACGGTATTTGCAGGGCAAGACTTAGAGGCTACGGCCCAAGCCCGTTCGTATTTACCAGGTATTCCTCCTTCTTCTCCGTTTATTGCGCTCTTCAAGTACGGCGAGCCGGTTTACGTACTCGAGCGCCGACATATTGAAGGGCGTAGTGCTAGCGCTATTGCTGCCGATCTGGTCCAGGCGTTTGAAAAATACTGCGGTACCGAAACGATGCCTGAAGAAGGGCCAGAGATGCCTGAAGTTCCGACTTATGGGGTTTCTTCGTTGCCACCTACCTTCCGATCTATTCTGTAACGGATGACCCTGATCCTTCAGGTGTAGGGGCAGCCTAAGGCTGCCCTTTTTTTTTGGTCTAGACGATAGGGGCGATGTACCCCGGCTTTGCCCTTGGACGCAGATAGACAGGCATGGGTGTGCGAATTTATTTCGGTTAAGTTACAGCAGCTGGGGCAATGGTGTCTTTCTCTAAAAAAGATCAGGGTGAGGGATGGACTTCCTATTGCACGAACCGGTGTGGCATCGCTTATTTGGCAGAAAGGCGCAAACGATGGTGGCGACTTTGGCAGAAGACGCTATGCGTGCACGGTCGCAAGAAGCTCAGCGACGCTTTCGCGTTGAGCATGCTATTGTAGAAGCGGCGCAGCTGCTGATTTCTTCTGGAAAGGTTGACCTGCACGTCGTGCTGGGGTTATTGGGGGAAGCTACGGGCGCAGAAACGATTTACTTTACTGAACTTGAGTCCGAAGCAAGCGCTGTAGTATGGCAGCGACAGGGTAAGCCCTCGTCGCATTGGTTGCGAGAGCTTGAGGCGCGGCTTCGGCAGTTTTTTACTAGGAAAACGCCAGCGAGGCCATTCGAAGAGCCGTGGCCTTTAGATGAAAAATTGATCGTTGTGCCGGTTTTATCTGCTCAGGGTCGGTTGCATGGCTATTTGGTTTTGGCCTTTGCAGAAACGCCGCCGCAGCATGAAGAAGAGATGCGGCTGTTGCGCGTACTTGGGGGGTTGTTGGCCACGTACTTGGACCGGCAGGCGGCTGAAGCCGCCTTGCGTGATAGTGAAGAGCGCTGGCGGCGTTTGGTGGAGGAGCATCCTGAGCCCATCGTGCTTACCGTACGCGGAAAAATTGTATACCTCAACGTTGCTGCGCGTCGGCTTTTGGGACTGGGGGAGGGGGAAGATATTTCTGGTCGAGAGCTCCTCGATTTTATTTCGGCTGATCAATACGAATTACTCCAGCGGCATTTGCAGCAACTCGAAAGTGGCACGTTGAGGTCACCCCTGGAGTGCGAAATTATTCGCATGGATGGTGAAGCGCGGCTTGTTGAGCTTATGGGCATGCCGGTGCCATGGGCTGGACAGCAAGCTGTGCAGATGATCTTGCGCGACCTGACCGAACGGCGCCAGGCAGAAGAGCGGTATCGTGCGTTTTTCTCAACGATTACGGAAGGAATTTGGCGTATTGAGCTGCGCCAACCTGTTGCAGTGACTACCTTGCCTGAGTTGCAGCTGGCCCATATATATGAGCAAGGATACCTGGCAGAATGTAACGAAGTGATGGCCCGGTGGCTGGGTGCAGAGCGGCCGGAAGCACTTATCGGAAAGCCTTTAAAAGACTTACGGAACTACTTTCGTCCGCACTACCTGCGCAAATTCATTCAAATGCAGTATCGGCTTCATGGGGAGGAGTATGCCGTGAAGGGACGCCAAGGCAAACGGTACTTTGTGGTGAATGCTGTGGGGACGGTTGTGCGTGACCGACTGGTACGCATCTGGGGCAGTTGTGTTGAAGTGACCGAGGCCACGACTTTGGAACGCCGCATGGTCCAAGCGCTGGAAGAGCAGCAACAGGCCATTGGGCGCGAGCTCCATGATGGGGTGGGACAGCTGCTGACCAGCGTGCGCATGCTTAGCGAGAATCTGGCACAGCGCCTACGCACCGAATCGCATGAGCTGGCCGAGCTGGCGAGCAGGGTGGTCCATTTTGCACAGGAGGCTGCGCAAGATATTCGCAGGATTTATCGTGGACTGACGCCAGCGCAGCTGTACGATGAAGCCCTTACGGTAGCCCTTGAAGAACTGGCGTACACGACCAATACTTTGGGACAGATTCGGTGCCGATTTGAGAGCGATGAAGCCGTGCATGTCAGCGATCCGGAAATCAAACTGCACTTGTACCGGATTGCCCAGGAAGCTGTGCATAACGCCCTTAAACATAGCCAGGCCTCTGAGATTGTGATCTCGCTGCGCCAGTGGGAAGATGCTATTGAACTCTGCGTTTCTGACAACGGCTGCGGCATTACCTTAGAGAGAACCCGACCTGATTCTTTGGGCATGAAGACCATGTACTATCGCGCCCATGCTATTGGAGGTACCCTGCATGTTCAATCCCAGCCCGGACAAGGCACCACCATCTGCTGCCGAATACCCCTGGACAACCCGTTATAAAAAGACTGGCACAAAGATTGCATAATCAAAAAGTTCAGGGAAGCGGCTCAGATTTTGTTGTATATTGCAGTCTAGAGGCGCACCGCAGCTAAATAAGGAGATCAGGGATATGATTCGCAGCGATACCCTTCTACGAGCGAAGCTTATCGTAGCAGGTGTGGTCACGATATATACTTACTCTTTGCCGCCCGTTTACGAGTCAAGCGCCATCGTGTTTATCGATACGCGCAGTAGCAGCAATACCCCAACCACGTTAACAGCCTTTACCTTAGGCGAACAGCGGGCGCTTTCGAACGAGCTGGGCATTTTGCGCAACTCAGCTGAGCTGGCTACGCGCGTGGCAACCGCCCTCCTAGAGACGGCTAACGCCGCAGGCACGCGTGACCGCTTTCCGATTTTAGCTCCCGACCGTGACGGCCACGAACCGTCAATTCGGGAGATCGCACTGCGGCTGCAGATGCAGGTGCGCTTTCAGCCGCTTTCGGATCAAGATATGATTGTCATTACGGCCGAAAGTACAACGCCCGAAGAGGCTGCAGTAATTGCCAACCGGTATGCCGAAGAATACGAAAAGTACAGCCGTGAGCGCAGCCGTGAAAGCTTAGCTGCTGCACGTGCGTTTGTGGAAAACCAGGTCGAGCAGCGGCGACAGGAACTAGAAGGGCTAGAGCGACAGTGGGAAACGTTTGCTCGCTCCCGTCAGGTTGTGCGTCTAGGGCCTCAAGGCGAGCGCCTGGTGGCGGAAGTGGCACAACTCGAGGCGCAGCGCGATGCCGCCCGCTTTCAGCTCGAACAAGAGCGTTCGGCCTTGCAATTCATCGAGCGTGAGCTGCAAAAGCTCGAACCTGGTCTCGTAAACGAGCTGGTGAAAAGCCGCCAGGTTTCGACGCTAGAGGCGCAGATCGATGCGCTCTCACGCAAAATTGCCGAGCTTCGGGTGCAGGCCGAGCAGTACTATGTGTTTAATCCTAAGCTGCGTGGCAACGAAGAAAAATTGGGCGATCAGCAGCTTGTCGAAATTGTGCGCCAGATCGATCACTTCGAAAAGCAGCGCCAAGAGCTGCAAGCCCAGCTTGTTAAAGAAATGATGGGGCGTGACAATCAAGGGGCACCCGGTGAACCCTTGAGTTACGTAGAGCAGCTGCGCACGCGCCGCATCGAAAAACAACTGGCTATTCAAGAGTTGGAGCGCCAGATTGAAGCCTTCAACCAAGAATTGGCTAAATACGACGACCGCCTAGCCGGCATCCCAAGGCAGCAAATCGAACTGGAACAGCTCGAGCGGCGGCGCGCCATGGCAGAGCAGTGGTACACCACATTTGTGCAAGAGCTCCAGCGCATCATGATTGCCGAGCAGTCAGAGCTAGGGTACGTGAAGATCGTCAGCAGTGCATTTATGCCGACCTTCCCAGTCAAGCCCAACCGGGTACAAAACATCGTGCTGGGGCTGCTGCTGGGATTGGGCTTAGGACTGGGACTGGCTTTCTTACGCCAAGCGTTGCACACGCAGCTTGATGACCCGGAACAGGTGCGCGAGCACGGCTACACGCTGCTGGGCGTCATTCCGGCTATGGAGCCTTACATCCGCAAGCACTTTCGTGGGCGCAAGCTAGTAGAGGTCGATGGCAAAACGCGCAGCACCACACTGGTGTCGCTCTTAGATCCTTGGTCACCGATTGCTGAAAACTTTCGGCTGATTCGGACCAACTTGCAGTTTAGCCGTACCGCAGGCCGTGCCTCGACCTGGCTGGTCACCAGCCCTGAAATGGGTGATGGTAAGACTGTAGTTGCGGTCAACCTGGCCGTTGTTACTGCCCACAGCGGCCAGCGTACACTCCTGATAGATGCCGACCTGCGACGCCCCAGGGCACACCACTTATTAGGAGCCCCCGACCGACCCGGGCTTGCCGAACTGTTGCTGGGTAAGCTACGTCTGGAACCCGAAGCCTGGGCGACCGACATCCCTAATCTGTACTTCCTGCCGGCAGGCGTGCTTGACCAACCCCCAGCCGAGCTCCTAGGCTCTGAACGCATGCACCGTTTGCTGGAACAACTCGGCAAATCCTACGACGTGATTGTGGTCGACTCGCCACCTGTACTAGCCGTGACTGACCCTGTGCTGCTGGCTCAGCAATGCGATGCTACGCTGATGGTGGTCGCTGCTGGACGCACCGACCTGAAAGCCTTGGACATTGCTCGGCAGACCCTAGAAGCCGTTAACGTTACCCTCGCTGGCGTGATCTTTAACCGGTATCGGGCTGACAAACGCAAGAGCTACGGCTATGGT
Source organism: Rhodothermus bifroesti (assembly GCF_017908595.1). Lineage (NCBI taxonomy): Bacteria > Pseudomonadati > Rhodothermota > Rhodothermia > Rhodothermales > Rhodothermaceae > Rhodothermus > Rhodothermus bifroesti. The sequence goes on from NZ_JAGKTL010000002.1 coordinate 287,245, forward strand.
TACGGCTATGGCAGCCGATATCATAAGGGCTACGGCTACTATAGCCGAGAAGCAGCGGCTAGCTGACCGGTGGTTAGTTCGATGTACTAAACTTCGTATGCTCAAAACATATGTTGCGTAAACTCGGATGGTGGTGTTTGTGGGGATGGGGACTCGTATGGGTTGCACAGGGGCAACCCATTGGTGGTAGCCAGACGTTAGAAATCGAGTTTTTCCGACCAGGGCGACCCACAATGGTCGTGTACATCTGGGGTGCTGTTGGGCAACCCGGTATCTGGCGGGTAGAGCGAGAAGTCGATTTAATCTCGCTGCTTTCCGCAGCACGGGTCCCGGGCGTAGGTTCTAGTCCCCAAGGGGTCAGTCAACGCTACCTGGTGCGTATTTTCCGGGATATTGGCGGCAATCGCCAAGAAATCTATCAGGAGCGGCTGGAGCATCTGGTAGGGGGCGGATCGCGACCCTACCCTCCACTACAGGAAGGAGACATCCTGGTCGTTGAAGTCCGCCAGCGCGCCCGATTTGGATGGGGTACGGCTTTCGAAATTACACGTACAGTGCTCCAGGTGCTCACGCTGTATCTGCTCATTCGGCGAGAGTTTTGAGGGGATGAAAACGCTGCTGAAAACCGCACTGCGTCGCCAAATTAGGCGCACAGACGAAGAAATGCGCCTCATTCTGCGCCAGCTCTGGATGCATAAACGCTTGTTTGCGCTTACGGTAGGACTGACGGGCTTGAGCGCAGCGTTTGAAGGCGTGGGGCTTGGATTGCTGGTCCCCTTTCTGGATAGCCTAACCAATCCGGACGCGAAAGCCTTTGCCACGGGTTGGACATGGGTCGATCAGCACCTGCTGCGGGTCGATGCGCCGGTTGTAACCCGGCTTTACTGGTTCTCTACGTTAATCCTAAGCGCTATTCTCCTACGCGGCTTTCTGGGTTATTTAGCCAATCAGTGTAGCATTCGACTTCAAGAATCGATTCTGCATCGCCTGCGCTGTGAAGTGGTAGCCCAGCTCCAGGCAGTATCCCTAAGCTTTTATGCCAATCGCCGCGCAGGGGACTTGCTGAACGTGCTGACTTCAGAAATCCAGCGACTTCGCTTTCTTTTTGGCACTTCGAGCACGATACTGATCCAGACGTTTTTGCTGGTAGTGTATGCCAGCGCAATTTTTGCCTTGTCCTGGCCACTGGCGCTGGTTGCAATTGCCTTAGTGTTGGTCCTGTTTGGCATTGTACGGCTACTACTTACACATCTAAGACGGCGAAGCAGCGCGATCACGGAGGCTAACCGGCGCATCACTTCAAGGGTCCAAGAGCTCATTACGGGGATCCGTACCGTACTGGCACACGGCGCGGAGCCATTTGAATATGACCGCTTCAGGCAAGTCAGCCAGCAGTCAGCCGAGATCATGATCCGCGCCAGCCGTAGAGAATCCCTCATTGGTCCACTTCTGCAAGCCGTAGCTTCGGCAGCATTAATTGGGCTAATCATTGTGGCGGTGCAGTTTTTTGTGCTCCCAGGACGCATGGGCATAGCGGTACTCATCACCTTTTTGTTTGCCTTCTTTCGCATGCTGCCACTAGTGCAGCAGATAAACAGCTTGAGGGCCACCTGGGCTAAGCAAAGTGGCGCGTTGCGGTCTATTGCCCAAGTGCTGCGGCGAGAGGATAAACCCTATCTCGCAGACGGCACCATCCCCTTTGAAGGGCTAAAAGAAGCTATTTCTCTCCGAAATGTTAGCTTTGGCTACGAACCTGGGCAGCGTGTGCTGCACAACATTAGCCTAGAGATTCGCAAAGGCCAAACCGTTGCCCTGGTTGGAGCTTCAGGAGCCGGCAAAAGTACCCTGGCCGACCTGATTGTTCGGCTTTATGATCCAGACGAGGGGCAAGTCCTCTACGATGGCCTTGACGTGCGCCACTACCGGCTCGACACGCTGCGGCGTCGGGTTGCTATCGTGGACCAAGACCCCTTCCTGTTTCACGATACGATCCGGGCCAATATTGCCTACGGTTTAGAAAATGTGCCCGAGGAACGTATCCGATGGGCAGCGGCACAGGCCAATGCCTTGGAGTTTATCGAGCAGCTTCCGCAAGGCTTTGACACCGTTGTGGGCGATCGCGGAGCACGCCTTTCAGGTGGCCAGCGTCAGCGCATCACGATTGCCCGAGCCCTTTTGCGTGATCCCGACATCCTCGTGCTCGACGAAGCTACAAGCGCGCTTGATAGCGTCTCCGAACGCCAGGTGCAGGAGGCCCTCGAGCGCCTAATGGCTGGGCGCACGGTGATCCTCATTGCTCATCGCCTTTCCACCATTGAGAACGCGGACTGGATCGTTGTACTCGATTCCGGCCGTATTGTGGAGCAAGGAACGCTCGAAACGCTGCTTGTACAGCGGGGCTACTTTTGGAAATATTACCATTTGCAATATCAAATTGCTTAAAAAGCAAGGTCAAGCTTAAAAAGATCTTATGCCTAAGGGATCGATATCCTATCGCGCTTTGCGACGCTTGTTGGGTACGATAGGCCTATCCAAAGCCTGGAGATATCTGTCCAGTTATTATCTGTGGAATGCCTTCCCATTAAGTGGAAAAAGTCAGCGGTTATTTCAGGTTGTAGGCGTTCCTCGATCCGGGACCACTTTATTGAGCTCCCTCTTGGATGCCCATTCTGAAATAATTTGCCTAAGTGAGCCCTTTCATCAATGGAAATACGATGGATTTGTTTATACAGAAGAAATTTATGATATCACTGGTTATACTGTATGGAAGAAACATCCCGCATTACTGCTCCGGAACCTTGTTCAGAAAAGTGAAAAAAGATGGGTTGGATTTAAAGAAATTTACTATAGTAAGTCTCACGGACATTGGAGTAATCATCACTTTTTTAAAAGGAATCATCTGCAAGGTGTATTAACAATAGCCATAATAAGAGATCCGCGAGAGGTTTGGAAATCATTGATTCTCAGGCATCCTGAAAAGCAGGGAAAGGTTACCGCAAGGTTTATAGAGTCTTGGAACGACTTGGTGCAATGGATTTTTCAAAGTAATGTTTTTTATGTAAAATATGAAGATTTGATTGATGATCCAGCTAATACATTAACCAAGATTTGTAATTATCTAGATCTTAAATTTGAAGATACCATGCTTTGTGCTAAAAGTAGAAAGGGCCGTGGAGATCTCAATGCATTGAAGGGAGGAGGTATTCATACAAATAAATCCAAAACTGAATATCAAAACTTTCTTTCTAAAAACGAAATTTTAAGTATAGAAAGTGGGTGTGGCCACTTTATGCAATTTTTAAGTTATGTGTAAGCAATGATGCGGTCTATTTTTTTCGTTCGTCATAAGTGTGCTTCGATGTGGCTTTGTTCTATTGTAGAGCGAGCCTGCGTGCTCATGGGGTTGCCTTATGTTTATTTTTTTAAGAGTACCCGATGGGGAAATGATTTTGCTGCTTTTTATCACAAGACACGCTATCCGGTTCTGTGCTGTGCTGATCCGGAATATACCGAGGTGCTTAGCATAACCGATTTTCGAGGGGTTCATGTGGTGCGGGATCCGCGTGATATCTTGGTATCTGCCTATTTCTCGCACCGCAACAGTCACTGGTTTAAACCGGGTTCTGAAGCTTATTTGCACCAGCAGCGTCTGCGACAGCTTTCAAAAGAAGAAGGGTTGATGGCGGAGCTGGAATGGAGTGAGCGATACTTGCGACCGCTCGCAAACTGGAAATACCATAGTCTGCCCCAAGTATTAGAGCTGAAGTTTGAAACGTTAACGGCGCGGCCTTATGAGTCGATGCTGCAGATATTTTCTTTTTTGGGATTGTTAGATTCAAAAGACTGGCCTTGGTGGCAGCAGCTTATCGATACGCCGCGTTTTGTGTGGAATCGGCTTACGAGGCGTTGGGGAGGGTGGGGTCGCTGGCCGCGTCGCACCCTCCCAGCCGAAAAGCTGCTGGGCCTGATTTACGCCCAGGAGCTCGTGCGTTTAGCCCGCCGGCCGCAAGGCACCGAAGATCCGAAGAGCCATTACCGAAAAGGCCAGCCTGGGGACTGGCGCAATCATTTTACGCCAGCACTGGTTGAGGCCTTCAAGGCACGCTATCCGGGCTTAGTATCGCATCTGGAGTATGAAGCCGACGAAGACTGGAAGCTCTAAGAGTGCTATGGAGCGGGTCCCTGACTTTTTTATCGTAGGAGCGGCTAAGGCAGGTACCACTTCCTTATATGCTTATCTAAAGGCGCATCCACAAATTTTTCTGCCTGAAACAAAAGAGCCGCGCTATTATGCGTATGAGGGTGAGCGGCCTGAAGACTTTGAAGGACCAGGAGCGGCCCGACTGATTCAAAGCATCATTAAAGACAAAGCAACCTATCGTAAGCTTTTTGAAAATGCTGCTTCCGATCAGATTATAGGGGAAGCCTCTCCAGCTTATCTCTATAGCCCTATAGCGGCCGAGCGTATAGCTCAAGACAATCCAAATGCCAAGATCATTGCCATCCTTAGAAATCCTATTGAGCGCGCCTATTCGCATTTTTTAGATAACGTAGGCAATGGGTGGGAGCCGTGTACCGATTTTGAACAGGTGATTCAGGCCCAACGCCGTGGGGAGCGTGCCCGTTGGTGGCGAAAGTGGGACTATCTTGGGCATGGCTTTTATGCCCAGCAGCTTATGCGTTATATGACGCACTTTCCTCCCGAGAACATGAAAATCATCCGCTACGAGCATTTTCGGGATGATCCGGAGCGCGTAGTTCGGGATTTGCTGGGCTTTCTTAAGGTAGATTCTGAGGTCGAGCTTCCTGTAGATCAGCGTTATAATGTTTCGTGGGTACCCCGCTGGCGCTGGCTGCAGCAGGTGTTTGGTCAACCTCGGGGGCTTAAAAAGGTAGTTCGGTCTGTGGTGCCTTCTGAAGTCCGGCGGTGGTTGCGCCATCGCTTGGAAGTCATAAACCGACATCGTCCTCCGATGTCGCCTGCAGCACGCAGGCTGCTTTTGGAGATTTATCTCCCCGAGATTGAGGCCTTAGAGCGGCTACTAGGGTGGGATTTAAGCGATTGGAAGCGACCGGAATAAAAGATGCTCTACGTTTATTTTGGCCATCATAAGTGTGCTTCGACGTGGATTCATGAAATCCTCGCACAGGTGTGTCGTGAGGCTGGGTTGCGCACCCGGCTGCTGGTAGATCCCCTAACGCCCTATGCGCATGGCCCGTTGACGGACTACCGTCGGCAGGATATTTCCCGAGAAGCGTTGGGGGAGTACCTGAGCAAGGCTAAAGTAGATTTTGCCTTTTGTATTACGGCCGATCGGAGGCATGTCGACGGTTTGGGAGAAGTCCCGTTTCGCGGATTCCATGTGATTCGAGATCCTAGGGATATTATCGTCTCGGCCTATTTTTCACACCGCAACAGTCACCCAACGGAAGGGCTGCCCCATTTAGCCGAACACCGGCAGCGGCTGCAAGCGGTCTCCAAGGAAGAAGGGTTGCTGCTAGAGATGGACTTTTCGGCCCAGGAAATTCGAGACTTAGCAGAGTGGCCCTATGGGCAGGAGAACATTCTGGAACTGAGAATGGAAGATCTGATTGCCCGCCCCTACGACGGATTCTTGCAGATCTTCGAGTTTCTAGGACTCATGGACTGGGAGGGCGACTATCTGGCCCGCCGGCGGATTAGCCGGTTTGTGCAGCGCATGTTGAACCGGCTGAGTTTCCGGCATCCTATGCTTGGTTGGCTTCGGCGGCCGATGCAGGTCACTGGGGAGGTATTGCTGGGACGGGTTTACGACCATCGATTCGAGAAAAAGGCCGGTCGTCGGCCTAAAGGGCAAGAGGATCCGAAGAGCCATTACCGAAAAGGCCAGCCTGGGGACTGGCGCAATCACTTTACTGAAGTGCATGTGGCTGCCTTTAAGGAAAAGTTTGGCGACCTGGTGGTGCGCCTAGGATATGAGTCCGATCATAACTGGGGGCTAGAGCCAAAAGACCCAATACTTGGGTTTGAAGGGGAGGCAGGCAGGTCGCGTGCCTAGGACAAGTGGTTAGCGTAGTCAAACAGCTAAGGGGGATGCTCAGGCCTCTGTCTTAGATAGCACTTGTGGGGTTTTGAAAGACCATGCGTATTCTTTTTGTTGCGCAGCGGTATCACCCTTGTGTCGGCGGGGTAGAAACGCAAACGCGACTGGTGGTGCGCGAGCTGGCCCGGCGAGGTCATGACTTGAAAGTGGTGGCCACTACGTTGCGAGAAGCTCGGCTGCCGGTGCGGTTGCGGGTGCTCGGCGACAGCTTGCTCCTGCCCGATGGAGCCTCTTACAATGATGAAGGCACACCTGTCCATGTGCTTGCGCCGAGCCTTTGGGACCGGTTGCGCATGCTACCGATAGCTGTGCGGGCGATGCCGTTTTTGGCGCGCCAATACCACATTTTACGTCGCTTAGGCTATCCATTTTTTCGGAGCGTTTTTGCTCCGAAGCTGCGTCCCTTTATTGCCTGGGCCGATGTGGTGCACTCGGTGGCAGGCAACTACTTGGGTTGGACGGCGCAGGAGGTGGCTCGGGCGCTAGGGCGTCCGTTTATCGTGACGCCTTACGTCCATCCGGGGCAATACGGCGATGGTCCCGATGATGCCCGACATTGGCAATTGGCCGATGCCGTGTTGGCCCTGCTGGAAACCGATCGTAAGGTGCTCATCGAGCGCTTACGCGTGCCGGCTGAAAAGGTGCATCTCTACGGAGTAGTACCTCTGTTGCCCGAACAAGCCGATGGTGCCGGTTTCCGGGCGCGGCATGGACTAGGCAAAGCGCCGCTTGTGTTGTTTGTGGGCCGCATGAACGACTACAAGGGGGCGCCTGCGCTGGTGCAGGCAGCATCGCTGGTATGGGAGACCAGGCCAGACGTGCACTTTGTCTTTATTGGGCCTGCCTCAGAAGACGAACGGCGTATTTTTACAGGCGCTGATGCCCGGCTGCACTATCTAGGCCGCGTGAGCGATCAAGAAAAGGCCGATGCCTACGCTGCCTGTGATGTGTTTTGCATGCCTTCACGGCATGAAATCTTACCCGCGGTGTACCTCGAAGCCTGGAGCTACGGCAAGCCAGTGGTTGGAGGGCCAGCCCCGGGTTTGTGGGAGTTGATTGAAGGCAACCAAGCGGGGATCGTGGTAGCACAGCAGCCAGAGGCCATCGCAAAAGGATTATTGCAATTGTTGCAAGCCCCGGATTGGGCTCGGCACTTGGGGGAAAACGGTCGCCGATTGGTACAGCAGCGGTATACCCGTGAGGCACTGGTGGACACGCTAGAGCAGATTTATAGCGAATTGCTTGTCCGGTTTGCAAGCCCGCAGATCACGCGCTAAACCAACAGACGAGGAACGCCACCGCCTATTCCAGCAAGCGTGGGTCGTTTTTGCGGGGGCTATTGGAGATAGCTCGGCGGGCTGACCTAGCCTGGGTTGGCAGGTATCCCAAAACACAAGGCAGCATTGCGCAAAAAGATACCTGATAAATGCGCCAAAACACCCCATGCGTTGCTGAAAAAGAGCGTGCGCCACAACCATGGGAGATGGCTAAACTTTTTCTTGAGCACTGTTAGTTTAGACTGACTGCGGGGTTTTATGAAGAAGATACTGATCACGGGTGGGGCAGGCTTTATTGGGCGCTGGGTGGTGGCGTACGGTTTGCGCAAAGGGTATCGTGTGGCCGTCTACGACAACCTGCAAGCAGGTTCACTGGACCACCTGATCGAATTTGCGAACCGGGTCGATTTCTACAAGGCCGATATTCTGGACGCACCTACGCTGGGTGCTGTAATGGCTGAGGTGCGTCCAGAGATCGTTTTTCATCTGGCTGCGCTCCACTTTATTCCCTACTGTAACGCGCATCCGCAAGAGACGCTGCGCGTCAATGTTGAAGGTACGTACAATGTGCTCGAAGCGGCTGCGCAAAATGGGGTGCGCACAGCTGTTGTGGCTTCTAGCGGAGCGATTTATCCCAGCGTGGCCGGCCTGATCCCTGAGACCCTCTCGCCGGCACCGGTTGATGTTTACGGACTCAGCAAGTTGCTTGCCGAGCAGGTAGCTGAGCAATTTGCGCGTACAACCCGCATGGCCTGTATAGCTGCGCGCTTGTTCAACACCTACGGGCCTTTTGAAACCAATCCCCATCTGATTCCACACATCATCGCAGCGCTCCAACGAGGACCAGTGGTTGAACTGGGTAATATCCACACCAAGCGCGACTACATTTATGTCGAAGACGTAGCACGGCTGCTGATTGCGTTAGGGGAGCGGGTAACCGAAGGCTACGAGGTGGTCAATGTGGGTACTGGACAGGAATACTCGGCGGAAGAGATCGTTCAGACGCTTGCAGAGCTGATGGGGCAAGAGATCGAAGTCCGGATTGATCCTGCCCGAGTGCGTCCGGTAGATAAGCTCCATCAGCAAGCCGATACAACGCGCTTACACAAGTTGACCGGGATGCTTCCCACCATAACGTTGCGGGAAGGATTGACGCGGCTGTTGCAGCACGAAGGCTTGCTAGCGCGGGTAGGGTAGCCCTTACTAGGAGAGGGTAGCTTTGGGCGTGGAAAGTGCTGGATTTGATGAAGCGGAAAATAAAAAAAGCGGCGACGCTGATTTGCCTGACGCCGGTGCGTAATGAAGCCTGGATCTTGGAGCGCTTTCTCCAGTGCGCTTCAACCTGGGCGGATTACATTGTGATCGCTGATCAGCAATCCACCGACAACTCCCGCGAGATCGCCCGGCGATTCGAGAAGGTGGTTTGGGTCGACAACCCATATCCTGCTTATGACGAAGGCGCGCGGCAGCAGCTATTGATTGAAACTGCGCGCCGCTTGCCAGCGAGCGGTCGGCGCATTCTTATTGCTTTGGATGCAGACGAGATGTTTTCGGCCAATTGGATGGAAAGCGAAGAGTGGCAACGTCTGCTCACTGCGCCGCCGGCTACCGTGCTTTACTTTCAATGGGTGAACATTGGTCCAGAGGTATCTTGTGCTTGGGTTGACCCGTCCTACAAACCCTTTGGCTTTGTCGATGACGGTTCGCCACATGAAGGACGGCCAATTCATGGCCCACGGGTTCCAGTACCTGCGCATGCCTCAGCGTTGCATTTTAAGGAAATCAAGGTATTGCATTACCAGTATGCCGATTGGGAGCGTATGCGCAGCAAGCAGCGCTGGTATCAAGTTTGGGAACGGCTAAACGATCCCAAAAAGCGTCCGGTGACCCTTTTCCGCCAGTATCATCACATGGAGGCAGCCATCCGGCAAGCTGGGCCAGTGCGGCCAGAGTGGCTGGCAGGCTACGAAGCCCTAGGCATCGACATGCGGTCAGTTCAGCGGCAAAACGCTTATTACTGGGATGATGAGGTCTTGCAGTGGCTGGTGCAATACGGTCCAGAGCGTTTTCGGAAACTAAACATCTGGGATCAGGACTGGGCGGCTCTGGCTGCGCAGAGAGGGTTTTCCCTTAATGGCCAGCTTCGCGATCCCCGTACCCCTTTGGAGAAAGCAGTGCACGCTTGGCTAAAGGCAACGCAGGGGAAGAGTCATAGGCTGCACATTCGAGCAGTGCAAAAACTTCTTCAACTGCTGGGATGGTAGCCTTTGGGTCGACATATGGCCAGATGTCGCTGTCGGCGTTAGGCCGCAAAGATGTGTTATACTTTTTTGTCCATGTGCAAAAAACGGCCGGTACGTCCTTTCTGCAGCGTGCGGTTTATTCCAATTTTGCACCCGAGGAAATTTGCTCGGGAGTGCGCATACGCACTTTTCGAAAAGCGCTTAAGCCTTCACACCGTTTTGCCCATGGCCATGTGGCTTATGGGCTGCATTGGCTAACGCGACGCCCAGTAGTCTACCTGACATTTTTGCGGCATCCGGTTGATCGGGCTATTTCGCATTACTATTTCATTCGGCAGTGTGACCCGCGTCTTTGCCGGCATGATCGCTATGAGGCAGCTACGTTAATGGATTTAGTGACCTTTTATCGGCAGCCGCAATTTCGTAACGAGATGACCATGATGCTTGCCGGCATTTTCTGGCATAAGCTGCAAGCTTACCTAGCGCATCCTGCTTTTGGGCAGCGGGCACTTCGCCAGGCTTGCTTTAATCTGCGTCATCGTTTTGCCTGCTTTGGGCTGCAAGAGCGCTTTGAAGATTCCTTGCAGCTTTTTGCGCACACGCTAGGATGGCGCATGCTGCCCCAGGATGTGCGACTTAAGCAAACGCGGGCGCGGCCGAAGCTTGAAGAAGTGCCTTTTGCGCTTTATCAGGAGTTGGCCAGGCTAAACGACCTGGATATGGTGCTGTATCGTTATGCCTGTCGGTTTTTTGCCGAGCGTATGCGGCAACGGATTCCCCTAACCTTTACGTCATGAAAGCTATGCGTAAGCTGCTTGTTACAGGTTCATCTGGCCTCATTGGTTCAGAGGTGGCCACGTATTTTGCACATCGAGGTTGGGAGGTGCATGGGGTAGACAACAACCTGAGGGCTTTCTTTTTTGGGCCGGAGGGAGACACGCGCTGGAACCAGCGACGGCTTGAGGCGACACTCCCGCGCTTTACCCATCACGAACTGGACATTCGAGATCGCCAGGGTGTGCTTGAGCTCCTCGAGACGCTGCGGCCCGACGCCATCGTGCACACGGCTGCCCAACCTTCGCACGACAAAGCTGCGCAGATTCCCTTTGAGGATTTTGATGTAAACGCTGTAGGTACACTTAACCTGCTGGAGGCCACGCGGCGCTACGCGCCTGAGGCGGTCTTTGTGCACCTATCGACCAACAAGGTCTACGGCGACGCGCCAAACGAACTGCCCCTTGTGGAGCTGGAAAAACGCTGGGACTATGCCGATCCAGCCTACTATAATGGCATTCCTGAGACTTTCCGGATTGACCAGTCGAAACATTCGATTTTTGGGGCATCAAAGGTGGCGGCCGACATTATGGTCCAGGAGTATGGGCGCTACTTTGGCCTAAAGACCTGCTGCTTGCGGGGCGGCTGCCTGACCGGTCCGAACCACTCGGGGGTAGAGCTCCATGGCTTTTTAAGCTTCCTGATCAAGTGTAACGTGACCGGTCGTAAGTACACGATCTATGGCTACAAGGGCAAGCAGGTGCGGGACAACATCCATTCCTACGACGTCGCTCGTTTTATCGAGTGTTTTATTGAAGCACCCCGGGTGGCAGAAGTATACAACTTGGGTGGAGGGCGAGGAAATAGCTGTTCGATTCTGGAGGCTTTTGAAATGATCGAGGCTATCTCAGGGCGAAAAATGATCTACGACTACGTCGACAAACCACGTGAGGGAGACCATATTTGCTATATTTCAGACCTAACGAAGATGAAGACGCACTATCCCGAGTGGGATATTACCAAGACCCTCCCAGAAATTTTTGAGGAAATCTATCGCGGATGGATCGCGCGCGAAAAAATGCACCGCAAGGTAGCCTGATTGTCTTTGTACAACCGTTTGGGTTACGGGATAGCAGTGGTGGGGGGCGCATTCTGCGGGCTTTACTTGAAAAGGCGCCGGTACCGTTTTTGAGCATTTGCACCAGTGTGCGGCCACCGGCGCCGCCACCTTTTGGGCAAGAGGTGCATGTGCCCCCGCGCCCTTTCTTTAGACGTCTTGAAGCCACCCGATTTGCGCGCTATTTGCATTGGGTGGCCGAGTGGCGTCGCGCGGTCTTCGAGCAAGCCTTAGAGCGCGTCATTTTAGAGGCCGGAGCAACGGCAATTCATGCCATTCCCCATGGTGCAGATTTCTGGTATGCGTATCAGATCGCTGAGCGGCATGGCTTACCTTATGTGCTGAACGTGCATGATGACCTGCGTTATAACCTAGCGGGGCACCCCAAGCTCCATTTTTTGATGGAACGGCTCTCCTACGTTTGGCAGCGTGCTACAGCCCGTATTGTGATCTCAGAGGCCATGGGCGAAGCCTATAGTCAATGGTTTGGGCGTCTGCCTTATGAGGTCATTACCGACGGGCTGCCCGACGCGCTACCTGAAGGTCCACGGCCGCACCCAGAAAATCGGGCTGTGGTTTACTTTATGGGTGCTTTGCATCTCTCTTATCATGCTAATTTTCGGGTGTTAGCTAAAGCCCTCGACCAGTTGCAGGCACGCCGGCCCGGTTGGCAGATTGCATTGGTTACGCGGGGTAGTCGTTTGCCTGCCTATCCGCGGCGCGTCCAAACCCAGGAGTTGCCTTATGCGCCGGAGGCTGAAGTGGCTCGCGATTTGGATCGTGTGGATTTGCTCTATCTACCGTTGCCCTTTGGCGAGCAGTATGCGCCGTTTACACGCTATAGCCTATCGACCAAACTGGTGACGTATTTGGGAAGCGGCTTGCCTATCCTGTATCATGGGCCGGCCGATGCGGCAGTGGCGCGGTTGCTTTCGCGTTACGAAGCGGCGGTTCAGGTGCACAGCTTGGAGGCAGCACGCCTTGAGCAGGCTATTGAGCAAGCACTACAAGAACGTGCGCGCCTTGTCGAAGGCGCACTTCGCTTAGCCCGTGAGCGGTTCCTCCTTTCGGACCAACGGGAACGGTTTTGGCAGCTGTTACTCAGTGTTGAGCGCGTCTGGGCATAGTCCTATGCGTGTCGATTTGCTTTTTCCGGTACTTCCTCCTCGTTTAGATGGTATCGGCGATCATACAGCACGTTTGGCTGCTGCGCTGGCAGCTGAAGGTGTAACAGTTCGCGTGTTGACCGCACAGCCGGAGTGGATACCTATCCCTGGGGTAGAGGTGGTTCGGGCTTTTGCCTATCCGCCTCGACGGGGCATCAGGGAGCTCGTAAAGACCGTGGTGAGCGAACCTCCCGATTGGCTTGTGGTGCAGTTTAACCAGTTTAGCTATGGGCGCTGGGGGCTTAATCCTTTTCTGCCGAGGGTGCTTCGGATATTGCAGCGGCAGTGCCCTGCGCTACGCTTAGCCGTGATGTTTCACGAAGACTTTGTGCCGCCTACAAACTGGAAGAATCGCATTTTTCGTGTTTGGCAGCTCCCTCAATTTTGGGCACTAGGAAGACTGGCCGACGTCGTTGCTTTTTCGATTCAACCCTGGGTAGAGGCTTATCGCTTTTGGTTTCCCAAGGCCTATGTGGTACACTGGCCGGTAGGGTCGAATATCTCTCATGTCGGCTTTAGCCGTGAGGAAGCCCGCAAAAGGTTAGGCATTGCTCCGGAAGTGTTTGTGGTTGGCCTGTTTGGCACGCTGCACGTTGCCCGACTGATTGACTACGTTGCAGCCGCGTTGCAGCAGCTCAAAACGCTACCCGTGCCTGTGGAGCTGCTCTACGTAGGTCCGCACGGGGCAATGCTTCAGGAGCGGATGCAAGGGGTATTGCTACGTGATGCCGGTGCTTTGCCAGAGGAGGACGTTTCCTGCCATTTGTCTGCAATGGACCTGTTACTGGCGCCGTTTATCGATGGGGCTTCAACGCGGCGCAGTTCGCTGATTGCTGGATTGCAGCATGGGCTGACCGTAGTGAGCACCGATGGGCCCTTGACCGACCCTATGCTGCGCGCTGTGCATGGCAAGGCCCTTTGGCTGACACCGGTGGGTGATCGTGCCACCTTTGCTCGGGCAGTGCTCGAGCTAGCGCAGCAGCCGGCCTTACGCGAGGCATTGGGCAAAGAAGCCCGCGCGTTTTACGCTACGCATCTGGACTGGCCTCGTTTAGCCCGTCGCGTGCTCAAAACTCTGAGCGTAGCTGCACGGCTTGCTCATCAGGTGGCTTCATGAAGGTCGCGATTCTCATGCCGTTGGCTGAGCAGCGCGGGGGTGCTGAGCAGCTATTGCGGCTATTTCTTCGGCATGCCCCAGGAACTCCGGATAGGTGGCCCCTTGTGTTTTTTGAAGAGGGGTCCCTTGTAGAAGAAGCTCGGGCGCAGGGATATCCGGTACAGGTACTCTGGGCCGGACGGTTGCGGCAGCCCGTTCGGTATTGGCAAACGGTCAGAGCGCTTGCCCGGATGTTTCGGCAGGAAGGAATTACCTTGGTGTTGAGTTGGATGAGCAAGGCCCATCTCTACGGAGGTATAGCCGCCCGACTGGCTGGGATTCCAGCGCTATGGTTTCAGCATGGCATACCGACGCTGGATTCTTGGATGGACCGGTGGATTACACGGGTGCCGGCTGTTGGCGTGCTGGCCTGCTCGCAAGCAGCTGCTGAGGCGCAACAGCAGCTGCGTCCGGTGCGGCAAACAGCCGTCGTGTATCCTGCGGCTGATCTGACAGCGTTTGATCCTGATCGGCTGCCTGCACCAACCGAAGCGCGAAGGCAGCTCGGGCTACCTGAAAAGGGGCCCCTAATCGGTATGGTTGGGCGCCTGCAGCGTTGGAAAGGTATGCATACGCTTGTTCAGGCCATGCCACGTATCCTGGAAAAGCACCCCGAAGCCCGGGCCTTGATTGTCGGTGGGCGCCATGATTTGGAGCCGGATTACGAATCCTGGCTGCGCACCTTGATTGTCCAGCTTGGCTTGTCAGATCGGGTTTGGCTAGCAGGATTCCAGGCGAACGTTCCCCTTTGGATGCAGGCAATGGATGTGGTAGTACACGCCTCAGACCGGGAGCCCTTTGGCTTGGTTGTGGTCGAAGCCATGGCGCTGGGCAAGCCTGTTGTGGCCGGGGCAGAAGGGGGACCCCGTGAGATCCTTACTGAAGGTATAGATGGTTTGCTGGCCCCTTATGGGGATGCTGAAGCATTGGCCCGTCAGGTGTTGCGCTACTTGGACGATCCAGTGTTTGCCCAAAAAGTGGGGGAAGCCGCCCGTCGTCGTGCGCGTGATTTTGGTCCAGAGGCTTTTGCACAGCGGCTCGCGCAAGTCCTCTATGCATTTATCCCGCGGATTGCGCCGAAAGCGCATACGGTATAGCAGATAAAGCGAGAACCCTCAAGGTGCTCTGGATGATGCATTGCAGCGCTAAGTGCTGCATCTTGTAAGCTGCCATAAGGCTGCTTAGCAGGGTATAACTACAGGTCCAAAACAGATGGAATGGACACAGGCCATAGGGGGATCGGTAGCGCGGACTCTTCCCTGGCGTAGGGCACTAGGCGTGGGTTTGATAGGCGTGTTGGGGGTAGGCGCTGTGCTGTACCTTTTGCTGACCGGACGGGGTCGACTGGCTATGACCCTGGTGTTTTTAGAATTGTTTGTGGCCATGGCCACTGTTAATGTCCGGGCAGCCATTTTGGCGGTATTTACTTATCTGATAATCTTAGGTGATTTGCGCCGGCTTTTAATTCCGGTGTTTGGCTGGTCGGGCACCGATCCGCTTTTGATGGTGGGGAGTGTATTTGCTTTGGTGGTGACGGCAGGTGCGTTGGTCAATCGGGAAATCCGCTTCGATACCAAGCTAGCGAAGTGGACCCTGGTGCTCATGGCCATCATGGTGCTGCAGATTTTCAATCCTAAGCAAGGCGGGTTGATGGTAGGCCTGGCGGGAGCCATGTTTCTCATCGTCCCAATCTGCTGGTTCTGGGTAGGGCGCACCTATGCCACGCTAGCCATGGTACGTACGCTGCTTTACGGACTGGTGGTGCCCCTAGCCCTGGTGGCGGCAGCGTACGGGACGTACCAGGTATTTTTTGGTTATCTGCCGCATCAGCAGCATTGGCTGGAGATGAACTGGTATGCTGGGTTAGGCGACCCAAACAATCCCGCTCCGATTTCTCTGTTTGCTTCGAATACAGAATACGGCAAGTTTATCAGTATTGGTGCTGTGCTAGCATGGGCAGCCTTTTTGCGGGGAAATCGGGGCGCAGGTCTGCTGGTACCGCCGCTGCTGATCGCGATAGCCTTAACCGGCAGTCGAGGTCCCTTGTTTTTTTCCTTAGCAATGATGGTGGGGCTTTGGGCAGTGCTCGCCCGTACGACAGCGACTTGGGTACTACGGGGTGCACTGGCTGCTGTACTGGCCGCTTCGGGATTGGTGTGGAGCTTGACACAGGCCTCGCAGCTTGACCTGGATCCGCATGTGCAAGCCCGTTTGAATCGGCAGGCTCAAGAGTTTATCCATGCCCGTCGGGGCGATGAGGAATACAGCTCAGCCGAAAAGCACTTTACCATGATGCTTGGTGGGTACCTTTATCCTTTGCGGGAGCCATTGGGCTTAGGCATTGGCGCGGTGACCAAAGCCGCGGTTAAGTTTGGCGGTCGTAGCTATAATACGGAGACGCATCTGGGTAATAGTTTTGTAGCCTTGGGATTACCAGGAGGCATTGTCTATCATGTGGTTATAGTCTTATTGGTGCTTACCGCGTTCCGATACTGGATGCGTACCCGTAGCTTAATCGCACTGGCCTTGCTAGGCGTGCTTGGCGTAACTATGGCGAACCTACTGGCGGGGGAGGCTTATGCCGTAGGACCGCTTGTAGCTTTTTGTGCCGGTGCGGTAGATCGATTGGCTTTGTCAAATCGGACTGAGAGGGATGCCTGATGGGCTGTCGGCCGAATCGCTATTTTCGCTGTTTGGGTTACCGTGAGGTGCCTGAGCCGCTGGATCTTGATAAGCCGCCGAAGCGGCCTTCCTATCTGCATCGCGTGTTGCAGGTTGTTGAACAAGAGCTTAAAGATGAGGGACTGACGTTTTACGTGACCTGGAAGCTAGATGCGCTACCTGAATACGGAAACCATGTGGTTCCCATTGTGATGGGGGATGAGTGGAGCCAGATCCCGGCCTATGTGGATCGTGTGTTGGTGACGTTTAAGTGTTATGGCATTTATCCCCAACTGGCCGCAAGGCCACTCCGAAAGCCTTCTTACTTAAATACGCTTCTGCTATTGCGACATCTGCGTGTGCTGGCCCACTGGTTGCCGGGTGCGTTACGATATGCTACTCGTTACCTGCAACTTCGCCTTCAGGGCAGATCCATGCCCCCGGTTTATGATTTACCCTTAGGGTATGGAAACCAGCTAGCGTTGCCCGTGCAGCCTATCGAAACGCGACCGATTGATATATTTTTTGCAGGTAGTGTGGAGCAGGGTTTCCCTAGGCGCTTTTGGACACCCCACCGCTGGCTGCCAAGCCCCAAACGGGTTTCTCGCCTGCGCATGCTTCGGGTCTTGGAAAGTTTGCAGCGTCGCTTTCCGGAGCTGCGTATATGGGTGCACACCAACACCCGCTTTGTGCTCAATGCCCTGGAATACGGACTAACTACCCATGGGGAGGTACTGGATACCGAAGCCTACTCGCAAATGCTGATGAATAGCAAAATTTGCTTGGCTCCCCGAGGTACATCGGCTGATACCTTTCGGTTATTTGAGGGACTGCGGTATGGGTGCATCGTAATTACTGAGCGCCTGCCTAAGCGGTGGTTTTATCAAGATCTGCCGGTTGTTCAGGTAGACGACTGGTGGGAGCTTCGGGAACGCATACCTGACTTGCTGCGCGATGCGGGTTGTATGCAGCAGCTCTCTAAGGCTGCGCAGCACTGGTGGCAAACTGTGGCTTCAGAGGAAACGGTTGGGCGGTGGATGGTACAAAAAATTCGTGCGCAGCAGGCAATGCAAAAGGCCTTGGCTGTAAAGCTTGTAGAAGTATAACCAGCGATGCATGTAGCTATTATTACGCACAACGTCTTCCCTGGCGATGGGCAGGGGCGCGTAAACTATGAGCTAGCGCGCTATTGCTTGATGCGAGGCGCTACGGTCACGCTTTTTTGCGACAAGCTGGACCTGACGCTGCGCGAGATGGGTGCTTCGTGGGTGCCCCTTCATACAGGTTTATTGGGCGAGGCCGTCGACCTCTACAAGGTTTGGCGTTTCCGACAAAAGGTCGATCGGGTGATTGCCACCATGGATCACATGTTTGATGTGATTTTGGGTTGTGGCGTAGTCATGCGTTTCCCGCACACGATCAATGCTGTGCATTTTGTGCACGGCACTTGGATGCGTTCCCCCTACCATCCAGCCCAGCAGCATCGGGACTGGCGGGCACGCTACCAGGGACTGTTCACCCGGCTGAATGCGGCCTGGGAGCTTGAGACCTTTGCGCAGGCCCAGTGCATTGTAGCCGTCTCAGATATGGTGCGCGACGAGTTGATGGCCATCGGTGTGCCTCCAGAGCGTATTGAGGTGATCGTGAACGGAGTGGACCTAGAGGAATTTCATCCCGGACGGGCTGACCGTACTCGGCTAGGATTGCCCGAAGGCGTGCCCTTGGCCCTGTTTGTGGGCGACATTCGCTCGCCCATCAAAAACCTGGATGGCGTGCTGCATGCGCTCCAGCAAGTGCCTGGGTTACATGTAGCCGTGGCTGGAAAGCTGCCCGGGAGTCCTTATCCTGCGCTGGCAGAGCAACTGGGCGTAGCCGATAGGGTTCACTTCCTTGGCTTTCGCCGGGATATCGCCTCGCTGATGCGGGCTGTGGATTTTTTTGTGCTGCCCTCTCGGCGTGATTCATGCCCCCTGGTGTTGCTTGAGGCAATGGCCAGCGGATTGCCGGTTGTGGTTTCTCGGCAGGTGGGAACGGCTAACCTTGTAGGCCAGGCAGGCTTTGTTATCGACAGCCCCGAAGATCACGAAGCGCTGGCTCAGGCGATGGGGGCGCTTGCGCGCGACCCAGACCTACGGCAACAAATGGGGTTAGCTGCGCGAGCCGTAGCTGAGCAACATAGCTGGGACCAAATGGCCAACCAGTATGCGGCATTGTTTGAGCGCTTGACCGGGAAGACATTTCCTCTGCCTGCCCTCTATGCGGTGTGACCATGGCGCGTCCAAAGATGCTCTGCATCAGCACGGCTGGACCAGTAGGCCAGGACTTTCAGCGCATCCAACGCCTAACGGAGGGGTTGCCTGTGGATTGCACTCTGTGGGGACTAGAGCGCAACCGGTCGCGCCAGAAAAACCTTTGGGCGGTTTGGGAACGGCTGCGCCAAGAGCGCCCAGATCTCGTCTACCTAGAAGGAACCGGCATTGCGGCAGGACTGCCCCTCATCTGGGCTGCACGGGCTTGGGGCCAGCGCTATGTGGTCTCGTCTGGCGATCCCATAGGTGGCTTTTTTTATGTTACAGAGGGACCGCTCTATGGGGCAGCCTTTAGCATATATGAGCGCCTGCTGTATCGCTACTGTTCCGGATTTATTGGATGGACACCCTATCTGACTGGTGTGGCCCTCAAACTGGGAGCGCCGCGCGCTATTACAATCGAGGGCGGCGTTGACTTAGAGACGTTTAGGCCCTACCCGGAATCCCATCGTCAGTTCCTACGTCAACGCTATGGTATTCCTGCGGACCATCTCGTGTGTGGCGTAGTCGGTAGCTTAAAATGGGTGGCGCGTCAGCGCTATTGTTACGGATTAGAGCTGGTAGAAATGCTCCGCTACCTTCGTCGGGTAGATGTTACGGTACTGATTGTTGGTGATGGTGATGGATTGCCCTATCTGAAAGCACGCCTACCAGAAGCACTGCAGCGCCGCGTGGTGTTCACCGGACGCGTTGCAGCAGCAGAGGTGGTGGATTTGCTCAACGTCATGGATATCGGCTTTATTACACAGACGCTCGATGCCTTAGGACGCTACCGGCTTACCACCAAGTTGCCCGAGTATTTGGCGACGGGATTACCCGTGGCGATGAGTCCTATTCCAGGCTTTTATGACTACGTCTATCCGGCTGGATGGGCATTGCCTGAAGGACACCCGGCCGATCGGGCATTTCACCAGAAAGTAGCCGCTTGGCTTGATACTTTAAGCTGGGAAGAAGTGCAGGCGCGGGCTGCGTTGGCACGTGCACAGGCACAACGTTTCAGCTACGATGTGTTGCGCCCACGCTTTGCAGCCTTTATCCAAGCTTTGCTAGGGCTTGAAAAGACGGTGTTTGCAGAATCTAAAGTGAATGGCTGATGCGGATTGCCTGTTATGGTCTGGTCGAAGAGCACGCCGGCAGCGTAGCTTCTGCAGATTTTTTGATTCTAGAGGAATTGCTGCGGCGTGGGCATCAGGTAGACCTGTTTGCTAAAGCAGACTTTGTGCGGCAACCCGAAGGGTTAACCCGCTGGCCTCAGTTTCGTTACGAAGGGATTTTGCTGGATAACCTCCAAGAGTTTCGCCAGAGGTGGGCTTGGGCTCTTAAATGGCTTCCTAGGCAAGTGGTGGAAGATTGGATATACCGGAAACATCTAACAGCCATTGCCCATCGGCTAAGGACGCAGCATCAACGTCATCCTTACGACGTGCTGCTGTTTTTAGGAGTTGGTGCGCAGTTTGCCATCGATGGTTTGCCTGTAGTTGCTTGGCTTCAGGGTCCGCCCCAAACCGAATGGCAGGCCCTGCATCGCTTGCGTCGCCAGCTTGTGGCGCTGTGCGGCTGGTCGCTTTACCTAAAACTCTGGGCTTTTTATCAGTATAAACAGCGTGCAGCTCGGCGTGAGCTGTCGCGCTGCCAAGCGGTCATCTGCGGCAGTGAGTGGAGCCGAAACCACTTGGTTGCTTTCGGTGTGCCGGCTGAACGCGCGTTTGCGCTACCGTATCCGTTTGACCTTCAGCTTTTCCGTCCCAATCCCGAAGTACCGCCCCGTCGTCCTGGTCGGAGGACTTTGCTCTGGTTAGGGCGCATCGATCCGCGCAAGCGGTTGGACCTTATGCTGGAAGCTTTTGCGCTTTTGCTGCGCGAGCGGCGTGACGTGCACCTGGAGATCATTGGAAGGTTTACGTATGCCCCCCAGTACCAGCGCCTTATCGAGCAATTTCCTTATCCCGAGCACTTGACGTATTGTGGCCACATCGCTCGGACTGCGGTTCCAGCGCTTTTGCAAGCAGTGGACGTTGTGGTTCAGCCCAGCGAAGATGAAAACTTCGGCTCAGCGGTCGCTGAAGCGCTTTGCTGTGGTAAGCCTGTTGTCGTGGGACCAACGAATGGCACAGGCGAATACTGCGGTTCAGCTGCTTTTCGGTTTGCGGAGTATACCCCCGAGGCCTTACGGGATGCCCTGCGGGCAGCGTTGCAAGCTGTGGAGGCTGACCCAGTAGGTTGGGCAACACGTGCGCGTCAGACTGCAGAAGCACGGTTCGACGTGCGACGCGTCGTAGATGACCTGGAGGAGATCTTGGCGCGGCAGGTCCGAGAACGCAGCCAGCGCCCCCGAGCAGTTGCTACAGGCTCACGCTTATGAACCGATTACCTGATTTTTTGATTATCGGTGCGCAAAAAAGCGCCACAACTTGGCTGGCTCATGTGCTGCGGCAGCACCCGCGTATTTTTATGCCTGAGCATGAGCCGCATTTTTTTAATTATCCTCAGCCTATTAAACGTTACCTTCAAGCCTTTAGCCAAGCCCACCCTGATCAGCTTATCGGCGAGAAGACGCCCGATTATTTGCATTTGAGCCGTCGCCAAATTGCCGAAGTGCGCAAACTGCTTCCGCATGCACGACTGATTGTTATACTGCGTAACCCTATAGCCCGGGCCTGGAGTCAGGCCCGGATGGAACTTTCTGTGGTGAATAAGCGCCAGCTTAGCCAACGGGATCTATTAGGACTAGCGCTGCACGTCTACTTTGCGCGTAATCGGTTGCGAACCAAGTATGCTCAAGCGCTGCGCCGTTGGCTTAAGTTTTTTCCTAAAGAGCAGCTGCTCGTACTCTTTTACGAAGACCTTCGTAAAGATCCTGTTGACATCTTGCAGCGCGTCTTTGCTTTTCTCAACATATCCCCCTTGCCGCGACCACAACTTGAGTCGTTGGTAGCGCAACGGGTCTGGGCTTCTCCTGAACATACACTTCCCAAAACCCTGCGCTATGCGCTGACCAAGCAATATATTTCTCAAACACTGCTCCTAGAACGTATGGGGTGGAGGGTGCCATCGGAGTGGCCTCGGCCAGAGGAGCTGCAAACGTTGCGGACAGGAAAACCTTGGCTTCCCCTAGCTGCAAGTATGCTCACTGGATGCATGACCTTACTTACTTTACCTGAGCGGTCGCTGGTTTATATAGGGCGCTGTTTTCCTAGCCTGCGGCTTTACCGGTTCTATGACCACTTGCAACACTGGAGGTTTTTGCGTCTCGGCTTTTCACGTAAATAGCGCATGCACACCTTGCAGTTAGGATCAGGCTGGTTTCAGGAAACCCCAGGTGGGCTGGAGCGCGTCTACGAGGCGCTGTTCCGGTATTTGCCGCATTGTGGTGTGTCTTGCTACGGCATTGTCTTAGCGCGTACAGTACCCTCTAGCCATCATCGCCTAGTAGTAGCCGGAGCGCCCATAGATCCACTTTGGCAGCGTTGGAGAGGAATGCGTCGGGTCGTTCGGGAGCTTCGGCAACAAACCTCGTTTGACCTGGTTGCGGCACATTTTGCGCTTTACGCATTTCCAGTGCTGGATCTGATACGCGACCTGCCACTGGTCGTTCATTTTCACGGACCCTGGGCTTGGGAGGGGCGTGAGGAAGCACGCCCAGGCATGCAAATGAGGATTAAAGCTTGGCTGGAGCGGCAAGTATACCGGCGTGCCGCGCGCTATGTTGTGCTTTCGGAAGCGTTCGGACACGAACTGGTGGAACGCTATCGGGTAGATCCGGCGTGCGTTCGGGTTGTGCCAGGTGGGGTGGAGGCTGAGCGCTTTGCTTTGGACGTTACACGCCAAGAGGCGCGAGAGCGGTTGGGTTGGCCGCTTAACCGGCCTATTGTGCTTAGCGTGCGGCGACTGGTGCGCCGGATGGGGCTGAAACAACTGATCGAAGCTATGGTGCTGGTGCGGCAACAGGTACCCGAGGCACTCTTACTGATTGCTGGGCGTGGACCCTTGGCTGAAGGGTTACAAGCCCAAATTGAAGCACAGCAGCTACGTCAGCATGTACGCCTACTAGGATTCCTTTCTGAAGAGCTGCTGCCTTGGGCCTATCGTGCAGCTGATTTGACGATAGTGCCTACCGTAGCGTTGGAAGGTTTTGGGCTCATCACTTTGGAATCACTTGCAGCAGGTACCCCAGTACTTGTGACACCGGTAGGCGGTTTGCCCGAAGCGGTTCGGGGGCTATCGGCATCGTTGGTGTTGGAGGCAGCCACAAAAGAAGCCTTGGCAGCTGGGCTGATCGAGGCGCTAACTGGTCAACGGTCGCTTCCCGCCCCCGAGGCCTGCCAAGCCTACGTCCGCGCGCACTTCGACTGGCCGGTCATCGCTCGTAAAGTAAAAGCTGTCTATGCCGAAGTGCTCTAGCCATGCCTAAGTGCATTCTACGGCCGTGCATTGTTAGCGCGTCTTCCCAAAGAATGCAACGTGAAAAAGCTTCAGCCTAAGGCGCTAGCTAAAGGCCATCCCAGGTGCTTATGGGTGCACAAAAAAATAGTGTGGTTGGTATTAATTTTGATTAGTTTTTGGACGAAACTAGAGGCATCCTCCTGGTCAATGGCTCAAGCAAAGCTTATGCGTATACTGTTACTGGTTGCGGCATGCTTAGTGGGTGGGGTGCGAGCAATTTATGCGCAATTCACTGAAACGATTTCACGCCTTTATCGACCTGAAATCGCTGCGTTGGCAATGGGCGAGGCGGTAGCCGCTGTGCCGCTGCCGCAAACTGCTTTTTTTTATAATCCTGCGCATTTGATTCATGTCACTGGATTGAAGCCTTCCATTGTGCTGATCGGTGTGCAAGGAGCGTTGAGCACCAACGTGTTTGATCAGGTAGCGTTTGTGCAGGACGAATTGCGTCCGGCCATTGATGAAGGTTTAGAAAACCTCACGCCTGAAGAGCGTCGTCGACTTTACGAAGAAACTTTGGAGAAAGGGCGGACGCGCACGACAGCAGCACTTTCCTTGCAGCTGCCTACGGTGAGCGGGCGTATTGGTCCAGTTGCAGCAGGAGGGGGTGTTTTCCTCTCTTCGGCCGGTCGCTATCGTACGGTGGAGAGCAGCTCGGGTGTGGGCATTCCACGAGTTGAGGCAGATGGTCGCCTAGATGTACTGGCCGTCGGCACGGCTTCGGTGCAAGTCCAGCCTGGGTGGAGCCTAGGGCTTAGCCTGAAATACCTGCGTCGTTACCTCACCCATAAACACAAGTCGGTTGAGGCTTTTGCCCCTAGCGAAGCGCTGCTCTTGTTACGTGGGCAGGCGATAGGCGCTGATGTGGGTGTGCTTTACGAGCCGCCTTTGCCTGGGCCAGGACAGTTGCGTTTAGGATTGGTCTTGTACAATCTCGTCTACACGCCGCTGCGGTATCGCTATAGTCGCACCTTGTCAGGGAACGATGGCGCATCACAGTCGGCCTTGCTGGCTGAAGAAATCGTGCAGGCCAATCAGTACTTTGGCATGCGACCGGGCTATCGTATTGGGGTGGCGTATACCTGGCGTTGGCAAACGCCAGGCGGATGGTTGCAAGCCCCAACCGTCTCGTTGGACTACATCCACCAGCGAGATATGCGTGGGGGCGTGCTAACGCGGCTTTCGTTGGGGACACGGATTGCCGTAGGACCGGTGCTCAGCGTAGCTGCTGGCTTACACCAAGGGTACACCACTGCAGGCTTGGGCTTGCGTTTAGGCGGTTTCCGCTTAGCGTATGCTTTGTTTGGTTTTGAAGAAGGACGGTTGCCTGGCCAGCTTCCTAGCTGGCAACACACGGCTTCGTTGACGATTAGCCTTTGAGGAATTATGCGTACGCGAACAGCTTATCTATGGGCAGTGGTTGTGATCACTAGCGCACTGCTCACCCGATGCAATGTATTTGAGGGCATGAGTGAGGCTGGCCAAAGCAATGATCCGGAAACGCTGCTTGAGGATGCGTTGCTTGCTTTGCAGAAAGGGCGAACCGAGGATGCGATTCAGTACTTAGAAAAGGCGCTTCAGCATGCCCCTGCGGGACAGCCTGTACGCCTTCGGGTACAGGTGGCACTCAGTAATGCGCTGCTTCAAAAGGCACAGATCAATATTTTGACCTTAGAGCGCCTGGCTACCGACTTTAATGGCCGGGTTGAAGGTGTAGGTAAACGCGGCGCTCGCGTGCAAGAGGTTTGCAGTTTCCCACCAGAGCATATCGTGCAGCAGGAACTGACGCTTAACGATTTAGACGGTTATGTGGAATTAGAAACGTGGCAAGCGGTGCTTTCCCGGGTGAGGGAAATCACCAATGAGGTGCTGGCTACGACAACCCTGCCGTTCGACGTGCAAGCACGCATTGCTGCGTTGCAAGCGCAAGGACTGTCGAACGAAGAAATTGCAGCGGCGCTTTTGAATGCTTCTGTTGCTAGCGTGGGTCTGAGCTTTATTGAGCTGGTGACGATAGGCACAAGCCAACAAGTGCGTTGGTACAGCGTGCGCCGTCCAAGTGGTAGAGCCTATCTGGGGTACTGTGCGTCCAATGAAGCAGTGGTTGAAGCCGTACGGCAACTGCTGGCATGCTCCGTGGATGCCGTAGGCTTTTCGGCTACATTGCTGCAAGCCCGTGTGGCCTTATTAAATAACAGTACTCTTGCGCGTCAGCTGGCCGAACGGGTACAAGAGGCCCACGAAGCGCTTGAGGAAAACTTGGGGGGTAGCTGCGCGTCGGTCGACTGAGCCCCAATGCGCATTCTTTTTTTAGACCATACGGCAGCGCTTGGAGGGGCTGAGCTATACCTGCTTGATTTGGCGCCTGCTTTTGCACCACCGGGCGAGGTGGTCTTGTTCGAAGAAGGTCTCTTTACCGCAAAGCTGCGCGCAGCGAGCATTCCCGTAGCGGTTATTGCCGCCCCCAGGGCTTTGCATCGCGTAGCGCGAGAATCGGGGCTTGCGGCCTCGTTGGGTGCTGCTCCAAGCTTAGTGGGTTTGGCCTGGCGCGTAGCGCAAAAGGCTAGGGCATTTGATGTGATCTATGCTAACTCCCAGAAAGCCTTAGTGGTAGGCAGTTTGGCTGCTTTGCTGGCCCGTCGACCGCTGGTGTGGAACTTGCACGACCTGCTGACGACCGAGCATTTTAGCCAGCTGAATATTCGCATAGCAGTAACGTTGGCAAACCGGTTTGTGCGGCTAGTGATTGCCAATTCGGAGGCTACCAAAGAGGCTTTTCTTCGGGCTGGGGGACGTAGGCCGGTTGTGGTGGTGCATAATGGGATCGATGTAAGTCGCTTTACAACTGTAGATCCGGAACGTCTGCGGGCACTGCGCCGGGAGCTGCGTTTAGGAGAAGGGCCCGTGGTAGGGCTTTTTAGTCGGCTAGCCCCTTGGAAAGGGCAGCATGTGTTGCTGGAAGCGATGGCCCTGTTGCCAGGTGTAGAGGCGGTGCTGGTAGGGGAAGCCTTGTTTCAAGAGGAGCAGCGCTATGCACAGCAACTTCGCGAGCGTGCAGCGCAGCCGGATTTAAGGGGACGGGTGCACTTTTTAGGTTTTCGGGAGGATGTGCCCGTGTTGATGCAGGTGGTAGATGTGGTGGTGCACACCTCAGTTGCCCCAGAGCCGTTTGGTCGGGTGATTGTGGAAGGGATGTTGGCTCGTAGACCCGTTATTGCAACGAAAGCAGGAGGTGCTCTAGAGATTGTGCGTCCAGGAAAAACGGGATTGCTGGTTCCACCTGGCGATGCGCAAGCGTTGGCTCGAGCTATTCAGTATCTGCTGATGCATCCCAATGAAGCCTATCAGCTAGCCCAGGCCGCCTATGAAGATGCGTGCATGCGATTTTCACTTGAGGCTATGCAAGCGGCTGTTGGGCAAGCGGTGTCATCTTGTCTTTAAACAAGAAGGGTCAAGTAGAACTTTTCCCTCTGAAAGGTTTGGGTTAGGATTGAGCTACTTTCCCCGAGCGGGCTGTATGCTGAAGACACATCGATTTTATTTTTTAAGGAACTACCCGGGCTGCATTTCCCTTGATTGGGCTAAGGAGGGTTAGCGCGGAGCGTAGCTCATCCGGTTTCTCTGCCTAAAAAGCGATTGTCCAAAGAGGTGACCTGCGCAGGTCTACGTATAGCCCGTTTCAGAACGAAACCCTTAGGTAATTTGGTGCCCAGGTTCCCCTCGTAAATCGCGCCAAAATCGCCTTTCTCCTAGGCGGCATTGGATTGGTCCCCGCTCTTTTCGGTCGGTGCCAAGCCTGCAGGACCGGCTATTCCATCCAATTAGCCTTCCAGGAAGATATGATGCCGAGGAAGTTGCGTTACGTCTGGGGACTATTGCTGGGAGGAATGGGGGTGGTGTTCGCCTTGGGCATAAGCCATTTTTCCCAGGCAGACGAAGAGGCTGTAGTGACGCTCCCAATTGAGGTCGTTGGTCCCGATGGGTTTACTGTCGACGTTGAGCTTTACGTTTCCGATACCACTGGCGTTGATTCCATGTATCTCAAGGCCCATATGTTGGGCTATCTGTACACGCCGGCTTTAGAAGACACGGGAGGCTACGACAAGAAGGCCAGCTTTCGGATTAATGGCGGACCTTGGATTCCCATTGACAATGCGCATTTCAAAGCATTCTGGCCTGAGTCGCAGATGTTTACCCCGCCGCTGACGGGTCCGATTGGCGGTCCTTACCGAACCCTTCGGGGCATGATTTCCATCCGGGGCACAGGTCGGCTGCGGCTTGGACGCAATACGATCACCTTTCGGTTTAACCGTACGGAAGGGCGCTCCTCTGGATATCGCATTTTAGCGTTAGACCTGCGTCGGGGTGGGCGCCGGGGGGTGAGTGTGTTGCAGGGGACGCGCTTTGTATGGGATGACCCGGCTTCATGGCGGCCTCCTGCAGGCTACGACAACCCCTCAGCTATTGAAGAGGGACGCCGGCTTTGGCAGGCGCGGGGCATTCTCAAGGGACTGGCTGGGGAGCGCATCGTTGCTGCTTGTGCCGACTGCCACACCTTTGATGGACGTGACTTAAAATACTTCAACTTCTCCAATCCGGTCATTATTCAAAAGGCAAAGCTGCGGGGGCTTTCCGAAGACGAGGGTAAAAAGATTGCGGCTTACATTCGCTCGGTGGACTTGGAGCTGCCCCCAGGCGAAACGGTAGCTAGCTGCGGTGGTCGTCCCTGGGACCCGCCTTACCAGCCTGGACCCGGGCTTTCGAAGCGTCCTGTTGAATGCTGGGCTGCGGGTGCTGGCATCGCGTGGGTACTCGAGAAGGAGCGCGACCAGCTTGCCTTTCTTGCACCGGATGCTGCTAGCCGAGCGAAGCTCGAGGCGTTGAGGGGTGTTCCGCCTTCGCCAGAAGCGCTTGGGCCAGTTCATGCCGACTTGTCGGTCGAAAACCTGGTGCGGCGGTTTGACCTGAAAACATCGCTGCCGCTTACGGACATTCCTGTCTCCTACCCAATGCCTGACATCTTTGAGTGGTGGCCCTCAGTATATCCTGGCGACTACTTTGGCGATGCGGTATTTCACAGCTCTGGCGTCTACAAAGCCTATGAAGCAGCACGCGCCGAGCTTCCGGCAAGACGGGATGCGCTCATCGAAGAAGCCCGGCGTTATGACACCGCTGGCCCATTTTTGCGAGGCTTGCCTGTATTCTTCCAGTTTTTTGCACCTACGAAGGCCATGCCTGCCGATTTACCTACGCCGCCGTCTTGGTCAGACGATTCTGGTGAAGGCGAGCTAGCACGGCTGGCTTTCCGGCAGTGGACCCTAATAAAGCTCTGGGAGCTGGTGCACCGCTATAAGCTTGAGGACGTCACGCTGGCCATATATGGCGAAGCAGCGGCCTCTCGGGGCATTGACCTTTCCGGATGGAAATGGAACTGGCCGGTGCGGGGCATGTGGGTTTATGATTTAGCCACGCACAAGCAAGGCAGCCCGTATCCAGACATCGGGCCCTATCCCACCAAAGCTGACGACCAGTACTTCTCGATGGCCTGGTATCAGCTTGCCCAGATCCTGAACAATGGCACGCGGGCGGTTGGCGGTACAACGAACGTTGACTGGAATTACGTCTTTGCGCATATCGACAACGTTACCGGCTACTACGGCCGGGGGCATGCGGCCGAGTACCTAAAGAGCCTGGTGGCGATGATGCAAACGCGTACGTCGTGGTACCTC
Organism: Rhodothermus bifroesti; assembly: GCF_017908595.1. Lineage (NCBI taxonomy): Bacteria > Pseudomonadati > Rhodothermota > Rhodothermia > Rhodothermales > Rhodothermaceae > Rhodothermus > Rhodothermus bifroesti. Next base: position 316,203 of record NZ_JAGKTL010000002.1, read on the forward strand.
GAGCGGGGTGCGCCAGCGTGGATGACCGCGGGCTTTGGCGCCCAGAACCGCCCAGGGTTCCAGAACCTCAAAGAGCACATGCCCCTCAACTGGTTTTATCTGGGGCATGGCTGGCGGGCTAAGGAGCTTACCGCCGAAGAAATGCGCAACATTACCGAGGCCCTGTTGCTGGTATGGATTGAAGAGGCTGAACGGTATGATCCGGTGTTGCATGGGGCCTGGATTCGGCAAGCGAAAGAGAACACGCAGCATAAGCTGCTTTTGCCGGTAGATACGACCTATGACGTGCGCCATGTGCGCTGCGATCGGCAGGTGCCCCTGGATCCGAACTGGTGGAAGGATGAGGCAATGCTGCAGTTTTTGTATCAAGCACAGTGCTACGGCGTGCGTCCGCAAGTGCTCGATCGCGTGGCGCGCTACATGGAGCAGCTAAGTCCAGGTGGTAATTGGGAACGGTTTTTTGTCGAGCAATCTGGTAGCAATACCACGCAGCAGACCCTTGTCCTGCGTGCCGGATGGAACCTGGTGTCGCTTCGGGTACGTGCAGCCGAGGCCGAGCTAGAGGTGCTTTTAGCACCGATCCGGGATCGGCTAATTCTGGTTAAGGATAAATACGGTCGCGTCTACAGCCCAGAGCTTGGAATCAATCAAATCGGCCATTGGGATTGGCAGCAAGCGTACATGGTGCTGATGTCGGGGGCTGCTTCACTGACCGTTTCCGGGGCCGCAGTGGACGCCAGCACGCCCATTGCGCTTGAAGCAGGCTGGAATCTGATTCCCTACTGGCCAGAACAGGCGCTACCGGTGCAAGAAGCTCTGGGCTCGCTAGGGAGCGCTCTAGTTCTGGTGAAAGATGTCGAAGGGCGCTTGTATTTCCCAGCATATGGTGTGCAGGACCTATCGGTGCTAGAGCCAGGCCAAGGGTACAAGGTATATGTGCAGCAAGCCGCTACGCTCGAGTATCCGCACACCAGCAGTGCCAAGCGTGAGCAGCCGGCGCGGTACGCAGCCAGCGGGAAGGGTGGGCTACTCAGCAGCGTGCTTGTGGTTGAGCACCTTCCGGAGGGAAGCCGCATTGCAGTTCGCACGGCCGATGGCAAGACAGTAGGGGAAACGACTGCCCAAAAAGGGCGGGCTGTAGTGGTGATTTGGGGTGATGAGCCGCTAACCGCTGTGAAAGAAGGGGCGCAAAGCGGCGAAGCCCTTGAACTTTGGTGGCATGATGCCGAAGGTATGCATCGATTGGAAGTGCAGTCCGTAGTTGATCTCCTTCAGGGAAAAACAGCGCCTGCAGCGCTTACGTTTGTGCCCGATCAGGTGTGGCGGGTGTCGGTTGCTGGTTTGCCTGGTTCCTTTAAGCTTGAAGGCCCTTACCCCAATCCCGCCGTGAACGCAGCACATTTTGCCTATCAGCTCCCAGAGGCAGCTGAGGTGCGCCTAGAGGTGTACGACATGCTTGGGCGTCGGGTCGCAACGTTGATCGAAACGTTCCAGCAAGCTGGCAGCCACCGGGTGAGCTTCAATGTGCAGACGCTAGCTTCTGGGACTTATTTCTATCACTTTGAGGCCTCTGCGAGCACGGAGTCTTCTTTTAGGGCAATGGGTCAACTCCTCGTTGTGCACTAACGATGATAAAAAGACTTGGGGGGACGAAAAAAGCGCTAGCGCTGGCGGGCTTACTCGGTCTGGGGATTGCGCTAACGGGCGCGCCCAAGTATTTGAAGGCCGATGAAGAGGCTGTGGTAATGCTGCCAATCGAGGTGATTGGTCCAGACGGCTTTACCGTCAGCGTCACTGTCTACGTGGCCGATACCACAGGGGTGGATTCGCTCTACCTAAAGGCCCACAACCTTGCTTACAAATACACGCCCGAGCTTGACGGCAGCGCAGACTACGACAAGAAAGCGAGCTTTCGCATTAATGGAGGCGCATGGGTTCCTATCGATAATCAGCATTTCAAAGCATTCTGGCCAGAGGCGCAAATGTATGCGCCGCCGCTTACCGGCCCCATAGGTGGACCGTATCAGACGCTACGGGGCATGCTTTCTATTCGAGAGACTGGCCGGCTGCGTCCGGGTTTCAATACCATAGAATTCCGCTTTAATGGCACTGAGGGCATCAGTTCAGGCTATCGGGTGCTTGGGCTAGACCTAAAACGCGGGGGGCGAAACGGCCCCAGCGCGCTTGAGGGTACACGGTTTGTCTGGGATGACCCAGCCACATGGGAAGCGCCCGAAGGCTACGATACCGAAACGGCGCGACTCGAAGGCCAGCAGCTTTGGACCTCGCGCCGCATCTTGCTAGCCAATCCCCGCAATCCCGTACCTATTGTGGCTGCTTGCGCCGACTGCCATGCGACCAGTGGCTTTGACCTCAAATACTTTAATTTTTCCAATCGGGCCATTGTTGTGCGGGCGCAGTTCCATGGACTTTCAGAGGAAGAGGGCAAAAAGATTGCTGCTTATATCCGGTCGGTTGATCTAAAGCTGCCTCCCGGGGAAACGGTGTCCAGCTGTGGCGGTAGGCCGTGGGATCCGCCCTATCAGCCTGGGCCTGGGCTTTCGAAGCGTCCTGTCGAATGTTGGGCTGCAGGTGCAGGGCAAAAGTGGGTGCTCGAGACCGATCGCCAGATGCTGCCTTTTCTAGCGCCAAGTCCGGCCTTTCAGGCCGTGCTCGAGGCGCTTAGAGGCGTCCCAGAACCCCATATGCTTCATCCTGAAGCTGATCTTGCTTGGGAGCATGTTTCCAAGTACTGGCGTCTTACCGAGACCCTGCCTGTAAGTGACATTCCGATCAGTTTTGAACTCCCAGACATTTTTGCCTGGTGGCCCCAGATCTATCCCGGCGACTTTTTCCCGGAAGCGGTCTGGCACAGCTCGCGCTATTACCAAAACTACCTTACTGTTAGACGCATGCTCGAAACGCGGGGTGCGGATGCCCTGATCGAAGAGCAACGCCGTGCAGCCGCCTCAACAGAGCTCGACCGGGGCGTAGCTAAACTTTTCCGTGAGTACAACTTCCGTCTCAATCCCAAACATAACGCACATGAAGACTTGAACCCCCCGCTGGAGTGGGGCGGGCAATATCCTACGCACCCCAAAGGGCGGATGATGCATATCGCTGTAGCCCGCTGGTTTCTTATGAAAATGTGGGAGCTCCAAATGGAGCATAAGTTGGAGGATCGTTATGCCGACGTCTATGGCGAAAACACGCGCGGAATTGATATGGCAAAAGCTGACCGGGCGTTGCTCTTGGATGGGCCTTGGCTGATGGACCAGACCATGCACCGCCTGTCGAAAAACGACGACGCTTTTGCTTCACCATTTCCAACACTGGCCCGGCATGGCTACGAAGACCTTGCCTGGTGGCACTTGGCTACCGTGCTCACGCCACGTTGGCGGGCCGATAATCCAAGTGGGGGGGGCGATCGATTGGTCTTACATCTACGAGCAAAGCCGGGATGCCCTTGTGCCTTACGGCCGGGATCACACCATTGGCCATCTTTACTATGTGATCATAGCCATGCAGGCCCATGCCTCTTTCTATGCTGGTGAAGGACAGCTACCAGGTTGGGGAACGCTTCGGCGCATCGGTATGCGTAACCTTAAGACCGCTACACCGCTGGCATGGTTTGGTGTACACTACATGCCCGTGAGCTTCCGGCGACTGGATCGGGATACCCTGCGCCTTATTACAGAAAACCTGCTTCGGGCTTGGCTCGAGGAAGCGGAGCGCTATGACCTCGCACACTGGCAAACGCTCTATGGACAGTCGACAGGCGGCTCAAAAGCCATCGAACCTCCTGAGGTCACCTTTGATGTTCCTCAGCCAAGGTGTACAGCAGATGGCCACCCCGCAGCAAACGTCGAAATCAACGATTGGAAGAATCGGGCTTTTATACAGTACCTCTATAATGCCCAGTGCCTTGAGGTTGACCCCAAGCTGCTTGACCGGGCAGCCCGTTTTTGGGAACAAATTTCGCCAGGGGGTAACTGGGAGCAGTTCTTTCTAGCGCTTTCGGATTCTACGCTAACGACCACAACGAACAACACGCCCTTAGATTTTCAAGCATACGATCCCTATCCCAACCCGAGCGCAGTGACGGTAACGTTTGTCTATACGCTACCGGAGCCTGCTGTGGTGCAGTTGGAGCTTTTTGACCTGACGGGGCGTCGGTTAAGCAGCGTAACGCTAGAGCAGTCTGCCGGAAAGCACCAGCACGTGATAGCTGTCGATCAGTGGGCTTCAGGGATGTATCTGTACCGGTTGCGGGCTGGACGCTTTGAACAGGTGGGACGGCTCCTGGTTGTACGCTGACGTCCTGGTATAGCGCCAAAGCCAGATACGCTGTCTGCGCTATTGGCGCATAAAGTGGGGGCCAGAACCAGTGTGCATTTGGGGAAGGCAAGGTGCTAATCTTGAGTTCATTCGGGGGGTGTGCTGATCTAATGCCTATGGCTACATTGGGTATCAATCCAGGACTACCGCTGATAAGCATTCTGATTCCTACCTACAATCGGGCAGTATACCTTCGGGCAGCGTTGGAAAGCGCGCTGTCCCAGACGTATCCTAACCTAGAAGTGGTCGTGCTCGATGATGCGAGCACCGATGCTACACCAGAGGTGGTTCAGGAATTTCAGCAGCGGGACAAGCGGCTGCTCTACGTGCGCAACCATGCCAATCGTGGTTTGGTGGCAAACTGGCGGCAGGGGATAGAAATTGCACGGGGCGATTTTTTCTGCTTTTTAGGAGATGATGATACCCTGGAGCCGGAGTTTGTTGAAGTATTGATGCGCCCCCTTCAGGAAGATGCTTCCTTGGTACTTGCTTTTTGTGACCATTGGGTCATGGATGCTCAAGGACAGCGCTTGCCTGATACGACCGACGTAAACACGCGTCGATGGCGACGGGCTGGGCTTGTAGAAGGACGGGTATCGGATTTCCTGCGTGTAGCGCTTATCGACCGCGCAATTTTTATCGGAGCGGTGCTGTTTCGGCGGTCAACCGTTGAACCCTCCTTTTTGGCTGATGAAGCCCGAGCCCTGGTCGATTTGTGGTTGCTTTATCGGTGCGCGCAGCGAGGGGGAGCTTACTACGTTCCACAGCGCTTGGCAAGCTGTCGCTGGCAACTTGGGGGAGTTAGCCGTAGCTGGAACTGGCGCGTTTACGGCTTTGAAGGGGAGATGTTTTGCTACGAGCACTTCTTACGGGATCCACAGCTGGCACCCTATCACCCTATCTTTGAATCCCGCATGGCGTACGCGCTGGTTACCTATGGTAACACGCTGCTTACGCTGGGAAAACACCAGGAAGCGCGGGCTCAGCTCCGGCGAGCGCTACGCTTACGGCCATTGCTGCGAGGTTGGATTGGCTTAGGACTGACGTTTCTGGGGCCAGTGGGTATAGCGCTTTCGCGTTGGGGGCGCACCGTGCGGGGATGCCTGCTGCGTAACCGATATATTCCCAACTATCCCGAAGAGCTCTGGAGGCATCCTAAACCCGCTACATCGATACCCTCCTCGGAAGCGCTGACGACACCAACCCTGTCCTGACCATGTCTTTTGTTCCGGAAAATCCTGAGGCCCAGATTTTGGCTCTTGCAGCCCGTACTACGCTCAGCAAGGCAGCTGCAGCTAAATTAGGTGCGCTGCTGGATGGCCCGGTAGACTGGGAGCGCCTTTACCGAATGGCTGTGCGTCATGGTTTGGTGGCGTTGCTTTACCGGCACATCCTGCAGGTTCGCCCACAGGTCTGCCCACCCGTTTGGCGTGAGCGTTTGGCTGCAGAAGCACGGGCTTTGGCAGTAAACAATCTGCAACAAACACAGGAGCTGCTGCGGGTTGTAGAGCGTCTAGAGGCCGAAGGAGTACCAGTCATTCCGTTTAAGGGACCTTCGCTAGCTGGATTGATTTATGGTGATCCCTCGGCGCGCGTCTACATCGATATTGATCTGTTGGTATGCCGGGAAGACTTCGCAAAAGCTCGTACTGTAATCGAATCGCTGGGCTACGCAGCTTACCGACCGATCCGTCCAGGCGAAGAAGATGCGTTTTTAAAGACGCAGCTTGGTTTTGAATTTGTGCACCAAAGCGGTGCTTTTGTAATTGAATTACACTGGGCATTTTTTTACACGATCTATGATCTTCCCTTCGATCCACAGGCTGTTTGGGATCGGCACCAGCAAACCCTCTTTGCTGGTCGGCCGATGCGCACTATGGCGCCTGAAGACCTTTTGCTCTACCTGGTCATTCACGGCAACAAGCACCGCTGGCTGAAGCTCAATTGGGTGGCCGATGTGGCCGAGCTGATACGCAGCTACCCTGAGTTGGATTGGAAGTTTGTCTTAGCGCAGGCACGCCAGCTGGGCGTAATGCGTGTTTTGGAGATCGGCTTGGTTTTGGCGGGGGAGGTTTTGGATGCTCCTCTACCAGAGACCTTGCGGCAGCAACTTGCCCAAGCCCGCGCTGCCCGACGCATGGCGCGTCGCGCAGCACACCAATGGATTTTCCGAGATGATGCCGATCCCAAGGCCTTCTGGCCGATGTTTTGGTATCACTTCTGGGAACGTGAGCGTTGGCAGCATCGCTGGGGTTACCTCAAACATAACCTCAAGCTGGCCCTAACACCCACTGAAAAGGACCGGGCATTTTGTCGCTTGCCCTCGTCGCTTTCGCTGCTTTATGTCTTTGTGCGACCGGTGCGTATCTTGCTTGAACGCCTTCAGCTCGACGTGAAACCATGAAAATCGATCTCCGGGATTTCGGGGGCAACACGCTAGGGCCATATGACCTGTGCATTATTGGCGGAGGGATAGCAGGACTTACGCTGGCCTGGGCATTGCGCCGTAGTGGTTTAGGCCTATGTGTGTTGGAGACAGGGGGAGAACGACCGGAACCGGAGACCCATCGCCTCAGCCGTGGCGACATTACGGGCTATCCGTACTTCCCACTGGATATGGCTCGTGCCCGTGCCTTAGGCGGCTCGAGTCACCTTTGGGATTATGAAGTTGCACCAGGTACACCGCGTGTTCGCTTGCGTCCACTAGACCCTATCGACTTTGAGCGGCGGGAAGCCGTGCCTTGGAGCGGGTGGCCCTTTGGTTATGAAACCTTAGCACCCTACTACCAGCAGGCACAGACCTTTTTTGGACTGCCTGAACGGCCTTATACCCCCGAGGCCTGGAGCAGCACCACCACGCAGCCCTTGCTTTCTGCGGATAGCGCAGTGTTGCGCACCGCGCTGTTTCAGTTTGGGGAGACAGCGCGCTTTTACACCTTCTATGGGCCAGAGCTGCTCGCCGACCCACACGTTACCGTCTGTCTGCATGCACATGTGCTAGAGTTGCTCACCGATGCCACCGGGCAGGTAGTAGAAAGCGTACGGGTAGGATGCCCAGGCGGCCGGGAAATCACCGTGCAGGCCCGCTGCTTTGTACTGGCCGCTGGCGGATTGGAGAATGCACGCTTGCTTTTGCTTTCTAACCGCACCTGGCCTAACGGATTGGGTAATGCCCATGACCGGGTGGGGCGGTTTTTTATGGAACACCTGCATTTTTTATCCGGAGTTTTTGTACCTCGGGAGCGCAAGTTGATCCCTCAACTTGGCTTTTATCGGCTACATGCTTGCAATGGTGTTTGGATTATGGGCAAGCTGGCACTTCAGGAAACCGTTGTGCGACAAGAAGGCTTGCTGAACTATTGCGTAGCCCTTTGGCCAACGGATCGTTCAGCCCTGCCGCGCCGCAATAACCCCCTCCTCTGGGGTGGATATGAAGCGCTGCGCGTGCTGCGTGAGGCCATACGTCATCGCACCTGGCCTGAGCACCTGCCACACCAGCTCATGCGCCTGGTGCGGGATGCCCCGCGCCTTGTTCCATGGGCAACCTCGCGACTGCTGGCGCTGAAAGCCAAATCCCAAACGGAAACGAAATCTCCTGTGGCTTTTGTCCTGCACCACATGACCGAACAGGCCCCTAACCCGGAAAGCCGCGTGCGGCTTTCTCGAAGAAAGGATGCTTTTGGCCAACCACGACTGGAGCTGCACTGGCAGATTAGCCGCCAAGACGTAGAAAGTCTGCTGCAAGCACAACAACTTTTAGCCCAAGAACTGGCTCGGCAAGGTTGGGGAACCGTGCAGGTAGAAACCCTAGATCGCATCCCGCCCTCCGGCATTACCGGAGGGTTTCACCACATGGGAACAACGCGCATGCACGCCAGTCCCCGTGAAGGTGTGGTAGATCCCGACGGCCGGGTGCATGGCGTAAAAAATCTGTACATTACTGGGTCCTCTGTTTTCCCTACCGTAGGGTTTGCCAACCCTACCCTAACCATTGTAGCCCTCGCCTTGCGGCTAGCCAATCACTTGAAAACGCGTCTAACCTAGAAAAACCATGTCGGCTTCCTATCGCATTGGCGTTGTGGGTAGCGGCTTTATCGCCCGCGGTTTTGTCATGGCTATGCAGCATGTGAAAGACTTGCGCGTTACGCGCGTGCTTACGCGTACCGATCCACGGACGCGCAAGGATTTCCCGCGTCCAGAACTGCTCACGAACAGCATCGACGACCTGATTGAGCACTCGGATATTGTCGTGGAGTGTAGCGGGGACGTTGTGCATGCAAGTGAAGTGGTCGATCGCGTGCTGCAAGCGGGTTTGCCTGTGGTAACGATGGATGCCGAGTTCCACGTGACCACAGGGTCTTATTTTGTGGACCGCGGCCTGCTGACCGAAGCTGAAGGCGACCAGCCGGGCTGTTTGGCAGCGCTTCGAGAAAACATCCTGCAAATGGGCTTTCGGCCACTAGTTTACGGCAACATCAAGCGCTTTCTAAATCATAATCCTACGCCCGAAGAAATGCATTTCTGGGCGCGCAAGCAAGGCATCACGCTACCACAGGTAACGGCTTTTACCGACGGCACCAAAGTGCAAATCGAGCAGGCCCTGGTGGCCAACGGCTTAGGTGCCGATATTGCGGTGCGCGGCATGCTGGGCATCCCTTCGCCCGATGTAGAAGCAGGCGCGCGCATGCTGGCCGACGGCGCTCGTCGTTTAGGGCATCCAATCAGCGACTATGTGCTTTCGCCGGGGGCCCCAGCTGGCGTGTTTATTGCCGCCGAGCACGACGAGTATCAGCGGGATTATCTGCAGTACCTCAAATTGGGGGATGGACCCTACTACGTGCTCCTACAGCCCTTCCACCTGTGCCACCTAGAAATCCAAAAAACCATCCGACGTGTGCTTTTCGAACAGCGCATCTTGCTGAACAACACAGCTTATCCGCGGATTAGCGTAGCCGCCGTTGCCAAACGGCGGCTAGCCAAAGGGACCCGCATTGAGCGTGGCATAGGGAGCTTCGAGGTACGCGGAGAAGCTATTCGCATTTTAGATGAGCCAGATCATGTACCCATAGGCCTTTTGGCCAACGCGGTGCTCACGCGGGACGTCGATGCTGGCGAATTGATCCATTTCGACGATGTGGAGTTGCCCGATACGTTGGCCCTTCATGCCTGGCAGACTGTTCTAGAGCGCGTTCGGTTGAAAAAGCCAGCGCCTGAGGCGCAAGCTTTAGCCTCGGCAACAGGCGAATGACGCCAGTATGCCATAAATAAACCAAAGCACCATAGCAATGAACAGGCGAACGCAGCGTCTCAATAGGCTATGGCGTTGGGGGAGTGTAGGCGTGCTCGCATGGTTTGGCTTGAGCTATGCTGCCTACTGGATTCCGCCAGAATTCGCCTGGTGGCTGCAATTGTTAGCTGTAGGCTTGCCCATATGGGTTGCCCTACTCGTCGTTTGGGCGATAGGTTTAGCCTGGGTACGTGCTTGGACGCACCTGGCAAGTGTGCTCATCGCTATTGGACTGTACCTACTGCGCCACGAGCATCTTTCAGGATGGTCTAGGGCAGATGCTGCACGCGACACGCTCGTGGTCATGACCTACAACATTCCCGATAGCCGAAGACCTGCGCTTGCCGACTCTCTAGCCGTGCTTGTGGCACGCTACCGGCCGCAGCTTATGGGCTTTCAGGAAGTGGGTATCTGGTGGTATTTACGCCCAGGACAGCGTACCTCGCTGCGGCTTGTGGCCCACCTGAACCCTCTGGTCGAGCGTCAGGGCTATTTGCCTTCGAAGCCCGATCTTGAGATAGGGCCCCTTTTTGCTGAAGTGGTTACCTTGACACGCTTGCCTGTATTGGCACAGCAAATCCACCCTCTGGCTGAAGATACCGATGCCCTGATCTATCAGGCGGTACGCAGCACGCTCTGCTGGGAAGGTCGGCCTTTTGTGCACTACAACGTGCGACTGCAGTCATACGGGCCTGTTAAACCCTGGGAAGTGATGCGCCATGGCGGCTGGAAGCATCCTGCCACCTGGCGTCGGTGGCTTAGGGCCTATCGCCAGGCCATGCTGGAACGCGCGCGGCAGGTACGGCAGCTTCGCGCGTGGATCGACCAAGAGCAGCTGCCGGTCATTGTAAGCGGAGACTTCAACAGTACACCTGACCAGTGGTTCTATGGGCATCTTGCCCGAGGGCTACGAGCAGCTGGACGCCTAGGTGGTGTTGCAGCGCCTTCGTGGCCTTCGACGCGTCCCCTAGTGCGCATCGATCATGTACTGGTAAGTCCAGAATGGGAAGTGTTAGAAGGAGACGTGCCTGCAACAAGACTTTCAGATCACCGCCCAGTCATTGCCCGCTTGCGCTGGCGCCCAGCATTGGCATATGCCAAAACTTGTTCTACAGATGCGCCGATAGCGTATCCGTAAGGCGCAGCGGTCCTATTAGCTTGAAATCTCCAGAAGATAGGCAGCCTGATATGTCGGTATCGACCGTTCACAGTAGACCTTGGCCATTTCACTACACGGTCTACGGTCTGCACCTATGCTCCGAAGTGCCACTGCCTGAGCTCAAGCCGGTTGCCCCGGCCGAAGGGGACGTCTACATCTACCGCGACGAGCTTGCGCCGCTGGCCGATGGGCTCCAGCGCCGCGGTAATCGCCTGCGTGTGACGCCTACCGAAGCGTTGCTCATCTATGACCAGGTTGGACTGTTGCGCATTGAGGCAGGCCAAAAAATTACGTTCGACGTGCCCCAAGACCTCCCAGATGAAACGCTGCGCGTGTTGATTTTAGGCATTGGGCTGGGCATCCTCATGCATCAGCGGGGGCATTTAGTCCTACACGCCAGCGCTGTGGCCATCGGTGAGCGCGTAGTAGCCTTTATTGCCGAAAAAGGGCATGGTAAGTCGACTATGGCCGCTGCACTACATGCCCAAGGCTATCCCCTGGTGACCGACGACGTGCTTGTGCTGCAGGAGCAGCCCGATGGTCCTCCCCTCGTGTTGCCTGCCTATCCGCAGCTTAAGCTATGGCCTGATGCGCTCGAACAAGCCCTCAAAATGCAAACCGACGGCTTGCCCCGGGTGCACCCCATCATTGAAAAACGGGTAGCCCGTTTGTCAGAAGGCGTGGCCCATCCCTTACCTCTAAGTGCACTTTTTACCCTGCGCATTGGTGAGCACGTGAGGATTCGACCTTTAAGCGGACAAGAAGCTTTTGTGGAACTTTTGCTCCATACCTACACCCGCTCCCTTCTAGAAGAAACCCAAGCCTCGGCCCGCCACTTGCAACAAGTGGGCTCCCTGGCACGCTACGTCCCTTTATTCGTCTTAGAACGCCCTCCCAGACTAGAATTGCTGCCCGAAGTAGTTGCAGCAGTAGAAGCCTTTATGCAACGTCAGCAAGAGACCGCATGAGCGCTATCTTTGGGTTGATTCATTTCGATGAGCAGCCGGTCGACACCGAAACGCTTCAGCCCGCCTGGGACCTGCTGCGTCACCGAGGACCAGACGGCCACAACCGCTGGCAGGATGGCTCGGTACTACTAGCACATTGGCGGTTCTGCACAACCCCAGAGTCGCTGCACGAGCAGCAGCCTCTTGTAGCTCCAGAGGGGAACTTGGTCCTGGTAGCAGATGCGCGCATCGATAATCGCGAGGAACTTTTAAAAACGCTGGGACTGCATGCCCGCGCGGAAAGGGTTCCTATCACCGACGCCGAGTTGATCTTGGCCGCTTACCAGCGCTGGGGTACCGAGTGCCCTGATCGACTTATTGGCGACTTTGCGTTTGCGATTTGGGATCGGCTGGCGCGCCGACTGTTTGCTGCCCGGGATGGCATGGGCGTCCGGCCTTTCTACTATCTTTATGATGGCCGTCGCTTTGCCTTTTGCACCTTGCTTCCTGCACTGCGCCAGCTGCCTGGCGTGCCCCAAGAGATCGACGAAGAAATGATTTTGCGCTTTTTGGCGCAGCAAATCGATAGTGAAAAAGAACGAACCTTTTATGCCGCACTGCGGCGGCTTCCAGGAGGACATGCCCTGCAAGTAGACAAACAAGGATTGCAGATCTGGCAGCACTGGCAACCCAACTTTGAAGAACTACGCTTAGGCACCGAAGAAGCATATGCCGAGGCCTTTCGCGCTACTTTTGAAGAGGCAGTCCGCTGTCGGCTGCGAAGCCGCTCTCCCGTGGGATCGCAGCTCAGTGGTGGACTGGATTCATCGTCGGTATCTTGCATGGCTGCTTTCTTACTCAGGGACCAACCACTTCACACCTACTCGGCCATTTTCCCAGACCTTCCCGAAGCGCAACGGCCCGCCATGGATGAACGGGCCTACGTGGAGGCCGTGCATCGGCGCTACCCAAACATCGCCCCGCATTTCTTTCGACCTGAATTTGAAAGCCCATTGGTGGCCCTGGAAACGATCCTGGACTACTATGGCCAGCCTTTTTTTGCATCGAATTATCATTTCCTGTGGGGGTTTACTCAGCTTGCCCAGCGAGATGGCGTGCGGGTGATGCTTGACGGCGTCGACGGCGACAGTGTAGTGCTGCATGCCTGGGAACGACTAACGTGGCTGTTCCAAGACGGGCAATGGGCGACCTTCAAGCAAGAAGCCGATGCCTTTGCCGCACATCTGGGTAAGCCATCGGCAGCCATTGCACGGCAGTTTGCAGGTCCAGCCCTGACCACTTGGGGCCGACAGCACCAGTGGCTTCGTTTGTATAAAGCCGTGCGCTGGCTCAAGCAGGCCTATGGCTTGCCTGCTTCAGAACTGCTACGTATTCACGGTCTGTGGCCACATGTACCCAAGCCTGTGTTTCGCCGCTGGCAACAGTGGCGCGGCCGTCAACAACCCGTCGATGCACCCGTACTCTCGCCGCGGCTGGCTGCCTGGATGCGACGTAATGGCGCAGCTGCTGCTTCTGGCCAAAGTTCACCTGCTGCGGCTCACTGGCAAGGACTAACGAGGGGCCTATGGCAGTGGGTCTTGGAATTTTCGGATGCACTTAATGGTCTTCAAGGTATTGAGGAACGCATGCCCTTTTTTGATCGACGCCTGATCGAACTGAGCCTGCGCATTCCGATTGAAATGAAGTTTCGCCAGGGTTGGCCGCGCTATGTGTTGCGGCGGGCTCTGGAAGGCATCCTGCCACCTGAAGTGCAATGGCGCGCCAGTAAGTCTAACATAGGATTTGGTTTTCATCAAGGATTGCTGCGCTATGAGCACGCGCGCATTAAGGCACTGCTCGAGGAACCTGTGCAGCTAGCGCCTTTTGTGACAGCGGAAGCGTTACAGGCGTTGTGGACACAGGCACAGCGGCCCCCAGAGCAGAACGGGAACGCTGATTTTATGCTATATCTTCTTTTGATCCTCGATGCGTGGCTCAAAGGGCACGCGGCGAATGTGATTGCATCTGCCTAGCTACATGCGCCAAAGACGCATCGCAAGCATGGCAGAATACGTACGCACAATGCCAAAAATTTTAAGATCCTATAAACAGTTGTTTTCTCAAACCCAATCTTAAAGGTGCCGCTATGAAGGCCAAACGCACGTGGAGTGCCCCCACCTTAGTCATTCACGGCAAGGTGGAAGAAGTGACGCACCAGCGAGGCCCATGTTACCTGGGTAAGCAGGGTGGCAAAGGAGATGTGCATGCCTTGACTTTGAGTGATTGCCATCACTAAGAAAAAAAGTTAAGGTGCGGCACTCCTTAAGCTGTTCCTGTTTTCCTCCGCATCCCCATCCCCAAAGATGGGGATGCTTTTTTAAAGAATGCGCCATTGGCTTGCGCCAAAAGCGCATGAGTGAGGAGGTAGAGAACGTACGCTCTGCAGAAAGGGGAGGGGTATGTTGTAAAAGTAGTTTATTCCTGTTGTACCTTTCGCGGAGGTTGTTATGCAGTACGCGAAAAAGCCATGGTCACGTCCCGCCCTGGTGTCGTTTGGTTCTGTGGAGGTGATTACGGGCTCAGGCTTTGGCAATCCCCCATGGCTTCCTTTTAATTGGAAGCCGCCTCACTGGCGTCCCCCGAACTGGCCGCCGGGACCTAATTCAGGCAATGGGGGGACGAATCAGCCGATACCGCTTGGAGGGCCGAATTTGAGTGGGCTCTAAGCAGGGCACTAGGAAAAAAGGAGGCCGCAAGTTATTTTCCATCAAGCTTGCAGGGGAGCGTTGATCCATCCATATGCTGCGGCGACTTTTTAGGTTGGGCTTGGTGGTGCAGACGGCCCGCAAGAAGGCCTCCTATGTGGCGCAAGCCCTTCAGCTGATCCTTCAAGCCACAGGTCGCTGGACCTTAGGGTGGGTTCTTTTGCTGTTACTAAGTGGGGTGCTGCCGGCCGCCACAGTATACCTAACCAAGCACGTGGTCGATGCTGTGGCGGCGGCAGTAGGCATGGGGTTATCGTGGGCTACGATCCAGCCGGTGCTTTGGCCTGCGGGGCTAATGGGCGTAGTGCTGCTGCTTTCGCAAGGGCTCCATGGGCTAATTGCATGGATTCGCACGGCTCAGGCAGAGCAGGTGCTGGATTACGTCAAGAACCTTATCCATGCCAAAGCCGCTGCGGTTGATGTAGCCTTCTATGACAATCCTGACTACTACGATCACCTAGAGCGGGCCAATAGCGAAGCCTCTAGCCGCTCGCTTTCGCTTTTAGACAACCTGGGCAGCTTGCTGCAAAACAGCGTTACGCTCCTTAGCATTGCTGCTATTTTGGTCCATTACAGCGCTTGGTTACCTTTGGCGCTTTTGGTGAGCACGCTGCCGGCATTGGTGGTTGTGGTGCGGCATCACCAACGCGAGCATGCTTGGTGGAAGGCGCATACGTCGGAGCAGCGCAAGGCGGGCTACTTCGACCGGATGCTTACCATGGCTTTTTTTGCGCCAGAGGTGCGGGTGTTTGACCTGGCTGATTATTTTCGGCAAAACTACCAGCAGGTGCGGCAGCGATTGCGTGAGGGTCGACTACGCTTGATGCGTCAGCAAGCACTGGCCAATTTCGGCGCAGGCCTGATCGGTTTAGTGGCTACAGCGCTGGTGATGGTATGGATGATTGGGCGGGCTTTCCGCGGGCTAGCTTCACTCGGCGACTTGGCGCTTTTTTACCAAGCGTTTAATCAGGGCCAGGGACTCATGCGCGCGCTTTTGGGTAGCGCGGGACAGATGTATGCCAACACGCTTTTCCTGGAGCACTTGTTTACGTTTCTTGAAATTCCCACGCGGCTTCCTGAGCCCGATCGCCCCGTGCCCGTACCTAGAAGGCTTCGGGAAGGTATCCGCTTTGAGCAGGTTACGTTTCGTTATCCAGGTAGCCAGCAGCCTGCGCTGAAGGCACTTGAGTTGTTCATCCCAGCAGGCAAGACCGTTGCGGTTGTGGGCGCCAATGGAGCGGGCAAAAGCACACTGATCAAGCTGCTGTGCCGGTTTTACGATCCTGATGAAGGACGGATTACCATCGATGGGATAGACCTGCGGCAGTTTCGAAAGCGTGAGCTGCTCGATGCGATCACCGTGCTGTTTCAGTTTCCGGTGCCGTATCAGGACACCGTAGCGCGCAACATCTTCCTGGGAGATATTAAAACGCCGCCTACCCCTGAAGCCATTGAAGAGGCTGCCCGGAGCGCTATGGTCGATGAAATCGTGCGTAAACTGCCGCAGGGCTACGATACGCTCCTGGGGAAATGGTTTTCTGAAGAGGGCGTGGAACTTAGCGGTGGAGAGTGGCAACGGGTTTCACTGGCAAGGGCATTTTACCGGCAGGCACCGATTGTGGTCCTCGACGAGCCGACGAGTGCTATGGATTCCTGGACCGAAGCGGAATGGATGGATCGGTTTGGCCGGCTGGTGCATGGTCGCACTGCCCTGATTATCACGCATCGCTTTACGACCGCTATGCGAGCGGATCTAATTTATGTCATGGATGAAGGGCGTGTGATTGAACGAGGTACGCACCACGAGCTTTTGGCCCTAAACGGACATTACGCAGCTTCCTGGCAGCGTCAGATGCGCCAGCATTTTGAAGGTGCACTTCAGACGGCTACGCAAGATTCCTTGCCGGAGGCTTTTTGCAAGTTGTAGTTTCTGTTGCAGTGATCTTTAAGCCTTTTTCTACCGACAGTCAGTCTATGGAGCGCACCCTACTCAGCATGAACGCTATTGTGGTGGCATCTTCGGATCAGGTTTCGTCGAAGTTGGGCGATGAGGTAGTGATTTTGAATTTGCGCAATGGGGTTTACTATGGTTTGGACCCGGTGGGTGCGCGCATTTGGGAGCTTATACAGGAGCCTCGTAGTGTGCAGGAGGTTTGTGCTGTTTTGCTTGAGGAGTACGAGGTTACGCTGGAGCAATGCGCCAGCGACGTGCTGGCTTTGCTGCGCAACCTAGAGGCTCAAGGGCTAATTGAGGTTCGTGCGGTTTAGGGTAAGTAGCTTAGCAGGTGTGTCTGCGCGGTTTGGTTGGTTGTGAGGCGTAGCAGATACAGGCCTGCAGCAAGTTGTTTGGGGTGCCAGGAGATGTAGTGTATGCCGGCAGGTAGGGGGCCTTCTGCCAAGCGAGCGATTTCTTGGCCGGCTAAGGTATATACGGCCAGGTGCACATGCATAGGTTGAGGTAAAACCATCGCCAAAGTGGTTTGTCGCCTAAAGGGATTGGGATAAGGAGGATGTAGGTAAGCGCCCGTGGGTAGCTGGTCAGCCTGCAGCGCTGTAGGTGCGATTGGATGGACTGTGAGCACGTCAATGCGGTAGAGGGCATCAGGTTGGTAGTGCCCATTGTCTGACAGAATATCTCCAGAAGCATAGCGCACGTCAAAGCGTCCGTTAGCCCTATGGAAATGGCGTCCAGAGGCCTTATCCCACACGGCCAGCTGAATCGTGTCGCCCGGTGCAAAGCCTTCTTTCGTGTCGGGGGTAATGAATGGATCGTCTCCCCAGAGCGTGAGCACAAGGGGTTGCACACCGTCCCAGATGGCCACACCAGCACAGAGGCTGTCGGGCGTAAACGCGGCTACCTCGCTGCCCGGCGAAAGGGGCATGCCGTTGACCTCCAACGTTGCCGTTAAAGGAATAATGAGCGTGGCATTATTTCCGGTGTCGTAGGCACAGTTGCTAAAAAAAGCGGGTTGGCCATTGCCTAAAGACGCAAACCCTATGCTCCAAGCGAGCAGCACGCTGCATTTTATGCGTTTCATGGCGTTTAGGGTAAGGTGTCGGCGGGATAGCCTACCGCATCCCAAGCTACATGCCGCGGTGCAACAGGCGTTTTTTATAGCAGAAAGACCGATGGCATGGTCTACGCGTGCGTGAATTAGAAACGCTTGGGTAGAAAAGAAGCCAAAATGTAACCTAGGCTGCGATTTTTCGTAGCCTTGCAAACCAACCCAGCTGGGCTACTTTATTGTCCACCTACCATGCTGCATGCGCACCTACTCATCTGGGGCTTTCTGGTTTGGCTTGTCAGCCTAGGGCAAGTACAAGCCCAAGAGATTACCGACGTGGTCAAACGGGCCTTTAAGGTGTGGTCTGGAGGGCGGCTGAGCGTGGAAATTGACCGCGGCAGCTTGGAGGTTGTGACAACGTCCGAGTCGATGGTGTATGTCGAAGTCATCCGTATCGTGGACGTTGCTCGCACCGAAGAAGCGCAGCGCTTGTTGCAACACCATCGGCTAGACTTGCGCCAGGAAGATAATCAGGTTGTCATTACTTCGGCGCTTACAGACGATCGCGATGGGCCGTTTTGGAGACGCCGGCGCAGTCCCGTTCAGGTGCGCATCCGCGTGCGCGTGCCCCAGCGCTTTGCAGTGTCTTTTTCAAGCGATGCCGGCAACATAGAAATTCGCGACGTCGAAGGCACGGTTATGGGGCAAACCGGTGCGGGCAATATATCGCTACACAACCTGCGCGGCACTGTGGAGATAAAGACCGGTGCGGGTAACCTGGAGGCCCATAATCTTGAAGGATACTTGCGGGCTGAGACCGGCGCGGGCAACATTACGGCTAAAGGTCTGATGGGGGGTGCTGAGCTCAATACAGGTGCTGGAAACATTACCGTTGAATGGGCTGCTGCTCCAACCAAAGACAGCCGGTGTCGCTCGGGTGCAGGCAATGTGACGATCTACGTAGGCTCAAATGCCGCCTTTACACTTAGGGCTTCCACAGGGATTGGGTCCATTTCGACCGACTTTGCAGTGCACGTTGACCGCAGTTGGATTAGCGCCTCAGCCCATGGTGAGGTAAATGGCGGCGGACCTACACTGCAGGTGGAAACTGGCCTGGGTAACATCGCTGTCCGACGGGTCTAGCACAGGCCTGCATATGTCTTAAGCAGCCACGCACAAGAACAAACTTGACAAAAAATTTTTTTTGTGTTTACTTAACACCGTTAACCTTGTAGACGTGATGACGGGCTCAGCTTCAGACGGATCGTTGCAGCGGCGCATTTTGGATGCGGCACGCGCCCTTTTGATTACGGAGGGCTACGGGCATCTTTCTATGCGCAAAATTGCTCGGGCCATTGGATGCAGTTCCACCGCCATTTACCTGTACTTTCAAAACAAAGACGCGCTGGTACATGCGCTGATTGATGAAGGTTTTGGGATGCTTTATGAGGCTTTGCGTGCAGAGGCCGTTCGGCATGTAGATCCGGTTGCGCGCCTGGAAGCGCTTTGGAGGCGCTATGTGGCTTTTGGCTTGGAGCATCCGGAGTATTACGAAATCATGTTTTTGCTCCATCCGGAGCATATGGAGCGTTATCCGCCGGAAAAATATCGTCGAGCGCGGCGTTGCCTGGATTTTTCGGTGCAGGCCCTGGAAGAGGGCAAGGCGCTGGGGGTGTTTCAAATCTCCGACGCGCGCGTAGTGGCTAGTGCTGCTTGGGCGGCGCTGCATGGCGTGGTTTCGCTGTTGCTGGCGCGACGGGTAGATGTACGGATTGCCCCAGAGGCGCTGATTGCAGCCACCTTGCGTGTCTTGTTCCATGGCATGCAGGCTTCGGCATTGTCGTTGCAGGATCATCCGTGAGTGATTGCATAAACGGAAGCGCTTTCTGTCATGAATGAGCGGATCTACACGGCACCCCCGGATACGGGCGTATCTATACGTGGCAAAACGCTTGTGGATGTGCTCTACGAAGCACAGGCGCGCTACCACAATCCCCACTTCCTAAATCAGCCTGTGGGTTTGGGCCAGTGGCAGCCGCTTTCGTTGCACGACTTTGTCGATCAGGTCGAAGCGTTAGCGCTGGGACTGCAAACCCTTGGGCTGGCGCGTGGCGATCGCGTGGCGTTTTTTATGGAAAGCGACGCGCATTTCTGCCTAGCCGATATGGCTTGCCTATTGGCTGGGCTGGTGGACGTGCCTATTTACCTAACGCATGCGCCCGAGTCGATCCACTACGTGATAGCGCATGCCGAGGCGCGCGTGCTGGTCGTTTCTAACCAAGAGCGGCTCGAGCATATCGCCTCGCTGCTGCGTACGCTCCCTTTGGTGACGCACGTGGTAGTGGCTGATGCCACTGGGGTAAACGTTTCAACAGTCGAAGGACGGCCCTTGCATACGTTTGCCGAACTCATGGCCGAAGGTCAGCGTCGGCGGGCTGCAGATCCAGAAGCAGTGGTACGCCTGCGGACGCAGATCCAACCCTCCGACCTTGCTACCATCATCTATACAAGTGGCACTACAGGCCAGCCCAAAGGGGTGATGCTCTCGCACGAAAATCTATCTTTCAACGCGCTCACGTCCTTTAGCGGTATCAAAGCCTATCGTCCTGGAGCTGAAGGTGAAGTGGCGCTTTCCTTTTTGCCCATGACGCATGTTTTCGCGCGCACGCTCTTTTACGGCTATCTCTACTATGCCACCAGCATCTACTTTACCACGCCAGAGGCGCTGCGCGAGGCGTTGCGCCTGGTGCGCCCAACCACATTTGCTACGGTGCCGCGCGTGCTGGAAAAGATCTATGGTGCTTTGGTGGAGCGGGCTGCTACGATGCCTGGCCTAAGGGGCCGCATTTTTCGCTGGGCACTTCGCTTGGCCCAGCGGTATGAGCTGGGCCAAACGCCGCGCGGCCTCTATCGCTGGCAGCTTCGCTTGGCCGATCGGTTGGTCTATCGCAAATGGCGCGAAGCATTGGGTGGACGCATTGGCTTTATCATTGCTGGGGGAGCAGCGCTTTCGGCTGAGCTGGCCAACATTTTTGCTGCAGCTGGCATTCCGATCCTACAAGGCTACGGCCTTACAGAGACCAGTCCAGTGATCACCTATAACCGCCCTGAGCTTAACCGGGCTGGAACGGTTGGGGTGCCTATTCCAGGCGTTGAAGTCAAAATTGCGGAAGACGGCGAGATTCTCACGCGTGGACCGCACGTGATGCTGGGGTATTACAAAGACCCAGAGCGCACACGTGAGGTAATCGACGAAGCCGGCTGGCTGCATACTGGAGACATTGGCTACTTCACCGAAGAAGGCTTTCTGGTCATTACTGACCGTAAAAAAGACCTCTTTAAGCTCTCGACCGGCAAATACGTGATGCCGCAACCGCTAGAGCAACGCTTGACGGCCGATCCCCTTGTCGAGCAGGCACTGGTTGTAGGTCCAGGTTATAAGTTTACGGCCGCGCTTCTTTTTCCTGAAGAGGAAGCGCTTCGCCGCTTGGCTAAGCGGCTAGGGCTTGACACCAACCGTCCGCTAGAGGCCTTGGTCCAAGAACCCAAGATCTTGGCCGTCTACCAGGAAATCGTTGATCGCGCCAACGAGGGTATGGACCCTTGGGAGCAGATCAAGCGCTTTGTATTGGTGCCAGAGCGCCTTTCGATTGAAACGGGCACGCTGACGCCCACGCTCAAAGTGCGGCGCTCCGTGCTTTACCAACGGTACGCAGACCAAATCCGGGCGCTCTATGAAGGAAGTGCGTCGGAAGCTGAACAGGAATCTACCCCGTCAACCTTCTAAGGGGCCATGAACGCATCAACGCTGCCTTGGAGGCAAGCATCAGGTGTTGCTGCAGCTAGGCATTGGATGTGTTTTAAGAGGCCACAAGATGCGCTTGTATGCACATGGGGCCATCTTAATTGCCCAAGGAAGGTAACGGTCGGGGGTGAACATGGGCTGGGCAACATCAGCGGCCGTGAACAGCTTAGACCACTACACTGGGCAGGGAGTAGAAAAAGTCAAAAAGCTTTTAGGAAAATAGCTCTTGGGTTGGCTTGAACCTAACAGGAAGATCCTATGGAAACCTCTACGGTTGCTTTAAAAACACTGGCGCGCCTTGAGCCGTGGCGCTTCCGACCTTTTCGCAAGGCGGCGGTGCTGGGTGCAGGGACTATGGGTGCCCAAATTGCAGCCCACTTGGTCAATGCGGGCTTAGAAGTCTGGTTGTTGGACATTGCGCCACCTGAAGGGCCCAAAAATGCCATTGTCGAGCAGCAATTTCGCAAAGCACTTGCGCTAAAGCCCGATCCTTTCTTTGATGAGGCAGCCAAACAGCGCATTCGGTTAGGCAACTTCGAGGAACACTTTGACCACGTCGGTGAAGCCGATTGGGTTATCGAGGCTGTGGTCGAGCGCTTGGATATCAAGCGGCAGGTGATGGCTCGCGTAGAAGGTGTTGCTCGAGAGGATGCGGTGATCTCCACAAATACCAGTGGTTTGCCTATTCGTGAGATTGCCGAAGGCCGCTCGGAAACGTTTCGACGTCGCTTTCTGGGCACGCACTTTTTCAACCCGCCACGCTATCTCAAGCTGCTCGAGCTGATTCCCACGGCCGATACCGATCCCGAGGTTCTGGGTCGCGTGGCGCACTTTGCCCGTTTTTATCTGGGCAAGAGCATTGTAGTGGCGCATGACGTGCCTTACTTCATTGCCAACCGTATTGGGGTCTATGGCATGATGCGGGTGATGAGGCAATTTCTGGAAGGACAGTACACGATTGAAGAAATTGATGCCCTTACAGGGCCTCTGGTGGGCCGGCCCAAGTCGGCCACATTTCGCACAGCCGACCTGGTTGGGCTCGATGTCATGCTGGATGTTGCCCGAAATCTGTACGAAAAGGTTCCTGGGGATGAAAACCGTGAAGCCTTTAAACCACCTGCGTTGCTAGAGACCCTGGTAGCTCAAGGAGCGCTAGGACAAAAAACCGGTGCAGGGTTCTACAAAAAAGAAAATGGCCAGATTAAGTCGATTAATCCGGCCACAGGCCAGTATGAACCGCCGCGGCCGCTCAACCTGGGTGACCTGGAGCGCTTTAAGGCAATTGCGGACTTGCGGGCGCGTCTTCGGGCACTCTACGAGGACTCGGGCCGTGTGGGAACGTTTTTCCGCGTCACCACGCTCGACCTGTTGGCCTATGCCGCCCACCGCATTCCGGAAATCACCGAAAACCCGGCTGACGTCGACCGGGCTATGCGTTGGGGCTTTGGCTGGGAGCTAGGGCCGTTTGAAATTTGGGATGCCTTGGGCGTTAGCCGTGTAGTGGAGGATTGCCGTAGCCTGGGATTGACCTTGCCTGATTGGGTGACGGTCATGGCCCAGCAAGAAGGGGCATCGTTTTACAAACAGGAAAACGGCCGCTTGCTGGTGTACCGTCCAAGTGAGGGACGGTACGAAGAAGATCCGCTTCCCGGAGATGAGATTCGGCTTGCTGTCCTCAAGGCCGATCCAAAGCGTACACTTTGGAAAAACGAAGAAGCCGCGTTGCTGGACTTAGGCGATGGCGTGGTGCTCTACGAATTCCGCTCTAAAGCAAATGCCCTAGGCCAGTGGGTGATGCAAGGCCTGGCCGAAGTGATCGATCGCGTTGAAAACGATCCTAATCTCCGCGGGCTGGTAATCGGTAACGAAGGTCGCCATTTTTCTGTAGGGGCCAATTTGGGCGAAGTGGTGATGGCTGTAGCTCAGCAGGACTTCAAGCTGCTCGAGATGTTTCTCGAGCAGTTTCAAGCCGTGATTCAGCGGGTGCGCTATGCTACTAAGCCGGTGGTGGTGTGCGTCCATCAACGCGCGTTGGGTGGAGGCTGTGAGATGGTTATGGCTTGTCCTCATCCCGTAGCTGCTGCGGAAAGCTACCTAGGGCTGGTCGAATTGGGTGTGGGTTTAATTCCGGCCGGTACAGGTACGACGCGCTTAACGATCAAAGCAGCCGAGCAGGCGCCCAGTGGTCATCCCAGCGAGATCCTGCCCTGGATCCGCAAATACTTTGAGACCATCGCAATGGCTCAGGTAGCCACCAGCGCTCGGCAGGCGCAAGCGATGGGCTTTTTGCCTGCGCACGCTTGCATCGTGATGCACGAAGACCGGCGCTTCCACGCAGCAAAGCAAGAGGTCATTCGTCTTTCTGAGCAAGGTTATGCGCCGCCCGTTAGGCCCACAAGGGTTAAAGTGCTAGGCCAGCCGGGATATGCAGCGCTTATGGTGGGCGTTGATCAGTATCGCAAAGGGGGCTTTATCACCGAGTACGATCAGTATCTGGCCTCAAAGCTCGCCTATGTAATGACCGGAGGTGCGCTGACGCACCCACAGGAGGTCTCCGAAGACTATTTACTTGCTTTAGAGCGTGAAGTCTTCCTGCATCTTTTGGGGCAGCCTAAAACGCAAGAGCGCATCCTGCACCTGCTCCAAACCAACAAACCACTCCGCAACTGATGCCAAAAAGCACGCAAGCCATGCAAGCCAACGGAGCCTATATCGTTAGTATTGTGCGCACGCCGGTGGGTAAAGCCGAAAAGGGGGCGTTGCGCAACGTTCGTCCAGAAGAGCTAGGCGCCATTGCCGTGCGCGAAGCCATTCGCCGCGTCAAAGGCCTGGAGCCGGAATTGATTGACGATGTGATCATGGGGTGCGCTTTCCCGGAAGGCCCACAGGGCATGAACCTTGGTCGCATCGTTGCCCAAAAAGCCGGCTTACCGGATAGCGTTCCAGGCGCCACCGTTAACCGCTTTTGCTCGTCGGGTCTGCAAACGATTGCCATGGCCACGCAGGCTATTGTTGCAGGCTATGCCGATGTTGTGGTCGCTGGGGGTACGGAGTCGATGAGCCAAGTGCCCATGAGTGGTTTTTTCTTTCAGCCCGATCCTGAATTGGTGGCGCGCGACATCGATGTGTACCTGTCGATGGGTCTTACGGCCGAAAATCTGGCTGAGCGCTACGGCATTTCGCGCGAGGAGGCCGACCGCTTTGCGTTGCGTTCGCATATGCGGGCTGTTGAAGCCATTGATGGGGGACGGTTTGACGAGGAGATCGTGCCGGTTCGGGTGCGTGAGGTGGTCTACGACAATGGGCAAACGCGCCTGGAGGAAAAAGAAGTTCGTATCGATGAAGGACCGCGTCGCGACACCAGCTTAGAGGCTTTGGCCGCGCTGCGGCCGGTTTTTAAGCAAAACGGTACGGTTACAGCCGGAAACGCTTCGCAGAAGTCCGACGGAGCGGCAGCTGCTGTGGTAATGAGCGAGCGTATGGTGCGTGAGCTTGGGGTTGAGCCCTTGGGGCGGCTGATTGGCTTTGCGTTGGCAGGCGTGCCACCCGAGATCATGGGTATTGGTCCGGTGGAAGCCATTCGCAAAGTACTTAAGCAAACGGGGCTGTCGCTTAAAGACATCGACCTCATTGAGCTTAACGAGGCGTTTGCTGTACAGGCCCTGGCGGTCATACGTGAAGTTGGCCTCGACGAGGAGAAGGTGAACGTCAACGGCGGTGCGATTGCACTGGGGCATCCGCTGGGCTGCACCGGTACGAAGCTGACGGCTACGCTACTCTACGAGTTGCGGCGGCGGGGTGGTCGCTACGGTCTGTGTACCATGTGTGTAGGAGGGGGCATGGGCGCGGCCGGCCTTATCGAAAACCTGCAACGCTGAGTTTCTAAGGCACCAACTGCCAAGCATACACGGAGGGTACTATGAACCTACCGTTTTATCATTTTTTGGAGCCTATAGGTGCTGGCTGGGTTGTGCTGCTGGTACTGGCGGGCGCATTGACGCTGGCGTTTACGGGTGCACCGCTGGGGCTATGGACGCTGGCCGTGGCTGTTGTGCTCTATGGCACGGCGGCACCTGTTTGGCTTTGGGTGGTCTTCGGCGTACTGGCCATTGCGTTCAACCTAAAGCCATTGCGGCGGGCATTCCTCTCTAAGCCCCTGATGAACCTGCTGAGGACCTCGGGCTTTTTGCCTAAAATTTCGGACACCGAGCGCACAGCCATTGAAGCCGGTACCGTGTGGGTTGAGGGTGAGCTGTTTGCCGGCAAGCCCAATTTTCACCGCTTACTGCGTGAAACAAGCTATCCATCGCTTTCCGAAGAAGAGCGCGCCTTTCTGGAAGGTCCGGTTGAAGAACTCTGCCGCATGGTCAACGACTGGGACGTCTGGCGACGGCGCGACTTGCCGCCTGAGGTGTGGCAGTTTATCCGAGAGCACAAGTTTTTTGGCATTATCATTCCCAAAGCCTACGGTGGTTTAGGCTTCTCGGCCCTGGCCAATAGCGCCGTGGTGCAAAAGCTGGCCTCGCGCTGCGGTCCCTTGGCTACAACCGTGATGGTGCCAAATTCGCTTGGACCGGCCGAACTGCTGATTCACTACGGAACGCCAGCGCAACGCGATTATTATCTGCCGCGGCTAGCGCGTGGCGAGGAAATCCCTGCTTTTGCCCTGACGGAACCTGGAGCTGGATCGGACGCAGGCGCTATCCAGGCTACCGGGATAGTGTTTCGTGGTGAAGATGGCCAGCTTTACTTGCGCTTGAACTGGCAAAAGCGCTACATCACGCTGGCTGCCATTTCAACCGTGCTGGGGTTAGCCTTTAAACTCCGTGATCCGCAAAACTTGCTGGGCCAAGGTGAGGACGTGGGCATCACGTGTGCGCTCATTCCCACCAGTACGCCGGGCGTGAAACTAGGCATGCGGCATGACCCCCTCGGCGTGCCCTTTTACAACTCACCCGTTGAAGGGCACGACGTCGTCGTTCCCATCGATGCGATTATTGGCGGGCCACAGTGGGCTGGCAAAGGCTGGCGCATGTTGATGGAATCATTGGCAGCTGGACGAGGCATCTCGCTGCCTGCATCATCGGCCGGTGGGGTTAAGCTGGTCTACCGCGTTGCCTCGGCGCATGCCAAGGTGCGGCGGCAGTTTGGATTGCCTATTGGGATGTTTGAAGGCATTGAAGAGCCGCTGGCCCGCATCGGGGGGTTCAACTACCTGATTGAAGCTGCACGGGTCTACACGTGTGGTGGGCTGGATCGTGGCGCCAAGCCAGCTGTGGTTTCAGCCATCATGAAGTACAACACGACTGAGCTCGGCCGCCAGGTGATCAACGATGGGATGGATATCTTGGCCGGGAACGGCATTTCCCGAGGACCACGTAACCTGCTGGCCCATGGGTACATTGCGACGCCGATTGGAATCACGGTCGAAGGCGCGAATATCCTAACGCGCACATTGATGATTTTCGGCCAGGGGGCCATCCGCTGCCACCCATATGCCTACAAAGAAATCAATGCCCTAGCTCAAGGAGATGTGCAGGCGTTTGACGAGGCGTTCTGGGGCCATGTTGGCCTGGTGGTGCGCAACAGCGCCCGCGCACTGCTGCTCAGCTTGACGCGTGGTCGGCTAGCGCGCACGGGCGTTTCTGGACCAGCTGCCCGCTATGCGCAGAAACTGGCTTGGGCTTCGGCCTCGTTTGCCTTCTTGGCCGATCTGGCTATGGCCGTGCTGGGCGGTAACCTTAAGCGAAAGGAAAAGCTTACAGGCCGTTTTGCTGATATCTTTTCGTGGATGTATCTGGCTACCGCTACCCTACGGCGCTTTGAAGCTGAGGGTCGCCTCGAAGAAGACCGGCCGTTTTTCGACTGGGCCATGCAGTATGCCTTTTTCCGCATGCAACAGGCCTTCGAGGGACTTTTGGATAACCTGCGCATTCCAGGACTGACCTGGTTTTTGCGTGGACCGGCAGCCTGGTGGTCGCGCCTCAACCCACTGGGGAGGATGCCCTCCGACAGCTTGGGGCATCGCGTGGCACAGTGCATGCAACTGCCGGGTGCGCAACGCGAGCGCATGACTGCTGGCATGTATTTGCCGTCGGATCCAAACGACGCCTTGGCTCGCCTTGAGCGGGCATTTCAGTTGGCTTACGAAGAAGATGAGCTGCTCAAGAAAGTCCACGCCGCTGTCAAACAAGGCGTACTGCAAAAAGATCGGCCAGATCGTTTAGTGCACCAGGCCGTGGAAAAAGGCATCCTGACGGCCCAAGAGGCCCAGCGCATTCAAGAAGCCGAAGCAGCGCGTTGGGATGCCATCCAGGTCGATGCCTTTACGCTCGAGGAATACCGCCGTTTCTACAATGCACCACCGGCCGGTATTGCAGCCGCTGGCGACGGTAGCCGCTCAGCCGTGGCTACGCAGCCGTAGCCGTTGTTGGGAGTGGTTAAGGGTTCAAGAGCCGGCCTTGGGTCGGCTCTTTTTTGTGGGCATTCCCGCTGGAACGTTGGCCATCGGTAGGCGTGAGACTGCCCGCCTGCACAGCAGGCTATTTTAAAAAGGCTGAATAAATCCGCTATGAAGCGCCTGGTCGTCGTTGAGTCGCCTACAAAAGCACGTACGATCCGCAACTTCCTGCCGAAAGATGGCTTTCGCGTTGAAGCAAGCATGGGGCATATTCGCGATTTGCCCGCTTCGGCAGCTGAAGTTCCTGAAAACCTAAAGCATGAGGCCTGGGCACGGCTGGGCGTGCGCATTGACCGCGATTTTGAACCGCTTTATGTCATTCCACGCGATAAACGTAAGGTCGTTCAGCAACTCAAAGAAGCGCTAAAAGAAGCCGACGAGTTGTACATTGCTACCGACGAAGACCGTGAGGGCGAATCTATCGGCTGGCATCTGGTCGAAGTGCTCAAACCTACGGTGCCAGTTCGACGCATGGTGTTTCACGAGATCACGCGCGAGGCGATCGAAGCGGCTTTGCGCAGTCCCAGACAGATCGATCTGAACCTTGTGGAAGCGCAGGAGGCGCGGCGCATTTTAGATCGATTGGTGGGCTACCTTGTCTCACCAGTGCTTTGGCGTAAAATCGCTCCACGGCTTTCGGCTGGGCGCGTGCAAAGCGCGGCCGTTCGGCTCCTGGTTTTGCGCGAAAAAGAGCGCATCGCCTTTGTCGCTGCAACCTACTGGGACCTTAAAGCCCTACTGGAACACGAAGGCCAGCGCTTTGAAGCGGTACTGACGCACCTAGATGGCATCCGCATCGTTGGGGGTAAGGACTTTGATGAGCATACAGGGCGCCTCAAAGCTGGGCTAGTGCCCGGGCGTGAGGTGATCCTGCTGGATGAAGCACAAGCGCAAACGCTAGCGCAGCGGCTCAGCACCGAGCGTTGGAGGGTGGTCGATCTTGAATCGCGTACGGTAAGCCGCTCGCCGGCTCCACCCTTCATCACCTCGACGTTGCAGCAAGAAGCCAGCCGCAAGCTAGGCCTTTCGGCACGGCAAACCATGCAAATCGCTCAGCGCTTATACGAACAGGGCTACATTACTTACATGCGGACCGACTCGACGCATCTCTCTCAAGAAGCCATAGAAGCCAGCCGCAGAGCGATTGTTGAACGTTATGGAAAAGCATACCTGAGTCCGCAGCCGCGTCAGTATCAAAGCCGGGTGCGTAATGCCCAAGAAGCACATGAGGCCATTCGCCCGGCCGGACGTGAAATGAAAACTGCCGAGGAATTGGGCTTAAAGGGGATAGATGCCGCCTTGTACGACCTAATCTGGAAGCGCACCATTGCTTCGCAGATGGCAGATGCACGGCTTCAGCTCCTAACGGTACATCTGGACGCGGGTGATCGGCCCCCCATTGCCCGCTTTAGGGCCTCAGGACGCACAATTGAGTTTCCAGGCTTTTTCCGGGCTTACGTAGAGGGCAGCGATGACCCTGAAGCTACGCTTGAAGACCGCGAGCAGCCGCTCCCACCACTCCAACGAGGAGACCAGCCTCGCTGCCAGAAAGTGGAGGCGCAACGGCACGAAACGCGCCCACCAGCGCGCTACACTGAAGCTACGCTCGTCAAGACCCTAGAACAAGAAGGCATTGGCCGACCTAGCACCTACGCCACCATTATCGACACCGTCCTCCAGCGCGGCTATGCCATTCGCCGTAACAACCAGCTGGTGCCAACTTTTATGGCCTTTGCCACCAATAATTTGCTAGAGACCTGCTTCCAAAAACTGGTCGATCTCGGATTTACCGCGCAAATGGAAGAGGCGCTCGACGAGATCGCTGCAGGCCGACAAAAAACTGTGCCTTATCTGCGACAGTTTTATGAGGGGGAGGAAGGTCTGGAACGCATGATTGATGCGGCACTGGAGCATATAGACCCCCGTGAGGTGTCGACCATCCGCTTTCCGCAGTGGGAGCCGTATGTGGTGCGGGTGGGACGCTACGGACCTTACGTAGAAGGACCGCTCGATGGCCAACTGGTGACGGCATCGCTACCACCTGAGCTGACTCCTGGTGAGGTCACGCGCGAAAAGCTTGAAGAAATCCTGCGTGGTGAGCAAGTCGATGATCGCGTGCTCGGATTGGATCCCAAAACGGGCCTTCCTGTGCTCCTGCGCCGTGGACCCTATGGATACTACGTGCAATTAGGGGACGACGAAGCACACGGTAAACCCAAGCGGGTTGCTTTACCGCCAGGCATGGAGCCTGCCGTGGTCACCCTGGAGCATGCCCAGGAGCTTCTGAAGTTACCCCGGCAGTTGGGTAAGCACCCCGAAACGGGTGCGCCGGTGCTTGTCGGCATTGGCCGCTACGGCCCTTATGTCCAGCACGGGCGCACGTTTGCTTCGCTTAAAGAAGAAGATGATGTGTTTACCCTAGATCTAGAGCGCGCCTTGGAACTGCTGGCCGAAAAAGAAGCCCGCAGCCGACCGCTCCGTAGCCTGGGGCGCCATCCCGAAACTGGCGATCCTGTGGAGCTCTGGGAGGGCCGCTACGGCCCCTACGTGAAATGCGGCCGCACGAACGCCTCGCTGCCCGAAGGCCGTGCTCCTGAAGCCCTTACCCTCGAAGAAGCGCTCGAACTGCTGCGCACCAAAGCCCAAAAGCCACGCTATGCGCGTCGCAAATCGCGCTGAAGTTTAGCTTGTAGCAGTTGGAATCCACCGGGTTAACACCGCTTTCAGCTCGTCTTTCTTAAAGGGCTTGGCAATGTAGTCGTCCATGCCTGCCGCTAAGCAGCGCTCACGCTCGCCACGCAACGCGTTGGCTGTCATGGCAATGATGGGCGTGCGACGGCCCTGCTGCGCTTCATAAGTGCGAATTTGCACGGTGGCTTCAAAGCCGTCCATGCCCGGCATGTGCACGTCCATCAAGATAGCATCGTAGTGGCTTCGCTGAACAGCATCGACGGCCTGTTTGCCATCGCTGACCACATCGCAGGTGTAGCCCAAGCGCTCCAGATGGTAAAGGGCTACTTTTTGATTTACCGGGTTGTCCTCGGCCAGGAGCACATGTCCGAGCCGGGGTGTTGCAGCAGATGCAGGCAACGCCTCGATTGCCGCCGTTTCAGAGCTGGTCGAGGGAGCTGTTGCACTGACCGGCTGCCTGGCCTGGCGGATCTTGACGAGCGTGTTGAATAGGTAAGACTGGCGGGTCGGTTTTGATAGAATGGCGGCAAAAAGCGATTCATCCATGAGGTGATAATCCTGGCGCGTAAACAAATACGAGCTAAGCAAGACAAGTGGGGTGTCGGCCAGCGCTGCATCTTGCTTAATGGCCCGGGCCAGCATAACACCATCCATTTCCGGCATCATCATGTCGAGGATAGCGATTTCTAACGGGTGCTTTTGGCGTGCGGCCGCCCGCATCAGCTCAAGCGCTTCAGCAGCGCTTCGGGCCAGGGTAGGATGCATGCCCCAGTTGAGCGTCTGGCGACGCAGGATTTCACGATTGGTTTCGTTGTCGTCGACGATGAGGACGCGCACGCCCCGGAGCAGCGCGCGGCGCTCATCGCCGTTAAGCTTCGCTTGCCGTGGCCGCCGAAAAGGAATGCGTACGGTAAACGTTGAACCTTTTCCTGTCTCACTCGCTACGCTAATGGTACCGCCCATCATTTCCACAAGCTGCTTCGAGATGGCCAGGCCTAAGCCTGTCCCTCCATAGCGTCGCGTTGTAGAACTGTCGAGCTGCGAGAACGGCTGAAACAGCCGGTCTAGCCGCTCTGGAGGAATGCCAATGCCCGTGTCTTGCACCACAATACACCAATGGGCTCGGCGCTCGGTAAGGTTTTCCAGCTTGGCTTCAACGATAACCTCGCCATGCTCGGTAAACTTGATTGCGTTTCCTACCAAGTTTGAAAGCACCTGGCGCAGCCGGTGCGGGTCGCCTTGCACGTCCAGCCCGCGTTCTTCAATAAAACAAACCAACTCCAACTGTTTGGTAGCTGCACGTGAAGCAAAAAGCGTAATGACATCTTCGATCACTTCCTGCAGGTCGAAGTCGAGCGTTTCCAGTTCTAGCCGGCCAGCTTCGATCTTGGAAAAGTCTAGGATGTCGTTCAAGATGGTCAGGAGTGTTTCGCCGCTGCGGTGGATGATTTCCACGCATTCGCGCTGTTCTTTGGTAAGATCCATCTCGAGCAGTAGCTCGGTCATGCCCAGCACGCCGTTCATTGGCGTGCGGATTTCGTGGCTCATGTTGGCCAGAAATTCGTTTTTAAGCTGACTGGCACGAACAAGCTCTGCATTGGCCTGCTCTAGGGCTTCTTTGGTACGCTGCAGGTCGGCCAACGCGGCTTCCAGCTGGCGTTTTTGCTGCTCAAGTTCGGTCGTACGCTGGGCGACCAAAGCTTCGAGCCGTTCTTTTTGGGCTTGAATGCGGTAGATGCGGTAGCGATGCAAGGCGCCAATGAGCAGGCCTAGCAGCGTCACCAGGAGGGCGGCAAACCAGGAAGTTTGCCAGAAAGGTGGGGTGATTTCAAAGCGAGCAGCTACCGGCTCCGACCAATCCGAAGTGGGCTTGCGCGCCTGCACTTCAAGCACGTAAAAGCCTGCTGGCAGATTGGTGAAAAAGATCGAAGGGCCTTCCAGCCGGCGCCATTCTACTTCGCTATCGAGTGGTTTGCGCAGCCAAGACCGGTTGCGTTGAAGCGGCTGAAACGTCAAGCTCCACTGCGTCTCCAAATTTCGCAAGCGGTAACGCAGCTCCACCTGTTCCGCCCCAAAAAACGAAAGCAGGGCAACACGGCCGCTTAGGGTGTTGTGCTGATTGGAGACTTTGATTACAGCGTCTGGGGCGAAGGACTGCGTTCCCAGCATGAGGCTATGAATACGCAGGCGCGGGGGACGATCGCTCCACAGGTCTTCTTGTGGATTGTAGTGGCTTAGGCCATCCATGGTGCCAAACCAAAGCGTACCGTCGGCATCGGCCCAAAAACCACCGGCATTCGACTCATAGCTTGCGTACCCCTCCAAGGGACCATAGTTGACAAACCGCTCCCCATCGAAGCGGTCTACGCCACGGGCTGTGCCAATCCAGAGGTTGCCTTGCAGATCGACCCCAATAGAGTAGACGGCATCGTTGTGCAGCCCATCGGCCGTAGTGTAAGTCCGAAAGCGATTTTGCTGCGGATCATAGACTGTAATGCCCAGCGCAGCGCGATAACCAAACCAAATGCGCCCTTGGCGATCCTCGGCCAAGAAATACGGGTTGTTTCCGGCCATGCCGTCTTTGGAAGTAAACGTACGCCAGTGGCGTCCGTCCCAGCGTGAAAGCCCTAAGTCGCCAGAAATCCAGACGTTTCCACGGCGATCTACAAGTAACCGCGCATCGGTGAACGTTTGCCCAGGCACTTCTATCTTGACAAAACGCTCGCCGTTTTGCCGAAACACACCGGCTTGTTGCGCAGCTACCCAAAGGCGGCCTTCCTGGTCTTCGGCAATCGACATGACGCTGACGCTCTGCGGAAATCCGGCCACGCGGTGAAAGCCACCGCCGTCGTAGAAGGCTAGACCTCCAAGCGTTCCAATCCAGAGTCGGTTTTGCCGGTCTAAGTGCAGTGCGTGCACAAACGCGCTGGGTAGGCCATTGCGCTCGGTGTAGACATGCCAGCGCTTGCCATCAAAGCGGTTAAGCCCTCGGCGTGTACCCACCCATAGGTGTCCTCTTTGGTCCCGAAGAATCGGGCGCACCATGTTGTCGGCCAAACCGTCTCGTACGGTATAGTTTGTAAAGGCGCGACCGCGAAACTGAAACAGGCCCTTTAGGCTACCAATCCAGAGCATGCCCTCGTGGTCGACCATGAGGGCTGTCAGCGTAGAAGAAGGTAGGCCATGTGCTTCGGTCAACAGGCGTAGGCCGGAGGCATCAATGCGGATCAGGCCCTCAAGCGTAGCTGCCCACACAACGCCAAAGGAATCGATGGCCAGGCCCCGGCAGTTGCCTGGCCATCCGTCTTGGCTAGTGTAGCGGCGCACGACACGGCCATCTTGCAAGGCTAGGAGTTCCCGCTGTCCACATGCCCAAAGTCGCCCTTCAGGGTCTTCAGCTAACCGGTGAATGGGTTGTCCCGCGACAGCGGCCACCGATTGCCATTGAGGGGAAGGGCCTTGATAGAGGCCATCTTGCGCAGCAACCCACAGCCGACCAGCGCGATCGAAGCGTAAATCATGAATAGGCCGCTCGCCAAGCGGGGTAATCCGTTGAATATGCTGCGCTTTTAGCAGCACTAAACCAGCCTGGGTGCCAATCCACAGCTGGCCTTGCCGGTCAACAGCTAAAGCCTGAATTTGCGCGGAAGGTAATCCTTCGCCAAGGCCAAAGTTTTCCAGTTTGCCGTTGGGGTAGCGTCGGCTAAGCCCGCTGCGTGTACCGATCCATAGCGTGCCGTCGGGCCCTTCGGCCAGGTCCATGATAAAGTCGCTGACCAATCCCTCGCGGATGCCCAGCACCTCAAAACTAAATCCATTAAATCGGTTGAGTCCGGCCTGGGTACCAATCCAAACATAGCCTTGACGATCTTGCAGTAAAGCCTGCACGACAAGCTGGGAGAGGCCATCGGCACTGGTGTAGGTATGGAAATAGTGCTGCTGTGCCGATGCAGGCAAAATAAATAGAGGCAAAAACCAAAGAACGCGAAGAAGGTGAGGCTGCATGGCGTGCAGGGTTAACCGGGGCAACCATGACCTGGTTGGCAAACCCTATGCCAGTCCCAATAAGCAAACGTAACCGTTTACTTTTTAGGAACTTGTTTCATTTAGCGGAAAAATTGGCCGCTTTAGCGGCCCACGTCTTTTTCCCCGAGCTGAAGGCTGGAGAGGATGTTGAGGTAGCTTAGGTAGCGTGCTTTGTCGATGTGTCCGGCTTCGACAGCGGCGCGCACAGCGCAGTCGGGTTCATGGGTGTGGGTGCAATCCGGAAAGTGACAGTTCGAGATATAGGGGCGAAACTCAACAAAATAGTGTGATAGTTCGACGGCCTCTAGGTCTGTCACGCCAAATTCGCGTAGTCCGGGGGTGTCGACCACAAAGCCCCCAAACGACAGGGGATAGAGGGCAACGTAGGTGGTGGTATGGCGTCCTTTGCCGGTTTTTTCGCTGACTGGGGCAGTGCGCAGGTTGAGGTTGGGTTCCAACGCATTCAGCAAGGTGGATTTTCCCACGCCCGATGGTCCTGTAACGACGCTAACGCGATCGTGCAATGCCTGGCGCAGGGCATCGAGTCCTTCACCGGTGACGGCGCTGGTATGCAGTACCGGATAGCCTAAGACAGCGTATCGCTGGGTGAGCTCCTTGAGGGCTGGCTGATCTGCGTCGGTAAGCAGATCTAACTTGTTGACAATCAACCCGGCTGGAATTTGGTAGCGTTCGGCGGCTACCAGTACCCGATCGATAAAGCCCGGGTTGGGTTCAGGTAGATGCACAGCCTGCACGATCCATACAAAGTCGATGTTGGCTGCGATCACATGGCGCAGGCCGGGATGACGGCCTGCAGCGCGACGAGAGAGTTCATTGCGCCGCGGATATACGTCTACAATGAGGCCGGTACCATCTGGATTAAGCCGCAGGCGCACGCGGTCGCCTACCACGACCGGGCTAGTAGTTTTGTCGCCTGTGAGTCGGAACTTGCCGCGGAGGCGGGAGGGAATGATCCGGCCGTCAGCTTGCACATCGAACCAGCTTCCGGTTGCTCGGATGACTGTGCCTTCAAGCTGTTGCACCATATTTTCTCGTAATGATGAAACCTGATTTTCGGTTGCTCGTCTACCTAGTATGTTTGCCTTTCACTTTTATGCTAGGCGCGCCATGGAGTCCTTTCGATACGAAGACGTACGCCGCGTGTTTGAGCGGCTCAAGCTTGAAGATAAGGTGCGATTTTTGATTGAAGCTACAGCGGTGACCCTAGCCGATGGTATTGAGGCAGCAGGGGCAGCGCTGTCGCGGGGGCTGGAGCGCTGCATGGCTGCCCGATCGCCAAAGGTCTCGTCCGATCGTCCTGCTTCAGAAGGGTAAAGGTCATGGATAATACACGGCGGATGGTGGAGTTTGAGCGCCTCAACGCGTTGGGGAAGACGGTCTTTGTAGCCGGAATGGTTGTGCATGCGAGTAAGGGGCTACTTCGGCGTTTGGTGCGCCACGTAGCTCGCATAGCTGTAGAAAGTGAACGCGCTTTTAAAGAGGGGCTCAACCCAAAGATTGAAGACGCTCGCATCCTCGAAGAGCATTCCCGGGCGTCTACTCCAGCCCCGAAAGAGCCTCCGGGTAGCTCTCCTTGCTAACGTTATGGTATTTGCCTCGCGCGTAGATCGCTGGCTATTTTTACTCCTTGCTGGTGCTTTAGCATCTCCTTTTGTTTTGGCTGTATGGTTGGGCTCCCAGGGGCAGCGTGCGCTTGCGCTACTTGTGGTAGGTCTGGGCATTTTTGACGTGTTTTTGGTGCGGGTGTTGGTTTGGCCCGTGCGGTACGTGTTGACTTCCAAGGCGCTCGTGGTGCATTCTGGGCGGATTCGGATTCAGATCCCTTACGAACGGATTGAACGCGTGGTCGCCTACAACATATGGCGCAATGTGCTTATCCCTACGCCATGGGTAGGGTTTTCGCTGCGTGATGCGTTGTGTGTGGAATACGCCAAGCGTCGCCGCGCGCAGCTAGTGCTTACCCCGGAGGATACTGACGGTTTTTTAGATGCTTTAGCGGCGCAGCATGCCGCGCTGCGCCGCATGGGTCCAAGGGAAGTAGTGCGGGTTATCCCGTAATCACATCGGCAACAGTACCGTTAGTTGGAACGCGTTCGGCTTCAGGGATGCCATACACTTGGGCTGGATCGCGCATCGGTTCTGGTTCCAAGGCTTGTGTTAGGACCTCATCTACACGCCGCACGTAGAGGATGTCCAGTCCTGCCAGCGTTTCGGGCTTGATTTCTTCAATGTCTTTTTGGTTTTTCTCCGGTAGCAACACGGTTTGGATGCCTGCGCGCTTTGCTGCAAGCACCTTTTCCTTAATGCCGCCCACGGGTAGCACGAGGCCGCGTAGTGTAATTTCGCCTGTCATAGCTACGGTGTGCCGAACGCGGCGCTGCGTGTAGAGCGAAGCTAGGGCCGTAAGTAGTGCCACGCCGGCCGAAGGTCCGTCTTTAGGTACGGCACCGGCTGGGACGTGCACGTGCACGTCCCAGTAGCGGAACGCGTCCAGGGGAATGCCGAGCTCATCGGCGTGCGCCTTAATATAAGAGAAAGCCAGCTGGGCAGATTCTTTCATGACTTCGCCGAGCTGCCCGGTAAGAATCAGCCGGCCGTTGCCGCGGGCTGCCGAGGCCTCAATGAACAGGATATCGCCCCCTGCAGGTGTCCAGGCTAGTCCGGTGGCGACCCCTGGGACCTCAGTGCGCTCGGCCACTTCAGAGAAGAACTTCCGTGCGCCCAGATATTCCTTAAGGTCAGCTGCGTCCACTTGGGCTGAAGCAATTTCGCCCATGGCGATCTTCTTGGCTACGCCGCGCACTACCGAGGCGATGGTGCGCTCGAGCTGGCGCACACCGGACTCACGGGTATAGCCGTCGATGATCTCTCGAAGGGCAGCTTCGGTGATTGCAAACTGTTCTAGCTTAAGGCCATGTTGTTCCACCTGCCGCGGTACCAGGTAGCGTTTGGCGATTTCCAGCTTTTCATCCTGCGTATAGCCGTTGATTTCGATGATCTCCATGCGGTCGCGCAGCGGCGCTGGAATCAAGTCCAAGTAGTTTGCCGTAGCGATAAACAGCACGTGCGATAGGTCGTAGTCCAGCTCCAGGTAATGGTCGCTGAAAGCATTATTTTGCTCAGGGTCTAGCACCTCGAGTAGGGCACTAGAGGGGTCGCCCCGAAAGTCAGCCCCCAGCTTATCAATTTCATCGAGCATGAAGACAGGGTTGGCCGTGCCGGCTTTCTTCATGCCCTGAATAATGCGGCCGGGTAGTGCGCCAACATATGTCCGGCGATGGCCACGGATTTCAGCTTCATCGCGCACGCCGCCTAGGCTGACGCGGACAAACTTCCGGCCTAGTGCACGTGCGATGCTTTTGCCCAGGCTGGTTTTTCCTACGCCAGGTGGTCCTACAAAGCACAGGATGGGCGCCTTCATGTCGCCCTTGAGCTTGAGTACGGCCAGGTACTCAAGAATCCGCTTTTTGACCTGCTCTAGGCCGTAGTGATCTTCGTCCAAGATCTGCTGCGCCTCCTGCAGGTCTAAGTGGTCTTCCGAGTATTCTAGCCAAGGCAGCTCTAGGATCCAGTCGATGTAGTTACGGGTGACGGCATAGTCTGGCGAGGCCGGGTTCATCCGTGAAAGCCGCTCGATTTCTTTCAGGACTGCCTTGCGGGCATGTTCAGGTAGCGGCTTTTCTTCCGCGCGCTTGCGCAGGGCTTCGAGTTCCGCTTCTTCGTCGGCTTCGCCCAGCTCTTCTTGGATGGCTTTAAGTTGCTGGCGGAGCAGATATTCGCGTTGCTGCCGGTCTACATCGCTTTTGACGCGGGAGCGAATTTCTTGCGAGAGCTGGAGCACTTGCAGCTCACGCGACAGATGCTGCATGAGCAAATCAGCCTGCGCTAAGATAGATTGGGCCTCCAGGAGCTCCTGTTTAGCCGCCACGTCGATGCCCAGGTTAGAGGCAATGAAGTAGATCAGAAAAGCGGGCGATTCGATGTTTTGAATTGCAAAGGCCGCTTCGCTGGGCAAGTTGGGCGACAGGTTGACAATC
This sequence comes from Rhodothermus bifroesti, assembly GCF_017908595.1. Lineage (NCBI taxonomy): Bacteria > Pseudomonadati > Rhodothermota > Rhodothermia > Rhodothermales > Rhodothermaceae > Rhodothermus > Rhodothermus bifroesti. Next base: position 354,744 of record NZ_JAGKTL010000002.1, read on the forward strand.
TGGACGGCCAACTCTTTAATGGAGCGAACGCGTGCTTGCAGTTCGACATCGTCAACTTCGTCGATGCTATCGCTCAGTGGCTGCACCCGCGCGATAAAATAGGGTTCGGTTTGAATGTATTCAGTAATTGCAAACCGCCGTCGACCTTGAATGACAATCGACTTCGATCCATCAGGCATTTTGATCAGCTTGAGGATCGAAGCCACCGTCCCCACACGGTAAAGGTCGTCTGGTGTAGGATTTTCTACCTCACTGCTACGCTGGGCTACCACGCCAATCAGTCGATCGCCTGCAAAAGCGTCCCGCACCAGTTTTAAGGAGGCATCGCGCCCAACGGTGATGGGGAGCACCACGCCCGGATAGAGCACCGTGTTGCGGAGTGCCAGAATAGGAAGCGTTTCGGGCACCTCCTCGGCGCTCATGGCTTTTTGTTCATCCGGCGTGGGCAGAGGAATGCTCTGCTCGGGGTCGTCTTCTAGCAAATAGAACAGATCTCCGTATGCCATAAGTCCATCTCCAAAACGTCGCCAATATGTTGTGCCGCTTCGACACGCTGCCATTTTGGAAGACTCCTGGCAGCTCAAGGCGGCATTCTAAGCGGGGTCAAAAACCGGGCCTGGAACAGAAGTGTGTCATTTTGACGGATCAGAACCGCAAAGCTTGCGAATCAGGTTTTCGGCATCTTGCAGCCGGAATGGCTTAGCGAGTACCGCATCGACCGATCCGGCTGAGAGATCCAACTCGGTGTCGCCACTAATGAGCACAATGGGCAGCTGAGGAAACTGAGCGCGGATATGTCGAGAAAGTTCTAAGCCGCTTATTTCTGGCATGCCCTGGTCAGTGAAAACAATGTCGAAGGATTGCGTTTGCAGCAGCGATAGGGCTTCGGTTGCTGAAGCAGCTTGGGTAACGGTGTGGCCTTTAAGCGAAAGCAGGCGTGCCAGTATCGTGCGCACACCGGGTTCATCGTCGACAATAAGCACATGTACGGGGCGAGCTGCACGGGTAATGGTTGTTGCCGATTCGGTGGTCGAGGACGTTGCTATCGGCGGAAAATAGAGCGTAAAGGTGGTGCCGATACCCGGTGTACTGTCCACCTCAATGCTTCCACCATGTTCACGCACGATCCCGGCTGCAATGGCCAGGCCCATACCTGATCCTTCGGGTTTGGTAGTAAAGAGCGGCTCAAAGATGCGCTTGCGTACGGCTTCGGTCATGCCGATGCCTGTATCCGACAGGCGTACCCGAACGCCACGCTCTGGATCGAGCCCGGTTTCCACCCGAAGCACCCCACCCTGAGGCATAGCCTGCACCGCATTGAGGATCAGGTTGGTGAACACCTGGCGCAGCTCGCTGGCCAGGCCGCGAATAGGCGGTACCGGTTGCAAATCGGTTTCCAGGCAAATGGTTAGTCCCTGCCGGCGCGGCTCGTTATACCAATAGGGCCGCGTCAGCATAAGGCATTCGTCCAGTAAGGTAGGTAGATCAACAGGGGCAAAAGGTGCGGGCTTTTCTTGGCGTACGTATTCTTGGAGTTTACGCATGAGCGCGGCCCCATCTAAGGCGGCTCGCTCCAAGGCTTGCAAATACCCGGCTACTTCTGCGGTGCCCTCTCCCAAGGAAATGCGTAAGAGCTCAAGGTTTCCCAGGATGCTCATTAAGAGGTTATTGAAGTCGTGCGCGATGCCCAGGGCCATGCGCCCCAGCGTTTCAAGCCGATGACGTTGGCTTTGGGTATAGGTCAGGCTGCGGGGTTCTACAAGCAGTTCGACCGTAACCACCAGAGCAACTGGCGCTTTTGCCTGGGGGGGTGGCCAGTGTACTGGAATGATGTTAAAGAGCGCAGGAACAGGTTCGTCGCGCTCCGGGAAATGAAGCATCATCAGCTCATGGAGCACCTGCTGCCCTTGGGCTGCTTGCTTCAGCAGCTCCTGAAAATGCGTCCGATCTTCGTCAATAAGCTGATGCCAAGGGCCACCCATCCGCCCAAATAACGCCTCCCAGGCCGGATTGGCCTCGTAGCAGACCCCTTCTAGAGAAAAGGTGGCTATGAGCAGCGTCGGTTCCAACGGAAATTCGGGCGTCTGGTGCTCAAAAGCGGAAGCATAATTTGCGCTCATAGCCAATCGCTTTGCGGTTGCAGCCGCTATTTCATTGCTTTTTAGTTAAGACAAATTAGGGCAAAGCATTACCCGAATACAAGGATTTGTCGCTTGTTGCAACCAACAGGAGGTAGCAGCGTAAATCTTGCTCCTACGGGATCGTTTAAGGCGCAGACAATCCTATGGCACATCCTCCCTACGGTGCAGAACCACAGCACATTGATATTGAACTTAGCGAAGAAGTGGCCGAAGGGCGCTATGCAAACCTTGTGATGATTGCGCACTCGGCCGAAGAATTTGTGCTGGATTTCATCCGCATTATGCCGGGCTTGCCCAAGGCACGTGTGCAAAGCCGCATTATCATTACGCCAACCCATGCAAAACGTCTGCTGCGGGCGCTGGCCGATAACATTGGTCGGTATGAAGCTACCTATGGGGAGATTGAAGTCCCTGAGCCTGGACCGCCTGTGCATTTTGGCGGTGTTGGGGGTGAAGCCTAATTAGGTGCGCGTGCGCCACAGCAGAAGGACTGCCCCGAGAGCAAAGACCAGGTGAGGTAGCCAAGCGGTCAGCCAAGGGGGGAGGATTCCGCTGTAGCCTAAGGGTTCAATGAGTTTTTGCAGCCCAAGGTAGGCAAAGGCCACGCCGAGCCCAAGGCCAAAGTGCACCAGTTGGCCACCGCGGCGGCGTACCGAAGCCAGCACAGCGCCGAGAAGTGTCAAAATCAGGTTGGCAAACGGATAGGCAAACTTGCTGTAGTAGGCGACCAGGGGGCGTCCCAGCGCGCCAACGCCAGTTCGACGCAGTGTGGCCAAGTGGGCTGCTGCTTCAGGAAGCGTCATAGCTTCTACGTCGCGTTCGGTGCGGGCCAGGTCAGCGGGGTAGAGGGGCAGTGCTACGGTGTAGTGCTGCACGGGGGTGCGCTGCTCCCAGCCTGTCGCCTCAAAGCGCCGCATTATGCCTTCGGGAATGCGCCAAGCCCTAAGTGAGTCGATCCATTCCATTCGCGGAGCATCTAACCGATAGACCATCCGCTCTCCCGCAAATTGTTGCAGGGACACCCGGTAGGCTACCTGCACCTCTCGATCGTAATAGCCGACAGTCAAAAACTGGTCTGGCTGCGCTTGCCGATGTATGTGGCTGAGGTTGAACTGGCGCGGCGTGCGGCTAAGGTATTTTTCATCAAAGGCCACAACCGTGCGGTTGGTCGTCGGAACCACCCAACCGTTGAACCAGAACATAAAACCCGTAATTGCAACGCCAAGCCCTGCATAAGGCCTCAGGAGCCGACGCAGCGGCACGCCGCTCATTTGCAGGGCGATGATCTCCAGGTTTTGGGCCATGCGCCCGGTAACGTAAAGACAAGCTAGAAGTAACGCTAGTGGCGAGGTGAGCCGAACGATCTCAGGAATATAACTGGGATAGTAGACGCCAAAGACTTCACGCATCGAAGCGCCCCGATCCATGAAGTCGTCGATGTACTCCACAAAATGCAACACAATGAAAAATACCACCAGGGCGCCTATAAAGAAAACGTAGCCCCCAAGTACGCGGCGAAGGATATGCCAGTCGATGGTGTGCATACGCGAACAACCCGCAAAAACACGCGCCAGTGCCTTAAAGCGGTGGATTCTTCGTGCGCAAACGTGTACTTTTAGAAAAGTCATCGGTTCATCGAACAGGGTTGTCTATGAAACTTCACGAATATCAGGCCAAAGACATTTTGCAACGTTACGGTGTAGCTACGCAGCCCGGTTATGTAGCCCGAAGCGTTGACGAAGCCGTAGAGGCTGCGCAGCGGCTACAGCAAGCGTACGGCTTTTCGCTTTTTGTCGTTAAGGCGCAGATTCATGCCGGGGGGCGGGGCAAAGGGGGTGGAGTAAAACTGGCACGCGGCCTTGAGGAAGTCCGGGAAAAAGCAGCTGCCATTTTGGGCATGCATCTGGTTACCCCACAAACAGGACCCGAAGGCCAAAAAGTCCGTGCGGTGTTGGTTGCTGGAGCGGTTGATATTGCCAAAGAGTATTACCTGGGCATTACACTCGACCGACAGCGCAGCCAGAACGTAATCATGGCTTCGGTAGAAGGTGGCGTAGAAATCGAAGAAGTTGCTGCGCGCGCTCCCGAAAAAATTCTTAAGATCTGGGTAGATCCCATGATAGGCCTGCGCCCTTTCCAAGCGCGTCAGTTGGCCTTTGGATTGGGCTTTGAAGACGAAGCTTTTAAAAAAGCGGTCCGTCTTATTGAGGCCTTATACCGGGCTTATGAAGAAACCGACAGTTCGCTGGCCGAAATTAATCCACTGGTGCTCACCCAGCAGGGTGATGTGGTCGCTGTTGACGCCAAAATCAACCTGGACGATAACGCGCTTTTTCGCCATCCTGACTTGGCCGAGTTGCGGGATGTGTACGAAGAGGATCCCCTGGAGGTAGAAGCCAGCCAGTACCGCCTTAATTATGTGCGGCTCAACGGCAATGTCGGGTGCATGGTCAACGGTGCGGGTTTGGCCATGGCTACAATGGACCTGATTAAGCTGGCAGGGGGAGAGCCGGCCAACTTTTTGGATGTTGGAGGTACAGCTAGTGCCGAGACGGTTGAGGCAGGTTTTCGCATTATCTTGAAAGATCCTAACGTCAAGGCGATTTTGGTGAACATTTTTGGGGGTATTGTGCGGTGCGATCGGGTTGCTCGGGGCATTGTAGAGGCGGCCCGTAACGTACAGCTTCAGGTGCCGCTGATTGTGCGCTTGCAGGGCACCAATGCTGAGGAAGCGCGTGCGATCTTAGAGGCTAGCGGTCTGGAGATCGAGACGGCCACGCTTTTCAAAGAAGTGGCGGAAAAAGTTAACCAGGCGCTGCGCCGCGTTGCTGCTTGAGCTGAACCTTAGAAAGCTATGCCTGCACGAGCAGCACTAACCGAACAGCTTGAAATCCGGGAAGGTCTCGAGGGCCTAACGCCTGGACGTATCATCACCCTCTACCGCAGGGCACCCCTGCTGCGCCCAGTGGATGATCCTGAACGCGTTTGGCGTATGTTTGAAAACGCCTCCCTGGTGCTTACGGCCTGGCATGAGCGGCGCTTGGTAGGCATTGCCCGGGTATTAACCGATGGCGTGCTCTACAGCTACCTGTGCGATTTGGCCGTTGAGCCCGATGTGCAAGGACTCGGCATCGGCCGGCGCCTCATCGAAGCCGTCTTAGAACGCTGTAAAGGCACTGAGCTGGTGCTGCGCGACTCGGACATCTCGTCTGGCTTTTATGCCCGCTTGGGCTTTACACGGGTGCCTAATGCCTGGATGCGTCGTGCCTAAATGCCCAAAGGGGAAATAGGCGGTGTAGTCGATAAAACGTGCACACTGGACTTGACCGAGCGCACGCCAGGCGTAGTCCGGACGCGTTCGAGTAGCTGGGTAAGTACGTCCTCCGAGGCCACACGGCCACACAGCGTAACATGCCCTTCCACTACATACACGTGTATAGCACAGGCAGGTATTTGCTCAAGCACCCGGGCCAGACGCAATGCTAAGGCATGGTCACTAGCAGTATGGCTAGGGCTTGGGGAATGCCCTAAAGTCAATCTGTGCCAAATCTGCTTCCAGGATTTCACGTTGTCTTAGATGCTTTGCGAAAGGCACTGCACAGGAACGGCCAGGAATCCTGCACCCTCTTTCAAAGGCTTCAGTAGGTTGCACAAACATAGACTTGCGAAGCAATAAAAAAAAGGTCTGTGCATAAAAGGTGCATAAGTCCCCTTTAAAGAAGCTGTTGAAAACGCCCGCGAATGTCGGCACGTGGCTGGCGTAGCCGCAGTAAGTCGCGTAAGCGGCCGCTTTTTACGTACAGTTCAAACCCGTAGGACTGGTAGCGGCCAAAAGGAATCCACGAAAGGCTCATTTGCCAGCAACCCAAGTCGCGTAGAATGAAGAAGCTGGTGGAGGCCAGCTCACCTCGGACAAAGTCGTAGCCGCTTCGGCCTTGAATTTTCCAGTTTGGGGTAAGGTTAAAGTCGAACGAAGCGTTAAGGATAGCACTTCGCGTAGCACGAAAAGCAAAGCGGTTATAGCTATAACTGAAGCTAAGGTTGAGCGACCAGGGGATAGCAAAGTCGGCATAGGCTAAAGCAGGGTCTAAAAAGGAAGGGATCGGGTTGTCGTCCTGTGCTGAGCTCAAGGGATCGCCAAAGCGGGCGCGGGGTGGTGCTGCGGCTTCGCGGGCGGTGGGACGTACTGCACTCCGCAGGCTCACCGAGGCGCTCAGGCGAAAACTGGTTAGGCGTGCCAGGCGGCCTGCCCGCAGGTCAAAAGCATACCGGTTCATGGGTCGGCCATCGGGCGCCAGGCGATATGGGTCGAGCACCATCGCTGCGGTTAGGCTGAGCGGTCCTAGCGCTGCAGTACGTGCACTAAGGTTGATGCTGGAAAGTCGCAGCGAGTCGGCGGCAAAGTTGTAGCTGGTAGACAGGTCGAGGCTGAGCAGCTGAAGTGTCTGACGCCGGCTGGTGCCAGTAGTGTCGGTCTGAATGCGTTTGGTTTCAAAGACATTGCCCAGGGTAAAGGAAAGGTTCTGGGTGCGTCCAAAGGGTACACCCGGCACGATGCCGTAGCGGACGATGTGGCCAGAAGTATCTGTGTAGGTGCGCGTGTATCCCCAGAAGTCGGCAGAAAAATCTGGGCGGTATGAAAAACTTAGGCCTGGGCGTACCGTGTGGCGTAGTCCTTCAAAGTTACCTATGCGCACAGGAAAAAGACCATAAAGCGTGGTTGTTGCTGAAAGGCCTAGCGAAAACTGGCGCAAGGCAAAAAAACCGGGTAGCGAGCGCGTAACAATGCGGCCTGTAGTGTCTACAGTGCGGCGTTCGGTATAGAGAAACCAGTCTTCCTGATAGTTCAGACCACTGGAAAAAGTGACTGGAAAGGGACGGTTCAGTAGAGGTAGGCGTTGCAAGGCAAAGCTCGCCGAGACTGGAATGCGGTGCGTTGCGCGAAACTGAAAAGGGATCTCCTGTCCTGTTGCGCGTCGGTAGGCGCTAGGGGAGAAAAGGGCGTCATACCAGCTGATGCTTAAAGCGCTGGTGTCGCCTCGCTCCAGCAGCGTGGCCTCAGGGAGGCGAGTGAACGTGTACTGGTTGCTTAACGTCCCGTTGTAGCTCAGCGTGAGGCGCTCATACCAACGCTCGTTACGGCCAGAGATTGATCCTGCGCTTCGAAAGGGCTTAAAGGCACTTTGGGAAAAAGAAAGCTGCGGAAGCGTCAAGCTCACGGCACCTGTGGTGAGCACTTCTTGGTGTGAGAGGGAAAGGTTGAGCGAGCGCGACGACCAGTTTTTGCTGTAGCGGATGTTGGAGGAGATGGTCTGGCGGACACGGTCGTCGTAGCGTTCCGAAATGGCCCGCAGGTAACTGGAGCTTGTGAGGTTGACGTTGGCTGAAAAATTGGCCGAAGGTCCTAAGGTCTGGTTGTGCGTCCAGCGAAACGAGGCCGTGTTCGTAACGCTAAAATCTGGGTCACCTTTTTCCCCATTACGGTTGTGTAAATAATCAAGCATGAGTTGGCCGCTGAAGGCATAGCGCTTGGCATAGCGGAAGAGCGGACTGATTTGCCAACTACCTTTGGTCCAAAGGCCGCCGCGCACCTGCAAGTCCATGTAGTCGCTAATGGCCCAGTACCAACCCCAGCCGCGTAGATAAAAACCGCGCTCGTCCTCGCCGTATTGGACCGGGAGGGGGCCGCTGCGTCGACCTTCAATTGCAGGTAAAAAGCCAAACGGTAGCCACAGCGGCGTAGGAATGGTGAACAGGTAAAGCTGGATTGGGCCAGTGTAGATCCATTTGCCGGCCACTTTCATCTTGCTGGTGCGCAACGAGTAGGAAGGAGCGCGGCCGTCGCTACAGGGGCAGGTCGAGTAACTGCCCCCTTGGACATACAGCGTGCTGTCTTCGAGCACCTTGACTACCTGAGCCTGTAAAAAGCCGTCTTCAATGCGCGTTTGGGCGCCGACCACGCGGCCGCGTTGCGTTTGCAGGTTGTATTGCAGCATGCGGCCTGTAAACGTGTCGTTGCCTTGGCGAAAGGTGGGCGGATCCACCATGCCTGTATCTACAGGTAGGCCTGAGGCGCGCAGCTCATCCTGATCGAAGAGCAGGTCAATGCGGTGGGCTGTGAGTTCCAGGTTGCGGTATTGCACGCGGGCTTGGCCAACGAGCTGCCCTAGGTCTCCTTCTGGGGTATCGAACAAAATGACCAGTGAATCCTGAGCGCTAAACTGGACAGAACTTTGCGTGTTGGACGAAGTGGGCTGAGCTTGCGCAGCCGTCATCAAAATGAGCCATAGCGTCCAGCACCCTCGAAGGCGGTCCATCATGGTGGGCTGTGTTCGATCGGCCGTTGGACCTGGCGTTTCTTACACGCACTAGGAGCCCTGAGGGTGGGTTCCCACAAGGTCAGGTCATTGGCGCTGCATCAGTCCAGGTCCGGCGCTTCTAGGAGCTGGAAGACCAAGTGGGCGGCGCCCAGGACGCCTACCTCGTTGCCGAGCGTTTCGCGTACGATCTCGACGCGGTCCCGCCAGGCTGGCATGACATACTGGCGCAGCGTGCGGCGGGCAGGCTCTAGGATGAAAGCATCTGCAGCCGATACGCCTCCGCCCACGACAATTTTGTGAATGTCAAGTAAGTTAACTGCCGAGGCCAAAACACACCCGAGTTTATGTCCTGCCCAGGCCAGCACTTCGCGGGCAGCTTCGTCGCCAGCTTTAGCAGCTTCGTAGAGCATGCGCGGGTTCAGGTCGCGCAGGTCTTCGCCGGCCATCTGGTGCACTAGGCTGTCGCGGCGCGTAAGCAAGCGGTAGCGGGCGTAATGCGACAGAAAACGTTGTCCTACGTAAGCTTCTACTGCCCCAGCAATGCCGTAACGGTCCAGCGGGCCCTCGTAGTCGATGCTCATATGACCAATTTCTCCAGCACCACCCGTAGTGCCGCGGAAAATACGATTGCGGTAAATGATGGCGCCGCCTACACCTGTACCTAGTGTGACCATGATAAACGAGTCGAACGGTCTGCCAGCGCCGTAGTGGGCTGAGCCCAGGCCGGCTAGGTTGGCATCGTTTTCGACAAAGACCGGAAGGCTGCATTGCAGCGTTTCCTGCAGTGCTTGTCGCAAATCGACAATGCCCCAACCGGGTAGATTCGGTGGGTAGACGACACACGTGCGTTCCCAATTGACCGCACCTGGGGCCCCAATCCCAATACCCGCAATTTGACGGTTAGGGGCGCGGTCGATAAGGGCCTGAATCATTTCGGCCATGCGCCGGATGACATGTGCGGGTCCTTCTTCGGCCTCAGTAGGGCGGCTAAGCTCATGCTGGATGCCCACTCCTCGTTCGACCAGGGCGGCTTTAATGAGCGTACCTCCTAAGTCAATGCCAACGGCGTAAGCAGACGGTGCAGGCATGGGGTGCGCGGCTATTTAGTCCTCAACGCGATAGACCGTTTCGCCTGGGCGTCGCATGCCGTATTGCTCGCGGGCAATGCGCTCGATCATTTCGTCGGAAATGCCTTGGCGAAGCTGTTCTTCCAGGGTTGCGATTTCCTGACGTAGCGCTTCATTTTGTGCGCGCAGGCGGGCAGCTTCGTAAGTCCAACGTAACCGACGGTAAAGGCTGTGGCTATCCAAAAAAATCAGCCACAGCGCAAGCAATAGCACGCCCGCTGCTGCCAGGCGGCGCCGCAATTGACGTCGCCTGGCAGCTATGCGGTCAGCATCGGTGTAGCGACGAACAGGCATGGGTTATACGTGGAAGGCTTGACGTCCTGGGAAGCGGGCAGTGTCGCCCAGCTGCTCTTCGATGCGCAGAAGCTGGTTGTATTTAGCAATACGATCGCTGCGGCTGGCCGACCCGGTTTTGATCTGACCGGTATTGGCCGCAACAGCCAGGTCAGCAATCGTAGCATCTTCGGTTTCCCCAGAGCGGTGGCTGAGAATGGCTGTGTAGCCATGCTTATGGGCCAATTCAATGGCTGCCAGCGTTTCGGTTAATGTGCCGATCTGGTTGGGCTTAATGAGGATCGCGTTGGCGCAGCCCGAGCGAATGCCCTGTGCTAGACGCTCCGTGTTGGTAACAAATAGGTCGTCGCCTACGAGCTGCACCCGATGGCCCAGGCGTTCAGTGAGCAAGCGCCATCCTTCCCAATCATCTTCGGCCATACCGTCTTCGATGGAAATGATAGGATATTGGTTGACCCAGCGCTCCCAGAAATCCACCATGTCTGCTGAAGTACGCTTTGTATTGGGGTCACTTTTCCAGAATACATAATGGCCGTTTTGGTACATCTCGCTGGTGGCTGGGTCAAGCGCCAAGAAAACGTCTTCGCCTGCTTTGTAGCCGGCTTTTTCAATGGCTTCCAAGATGACTTCCACGGCTTCTTCGTTAGCCCGCAGGTTCGGTGCAAACCCCCCCTCATCGCCTACAGCTGTGCTGTAGCCTTTTTGTTTGAGCACCTGCTTGAGGTGGTGGAAGATTTCCACGCCAATGCGGAGGGCTTCGGAGAAGCTTCCACCGCCAACAGGCGCAATCATAAATTCCTGCAGGTCGAGGTTATTATCGGCGTGGCGGCCGCCGTTAATGATGTTCATTAGGGGAACGGGCAGCAGCCGCGCGTTGGTGCCGCCGATGTATCGATACAGGGGCAACTGGGCTGTCGCTGCAGCAGCTTTGGCTACAGCAAGCGAGACACCTAAGATGGCGTTAGCGCCGAGTTTACTTTTGTTGGGCGTGCCATCCAGCGCGATGAGCGCATTGTCGATAGCAACCTGGTCAAAGATGCTGAAGCCTTCTAGTTCAGGAGCAATTTTCTCGTTCACGTTAGCTACGGCTTGCAGCACGCCTTTACCCAGGTAGCGGCTGTGGTCTCCATCGCGCAGTTCTACTGCTTCGTGCTCACCCGTAGAAGCTCCGCTGGGCACAGCTGCGCGCCCAACGATGCCTTCGTCGGTAATGACCTCGACTTCTACCGTAGGATTGCCTCGGCTGTCCAGAATTTGACGGGCAATGATTTCTTCGATGTACGCCATAAGGGCAAAGCTTTAGGTGGCTTGTCAGTAAATTTCAGGCAGAAGTTCGTGATCTTAATCCTAAAGCTCAAGCGAAATGCGCGGGAATGGAAGCGCTTTAGAGCCAGGGCTAAAAAAAAACCGGTAGCCCTAGGGCTACCGGTTTGGATCGCAGCTTTAGGAAGAAGGTGGTGGTTTCCTCATTGATCCAGGCGTAGCAGCCGTAGTCAATGCGATAGGGTTGCCCTACTTTCCATCCTTTGAAAAACAAGTCTTCTTGGTTAGGGAAGTAGCGGCGGTAGGTGTTGAGTTTCTGGCTGGCCTCGTTGGTCACGGAGGGGTCAACCTGGCGGGCGCGTTCGTAGTAGTCGGTAGCCAGCCAGTAGACGGCACGGTCTTCCCGTTCTAGCTGGCTCCCACATTCGCTGACGGCCTGGGCATAGAGGTCTCCGATGGAGATGTAGGCTTTACCAAAGTTCGGGTCAGCCTGCAGAGCCCGGCGGAAGTAGGTTCGGGCATTCGATAGGCGGCCCAGTTGTTGCTCGGCGATGCCGGCGTTGTAGTACAGCTCGCGTGCGATTTCCTGCACGTCGGGCTGTTGCATTGCTTGGCGAAAATACTCGAGCGCTTTGGCCGGCTCGCCATCGTCAAGGTACAGCTTACCGACGGTATGGAACGTCCGCGCATCTTGCTTGAGTGCCAGCAGCCGGTCGGCCAGCCCATACATTTTGGCACGCTCGCCCAGCTGACGGTAGATGTTAAAGAGCTCCGAAATCAAGTCGAGGTTCTGTGGGTCTTTGGCCAGGCGGTCTTCTAGGAAGGCCATGCGTTCTTGGGGGGTCCGGAAAAGATTGTCGCGCACCGTGGTGATGTATTCCATAAGCGCAGTGCGCTGCGGGTCGCCTTCCAGGGCGGCTTCCACTTCGTCCATGAACGCTACGGCACCTGCCTTATCGCCTTCCTGCACCAACTGAGCAATTACAAATTGAATCGAGTAGTCATCAACCCGTTGGGGATTATGTTCAAACGCTTGGCGATAAAGCTCGGCTGCTTCATGCTGACGGTCGGCCAAGAGTTCTGAAAATTGCTGGATAAGACGCCCTTTACGGATGTACCAGGTGACTGTGTCGAGCGCAACCCCTCGAGGTGGCAGCACCACAAAAGCCTGGTCGAAGTAGGCCAGCGCCGAATCTAAGTGAGCGCGGGCTACTTCAGGAGCCGATTCGGCTCTGGCCTTGGCGAGCTCTTCATGCACTTTGATGATACGCTCAAAGTTGCGGTCGTCTTTACGGTTGGGACCAGCATATTCCGGTGCGTTTTGGATCATCCAACGCAGGTAAGGAAGGGCCGCCTCGTAGTCGCCGTTCTTAAAGTATTCGTAGTAGAGGCTATAGTTGATGGCCTTGGTTTGCTCATCGACATTTGATGGGGCGCTCTGCTGCGCAGCCACAGGCTGCGCCTGAGCACTAACTACCAGTAAAAGCAACCATAGGCCCCCAAGACCTATGATCCAAGGCCGCCGCGCATGGTTTGCATGCGGTTTGTGCCTTAGGGCGGTTAAGCAGCTTGCGCGTTTCATTTTAATTCAGCCGTCTCTTAATAAACCATCGTTCGCCTACGTTTACGCTAAGGCCTACGCGGTAGTACACGTCGCGTACCAGATGGTATGCAGTAGTGCCGCGCATGCCTACTTCAAAATTAAGATCAAGACGCGTGCCAGGATACATGGTCGGTAAACTCAAACCCGCCGTCACGGCCCACGTGCGAAGCGCCACGTTGGGCTGGGGGTCCACATACATTCGGTCAACATAGCCGCCAATGCGATAAGCTATTTGATGAAAATACGTAGCAGAAAAATCGGTTCCAGCAGGTAAGTATTCAATCCCAAACGACAACCGCCAACGATCTTTAAAACGATTTTCGCCGTTGGGTTCGTATCCAGAGAACGTGAGATCGCTTCCAAAGTGAGACCAGGGTTCATAGCGCCCATCTAGCACAAAAGTCCAACGATTGTCTAATTGATAGGACAGGCCAAGGGCGCCAGCCCAAGGCATGTCTACCTTGCCACGTACGGGCACAGTTAAAGTGTCGCGGTCGAGGCTTTCGCCCAGCGTGCGAACGCGCGTAGCGCGTAGTGAAGCAGGCGTGGTGAAGACGATACCTAAAGCAAGCATGTCGGTAGATTTCCAAAGTGCATGGTGTTGTGCCAGTAAGCCCAGTGTGCCGCGTAGCCCAACCAAGCGTGTAGAGGTGGCAAAGAGCGTGGGGGCATGGTCAGGAAGTTGGACTGCTGGTAGTTTGGGATCGGAAAAGGTAGTGCGCTGCGTGTGCTCGATAATACCAAACAGCAGATCGGCTTGTGCACCGATGCTTAGCCAGTGGGTCAGGCGCAGACCCAGTCCTCCGTTAAGTTGCTGGAGCCCTCCTTCGCCGGCATAGTCGATCTGGTAACGTACCGTATCGTTTAGTTCGGGCCTAACGAGCAGGTTTGCGCTGCGTATCCGGTAATTGGCACGCGTATATGGCCGAAAGGCCAGCGCCAGTCCTAAGCGACGGCTTTGGAGGGGAAAGCTCAGGTGCAAGGCGTGGAGTGTTCCCGAACCCAGGCGAGCGCGTTGGCCCTGGGCATCGGTGGACCAGAGGCGTTGAAACAGTACGCTGCCCGTAGCCCGCGTAAGCACCTGCTCTGCCCAGGTAGCTGGATTATCCAAATTGAGATAGTTTAGGTTGAATAGGCCCACGCCGCTGCCTCCCATTGCCTGAAGCTGAGAAGAAGCGTAGCTCATCTGCTCGCCTAAGCCTAAGCGGGAGTACACCGAACCGTCACCCGTATGCTGCGCTTGGCTTAGGCCAGAGATCAGCATGCTCAGGAGCAGCCCGCGCAAAAGGCTGTATCGCAAAGCCGTTGCATTCATGGGGTTGGTGGGGTAAGCGTAAGGATCAGGGTAGGACGCGCAGTAGCTGGATTCCGGTAAAGCAGCACAGCGCCCAGCGTGTTGTCGGTTGTAGGAAAGTCAAGCTGAAGATACGCTATCGGTGTTTCACCCATGAGCATACGCTGCAGCGTTTGCAATGCAGTGCCGGTAAGCTGGAAGCGCAGCCGACCCTGCGCAGGGATTGCAGTGGCTTGAAGGCGTGGATTCCCTAAAGAGCTAAACGGGATGTTCCCCTCGGCATCTACGCCTACCAGGCGCACCACAGGTGGGATAGGACGGAAAAAGTGCAAAGGTGTTTGGCGTAACGTGAGCGTGTCTAAGGGCACTTCCAGTACAGCTGCATGCAATCCAGCGTGGCGCACACTATCGGCTGTAAACGGAAAACGTAGGCGTACAACAGTGCCTGAGCCGTCCTGAAGGAGCAAACGATCCGCAGGAAGCTGGGGGGGCGTTTCTTGTCTCAGCGTAGTAAGCCACTTGGAGGCGCTAAGCTGCAGCGTGTCGGTTGCCGTAATGACCACCAGCCGGGCGCCAGCTGCACGAAACCCCCAGACGGCATTGCCTTCAACCGGCGTTAAGGCAAAACCGTGAAAGCTTGTGGCAAAGGTAGGGCTGCGTAGGGTGGTGTCGTTCGCTGCAATCCAGTTTGCCGGCAGCTCTACGCGGACCAGCGTATCGGTGGCTGTAAGCGTAAACGTGCGAATCTGGGGACCTAAAGGCAGTGTTGTGTCGGCTGGCACACTGAACTGCGGCCATTCTTCTGGCATGTCGTGCAAGGCCAATGTCAGCGTAGCGAGCGTGTCGCCATAGCGATAGGCGCGCGGAAGTTCCAAAATCACGGATCGAATCGTGGTGTCTGGGCGCGTGGTCATGCTGAAGTCCACAAACCCCAAAGCCACGTGCGTTCCCAGTAGCGGGTCTTCGACATGGCCCGCAAGTAGGTGCGTGGTGTTGCCGGTGCGATCGGCTAGAGGCGCTTCGAGGAGCGAATCGGCTGGCAAGCGCACGACCTTGGGTAAGCCTTGATCATCAATCAAGCCAATGCCTACCGCTGAAGGATCATCACACCCACCCAGTATTCCAAAGGCTAGAAACAGCAGTCCGTACAGAGACCAACGGAACGTTTGCATGCTATCCTCAAGCTGGCCTGCACCCGATCAAAAACGATAGGGAGCCGGTGTTTCGTGTGCCCTAAAGGCAAAAGCCCTCTCGTGCAGGCCGAGGGGCTTGCCATTTGGGGAAAGCGCTGCATTAACGCCAGAGGGCAAAGCAGGTTTTCTTTACGGGTCAGGCAGGTACACTGCTGAGCAGATTTTCGTACACGGAGACGGCCTGCTCAGCAGCTACAGCAGGATCGGCGCTAAACTGTACGGCTTCATCTTCGGCTGCAGCAACCGAGGCAGGGTAGATTACCACTTCGGCCAGGGCACGGCCAACTTCGTCTAGGGAGCGATTGAGCAAAGCCTCATCTCCAACAACCCGCAGGCGCGTAAGCACTTGGGCTGTTAGGCGTGCCCGCAGGTTCAGACCGTCTGGTGTGTACACGCGGCGCGCCCGTGCTAGGAGTGGATCCGAAGCATACTCCGTAGTCAAGAGCCACGGAATCAGGCCTGCAAGGCTGCCAAAGGCATGCACAATGTCGGGCTCCCAGCCCAGCTTGCGTACTGTCTCCAGCACGGCACGCCCAAAAAACAGTGCCCGGGCCACGTTATCTGGAAACTCCACGCCTTGTTTGTCGGCGTAGATGCCTTTGTGCTTGAAAAAGCGTGTGTTGTCCATAAAGTACACTTGTAGCCGAATCCCTGGGATTGAAGCTACCTTAACCTTGAGCGTCTCATGATCCTTCCCAATAGGAACAGCCGTTCCTGAAAGCCGAATGACCTCATGTAAGCGGTTCCGGCGCTCGCTAACAATACCATAGCGCGGCATCATAATGCGCGACTCCGCTAGACCGGCTTCCTGGAGCCGCTCGGGCAGCCTGTGCGCTAGGTTGGCAATCTCCGTAAGTTGCGCAAAAGGCGCAATTTCGCTGGAAACAAAAAGAATCCGCATGGGCTGTACCATGTTCGTTTTGCAGCTTGGTAGGGGCGTGACCAACTTCGTTACAATTTACGAAAATCATAACGGATATTCAAGTTAACCGTTTACATAACGAGCGATTTTACACCTCGCCGCGTACGTGTTGGAACGCTGCAGGAAGCGTGGCTTGTAGCAGATGCCGTTCGGCGTCGTAGGTAGTCGCCAGCTGTTGTCCGTCGACGTACAGTGAGGCTGGAGCGATACACCCATGCCAGTAAAGTTGCCAGGAAGTAATGGGGGATCGGTAGGTGCCTTCTTGGTGGACGTCGAGCTGAAGGGTGCGCTCGGTTGCAGCTATGCTGAATCGGGTGCGTCGGAACATGCCTTGAGTGTAGTTCCAGCTTTCCCCGTCGTCTTCGTACAGATAGTTGATCCCCGCTCCGGGAAACACGTGAAGCTCTAGGCTATGGCAGGGTTCATCGGTGTGCTGAACGACAGGCCCGAGGGGGAGGACCGTTCCTGCCTGGACGAATAGGGGGAGCAGGTCCAAGGGGGCTTCGATGAGCACTTCTGTGGGTCCCTCATAGCACTGATCGGTCCAGAAGTCGTACCATTGTCCTTCAGGGAAATACACGCGTCGGTTGCGTGCACCTGCTTCAAGGACAGGGGCCACCAGCAGATGGCGGCCTAGGAGGAAGGCATCGTCGACGTCATGGGTGCGTGCATCGTTGGGATAATGCAGCAAAAGCGGACGGAGTATCGGTAGGCCGGTTTGCCGGTGTTCGTCGAAGCACGTGTAGAGGTAGGGAAGCAGGCGGTAGCGAAGCTCGATATAGCGTCGAGCAATGGCTTCCACTTCTTCACCGAAGCTCCAGGGTTCCTGAGCTGGGGTATTGTAGGCCGTATGCGTACGGAATAGCGGAGCACAGGCGCCCAGTTGGATCCAGCGTGCGTACAACTCAGGACTAGGGGTGCCAATAAAGCCGCCGATGTCGCTGCCCGAAAAAGGCTGGCCGCTAAGTCCTAGCGAAAGCATCATTGAAAGTGCCAGGCGCAGATGCGACCAGTTGGCCACGTTGTCGCCGGTCCAAACACAGGCGTAACGCTGCACGCCCGCATAGGCAGCTCGGGTAATAACAAACGGCCGTGTTTCTGGTGCATGCTGCCGACAAGCTTCCCAGGTGGCACGGGCCATAAGCAGACCGTAGACGTTATGCGCTTCTCGGTGGCTGCCTCCCCGACCTTCAAGGTGGTGCTGGACGAGGTCGGGCATAGTGCCTCCCCCAAAGACGGAGGGCTCGTTCATGTCGCACCAAAAGCCTGCAATGCCCAACTTGAGAAACGCGCCCACATAGCCTCCAAACCACGCTCGAACTTGAGGATGCGTAAAGTCCGGAAAGTGACAAAAGCCAGGCCATACCCGTCCCGTGTACAAGGTGCCGTCCGGATAGCGCACAAAGGCGTCTGCAGCTAACCCCTCATCATAGACGTGGTACCCCGGGTCGACTTTGACCCCGGGGTCTACAATCGTTACCAGGCGCAGGCCCTCGCGCCGGAGGTCTTCAGCAAGGCGTTGCGGATCGGGAAAGCGTTCGGGGTCCCAAGTAAAGATCCGGTAGCCATCCATGTAATGGATGTCCAAATGCACAACGTCGAGTGGGATGCGCCGAGCCCGAAATTCGGCAACGACAGCGCGCACAACAGCCTCTGGATAATAGCTCCAACGGCTCTGATGATAGCCCAGTGCCCAGCGGGGAGGAAGGGCAAATCGCCCGGTGAGCCATGTATAGCGGGCCAGCACCTCAGCCGGCGTTGGTCCAGCCAAGAAGTAATACACCAGTTCGCCTCCTTCAGCGCCAAAGCTAACATGCCCTGGAGCTTGCCCCCCAAAATCGAACCATGAGCGATAGGTGTTATCGAAAAAGATCCCGTAGCTTAAAAAGTGCCCCTTGCTTGTCGGACAGAGCGCAAGGTAGAACGGAAACGTTTTATAGAGCGGGTCATCTTGGGCATCGTAGCCCGAATCGTCGGTATTCCAGTGGACAAAAGCACGGCCAGTGCGCTCAAAAGGGCCCGTTTTCTCGCCCAGGCCAAAAAAACGCTCGCCATCGGCTTGCTTTTTCCAGACGCTGATGCGCTCGCCTTCCCAGGCCATGCCAAAACTATCGGCTGCTAACGGCACGCCGTCGGGCCCTTCAAACCAAAGCCGAAGTGGGTTGCGTTGGATAAGGACGTTCCATGACCCTTGCTTGAGACGAAGGTGCGCAGCGGTTTGCTCGATTTGGATGGAAGGGGGCGGTTCCTCCAGGCTTTCGGGGCAAAGGGCATATGAGAAGGGCTCAGCGGGAAATGGCGCCCCATCGGGATGCAACCACACGCGAAAAATGCCGTCGTGCACAGTTTGAATCCGCACGCGCGCCTTCTGCGCCGTGACCAGCTCCAACCCATTAGTAAGCGGAAGGCTTTCTGTAACGTTACCCAAAAACATCATGGTGACGGTTGGTTTGCGGCGTTTGTGCGCTCAAAATAGGAAACCGCCTGCAAAGAATCTTTGTGTTTGCTGTGCCGTTCTTCGGGCAGACAGGGTTTAAGCAGCAAGGTCAATGGAACCTGCAGCGCGGCAGCAATCGGCATCGCCGGCATTGGGATTGGCTTTAGGTGGGGGAGGTATGCGGGGATGGGCACATATCGGCGTGCTTTCGGTACTGGAGCGCTATGGTCTGCGACCCGGTGTTGTAGCTGGATGCAGCGCTGGCGCGCTGATTGGCGCTTTTTACGCTTTTGGCTATTCCGTCGAGCAGATGAAGCAGCTCATGCGCGAGCAGCGCACACGCACGCTGTTTTCTATCCGTCTGGATGGTCAGGGGCTGATTTCGAATGAGCCGCTACGCGACTATCTACGCCGCCACTTGCATGATTGCTGCTTTGAAGATCTTCCGATTCCGTTCTATGTGATTGCGACAGACTTAGAATCAGGTAAGGAAGTCGTACTTAGCCGCGGACCCGTGGTTGAGGCCATACTGGCCTCATCGGCCATTCCGGGGATCTTTGCACCTCTAGAACTAGGAGGGCGATTGCTTGTGGATGGTGGGTTGTGCAATAATGTGCCGGTAAGTCCCTTGGTTCATCATGGTGCCCGCTATACCATTGCCGTGCGGTTGCACCGAGAGCGTTCGACATTGGAGCCAGCTGGACTCAAGCGCCGCCGAAGCCGCCCTGAGGAAGAGCGCCGCATCAGTCTGAGCATGTGGAGCGAGCGGTTTTCGCGTACGTTTCGCACCCGACGCAACAACCGCCAACCCAACAGTTTTGAGGTGCTCGGAAGAGCTATGGAGATTGTGGTTACTCAGCTTGAGGGGTATCGGCTGCAGGCTTGCCGACCTGATGTGCTTATTGTGCCGGAAGTTGACCACGTAGGCATGCTTAGCCTATGGGAGGAGAAAGAGGACATTTTTCAAAGCGGTGTGCGTGCGGCGGAAGCGCAGGCCGAAGCGCTTAAAGCGATTGCCAAGCGGCTTGTACCTGCGAAAGCTTTTGCTGTGGAGGAAAACCATGCATGATGCCACCAAAGCCGCATCCCTTGAACTACAGCACGGTATTGTGCTTTTCGACGGCGTGTGCAATTTGTGCAACGGGTTTGTGAATTTTGTGATGGATCGTGACCCGGCCGGTTACTTTAAGTTTGGGGCGCTGCAGTCAGAGGCCGCACAACCTTTCTTGGAGCGCTACGGGCTGCATCCGGATTACCTAGAGAGCCTGATCCTCATTGAGCGCGGGCGCTGTTATCGCAACTCGACAGCCGCGCTGCGCATTGTACGTCGGCTTGGTGGAGCGTGGCCGTTGCTTTATGGGCTTATTTTGGTGCCGCGACCGCTACGGGACGCCTTGTACCGTTGGATTGCCCGTCATCGCTACCGTTGGTTTGGACGCCGCGAAAGTTGTCGGGTCCCTACACCCGAGGTGCTCAACCGTTTTTTGGACGCATCGGTGGCTTCTGAAGTATCCTAAAGCCCGGGCCTTAGCCCGGGCTTTAGAGACACTAGTATTGCGGAATAGAAGGGTCGATTTCTTGACTCCAGGCCAGGATGCCGCCTTTGAGGTTTTTGACGTCCCGAAAGCCCGCTTCTTGCAGGAGCTTTGTAGCGCGGGCCGAGCGCGCACCAGAGCGGCAATAGACCACAATTTCCTGGTTCCGGTAGGGCTCTAGTTCAGCAAGCCGCTCGGGGAGCTCGTCAATGGGGATGAGCAGGTCGTGCCCAATGCTGGCAATTTGCACCTCGTGCGGCTTGCGCACGTCGAGAATAAGTGGCCGATCGCCACGATCCAGGCGTGCTTTGAGCTGTTGCACAGTGATTTCTGGCACGTCGCTTTCAGTGGGCTGCGAAGCAGCCGCTGCAGCACCGTTCCGGGAGGGTAAGCCGCAGAACTGCTCATAGTCAATAAGCCGATGGATCGTGCGGTGCTCACCGCAGATGGGGCACTCTGGATTTTTCCGCACTTTGAGCGTGCGGAATTGCATGCTAAGCGCATCGACCAAGAGCAAGCGTCCAATAAGCGGCTTCCCGATGCCCAGGATCATCTTGATAACCTCGGTGGCCTGGATCGTGCCGACCAACCCAGGCAGGACACCTAGCACGCCCCCTTCGGCGCAGGAGGGGACCAGGCCTGGTGGCGGGGGTTCCGGATACAGGCATCGATAGCAAGGGCCATCGGGCGTCCCAAAGACCGAAACTTGCCCTTCAAACCGGAAAATTGAGGCGTACACGTTGGGTTTTCCGGCCAGCACGCAGGCGTCATTGACCAGGTAACGCGTCGGAAAATTATCCGTACCGTCGGCAACCAGATCGTAGTCTTGGATGATCTCTAGGGCATTTTCGCTGGTGAGGCGCGTTTCGTAGAGGTCAACCTGTACATGCGGATTGATGTCCAGGATGCGATCGCGTGCTGAAGCCAGCTTGGAACGCCCGACGTCTTTGGTGCCGTGCAGCACTTGGCGTTGCAGGTTGGTTTCATCGACCACGTCGAAGTCGACCAATCCCAGTCGGCCTACGCCGGCAGCCGCTAGGTACAAAGCCAGCGGCGATCCTAGCCCACCTGCGCCAATAAGCAGGACCGAGGCAGACTTAAGCTTTTTCTGGCCTTCCAGGCCGACTTCGGGTAAGATCAAATGGCGGTTGTAGCGCCGCAGTTCTTCTGGGGTAAGCTGTACATCGATTAAAGTAGCAGCCATGGCAGGTGCGTTGGTTAGCGTGACTTTCCTCCAGCAACAGAAGGCACAATCGAAAGCTCTGCGCCAGGATTCAGGGGTGTGGCTTCGCGCTGGAGATAGCGGATGTCTTCGTCACCTAGGTAAATGTTCACAAACGAGCGTAGGCGGCCCTCTTCGTTAAACAGGTGTGGCTTAAGCCGGGGAAACTGTTCCACCAGATGAGCTAAGGCTTCGCCTACTGTCGTTCCTTGGACTTCAACAGTAGCCTGTTCGTTGGTAAAGCTACGCAGCGGTGTAGGAATACGGATTGTGACCGTTGCGGTTGTGGTGCTCATGGTGTGTCAAGGTTGATTTGCAGGTGCAGTTTGGGTTTCAAGTTCGATGGTTTCGGGTTCAAAGCGTGAGCGGTCCATCGCTAGGCGCCAAGCCGTGAGTTCTTTGGCTTGACCCTGCTGGACGGAAACGATAACGTAGGTATAGCCTGGAAACGTAGCCTCCGCCAGGTCAGTGGCTGAGGGCTGCGCTGGATGATCAGGGTGGGAGTGGTAAAACCCAACCACGTCCAGCCCCTGCTGACGCGCAGCCCGTTCTGCGGCCAGGTAGTCAGCAGGGGCAATGGTATAGCGCCGCTCGCGCTGCTCGGCATGGCGGTTTTGCACGGGAAAGAGCGCTTGTACGTGGTTGCCTTCTGGGCTGCTTTTGCCCAGGAGCAAGCCGCAGCACTCCTCCGGATACGTCGCTTCGCCATGAGCCCGAATCTGGGCCAGGAGCGCTTCAAGAATCTTCATGGGCGTTCTTCCCAAAACGATTCGCTCAGGTAACGCGCACCAGTGTCGCAAAGCACGGTGACGACCAAGCCGGCTTCCAACTGTTCGGCAATATGCAGGGCAGCGGCTACGTTGGCCCCCGACGAAGGACCTACAAACAACCCCTCTTCTCGGGCCAGCCGGCGTGTCATATCGAAAGCTTCTTCGGTCGAGCAGCTTAGATGCGCGTCGACCAGAGAAGGATCGTAGATGCCAGGCACGATAGCCGTTTCCAGGTGCTTGAGGCCTTCTAACCCGTGCAGTGGGGAGTCGGGCTGCAAGGCATAGCAGCGGATCTCCGGGTTGAAGGCTTTTAGGCGACGGCTAACGCCAACAAACGTACCCGTAGTGCCCAACCCTGCCACAAAATGGGTAACGCGCCCTCGGGTTTGCTGCAGAATTTCGACAGCAGTGCCCTCATAGTGCGCCTGCCAGTTGGCGTCGTTGTTGTACTGGTCGGGATAGAAATAACGCTCTGGATCTTGTTCGACCAGTTCGCGCACGTAGCGCTGGGCGCCATCGGTTCCTTCCATTGGATCGGTTAGAATCAGCTCCGCGCCGTAGGCCTTCAGAATGCGCTTGCGTTCCGGAGAGGCGTTGGCTGGCATAGCCAACATGACCGGAAATCCCAAAGCCGCGCCCAGCATGGCATAGGCAATTCCTGTGTTGCCACTGGTGGCGTCAATGAGCACGCGGCCTTCCCGAAGGGCACCTTGGCGCAGGCCTTCTTGCACCATACGCAGTGCCGGACGGTCTTTGACCGAACCGCCTGGATTCAAGTGCTCCGCCTTAACATAGACAGCCACAGTTTCAGGCAAATGCCGCGTGAGCTTGCGGAGCCGCACAAGCGGCGTGTTGCCAATGGCGCGCACAAGGTCTGCGCCTTTGATCGCGTGCAGTTCCGATGTGGCAAGCGTATCCACAGAAGCCATCATCTTCGGGTTGGAAAAATCTGCAAAATAAAAAACCCCTCGCGGCACATCCGGAGGGGCAATCGGTGCAGGCTATTGGCGTTTGGATTACACGTCGCACGTTGTCTTCGCCAAGGCGCATGCACCTGTTGCCCCCCACATTGGGCGGCCACAACAACAGCAACAACACAGGTGCAGCGCAACTAAGGTCATTCTTCCTTATAGCCTATGGCAAAGTTTGCTAGCTAAACGACCTTATATCAGAAAAGTTCTCTCAGCTTGGCCCTGGATAGGGTATACAACACACAGTAGAAATTGGTATAGATTTTGTGAAATCACCTCTTTGGAAGATGGCTTAAAAAGCTGGGTTGCCTAGCAGGAGTCAGTTATGGCTAAGATTTTGTTTATCAGCAGTATGCTGTTGTTAGGTGGCTGGTGGCTACTGCGGCGCTCTGCGCGTTTGCAGGTTAACGAAGAGGCGCTGTTTGTTTAGGCATTTAAGAGACGCTTGCGAGAGGTCGATACTGCAATCCAGACGGGGTCATCTACGGCTTATGGGGTAGCGGTTCACGGGGGACGTCAGCACGATAGGCTGTCCCAAAGCGAGTACCTCGGTGGATGAGGCGCAAAGCCCGGTGCTTTCTGGGGTGGGCACCGGGCTTTTTTTTGTTACTTCTCAATGCAGACGTTTGGCGTTGACGTATCTTTACGATTTAAGGACCTACAGTAGGCTGGTCTAAACGTGCATATTTTGCTCAAGGCATGGAATCTGTAGACAAGGCAACGCTTTTAGCGCGGATTCGAAGCAAGGAAGCGGTAGTAGGGGTGGTGGGATTGGGCTATGTAGGGTTGCCGTTTGCTGTAGAGAAGGCTAAGGTTGGCTATCGCGTGCTTGGTATTGAGCAAAACCCGCGGCGGGCAGAAAAGATCAATCGTGGGGAAAACTACATTCGGGACGTGCGCGACGAAGAGCTGCGTCAACTGGTAGCAGCAGGGTTGATTGCAGCTGAGACCGACTTTGCGCGGGTGCCAGAGATGGATGTGATTGTCATCTGCGTGCCGACACCACTTACCAAGAACCTGACGCCGGATTTGCAGTACGTGGAGCACGTCACGCGGGAAATTGCGCGCCGTTTGCGCCCCGGTCAGCTGGTGAGCCTAGAGTCTACCACCTATCCAGGTACGACCGAAGAAGTAATGTTGCCTATTCTGGAAGGGGAAAGCGGACTGAAAGTAGAGCGCGACTTTTTCTTGGCGCATTCGCCGGAGCGGGTTGACCCTGGCAATCGGCGCTACACCACAAAGAATACGTCGAAGGTCGTAGGAGGTGTAGGTCCAGAGAGCTTAGAGGTGGCCGTGGCGTTCTACAGCCAGACCATCGAGCACGTGGTGCCAGTTTCAAGCGCAAAGGCAGCTGAGTTGGTCAAGGTGTTTGAAAACACGTTTCGGGCTGTAAATATTGCGTTGGTAAACGAGCTGGCACTTTTATGTGACCGGATGGGGCTCAATGTGTGGGAGGTGTTGGAGGCAGCCTTTACCAAGCCATTCGGCATTATGCCGTTCTGGCCGGGTCCAGGTGTAGGGGGGCATTGCATTCCGGTCGATCCGCATTACCTGGAGTGGAAAGCCAAAGAGCTTAATTTTAATACACACTTCATTGCGCTGGCAGGGGAAATTAACCGGAAAATGCCAGAGTTTGTGCGGGAGAAGGCCTATCGGGTGCTTAACCGGCTCGGGGTGGCGCCTTCGCGGGCCCGTGTGTTGGTGCTGGGTGTGGCCTACAAACGGGATTTAGAGGACTGGCGCGAAAGTCCTGCATTGGAGGTTATGCGCCTTTTGGAGGCCGATGGCGTCCAGGTACATTACCATGACCCGTTTGTACCCGAGGTTGTCGTTGGAGGGCAGCTGTGGCGTAGTGTGCCGTTGGAAGCCGAGTTGCTAGCGCAAGCTGACCTGGTGATCATTACTACGGATCACAGCACGGTTGACTACCGATGGGTCGTGGAGCAAGCACGAGCAATTCTGGACACGCGCTATGCAACGCGCGGCATTGCAAGTGAAAAGATCACGTTGTTATGAAACGGTTTGCCTTGACCGGCGCAGCAGGCTACATTGCGCCACGACATTTGCAAGCCATGCGGGACGTTGGCGGCGTGCTGGTAGCTGCTTTAGACGTGGTGGACGCAGTAGGGGTTTTGGATCGCTTCTTTCCAGAAGCAGCATTTTTTTTACACCCAGAGCAGTTTGAGGCCCATCTGGAGGATCTTAAAGACCGGGGCGAAGGGATTGATTATCTAGCCATTTGCGCGCCAAACTATTTGCATGGAGCTCATATTCGCATGGCTTTTCGGCAGGGGGCCGATGCGCTTTGTGAAAAACCACTGGTGCTGGAGCTGGCAGAGCTAGCGCGGCTTCGAGAACTGGAAGTGCGTTGGGGGCGGCGGGTATGGACTGTGCTGCAGTTACGGGTGCATCCGGCTTTAGCAGCACTCCGGGAGCGATTGGCTGCTGAGCAAGGCGTCAAGGAGGTTGAGTTAACCTACATTACCGGCCGGGGACCTTGGTATCTGCAAAGTTGGAAGGCGCGGGAAGAGCTCAGTGGGGGACTAGCGATGAACATTGGCGTGCATTTTTTTGACTTGCTACACTGGTTCTTTGGACCGTTGGTTGAGGCTCAACTGCACCTGCGTACGCCAACGGCATGGGCAGGGTATGTGGAGCTAGAGCGGGCACGGGTGCGGTGGTTTTTGTCGATCGATGCCCGTTGGGTGCCCGAAACGCTCAAAATGCAGGGACAGCGAACCTATCGGTCGATTCGGATCGACGGAGAAGAAGTAGAGTTTTCGGAAGGATTTACCGAGCTGCATACCACCGTGTATCGCCAAACGCTGGCTGGGGCAGGCTTTGGCATCGACGAAGCAGCACCAGCCATCGAAACAGTCAACCGATTGCGCCACCTGGAGGTGCAGCAGCCCTCAGCACATCAAGCCCATCGATTCTTAAACCTATGAGCTGGTGGAAACACGAAACGGCGGTCGTAGACGAAGGAGCGCAAATTGGCGAAGGAACGCGCATTTGGCACTTTAGCCATGTGATGGGTGGTGCAACGATTGGAGCGCATTGCACGCTGGGACAGAACGTGTTTGTGGCTCGTGGGGCTAAAATTGGCAACTACTGTAAGATCCAAAATAATGTGTCGGTATACGAAGGGGTGGAGCTGGAAGACTACGTGTTTTGTGGACCCAGCATGGTATTTACCAATGTGCGCACGCCGAGAGCAGCATTCCCACGGAATCGGTCAGAAGACTATGTGCGCACGCTGGTGCGCTACGGCGCAAGTATTGGAGCAAATGCAACCATCGTTTGTGGGGTGACGATTGGCCGGTGGGCGTTGGTGGCTGCCGGTGCCGTGGTGACCAAGGATGTGCCGGACTATGCTCTTGTGGCTGGCGTACCAGCGCGGATTATCGGCTGGGTCTGTGAGTGTGGCCTACCTTTGCAGTTTGAAAAGGCTCAGGCTGTTTGCAAGGAATGCGGTCGGCGCTATGCGCAACAGGATGCCCACACCGTACGCCGCCTTGACGAATCTACAGCTTGAGCAGGCTGCAAGACGACCTTGCCCCTTGCGATCTTCTTCAAACCCACAGGATCAACCCTGTGCAGGGCGACATCGTAAAACACAGCGCTTCTTGAGGCTATTGGCCAATCACTTGTGATTTAAAAGCAGAACCTGGCTTTTTACATCAGGTTATTTATCCTGCTTGCCTACAAGACGATACTGCTAGTAAGGCGATCTTTTGAATTGCCCACTAACGTGCCATGGAACAAGGGTTCATGCGCGAAGGGCACAAAGGCCTGGGGTTGGTGCATTTTCTAGGGGGAGCTTCTGATGTCGAACGGGCGCAGTACCATATTCTGGCTGCGTTGCAGGAGACCCGACGCGAATTTTGCCGCAACGTGATTTACCCCTACCTAAGCGACCTGATTCACCTTTACGAACAGCTCCAGCATATCTTGCAAGGGTTAGAGGGCATTCGTCAAGCAGCCCCGGGCGAAGTGCGTCAGGTGGATCTGGAAGCCTGCCGGGTGATTTATGAGCGTTCGGCGTTTGAAGCCGATCGGATTGCGGCTGTCGAAGAATTGATGCGCTGGGCTTTACCGTACATTCGGGAAGCCATTGAAGAAGGACGCACAATCTTTGAGTTTGTTGAAGAACACTTGCACATGGAGCCGGTTGGGATTGTGCCCACCTACCAGGAAGAAGGCTACCTGATTATTCCTGATCAACGCGGCCGTCTGTTGCACGTGCTGCAGTACCAGCTCTCGGTGGTTCGGGGTGGGTCAGAACGCTATCGTACGTTACGTACCGTGCACCTGAAGCAATGCCCCCTGCACGGCGTCTATCCGGCACCGCAGCGGATTAAATTAGACTTGATTGCAGAGCATCGCGAGCTGCCTAATCCAGCGACGTACTTTATTGCAACAGAGCTGGATTTCCCGTTTGCGCAGACGGTGCTGCCTGTGGCCAAGCGGAAACTTATGCGGTATCTGTTTACGCAGATGGGGAACGCCTAAAAAACGGGCAGCGCCTGCAGTTGCTAAAAGCAAGCTAGGCAGGCACTGCCCGGTGCGCGCAGCCACTTAGCGTTCGATGGGAGCGCCGACCAGATTACCCCATTCGGTCCAGGAGCCGTCGTAGTTGCGCACGTTTTCGTAGCCCAGCAGTTCGTGCAGCACAAACCACGAATGGCTAGAGCGCTCGCCAATACGGCAGTAGGTAATGACCGGCTTGTCGGGCGTTACCCCTTTGCTGGCGTAAAGCGCCTGTAGCTCTTCGATGGGCTTGAACGTGCCGTCTTCACGAACAGCTTGAGACCAGGGGATATTGGTGGCTCCTGGGATGTGTCCGCCGCGCTGGGCTGTTTCGGATAGGCCTGGCGGAGCTAGAATTTCGCCCCGGAATTCTTCTGGGGATCGGACGTCGACCAGCGCAAACTGTTTTTGGCGGATCAACTCGGCTACGTCATCCCGAAAAGCTCGTAAGTGAGCGTTGATGCGGGTGACCTTGTAGTTGGTGGGTTCGTAAGTTGGGACTTCTGTGGTCAACGGCCGGTTTTCGGCCACCCATTTTTTGCGACCACCGTCCATGAGGCGGACGTCTTCATGGCCATAGTACTTCATGAGCCAGTAGGCCCAGGCGGCAAACCAGTTGTTGTTGTCACCGTAAAGCACGACGGTTGTCTCAGGGCGAATGCCCGAGCGGCTTAAGAGCGCTTCGTAGTCGGCTTGTTGGACAATGTCGCGCCGCAGTTGATCTTGCAGCTGCGTTTTCCAATTCCAACCTACAGCACCAGGGAGATGGCCTGTTTCGTAAGCTGAGGTATCGACGTCGACCTCTACAAAGCGCACGTTGGGGTCGTTAAGGTGGGCTTGGGCCCACTCGGTGTCTACTAAGACGGTAAGGCGTGGGTTTGTCTGGGCCATAGCAGTTTCGGGGGTTAGTTTGCGGTGTGAACACTTGGGGTGGAATGATGCAAGACTACAGAAAGCGTAACAGGGGTGGAATGTTGAAGATTGTCGTTGACGGGGCAGCGGTCGTTGATGCGGGCTAACCACTCTTGGAGTGTGGCCTCGTCCGCATCGGTATCCACTTTAAGCTGCACTTCAATGCGTTTATAGCCGGCCCGCTGGTCGTTGGCACGGCCGAAGAGGCGGTCAGGGTTTAGCGTGCCCTTGAGCTCAATTTCCAGCCTTCGAATGGTAAAGCCTAGCTCTTGGGCGATCAGGTGGGCCATCACATTTAAGCAGCCGCCAAAGCCGATCAGCACATACTCTACGGGGTTAGGCGCTTTGTTGGTGCCGCCAAGTTCTTCGGGCTCGTCGACCAGTACGGTAAAGTGGCGCGTTTGGGCCCGAAAGCGGGCCGGACTTTCAGCTACGCCACTGACGCGAAAGACCAGGTCTTCAGTGGGTTGCATAGGCGTTTGGGTACAGGGTTAAGGTTTCGCTATACTGTTTAAAAAGCTGAGCCATGATATCGGGGCCAGGGAGGGCTGCAGCCACGGTTGGGCCAACGATTTCGGTAATGCGTGCGTGGGCTTCGGCAAAGCGTTGCTGACGCAAGAGCTCAAGTACATCAGCATCGACTAGGGTATACCAGCGCGCTTTGCGTTCGGCAAAATTGGGGTAATGGGTGGCCATGGGAATACGCAAGGCCCCCATGAGGTCTAAAAAAAGCGCGTACTCTGGGCCAAGCTGGCCTTCCAGTGCTTCGCGGAGGCGAACCGATAAAGCTGGGGCATGCCCACTCGTAGAAATCGCGATGACGAGGGCACCTCGGCGCACGACCGATCCAGCCACGAAGGTGCAGTGGGGTACGTCGTCGACGGCATTGATCAGCACGCGCTCTGCCTGAGCTTCTTGCCAGATAGGTTCGGTAGCAGCGGGATTTGTAACGGCTACAATGGTTAGCAAAGCGCCTTTCAGATCGCCGGCTTGATAGTTACGCACATGCCAGACGAGGCGCCCTTCTTGTGCCCATTGCTGCAGACGTGGTGTCGCTGTCTCACTGATTAGCACTACTTCGGCGCCGCATTCAAGCAGTTCAGCTACTTTGCGTTCGGCTTCGGCATTACCTCCGAAGACCACGCAGCGCTGCCCTTCGAGCCGACTGAGAAAAATGGGATAAACGCGCATCATGGCGATAGGGCAGAAGATTTGGCGTTGGGGTGCTGGGCAAATGGGGAAGGGGCTGGAGTAGGACGGAACCATGCCAGTAAGGGAGCCAGGCGCACAACATCGCCCACAACCACAGTCGCTGGTGTTGCAAGCGCGTCTGCTTGAGCGGCAATGTCGGCCAGCGTGCCGACAACGTGTTGCTGGGCAGCTGTAGTGCCATTGCTGATGACAGCAACTGGGGTTTCTGGAGCACGTCCATGGGCAATCAGCGTATGGGCCAGCTCGGGCAGGCGCCGCAGCCCCATCAGTAGGACCAGCGTATCGATGCGGGCAAGCGCCGACCAGTCCAGCGCCTGCATACCTAGATCGCAAGTGTGACCGGTGACTACAGCAAACGCGCCTGCCACCCCACGCTGGGTAACGGGAATACCGGCATAGGCTGGAACGCTAATTGCACTCGTAACTCCAGGGACCACCTCGAACGGTACGCCGGCTTGTGCTAGGGCCAGCGCCTCTTCTCCGCCACGTCCAAATACAAAGGGGTCGCCTCCCTTGAGCCGGACGACCACGCGCTGCTGTCGTGCGCGATCAATCAAAAGCTCTTGAATGGCTGCCTGAGGCAGCACATGCTGCCCAGGCGTCTTGCCCACGTAGATGCGCTCCGCTGCAGCAGGTGCTTCCGCCAGCAGCTCTGGGTGTACCAAGCGATCGTAGACGACCACCTCAGCCTGCTGCAGGAGCGATAGCCCCCGCACGGTGATCAGGCCAGGATCGCCTGGGCCAGCACCCACAAGGTACACCTTACCACGTTCAGCCAACGTATGTCTAGGAAGATGCATGATGCCGCAAAAGACAGGTTAAACGAAAAAGCCCCTCACTGCAGCGCAGGAGGGGCTTGGAGTTACTGTATGCTATGCAGATTGATTAGCGGCTACAGCCATGGCAAGCCCCTCCCGTGTGGCGTCCACAACACGGACACAGACACATTAGAAAGCCGAGGCTTGCCGTTCTGTAAAGCATAAACCGTGACAACCTTAGTAACGATAGCGCCAAATTTACAACATTTGTTATCAGAATGCAACCTAGGCCATGATAGTGGCTGGCTTGTAAGCCAAGGCCTGCTCTAGGTCAGCAATCAGGTCTTCGGTGGCTTCGATGCCGACCGAAAGCCGAATCAGGTTATCCGTAATGCCAGCAGCCTGCCGTTGTTCCGGTCGCATGGAAGCGTGGCTCATCGTGGCGGGGTGTTCGATGAGCGATTCCACCCCTCCTAGCGATTCGGCTAGCGTAAAAACTTTTGTTGAACGTAGGACATGGTGTACGGCTTCTTGGCCACCACGTACCGTGAAAGAAACCATGCCACCGAAGCCTTTTTGCTGTCGAGCAGCCAGTTCGTGCCCCTCATGGGTGGGTAGGCCAGGATAAAAAACTTTTTCGACATTAGGATGCTGTGCCAGAAAACGGGCTACAGCCATGGCGTTATGTTCGTGCTGGCGTAGGCGTACTGGCAGCGTTTTGAGTCCCCGCAGCACCAGCCAGCAGTCGAAAGGTCCGGCAATGGTGCCATGCGCATTGGCTGCAAACTGAAGCTGTTCGTTCAATTCTGGCGTTCGGGCGATAACAGCACCCCCGATAACATCGGAATGGCCATTCAGATACTTGGTGGTCGAATACACAACGATATCGGCCCCAAATTCAAAAGGGCGTTGCTGCAGGGGCGAAAGAAACGTGTTATCGACGATCAATAGCAGCTGATGCGCCTGCGTAAAGTGGCCCAGTGCTTGCAAGTCGACAATGCGCAGCAGAGGATTGGAGGGGGTTTCTACCCAGAGGGCTCGTGTGTTTGGTCGCAGGGCTGCTTCGACGGCACTAAGGTCGCGCAGGTCCACAAACGACACTTCAAGTTTGCCCTGGCGCTCCAAGAGGCATAGCAGGCGTTCTGTGCCTCCATAGCAGTCGTGGGCGCAAATAATATGCGCTCCACTTTCAAAGAGCGAAAGAACGGTAGAAATGGCCGCCATACCGCTGGTGGTGGCCACAGCCCCGGCACCCCCTTCAAGTTCGGCAAGCACCTCTTCTAGGGTACGCCGCGTAGGATTGCCGCTACGCGTGTAGTCGTAGCCCTTGGTGAGGCCTACGTCTTCAAAACGAAACGTGGCGCACTGATAAATAGGCGGAATGATGCTGTTATAGCTCGCATCGGTTCGCTGGCCAGCCAGCGTAAGACGGGTTTGAGGTTGCATGGATCGTGTCGGTTCTTGATGGTGAAACAACCACGATTGAACTTCCTCATCAAGAACCGAGCGTATGAGCCAGCACCCGGCAGACGTCAACCGTCGGCCATGCGCTCATCTTTCCCGGAAGAAAAACGCCCCTCTGTGGCGCTTTGTTTTCCAGGACTTCCGGGCAGGATTTAGCACCGGACAGCACCTCCCTGCCGGTAGGAGATGCTCGGTTGCTACGACGTCATCGGGCCTGTTCCCTCGGTCGTTCTTGATGAGACGAGCAAAAGATACGGCAAAACCACAGGGGCGAACAAGCTTTTTGCAAGAACTTTACTCGCCCAGTAAGATCTTTGCTGCGCCCCCTGCCGCTTCTTGACGCAGGTAAAAAATGACCTGTTGTGCAGCCTGAAGTCCGGACTTGGCTGCATCCACTACAGAAATGCCATTGCGATAGTTACCGGCCAAAAACAGGCCTGGCCGGCGCACTTCGATTTCTCGTAGGCACACCAGCACAGCGTCGTAGCCGACATGGTATTGAGGAATGGAACGTTCCCAGCGCCAGACGCGCCGGAAAACCGGTGGTCCAGAGATGCCTAGTAAGCGTTCCAAATCACGTCGCACAAGGGTCTCTAATTTTTCTTCAGAAAGCAGGGCCAGCTCGGGGTGGCGTTGGCCACCAACAAAGGTGGTCAGCAGCACATGGCCTTCAGGTGCACGGTTGGGGAAAATGGAAGAAGAAAACAACGTACCCAGAATCTGAAACGAACGCTCCACTGCCGGTACCAGTAGGCCAAACCCATTGAGGGGATGGGCTACTTGTTCTTTCCGAAAGCCCAATGCCACAAGTGCCAGCGGTGGATGGATGACCTTAGGTAAGGGATGGCGCTCAATAGAGGGTAAGATTTCAAGTTGAGCCAGTTGATGTAGGGGAGCTGCGCAAATGATCACATCGAACAACTGGTTGGCAACGTGTGCCCCTTGGCGATAGGTGAGCGTCCAGGGCGTTTTGTCGCCCCAGCGGACAGCAACCACGGTGGCATTATACACAATGTTGCCTTGCAGCTTTTGAGCTAATGCTTGGGGAAGTTGGCCTAGGCCTCCGACCAGCGAAAACATGGAGCGGCGTGGAGCTGGGTGATAGCGACGTTCGGGAAGGCTGCGGATCGCTCCCCAGGTGAGCGACCCAAAACGCTGTTCTAAGCGATGCAGCTGGGGGAAAGCGTGACGGACAGAGAGGTGCTTGGGGTCGCCCGCAAAGATGCCAGCCACAAAGGGCTCAACCAGGTAATCGAGCGCCTCAGCCCCCAGGCGTCGCTGCGCAAAAGCGGCCACGGTCTCTTCGGTAAAGCGGTCAGCTGGCGCGATGAACGGCTCAGCCAAAAGGCGAAGCCGGGCACGTGGAGACAATAGCGGCGTGCGCAACAGCTCCAAAGGAGTACGTGGCAGTGGTACCGGTTGGCCTCGACGAACGATAAACCGGTGAGCAGCCAGCGGGCTTGCTGGAATGCAGGCCTCTTCCAAGTCCAGCGCGCGAAGCAGGTGCTCAAATTCCGTTGAAGTACGCTGCAACGTTTGCGGGCCGTACTCTACCAAAAATCCTTCGGCCTGCTCCGATTGCATAAAGCCCCCAACGCGATCAGTGGCTTCGAAGATCGTTACCTCTAATCCTCGACGTTTGAGGTAGTAGGCGGCCACAAGCCCAGCAATGCCTGCCCCGACGATTCCTACAGAAGCCATAAAGCGCCGCTTGCCTTTTTGTGTGCTCGCTGCTTGTTTTATTGCATCCCTGACCGCTAACGAACGTAAGCGGCTAAAGGTTACCCGAATCTATCGAAAACCGAGGTGCTATGCTGCTACTTAAACTGATTTTTGTGCTTTTGCATATCCTAACAGCGGCGGCTTGGTTTGGACTAGGCCTTCGCTTAGCTGCTCAGGCCCGGCGCATTACTGCGCTGGCGCCAGAGGCAGCAAAGGCCCTGGCTGAAGACGTGCAGGCTACCGTGCACCAGATGAACGGATTTGTCGTAGCGACTTTGGTTTTTGCCTTAGGCGCGCTCTTCAGTGGGGGAGGTTTTGCTGTCTACGGTGCACCGTATCATACCAGCCTGCTTCTGTTACTTGTGCTCATTGGACTACAGTGGGGGGTGATTCGTCCTGCCTGGGGGAAGCTCTACCAGGCAGTATCCGAAGCACCAGCCCAGCTCGAGACGTACCGAAAGCGCATTGCCATGGCCACAGGTATTGGACATTTGCTCTGGGTTGTGATTCTGGTCCTCATGTACTGGAGCCAGCTGGTGGCTGCTTGGGGTTGAAATCCGGAACACGATCCGTTGCGGTCTGTTTTTCTTAAAAAACTTAACCCAACCCCCACTGCAATATGGCCACCAAACAGATGGAGGAAAGCTGGCAGCGTACCAAAGAGCACATTCGGAAAATATGGGGTGATGCGCTCATGGATCACGAGCTGGAAAGCGTGCGAGGAGATCTGCAGGCGATGATTGCTTTGGTGCATCGTAAGACAGGCCAGTCGCGCAGCGAGATTCTGCAAAAACTTGAGGCCATCTTGTAAGTGCAGCAGTTTGAAGCTGAGGTGTGGCTTATATTTTCTTGTCTCTTTGGAAGCGCTTTTGACTTATGCGTAGTGCGACGTCTACGGTCGCTTTAGGGACTCCGCTAAACGCTGCTGATCCTGCCATCGAAGCGCGCATGGCCCAGTACCGGGCCCTTGTTGAAGCCCTTCACCGCCAGGCTGAAGCGATCCGGCAAGGGGGAGGAGCTGAGCGTATTGCGCGGGAGCATCAGCGGGGTAAGCTTACTGCCCGAGA
Organism: Rhodothermus bifroesti; assembly: GCF_017908595.1. Taxonomy (NCBI): domain Bacteria; kingdom Pseudomonadati; phylum Rhodothermota; class Rhodothermia; order Rhodothermales; family Rhodothermaceae; genus Rhodothermus; species Rhodothermus bifroesti. The sequence goes on from NZ_JAGKTL010000002.1 coordinate 389,501, forward strand.
GCGTATTGCACGTTTGCTAGATGACCCGAACGATTTTTGGGAAATCGGACTATGGGCAGGCTATGGCATGTATGCCGACGAAGGAGGGTGCCCAGCGGGGGGAACAGTCATGGGATTAGGCCGCATCAGCGGCCATCTGTGCATCGTGGTGGCCAACGACGCTACGGTAAAAGCCGGTGCCTGGTTTCCCATTACGGTCAAGAAAAACTTGCGGGCACAGGAGATCGCGTTGCAGAACCGCATCCCTATCGTCTACCTCGTGGATTCTGCTGGCGTGTACCTGCCGCTGCAGGACGAGATTTTCCCAGATCGCGATCACTTTGGCCGTATCTTTTACAACAATGCGCGTCTGTCGAGCTTGGGGGTGCCGCAAGTTGCTGCCATTATGGGTAGCTGTGTGGCTGGGGGGGCTTATTTGCCAATTTTGAGCGATGAGGTGTTGATTGTAGAGGGAACGGGATCGGTGTTTTTAGCTGGGCCTTACCTGGTGCGGGCAGCGATTGGCGAAGTCGTGGATGCTGAGACGCTAGGAGGAGCAACCACGCACACCGAAATCTCGGGCGTAACGGATTACAAAATGCCTGACGATGTAGCCTGCCTGGAGACCATCCGTCGATTGCTTTCGCACTTGGGGCCGCGTCCTCGTGCCGGTTTCCCGCGCAGCAGGCCACAGCCACCAGCTTTCCCGCCTGAGGAGCTCTACGGCATTGTGCCCCCCGACATCCAGCAGCCCTACGATATGCGTGAAGTGCTGGCGCGCATTGTCGATGCCGACTCTTGGGTGGAGTACAAGGCCGGCTACGGACAAACGTTGATTACAGGTTATGCGCGCATTGACGGCTGGAGTGTGGGCATTGTGGCTAACCAGCGCTTGGTCGTGCGCAGCCGGCAGGGAGAAATGCAGGTGGGCGGTGTGATCTACTCTGATGCTGCCGATAAGGCCGCCCGTTTTGTGATGAACTGTAATCAAAAGCGCATCCCCATCGTCTTTTTCCAGGATGTGACCGGCTTTATGGTAGGCAAGCGGGCCGAGCATGGCGGCATTATTAAAGACGGGGCTAAGTTGGTCAATGTGGTGGCCAATTCCGTGGTGCCAAAGTTTACTGTTGTTGTGGGACATTCGTTTGGGGCGGGTAATTATGCCCTGTGCGGGCGGGCTTACGAGCCTCGCCTCATGCTGGCTTGGCCCACAGCGCGCATCGCCGTTATGGGCGGTAAGCAAGCAGCCCAAACGCTGCTTCAGGTGCAGTTGGGTAAGCTTGAGCGGCAGGGAAAGACACTCTCAGAAATGGAAAAGCAGCAGTTGCTTGAAGAAATCACTTCCCGCTACGAAGCCCAGATGTCACCTTACTATGCGGCTGCACGGCTTTGGGTCGATGCGCTTATCGATCCGATTGAAACGCGGCGTTGGTTAAGCTTGGGTATCGAAATGGCGGATCACAATGCAGAGTTTATGCCGTTTAATCCGGGGATACTTCAGGTTTAGCCAAGCCGCTTGTTTGGCAGCGGAGGTAGCCGTTATATTTTCGGGCAAAGGTTGATGTTTAATACAGCAAAACCTCGGTTCTTATGGGTAAAGGAGATCGCCGCACGCGGCGCGGAAAAATCTTTCTAGGTACTTATGGCAAGTACCGCCCAAAGAAAAAAAAGAAGAAACAGACCGCGGTGAGTGCTGCAAAGTAACACAACAGGGCCCGTCCTCGAGGATGGGCCCTGTTGTTTAGGATTCACACCTCATAGCGACCCAGCTCTTCGCCCAGTTCGGTGGCAGCTAGATGCTGGCGGGCTGACTCGAGGTCGGCGTCGGTAAGTCCGGGGGGAAGGTGCACCAAGAGCAAGCGCCGAGCGCCAGCTTGTGCTGCTAGATAGGCGGCATCTTCTGGGGAGGTGTGTCCTGGGCCTTTTCCGGTGGCCTCATGCACCAGGATGTCAGCCCCGCGCCCTAGCTCGACGACAGCATCGGTGGGTTCGGTATCGCAGGAGTAAGCAATCACCTTACCGGTAGGCCGGTGTTCAAAGCGTAGCCCTACGGTAGGGACGGGATGTACCACGGGCCAGGCGCGTACGCGCCATCGGTCGTCCTCAAAGACTAAGGCACCTGCTTTATAGTCCACCTCGTGCCAATCGCGCGCTGGCAGGCCCTGCCAGCCTGACGTGTTATAGGTGTCGAAGCAACGCCGGGCTTGGTCGATCGCCGGTAGAATACCGTAAATCGCAATGGGTGTGCGGCGTCCCAAAAGCCAGATGCGCTCCATAAAGAGCGGAAATCCACTGTTGTGATCTGGGTGCTCATGGGTGAGGATAAGTGCAGTAAGGCGCACGGGGTCCAGTCCGGCGGCCAACATACGCTGGATCACGTCGCCGCCACAGTCAATCACGATCAGCGAGGCTTCGTCGGCCAAAGCGAGCATGGTGGTGGTGCGGTGAGGGTCGCTTACTGCCGCACCTGTACCCAGAAGATAGAGCGTAGGCATAACGGGGATTCCGATGGGTTCAATGGCGCGCTAATTAAAATAGCACGGCGCACGTTTTTTTGACGAGCGTCTTCCGTTCAAACTGCTGCAAAAAACCAGCCGATAAGCGCCCCGACTGCGATAATCCACGCTGGATGCAGCCTAAAGCGGAGTAGCAAGAAAGCGGCCGTCAGCGCCAAAATCCAGGCTTGAGGGTGGGTGAGCACGTGCATGCCTAAGCGTAGTGTTACGGCCGCCATAATGCCCAGCGAGGCCATGTTGGCCGCGTCCAGAAATGCAGCGCTCCAGCGCGCATGCCGCAGTCGGGGCACTAGCGGATTGACTACGCCTACCAGCACAAAGGCGGGCAAGAAAATGCCTACAGTGGCCACCACTGCACCTGGAAAGCCGGCCAGGACGTATCCGATGAAGGTAGCCGTGCTCAGCAGTGGGCCGGGCGTGAACTGGCCGATGGCAACGGCATCGAGCAGTTGGGCTTGTGTCAGCCAGCCATAGTCACGTACCAGGCCACCTTCTAGAAATGCAATCAGCGTATAGCCACTCCCGTAAAGCACAGCACCGACTTTTAGAAAAAACCAAAACAACTGAGGAAGCGATACAGCAGCTGCACTGCTTCCTAGAGCCAGAAGGCTGCTCATTGTAGTGTCGGCAGGGTGAATAAGCCCAGGACATCCATAAGGGACGACATCCACCCGCGCTTTACGCCAAAACCACAGGGTACCCAGCACAACACCCCCAATTAGCGCGGTAACCTCATCCAAGCCCAGAAGCACAGCGCCCACGACGGCTATGCCCAACATCCAAAGTCGCAAATGATATGCAGCTACTTTTCCCAGGCGCCATAAAGCGGCTAGGATGATGGCCAGCACCACAGGTTTGATACCGGCAAGAAAAGGGGCTGCAGCAGGCAACGAGCCGTAGTGTACGTACAGCCAGCCTAGCGCGGTTGTAATCAACGCAGCAGGAAGGATAAAACCGGCACCAGCAACAAGCAGTCCGGCTACGCCTCCACGCTCATAGCCGACATGCAGCATCATTTCGGTCGAATTGGGGCCTGGAATGAGGTTGGTGACCCCAAGCAAATCCAAAAAATGCTGACGGCTCATCCAACCGCGCCGTGTGACGACTTCGGTTTCCAGCAAGGCGATGTGCACAGCTGGTCCCCCAAAAGAAATCAGTCCCAGCTTTAGGCTTACGGTAGCCAGCTCTAGTAGTAGGGGCCGCTTTGATGTAGGCGAAGGCTCAGCCATGCGGGCTTTAGTGGGAACGGGTAACCGTGTAGTCCACCAAATCCATTAGAGCGCTACGGGCTTCACTGGGGGGGAACTGGGCCAAGATGGCACGAGCGTCGGCAGCAAGCGCCTCCATTTGCTGCCAGGCGTAATCTATACCACCGTAAGCTTCGGCAAAGCGTGCTACGGTGCGGATGTCTTGACGGCTTTTTTTCTTTTTGCGCACAATGCGCAAAATCTGTTGGCTTTCGGCAGCTGGCGCTACGCGCAAGGCATAGATGAGCGGCAACGTGAGTTTTTTCTCCTTCAGGTCGATGCCGATGGGTTTGCCAACATCGTCCATGCCGTAGTCGAACAGGTCATCCCGAATCTGAAAGGCTAGACCGAGCTTCTCGCCCATAATGTACATTTTGTCGATAATAGCTTCGTCACTAGTGGCACTGAGTGCGCCACATTTGGTGCAGGCTGCAATCAGCGAGGCGGTTTTGTCGCCAATGATGCGAAAGTAGGTGGCCTCGTCGATGTCTAAGCGGCGCGATTTTTCAATTTGGAGCAGCTCGCCTTCGCTCATGCGACGCACTGCATCGGAGAGGGCATAGAGCGTTGCGTAATCCTGATGCTCGAGTGCCAAAAGCAACCCACGGCTAAGTAAAAAGTCGCCAAAGAGCACAGCCACTTTGTTTTTCCAAATCGCATTGATCGAAAACATGCCCCTACGGCGTTCAGCGCCATCAACCACGTCGTCGTGCACCAGTGTAGCCGAGTGGAGCAGTTCAACCAATGCAGCAGCACGGTAGGAAGCTTCGGTGACGCCGCCGCAGAGCTTGGCCGATAAGAGTACCAGAAGGGGACGGATGCGTTTGCCTTTTTGGCGTAACAGATAGCGGGCTACATGATCCAACAGCGGCACAGAAGTACGCATCGACTCCCGGAAATACCGTTGGAAGTGCGCCAGTTCCTGAGCTACAGGGCGCTGGATGTCTTTGAGCGAAATCGTACGGTTTGTAGCACGCGAGGCGAGCATGCTTATCAGGGATCAAGTGGGGGGTTGCCGCTAAAACGACAACGGGTACTATAAGTTTGAGCCTTTTCGTTTTTTGCCTCAGGCCAGCTGCACACCTTTGCGTAAACCTCGTATTTTGTGCACACCCGCAACCGAGCCAGAGATCAACCATGCAGAAGTATTTTTCTTCGCGATTGGGTTTGCTTTTAAGCGTGTTGGGAATTGCAGTAGGGACGGGCAACATCTGGCGCTTCCCGCGCATTGTGGCACAAAATGGGGGAGACATAGGTGCTGGTGCGTTTTTGGTGGTTTGGGTAGTGTTCTTGTTTTTGTGGAGCATTCCGCTTATTGTGGCCGAATATGCTCTAGGTCAGAAAGGCCGCATGGGTGTTGTAGGCACGTTTTGGCGTGTTGGGGGGCGGTCGATGACGTGGTTGGGGGGATTTGTAGCATTGGTATCGACGGCCATCATGTGCTACTATGCGGTGGTAACGGGCTGGTGCTTATACTATGCCGGGGCAATGCTGGTGCGTCCGTTGCCGCATGCGTTGACCGAGGCTGAGCAGCTCTGGGAAAGCTTTCAGGCCGGCTTAGGTCCCGTGCTTTTACAAGCTGTGGCGCTAGGGTTAGCTGTAGGGGCGTTGTGGACGGGAGTTCGCGCTATTGAGCGTGTAAACCGTGTGCTTATGCCTACACTTTTGGGCATTTTGCTGCTGGCGCTAGTGCGGGCGCTAACGTTGGAAGGTTCGGGTGAAGGTTTACGCTACCTGTTTACGCCCCAGTGGGATCAGCTTGGGCAGCCTAGGCTGTGGCTAGAAGCGCTTACCCAAAATGCTTGGGATACTGGAGCGGGTTGGGGATTGATCTTAACCTATGCGGCTTACATGCGCCGCGAACACGGCGTGGTGAAAAATGCCTTCCTGACGGGAATGGGCAACAACACCGTCTCGCTTTTGGCTGCTATGACGATTTTTGGGACCGTGTTCGCCGTGCTCGGGGCTGAGCTTTCGCGAGCTCAGCTCCTAGAGGTGATGCGCTCAAGTGGGCCGGCCTCGACGGGGCTGACGTTTATTTGGCTACCCCAGCTGTTTGCCCGTCTACCTTTAGGAAAGGTGTTGGCCGTGTTGTTTTTTGTAGGACTTTCGTTTGCCGCATTTACCTCGTTGATTGCCATGGTGGAGTTGGCAGTACGGGTACTGATGGATTGGGGGATGGCACGGCCGCGGGCGTTGATCCTGGTAGGCAGTGTGGGTTGGTTGCTAGGGTTGCCCTCGGCTCTCAATGTGACGGTGCTAAGCAATCAGGATTTTGTGTGGGGTGTAGGGCTGATGCTTTCTGGTGCGTTTGTGGCCCTAGCCGTTGTGCGTTATGGACCGGCGCGGTTGCGGGCCGAGGTCATGGAAGGTGTAGCATGGGACTGGAGGTTGGGGCGGGGCTGGGATGTGCTGATGCGGTGGCTCGTGCCGCTAGAAGCGGTGGTGCTCTTAGGATGGTGGCTGTACCAGGCAGGGGTGGTGTATGCGCCAGAGCGGTGGTATGATCCGTTGGAGCCCTACTCGTTGATGACGTGCATTACGCAATGGGGACTGGCGCTCTTTGCGCTGTATGCGCTCAACGGCTGGATGGAGCGTCGCTTGTCGGGAGTGCGCTCGCTTGCGGAATCCTAAATCTTAAAGGCGTCATGCATCTGCTGCGCTTCATAGGACTGCTGGTATGGCCTCTGGTTGTGCAGGCGCAGGCCGTCAGCTTAGCCTTTCTTCAAACCCGAGCCGAAGCCACCAATTTTATAGAAACCACCCGCTACGAAGAAGTGCTGGCTTTCTTGGACGTCTTGGAAGCCAGCAGTTCGCGGATTCAGGTTACCACGTTTGGTTACACGACTGAAGGGCGTGCGCTGCCACTGGTTATTTATGGAAAGGTGGTAAACGCCACTGCCGATGCTGTGCAGGCTGCTTCAGCTCCTCTACGCGTGCTCATCTTAGCCAATATCCATGGGGGTGAAGTCGATGGCAAAGAAGCTGTCTTGATGCTGCTGCGCGCCTTGGCGGGAGGCCTATATGCAAGCTGGGCCGATTCGCTGGTACTGCTTGCGGTGCCTATCTACAATGCCGACGGAAACGAGCGCATTAGCCTTTATCACCGTCCAGGCCAAAACGGTCCGCTTGGCGGTGTGGGGCAACGTGCCAATGCGCAAGGCTACGATTTAAACCGGGACTTTATGAAAGCCGATGCGCCCGAAACGCGTGCCCTACTGCGCGTGCTGGTCCGCTACGATCCGCACGTGCTGGTCGACCTGCATACTACCAACGGCACCTATCACGCCTATCCGCTAACTTACGCACCGCCCTTGCATCCCTCAACCTCTCCTAACCTGACGGCGTATCTACGAAACGTTTGGCTTCCGGCCGTGACCGATACGCTTTGGACCCGGCGGCGTTGGAAGCTTTTTTACTACGGCAATCTCCCTTCGCCCGAAAGCACGCAGCCCCCGGGCTGGTACACCTTTGACCACCGCCCCCGCTTTAGTACCAACTATGCTGGCCTGCGGGGCATTCTGGGTGTGCTTGTGGAATCCTACGCCTATGCTTCGTTTGAAGCGCGTGTCGAAGCGACTTATGCCTTTTTGGAAGCGCTGCTCAACTTTGCTGCTGCACATGCGGGAACCCTCCGTCGACAGGTGGAACAGGCACGGGCTGTAGCACCGATTGGGCAACCCATAGCCTTGCGGGCCCAAATTGCAGCAGCTCCTAAGCCAGCCCTGATCTTGCTGGGAGCTGTAGACTCGCTACGTCACCCCTATACTGGAAAGTTGCTCTTGCAGCGCCGCGAAGTGGTTTTCCCCGAAATCTTGCCACTTTACGATCGCTTTGAAGCCACCGAAACGCTGCCGCTACCCCAGGGCTATTTGGTGCCACCTGGACTAGAGGTAGTACGTGACCGCTTGGAAGTACACGGCATTCCCTGCGTGCCGCTAGAAGCTGGGGCAACAGTGAACGCCGAAGTTTTTCGGGTGGACTCGGTGATAACGGCCGAGCGCCCTTATGAAGGGCATCAAGCGCAAGAAGTAACCGGACAGTATGAACGCCAGGTGCTAACCGTGGCCCCAGGTTCTTGCATGGTCCCCATTGAAGGGAAAACCGGGCGGCTGGCGGCCTTGTTGCTTGAGCCCCGTTCAGACGACGGCTTGGTTGCCTGGGGCCTGCTTCAAGATGTACTTGCTGCAGGGCAATGGTATCCCATTGCCCGGGTGGCCCGCCCCTGAGAACCTTCTGCCAAGCCGCTTTGTACTACAAAAGCACAAAATTGCAACGCATCCTTGAGTGCTATGTATCGCCTGACGCTTTGTTTGTTTGCCATTAGCCTACTTTGGATTGGAACGACGCAGGCCCAGACCACCGCCCAGGTTCAGCCTGCCACAGCGGATAAAATCCTTGAGGCCATTCGAAATAGCAACGCCGCGGTCAAAGTAGTGAATATCTGGGCTACTTGGTGCATCCCCTGCGTTGAGGAATTCCCATACTTCGTTAAACTGGCGCAGACCTTGGGTCCAGATAAGGTGGCGGTTTTCTTTGTTTCGGCAGACTTTGACGATGATGTGGCGTCGGTGCGTGCATTTTTGGCACAGCAGGGTGCAGCTTTTTCGTTTCTCAAGCAAGGATCTGATGATGTTTTTGTGCGCGCCTTTAGCCCGCAGTGGACTGGTGCGCTTCCGGCAACATTTTTGTACGATGCGTCCGGAAGGTTGCGGGACTTTTGGGAGGGCAAGACAACCTACGAAGACTTGGTCAAACGGGTAGAGGCGCTGTTGTAACATGAAGCTGTCTTATTTTTGGGTTGCTGTTGGCCTAGGACTTGGCGTGACAAGCGTGGCCTGGGCGCAGTTGCCGCTGGCCAGCCGTCCGATGCCTTCAGTGGATGGCGGCTCGGTTACACTGACCCAGCTGCAGGGCACGCGAGGACTGGTGATCGTGTTTTGGAGCAACCGCTGCCCCTGGGTGGACCGCTACGAGGCGCGATTAAACGAACTGGCGGAAACGTACAAAGGACAGGGCATCCGCTTCGTGCTGGTCAATGCCAACGACGCAGGGGCTTTCCCTCAGGAATCCCTAGAAGCTAGCGCGGCTCAGGCGCGTCGAAAAGGCTATGCACTGCCGTATGTGAGGGATGAAGGCAGTGCTTTGGCCCGGGCGTTGGGCGCCTCGCGCACGCCTGAAGTATTTGTATTTACGGCCCAAGGTCGCCTGCTCTATCGGGGTGCCATCGACGACAGCCCAGGAGATGCCGCTAACGTGCAGCAAGCGTACCTGCGAGAAGCGCTGGAAGCATTGCTGCAAGGGAAGCAGCCGGCCACCACCGAAACCAGTGCGTTTGGCTGCCTAATTCGCTTTGCAGAGAATGGACCGTAGTCTACAGCTGTCCATCTACGTAACGGGATAGGATTGCTATCGCAGCTTCCTCAATGGCTTCCCAGGGCACGTCTGCGCGACGTGTGAGGGTAACAAACTCGGGCAAGATGAGCACGTCCACCACGCCCTCAATGCCAAACAGTGCAGCGGCTAGGGGGTGGGTAGCGGCTGCCTCAGCCGATCGAAAAGCAAGCAACCCCTGCTCCAGAAAGCGTGCGCCTTGGGCTGTAAATTTCAGGCTGTTGGGATTAGGGGTCGGGTGACTCTGGATGCGGGTACCAGAAGTTTTTCTCCAGAATCGCATGACGCCTGTGGGTTTTAAATAAAACAAAAAGTGCAAACCCGTCGTGCCACAAGAGTTCCGGTATAAGATGAATACCTTTATGTCCTCCTCGAACCACTTAGGCCGCCTGCGGGCGCATCTACAATCGCTGGTAGACGATGTGCGCGAGTGGGTTGAACTGCGCTTAACCCTGGTTCAACTGGAGATTGAAGAGCGTATCGAAGCTCGCTTGCGTCAGCTTATGATGCGCCTGTTGGTGGTGGTGATTGCCGGCTTGGGAGTTGTCTTTGGGCTTGTTGCGTTAGCGCTGGCCTTGGGGAGCTGGCTAGGGCATCCGGGATGGGGATTTCTTTTGGTCGCTTTAGGATTAGGCTTTGTGGCCGCAGTGCTACAGGCGGTGCAGCGATACCTAGCCGCGGCGGAGCGCCACAACCTTGCGCCACAAGAGGCCGAAAGGCTCGCTTGAGTTATGGGCGGGTAGGCAAGGGCTCGTGGCAGGGAGGGGCTGTAGTGCCGTCGCAGCAGGGACGGCTCTCAAACTCCAGCGTCACGTGGCCAATGCCATAACGGTGCAGTAGCCGTTCTTTAAGCGATCGCTTGATCTGTTCCATGCGGGGCAGGTCTGCTTCGTCGATGACCACGTGGGCCTCAAAGGCTAAGTGATGCTCGTCGAGCTGCCAGATATGCACATGGTGCACGTCGCGCACTGGGGACATCTGTCGCAAATCTGCTGCGATATGCCCGGGATTTAGGTTTTCTGGGGTACCTTCCATAAGGATGTGCGTAGTCTGGCGTAGCAGCTTAAGACTCAGGTAAGCAATATATAGGGCAATACCAATGGTGATAACCGGGTCGATCCAGTACACGTCGAACAGCAGGATCGCTATGCCCCCTAGGATAACCGCCACCGACGAGACGGCATCCGATACAATATGCAGATAGGCACTTTGGATGTTCAGGCTATGTTGGGTATCGCGATGGAGTAAGACAGCGGTGAGCACGTTGGCCACTAGACCAATGATGGCCACAGTTAACATGAGCGAACCATCGATCACCTGAGGGATAAGCAATCGATCGATCGCTTCTTTGATAAGAAAAAGGGCAATAACTACTAGGGTGACCAGGTTGATAAATGCGCCAATGATTTCTGCGCGTCGGTAGCCGAACGTTTTGCGCGCATTGGGGCGCCGAAGCGTCAGTCGGCGGGCAGCGTAGCTAATGCCAAGCGAAGCAGTGTCGTTGAGGTTATGTACTGCATCACTCAGCAATGCTAGGCTTCCCGAAAGCAATCCGCCAATGATTTCGGCGACCGAGATCAGCAGGTTAAGGCTTATAGAAAGCACCAGGCGAAGCTGGCTGCCAGAGGTGTGCGCATGTAGGTGACCCATTGGAACCAAAGCTTCACAATTTAAAGACAAAACGTATCGCAAAAAGTTCGAGTTCCACGGGCTTATTCAGAAGATTCGGGGGCTGGGGTCGCAAATTCTTCGTAGGCTTCGCGTCGGATGGCAATGCCGGCTGCGGCCAGTTTTCCTTCGAGGTTTTCGTAGCCCCGGTCTAGGTGATAGACGCGCAGCACGTGCGTTTCGCCTTGGGCTACCAGGCCCGCCAGTACCAGTGAGACACTGCCCCGAAGATCCGTGCTCATCACATAGGCCCCTTGAAGCTGTTGCGGCCCCTGCAGATAGACGGTATCACCCTCGACACGGGCTTGAAGGCCCATGCGCATGAGCTCTGGGATATGCTTAAAGCGGTCGGGATAAATCGTATCGCGCACTCGGGCTGCGCCCTGGGCCTGGGAGAGCAAGACGGTCCACTGCGCTTGCAGGTCAGTGGGGAAGCCCGGGTACGGAGCTGTTTCGATTGTAACAGCCTGCAGTTGTTCCGGGACCGTGACGGCTACGGTGTTGCCATCAAAGGTAAATGCTGCGCCGGTTTGCCGAAAAGCTTCCAGAAAAGCCTCGCCCAGGTGGGCAGGTTCGGCCTGGGTCAGGTAAATCGTGTCGCCTGGGATGCCTGCCATGGCTGCGGCAATCATGAACGTCCCCAGCTCGATGCGGTCAGGGCAGTTGCGGAACGTGATAGGCCGAAGGTTTTCCACCCCTTCGACCTCAATTGTGCGTGTTCCCAGGCCTTCGATGCGCGCCCCCATTTGTTGCAAGGCTTGTCCAAAGACAACCACATCGGGCTCTAAAGCGGCATTTTCAATGCGCGAGGTGCCCCGAGCGGTAACAGCTCCCAGCAGCAGATTAACGGTTGCCCCAACGCTGGGTGGGTCTAGGCGAAAGCGTCCACCAAGGAGTCTACCCCCTGGAGCGCGCGCGACCACATAGCCTTGATCCAGTTCGATTTCTGCTCCAAAGGCCTTTAGCCCTTCGAGGTGTAGATTAACTGGCCGCGGTCCCCAGGCACATCCACCGGGCAGCGATACCCGGGCCTGGCCACACCGGCCCAGTAAGGCCCCTAGCATGTAGAACGAGGCCCGCATCTGCTTGACCAGCTCATAAGGAGCTTCGGGAAAGTCGATTCGACGGGCATCGATGCGGAGCACATGCTGCTGCGGGTCAAAATGCACCGAAGCACCAGCAATGCGCAGTACGTGCGAAAAAGTCGTAATGTCCCGTAAGTGGGGGATGTTTTCAAGCACAGTTTCCCCATCGGCCAAGATCGCTCCGGCCATAAGCATGAGGGCCGTATTTTTGGAGCCGCTAATGGGCAAACAGCCCCGCAGCCGATGCCCGCCTTCAATGACCAGTTTATCCATGATTCCCTGTCAAATGGTCTGTAGAAGATAATACAACAACTTCATGCTAAGAAGCGAGATGATGGAATCCATCGTCTGCAGGGAGCGTTTCCCGCAGCAGCGAGATTCGCTAAACGTTCTTCAGGGGCAATGTCTGGGCGACCGGTAATTTACCTTGACCACGCAGCCACAACGCCGATAGATGAGCGCGTGCTGGAAGCCATGCGCCCTTATCTGACGGAATGTTATGGCAATCCGTCGTCTGTGCACCAGCTTGGACGCCAGGCGCGTGTGGCCATCGAGGAGAGCCGGGCGCGGATTGCGGCACTGCTGGGTGCGGATCCATCGGAGATCATTTTTACCAGTGGGGGTACAGAGGCCGATAATTGGGCACTCCGGGGCACGTTGCAGGGCAAGCGGCGGCACCTGGTCACCTCCATGGCCGAGCACGAGGCGATCCTACGCACGGCTGAAGCCTTAGAAGCTGAGGGATACTTCGTAACGCGGCTGCGACCAAGCCCTGCCGGAACGGTTACCGCTGAGCAGGTAGCCTCGGCGATCACAGAGGAAACCGGCTTGGTTTCGATCATGCACACCAACAATGAGCTGGGCACCTACGCGCCCATAGAAGAGATTGCTGCCGTATGCCATGCCCGCGGCGTGCCTCTGCATTGCGATGCTGTGCAGGCTGTGGGGTTGCTTCCCGTGCGGGTCGATACGCTGGGTGTAGACCTGCTTTCTGCTTCGGCGCATAAGTTCTATGGTCCCAAGGGGGTAGGCTTTTTGTACGTGCGGCGGGGGATTGAACTGCGGCCGCTGCTTTGGGGAGGAAAGCAGGAGCAGGGTAGACGGGCAGGTACCGAGAACGTAGCCGCCATTGTGGGTATGGCTAGAGCTCTGGAACTGGCCATAGAAGAGCAAGCCGCACGCTTGGCACACCTTTATCGGCTACGACAGCGGTTGCTGCAACGGTTGGATGAGGCTTTGGGAGGAAGGTTTGTGTTGAATACCCCGCGCGATCCTCAGCAGGCTGCACCGCATGTGGTCAACATTGCTTTTCCCCCACAAGATGGGGATCCGGTCGATGGCGAGATGCTGCTGTTGAACTTAGATCTGGAAGGCGTGTGCGTGTCGTCAGGCTCGGCTTGCACAAGTGGTGCTCTCGAACCCAGCCATGTGTTGCAAGCGATTGGTCTACCTCGAGAAACGGCCAGTGCCGCTATCCGCTTTTCGATGGGCTATAAAAACACCGAGGAAGAAATCGACCGGGCCGTAGAAATTCTGACTGCTGTGCTGGAACGACTGTTGCGTGTGGGGCTAAAGCTATAGAAGGAATGCGCCGTAGACCGCAGAAAACAATTTTTGTATTTTAATACATGATCAAAAGCGCTTTCTTGAGACAAATCGAACACCCTTCCTATGGATACACTGCACACCCGCAGCCGCCGAGCGGTTGACGCCTTTATGACCCTGGAGCAATTCATTATCGATCAGCAAGGACGCTTTCCCCATTCTTCGGGAGCTTTTTCGCGGCTGCTTCGGGATATTAGCGTAGCTGCCAAAATCGTCAACCGCGACATTCGACGGGCTGGCTTGGTAGATATTTTTGGCACAACCGGCCAGGTTAATGTGCACGGTGAAGTGCAACAAAAGCTCGATGCCATGGCGCATGAAGAATTTGTGCGTGCACTGCGCCGTGGGGGAGAGTGCTGTCTCATTGGCTCAGAAGAGCATGCTGAAGCCATTCCGCTGCGTCCTAACGGTGAAGGAGATGGGCGTTACATCGTGCTGTTGGATCCCTTGGATGGCTCCTCAAACGTGGACGTGAACGTATCGGTAGGCACGATTTTTAGCATCTATCGACTTCCTGACGACTGCGACACGCCTACGCTGGAGGCAGCGCTGCAACCGGGTACGCAGCAGGTTGCCGCTGGTTATGTGGTCTACGGCTCTTCTACGATGCTTGTCTACACCACTGGCGACGGGGTCAACGGTTTTACGCTAGATCCATCGATTGGCGAGTTTATCCTTTCGCACCCGAACATCTGTATTCCGAAAACCGGTACGATCTACTCGATTAACGAAGGCAATTTTAATTCTTTCGAGGAAGGGCTGCGGAGATTTATCCGGTGGGCCCAGGAAGAGGATCCAGAAACAGGCCGGCCCTTTTTGACGCGCTACATCGGATCGTTTGTGTCGGACTTTCACCGCAATTTGCTTAAGGGCGGCATCTACATGTATCCAGCCACCAAAAAGAATCCCGAAGGTAAGCTGCGTTTAATGTACGAGGCCAATCCCATGGCGTTCATTGTAGAGCAGGCAGGGGGACGGGCTTCTGATGGCCACCGTCGCATTTTAGAGATTGTGCCCCAGAAGCTGCACCAGCGCACGCCGCTGTTCATTGGGAGCGAAGCGCTCGTTTCAATGGTGGAGGCGTTTCTGCAAGGGCGACGTTAGGTTCTGAGATTGCTACCGTTGCCGAAGCTTTTCCCAGTTTTAAGATCTGGCTTTTCGATACCGCATGGAAGCCCTTCCTTTTTGACATAAGTTACTGCTGCTCTTGACTGGGCGCGTGCAATGCTGCGGCAGATCGCATAATTTTAGGCCGTTTAATGCCTATGCGGCAGGTTGCTATGAAGGCTTGGATAGTTTATGGACTTATGACACTGATTTCGGCTATGGGGACAGCGGCCCAGCCTGCGGAACGGCCGTTGCGCGTTTTGTGCATTGGTGCCCATCCTGACGACTGTGAGGTTAAAATGGGCGGTACAGCCGCGCTTTATGCGGCTATGGGGCATCAGGTGAAGTTTATTTCGGTCACCAATGGGGATGCTGGGCATTATGCCCAGGGGGGTGGGTTGCTGGCCGAGCGTCGCCGGGCTGAAGCCCAAGAAGCAGCTCGGCGGTTGGGCATTGCTGCCTATGAGGTGCTTGATTACCACGATGCTGAACTAGTCCCTTCGCTAGAAGTCCGCAAACAGCTCATTCGCAAGATTCGCGAGTGGCAGGCCGACTTGGTGTTTGCGCCACGGCCCAACGATTACCATCCTGATCATCGCTACACGGGCCAGCTGGTGCAGGATGCAGCTTATTTGGTCATGGTGCCCAACGTGGCTTCCGACGTGCCGGCTTTACGGCATAATCCGGTGTTTTTGTACCTAAGCGACCATTTTCAAAAGCCCAATCCCTTTACGCCGGATATTGCTGTGGCCATCGATGAGGTCGTGGGTCGTAAGCTGGAGGCGCTAGATGCGCATGTGTCGCAGTTTTACGAGTGGCTGCCCTGGATTGATGGACGCCTCGAGGAGGTGCCGGCCGATCCGGTGGCACGTCGGGAATGGCTGCGACAAGCCTGGTTAGAGCAGCCGCTTACAGACCACGTGCGTGCCGCGCTGGCCCGTTGGTATGGCCCTGAAACAGCTGCCCGCGTGCGTTACGCCGAAGCGTTTGAAATCTGCGAATACGGCCATCAGCCTACCGAAGCGGAAATTCGACGGCTATTTCCTATGCTAGGCCAACCGGTTGAGCAGCACTGAGTTAGTCGTTTGCAGCGGCCACCAGGGCCAGTGCGGCTGCCCCAAGGAGGCCGGCATCGGTTTGGTGCGAAAGCCGCAAGGCAATCGCTTCACGGGTTTGGCGATAGGCAAAGGTGTGCAACACGGTCCACAAGGTTTCGGCAAAAAGGGGGTAGGCTTGACTGACCGATCCACCTAGCACAAAGCGTGGGATATCGTAGGCGTAGAGGATGCTAAGCAGCGCTTGGCCTAGGTGGTAGCCTAGCTCTTCGAAAGCGGCACGAGCTGCGGCATCTCCCTGCAGCGCGCGGTGGTAGAGCACTTCACCGGGCGTCTGATGCTGTCGCAAAAAGAGCTGGCCGCTGCAATAATGCTCGAAAATGCCGTCTCGGTAAGGCATGGTGCCAAATTCGCCGGCGCCGCAATGCATGCCTGTAAACAGGCGACCGTCGATCATGACCCCGCCAGCAAAACCTGTTCCGATCACTAACCCAATAAACGTAGGCCAATCGCGCGCTTGGCCAAAGTAATGTTCCCCTAAGGCAAAACAGTTCGCATCGTTGTTGAGATAGACCGGCACGGCGTAGCGGTTCTGAAGTAGGTCGCGCAGCGGGACTTCTTGCCAGGAAGGGATATTTTGTACATCATAGACGATGCCGCGCGCTAAGTCGACTACGCTGGGTACGCCCACACCGATAGCGGTCACAGCAGGCGTCCACACGCGGTCGATCAAGGCGTAAAGGTGGGTTAGCACGGTATCGGCATCGGCCTGAGCAGGCACGCGGGTCTCGACCCGGGCTTCGAGTCCAGAGGCGCTTACGCGTCCGGCCCGCATGCGCGTGCCCCCTAAGTCCACACCAATGAGGCAGGTATCCGGAGGAATCATGACGATGGTGGGGTGGTAGTTTGGCGACGCAGCCGAATAGTCTTGTTTGGAATCAGCGGGCGTGCCCAGAACCCGATGCTGAGCACATAGCCCAGTGTCAGGTACAGAAAACACAGGCCGCCACGCAACCCAATGAAATCGCCTAAGGTCCCAATGATCAATGGGACTATAGCGCCCCCCACAATGCCGGTGATCAGAATCCCCGAAAAGGCGCCGTGGTGGGCCGCTATGGAGTTAAGTGCCAAGGAAAACACCACGGGCCACATGACCGAGGCAAACAGTCCGATTAAAGGAAACGCCCAACGGGCTAGCGGGCCGGGTCCAAAAAGAGCTGCAGTTAAGCAAACCAAGGCTGCACCGGTAAATAAGACCAGCACGCGGCGGCTGTCGAAGAGCTTGAGCAGGAGCAGCCCTGCAAGTGTTCCTATGGTCATAAAGCCCCAAAAGGCCGAAACAGCCTGAGCGCCAATGGTTTGGGGGTCGTAGTTATGGTAGCGTGAAAGGAATTCCGAGATCCAATTCGCCAGACCTTGCTCAGAGCCCACGTAAGCAAAAATGCCCAGAAAAAACAGCCACACGATGGGTTGGCGTAAAAGCTGGCGATAAACAGAGAGCGTTCCGGCCTGTTCTTCAGCTGTGCGCACCACATGAGGCAGGCGCACGGCCATAAAAATCGCCACCATAACCAGCGAGACCGCTGCGAGCACCCAGTATAGGGAAATCCAAGGGAGTTCGGGCGGCGTCAGGCGAGCCAGAACTTTGAGCCAGAACAGATCGGGCAGTTCAGGTTGGCTCAGGCTATGCACCAGGTAAGCATAGACCAAAGGACTAGCAAACGAGGCCAGCCCAAAGCAGAGCTGGCCTAACGTTGCGTTAAAGGCAAAGTGTTCTTCACCACCGGCTACACGCAGGAGCGGATTGATGGCTACCTGCAAGAGGGCCATGCCCGAGCCGATGAGAAAAAGCGAAGCGATGGCTATCGTGTAGGTTGGGGAAAGCGCCAGCAGTTGTGCACCTACGTAGGCAATCCCAAAACCGCCGATCATTGCTGGCTTTTCGCCCGTGCGTTCGATCAGAAACCCTGCCGGAATCGAAAAAAAGCCATAGGCAGCAAAAAAAGCAAACGGTAGCAGGGCCGCCAACCGCAAACTCAGTCCAAAGTCGTCGATGATCTCGGGGATAAGCGGCCCTATGATGTTGGTAAGGAATGAAATCACAAAAAACGTCAGCAAAATCAGGCCGACAAGCGCAGAGCTTCGGGGCATAGCAGTGCGATTAATGAACGTCGAAGGGCTCGGAGATGCCGTCGTGGTGGCTGTATTCCAGTTCTGAAGCCGCTTCTGCGTCCAAAAGCACGTGGGCAAAGCGGTGCAGTTGCACAATAGTAGCCGGGACCATAGCAGAAATAGGACCCTCCAGCATGGCGCGCACAGCACGTGCTTTGGCCTTGCCACTAGCCAAAAGCAAGAGCTTTCGGGCTTCCATGATGGTTCCGATGCCCATCGTAATTGCATAACGGGGTACTGCTTCTAGGCTGCCAAAAAAGCGCGCATTGGCCTGAATCGTTGCCCGCGACAGCGTCTTGATACGCGTGCGTGAACCTAGTGAAGACCCTGGTTCGTTGAAGGCTAGGTGTCCGTTAGGACCGATGCCTAGGATTTGTAAGTCGATGCCCCCGGCACGGCGGATTTGCTCTTCGTACCACTCGCAGTGAAACTCAATATCATCCACCATGCCATTAGGAATGTGCACATTAGAGGGGTTGATGTTGATGTGTTTAAAGAGGTTTTCCCACATGAAGTAGTGGTAGCTCTGCGGGTGGCTGGGGGGCAGGCCGACATACTCGTCTAGGTTAAAGGTGACCACTTTGGCAAAGTCCAGCTCTCCGCGCTGGTAGCCTTCGACAAGGCGCTGATAAAGCCCTAAAGGGGTACTTCCTGTAGCAAAGCCTAAGACACAATTGGGCTTGCGGCGCAGTTCGGTGGCCACAATTTCATAAGCGCGGTTGCTGAGCGCTTCGTAGTTCGGGAAGATTTCGACCAACATGGTGCGGTAAGACCTCGGGTTTAAGCTACATACAATCTCCATTGATTTCGCGCTGATAGGCAAGGCATGTTCTTTTATGGGAGCGTTCCCAAAATCAAGGCCTTTGAGAAGGTGATCGGTCTTATCTTGGAGAAACCGTTAGCGGGTCTTTCTGGTGCTATATTCACTTAGGAGAAGTTTGTCTGTTGGTCATGGTAAATCCTGTTGTTTTTGAAAGTATGCGCCGCTTGGCGCATGACCTGCGCCGCATTCGGGAAAAGCGTCGGCGTTCGCTGCAAGCAGTGCATAACGAGACTAAGATTGCCCTAGAGCTACTGCAGCATTTTGAGCGCACGGCGCTTTATGACCATGAGCGGTACAATCCTGTTTACTTACGCTCGTTTGCGCGAACCTATGCATCAGCGCTCGGTATTGATCCTGCGCAGGTGCTTGAGGCGCTGGAGCTCGCGCAGGAAGGGCTGTATCGTAACCAGTTGGCGGTGCAATACTTAGGGGAAGCGCCGCTTCCAGAAGAGGGGGGAACTATGCCGGAAGAAATTACGGCTATTACCCCAGAACGGCCTGCAGAGGTTGAAGAAGAAGCTTCTAGGACATCAGAGACCCCGGCGTTGCCACTTAGCGTAGGTCCTGGGGGATTAGAGCGGCTGGAGCGCCGGTCGCAGTGGCGTATAGGAGTGGTCATCGTGTTGCTACTGGCGGTAGTGATTGGCTTTTTGTGGTGGTGGTTACGTCCGTTGCCTGCGCCAGAGCCGCTTCCGTTGCCATCACCGGCTGTTGTGCCGGTGGATACTGGTAGGGCGGTATTGGTTCCGGAGACAACCGCTGCGGTGGCGTCTGCGCTGCGATGGGTGTTAGGAGATACGATTATCGCTTCCGTTATTGCAGCTTTCGACAAGGTAGATCCAATTCGCATCCGCGTCGACAATGACCTACGCAGGCCATACTGGATTGAACAAGGGGATACGCTACAGCTAAGCTTTACGCAGCGCATCATTTTAGAAGAACAGCTTAACGATATTCAACTGCTGTTGGATGGCCACCCTTACCCAACGGATCGTCGGGATCTTCAAGGAAGGCTGGTGATCACGCGGGAGGGGTTACAAGCATACCTGGACTCATTAGCGCGATAAAGCATCCTATGGCCACTTCTATGCCTACGCTGTTCGATACGTCTGAGGCCCAGTTGATGGAAGCCACACAGGCGCTACTTCGGGCTGTGCGCAGTGGCTTGCCGGAGCAGCTTAGTTTGCGAGAAGCAACGGAGCTAGCAGCCCGCTTGCGTGCTGTGTTGCAGCAGCATGCGTATCGGTACTATGTACTTGACCGTCCGCTGATTCCTGATGCCGAATACGATGTGCTTTGGGCCGCGCTTGAGCGTCTGGAAGCCCGTTTCCCAGAGCTGGTGACGCCTGACTCGCCCACCCAGCGTGTGGGTGGACCACCCCTGGAGCGGTTTGAAAAGGTGCGCCATCCTGAGCCGCTGCTTTCGCTGAACAATGCTTTTCGTGAGGAAGACGTGCGGGCTTGGTACGAACGCTGTTGCCGCATGCTCGAAGAGCGGCTAGGTCGGCGTGTGCAACCAGCGCTTACAGCCGAGCTGAAAATTGACGGTTTAGCCATAGCGTTAACGTATACGCAGGGTGTGCTGACCATTGGGGCAACGCGAGGCGATGGGGTTGAAGGCGAAAACGTCACGCCCAACGTGCGCACCATCCCAGCCATTCCGCTCCGCATTCCGATAGATCCGGCCGTGGAACCTGTGCCGACGCGGCTGGAGGTCCGTGGTGAAGTATACATGCGGCGTAGCGACTTTGAACAACTCAACGAGCGATTGCTAGAGCGTGGCGAGCGACCTTTTGCCAATCCGCGCAATGCTGCGGCTGGAAGCGTGCGTCAGCTTAATCCACAAGTGACCGCGTCGCGGCCGCTAAACTTTTTTGCTTACGGCATCGGTCCGGTTGCAGGCGCTGCGGTCCCAGAGAGTCAATACGATGTGCTTCAGTGGTTACGGCGTTTGGGCTTCCCCGTAAATCCGCACGCGCAAAGGCTCAGTCACGTTGACGAAGCAATAGCCTATTGCCGACAGTGGACCGAAGCCCGTGACACCTTAGACTATGAAATCGACGGCGTGGTGCTCAAGATTGACCACCGACCGTACCAGGCACTTCTAGGTAACATTTCCAATGCGCCTCGCTGGGCTATCGCATACAAGTTTCCGGCCCGTGAGGCGACAACGCGCCTGCGCAACATTATCGTGAACGTGGGGCGCACCGGCGTCGTCAAGCCTGAAGCCGTGCTAGAGCCAGTGGAAATCGGTGGCGTGACCGTTTCGCAGGCCACGTTGCACAATGAGGACTATGTACGCAAGCGAGACATTCGAATTGGCGATTTGGTGGTGGTGATTCGTGCAGGCGACGTCATTCCTCAGGTGGTGCGGCCGGTTATTGAAGTGCGCACAGGTGCCGAAATACCCTGGCGCATGCCTGAGCGCTGTCCTTCATGTGGCAGTCCGCTGGTGCGCTTGCCCGGAGAAGTGGACTACTACTGCTTAGCTTCCGACTGTCCAGCCCAGTTTGTGCGGCTACTGGAGCACTTTGCCAGCCGGGATGCGATGGACATTGAAGGGTTGGGCAGCCGCGTTGCCCGCCAACTTGCCGCGTCGGGGTTTGTGCGGCGTCTGTCGGATCTCTACCAGCTGCGGTTGGAGGAGCTATTGCAGCTGGAGGGATTTGCCGAAACGCGTGCCCGCAACCTACTTGCAGCCATAGAGGCTTCCAAAAGACGACCGCTAAGCCGGCTGCTCTTTGGGCTGGGAATTCGGCATGTGGGCAAAACAACGGCTGAGCTGCTTGTGCAGCATGTAGACTCACTGGATGCCTTGGCCGCAGCTACAGTAGATCAGCTTGCAGCTATTGAAGGCATTGGGCCCGTTACGGCAGAAAGCATCGTAGACTGGTTTCGGGTTGAGGATAATCGAAAGCTTATCGAAGCATTCAAAACACTTGGCGTCAACACGCGGCGCCTTCCAGAAGAGGCGCCAGCGCAGCTTGCCGAAAGCCCGGTGCGCGGCAAAACGTTTGTCCTCACTGGAACATTGCCTACGCTAACACGCCACGAAGCTGAGGAGCTCATCAAAAAAGCTGGCGGACGCGTAGCCAGTAGCGTTAGTCGAAACACCGACTACGTGGTCGTAGGTGAAAATCCCGGCAGCAAGTACGACCGCGCCCGAGCACTCGGAATCCCTCTGCTCGACGAAGCAGGCCTACTACGGCTTCTAGGAAAATAATTGCTGCTAAGCTTAGGCAAGGGTATGGAACATGCCGATGAGTTACGTTGTAAAGCTAAATTCGTTATCTAAAAAGTTAAAGTGGGCAAGTTTTGAATTTGCCTGCATAAAGTAGGCCTATGTTGCGCTAAAGCTATAAAAAACGCTCCCGATACTGAAAATTACCCTGGTATACCAACTGAAGTATGGGAAGTACAGGTATGGGTGTACGTGCTGAGGATGTATGCCTGATGATGCAGCATGTCTGTAAAGCAGCCATTGCCCTTTTGCGGGAAAGCCAGCCGCTGAGCGAAGAGCTAAGCCTGGTGCAAACAGCAAAGCTGGTTGCGCTGCGGCGATCTTTGGAGGACATGGTGACCCTCTACAGAGCTTACGAAGAACAGGAGCAAAAGCGCCTGCACGCGTAAAATTGGGTGTGGACCACGTTTGACTTTTTTGTGCTTTTCGCTTACTTGCTGGCCTCGGTGCTGTTGGGGTTGTGGGCTGGCAGGCGTCAGCAGAGTGCCACAGATTACTTCCTGGGCAATCGATCGTTGCCCTGGGGGGCGGTTTGTCTTTCCGTAGTGGCCACTGAGACGAGCACGCTTACAGTTATTGGCATTCCCGCTGTGGCCTACGGAGGCAATCTGAGCTTTTGGAAGTTAACGTTGGGATATGTGCTGGGGCGGGTGCTGGTTAGCGTTTTGCTTTTGCCGCGCTACTATGAGCGGGCGCTGACGACAGCTTACGGTTATCTCGGCATGCGCTTTGGCGAGGGCATGCGCACAGCAGCTTCGCTGGTGTTTCTGGGGACGCGACTTTTAGCCGATGGCGTGCGGTTGTTTGCCACTGCTATTCCGATCAAAGTAATTGCCGATCAGCTGGGTCTTGCGACTTCATATCTAGAGATTATTCTTGTCGTGGCAGGAGTGACGGTGCTTTACACGCTGATTGGTGGACTGCGGGCTGTGGTTTGGCTCGACGTTATGCAGCTTTTCGTATACTTAGGGGGTGCATTGGCCACGCTCATCGTGCTTGGGCTTAACGCGCCGGACCAGTGGTGGTCGATGGCGGCGCAGGCCGGAAAAACCCAGCTCCTTGTGCCTGGGGCCGAGTTTAGTCCGCTGCGTTGGCTGACCGAGCCCTATGTGTTTGTGACGGCTGTCATCGGGGGGGCAGTGTTTTCAATGGCTTCGCATGGCACAGACCATCTTATGGTGCAGCGTCTGCTGGCCTGTCGAACGCTGCGTGACAGCCAAAAGGCTCTTATTGGCAGCGGCATTCTTGTCATGGGACAGTTTGCGCTGTTTTTGCTGGTAGGTTTGCTGCTTTGGGTGCACTATGGAGGGGCGAGCCCCCAAGAGCTAGGGCTTTCACGTACTGACGAAGTTTTTCCCCACTTCATCATTGAAGGGCTGCCCCCGGGCATTTCTGGTCTGCTGCTGGCGTCTATTTTGGCTGCTGCGATGAGCACGCTCTCTTCGTCGCTGAACGCGCTGGCTTCGTCGACGCTGTTTGATCTCTACGAACGCTGGCGGGGGCGGACGATGACGGAGCAACAGTCGCTGCGTGTTTCACGATGGCTCACATTAGGCTGGGCGCTGGTTTTTGTCGGATTTGCCAGCCTGTTTGAAAGCACCCAAAATCCAGTCGTTGAGCTGGGACTTTCGATTGCATCGTTTACTTATGGGGGGCTTTTGGGGGCATTTCTGCTAGGACGGTGGAACCCGAAGGTCTCACAGAGGCAGGCGATCGTAGCTTTTGTAGCTTCAGTGGGACTGATGGCATTGATTGTGCTGGGGGTATGGCTCCGTCCGGATGGTCAGGTGGTCCTAGCTTGGAGACCAGATCCAGTCCGTATTGCTGCCGAAGGTTTGCGTAGCCTGGCTTGGCCTTGGTATACCCTTGTGGGCGCACTGCTCACGTTAGGTCTTGGATCCTTCCCGTTACTGCGGCATAGCTTCAAGCATTAGATGCTACCTGCCGATGCGCCTTAAAAAATACACGTCTGCGTTACACCAACGTTTCCGGATGCGGACGCCTGTGCAGCATTTAGCGTGGGGGCGAGAAGCAGAAGCTCGGAGCGAGCGACGGCGAGAGTGGATGATTAAGGCGGCCATTTGGCTGAGCTTAATCTTCCTGACAATGATTGCCTTCCCGCGCAAGGAGGTCTATCAGTTCACTGTACAAGTTGGAGAAGTCTGGCAGCATAATGACCTGGAAGCTCCCTTCGACTTTGCGCTTTATAAAGATGCTGCTCAGCTGGCCAACGAGCGGCGGCAGGTGATGCTGCAGACCCCGCCTTATTTTCGTGAGGTGCCTGATGCCCTTGCGCGCATGCAAATGAACCGGGATTCGGTGCGGCACCAACTTGAGCGCATTTTTACCGCTTATGTGCGCTACCATCGAAATATGGCCCAAGGGCGTTTGGAAATAGCCCAGGCCGATTCGCTGCGCTATCTGGAGCTGCGTCGCAATGCCCGCGTTAAGCTAACGCCCGAGCAATGGCGTTTATTGAGTGAAGATTATCTGGCCCATGCCTTGGGTAATGCCCCATCACGGCGATCACCATTGTATGCTCAGCTTCTTCAGGAAGCTTGGGCGTTTGGCGTGCAAGTGCTGCAGCTGGGCCTTATAGATGTACCCAGGGACAGCGTTTTGACCGAAGAACTTATCGTACGCAGCGAAGCCGAGCGCAGCGAACGCATTGTTCCGGTTAGTCGCGTTTTTGGACTTGATGAAGCCTATGCTGCCGCACGTGAGCACTTTGCGCGGCAGTTTGAAGGCCGTGCAGAGCTGATCAACACGGCTGTAGCCTTTTTCCGGGCCATTTTGGTGCCTTCTTATGTGTATCTTCGCGCCGAAACATTGCATGCCTGGCAGGAGCGGCAGGCCCGCATTTCACCCACGTATGGGTTGGTTAAAGCCGGCGAGGTTATTGTGCAGCGCGGGCAAGTGATTACCGAAGACATCAAGCGCAAATTGACTTCACTGGAGCGGGCGCAGCAAGAACGAGGAGGGGCTGTTTTACTTTGGAAACGGGTACTTGGGCAATTGCTCCTTACGCTGGCGACCTATCTGTTTTTCTTTCTTTACTTGTTTTTGCTTCGCCGGCCGATTTTTGACAACAATGCGCAGGTTTTGCTGATTGCACTCATTTTTGCGGCCATTTTGGGACTTTATGCCATTGCCGTGCGGCTACCCACTTTGGCCATGTATGCAGTGCCGGTAGCGATTGCTTCGGTGCTTCTTACGGTGATCTTTGACTCTCGGGTGGCTTTGTTTGGGACGATCACGCTAGCTTTTATTGGGGGCCACTTGTTGAGTTACAATTTTGAGTTTGTGTTTGCTACAGTGTTTGCGGGTACGCTGGGCATTTTTAGCGTGCGCGACATTAAAAACCGCGGGCAGTTTTTCTTGAGTGCAGGCATGGTGTTTTTGGGATACTTGGTTGTCTTGGGGGCTTCGGCGCTTTGGCATCCGGCTGCCAGCGGACGGTTTTTGTCGGATCTTCTGCTGGTGGGACTCAACGCGATACTGCTGCTGCTGGCGTATCCTTTGCTGTGGGTGTTTGAACGGGCTTTTGATATTACCACAGACCTAACGCTGCTGGAGCTGTCCGATACCAACCGCCCGCTGCTGAAAGAGCTCAGCTTACGTGCACCGGGTACCTTCAACCATTCACTTCAGGTAGCTAACCTGGCCGAAGCTGCCGCAGCAGCTATCGGGGCCAATGCGCTTTTGGTTCGTGTAGGAGCGCTTTACCACGACATCGGCAAAATGGTCAAGCCCGAGTATTTTGTGGAAAATCAGCGGCCTGGCATGAATCCGCACGCGAACCTCAAGCCGCGGATGAGTGCGCTCATCATTGCTAGCCATGTCAAGGAAGGTCTAGAAATTGGCCGGCAATACGGGTTGCCACGACGCGTGTTGGATTTTATTCCTATGCACCACGGCACGTCGCGCATTGAGTATTTTTATCGAAAGGCCATAGAGCAAACAGGTGATCCTAATCTGCCCGACACCGAGTTTCGCTATCCTGGCCCAAAGCCGAACTCTAAGGAGACGGCCATTTTAATGCTGGCCGATTCGGTCGAGGCAGCCAGTCGCACGATTGAAGAGCCTACCCATAAGCGCTTGGAGGCACTCATTGAGCAAATCGTGCAGGCGCGCATCGAAGATGGGCAGCTGGACGACACAGACTTAACGTTCCAGGATTTGCGTCAAATTAAGCAGACGTTTTTACAAATGCTCTTGGCCATTTACCATATTCGCATTAAGTATCCGGGAGACGAAGCCGAAAGCTTAGAGCCCGATGCGGAAGCACTACGCACCTCGTCTGCTTCCCGAGGGGCTTGATCAGCTCACAAAAAGACGCTCGCGCAGGGCTTCAAGGGTTTCTGGGCTGATCTGATAGTCGAGTAGCACCAGGGAGCGGTTTGGTGGCGGGGAAAAGCGCCGCCGTCCTTGCGGGGTAGCCGCAAGCACATCTGCTTGTTCCAGCAGTGGCTTGAGGTGACGGTTATCGGTCTCGAGGGCTACAGCCAGCAGTTGTCCTCCAAACCCTGTCGTTACGCGCAACTCGGTGATGAGATGGGGTAAGGTGTCTGACTGGCGGGTAACGAGTCCTAATGTTTCGCGGGGGAGCATGCTGGCAATGCGCTCGAGTGCTTGAGGCTCCAGATAGGCCGTCAGGCCAATCCACTCTGCCTGCGGGAGCTGATGGCGGTGTCGGTGCAGCTCAGCATGTCGTGCCAGTACAATATCGGCATCGGGGTGGTGTGACAGTTCGGCAGGGGTAACCGGTTCGATAAGATCAGGAAAATGCGTCTCAAGCCGGGCGGCAAGCTGCTGGGCCAATTCTTGTGTCGGCGCTAGGCACAGCACTTTAGGGGTAGGGGAGGCTTTTTCTTCTTCAAGCAAGGCCAATTGCTCTTGAAAAAGGTAGTCCATTTCTTCAGCGCTAAGGCCCAGACTGATCAGTCGGCGCAGCGTGTCTTGCAGTAATGCTGCCCCTTGCTCCAGGCGCGCTTCTCGCGTAAGTGGCGTGTAGGTTTCTACAGTGTAGTGCCGGCCGGCATGGCCTCGAAGCAGTCCTTGCTGTTCCAGAAGCTGATAGGCCCGTCGTACAGTGTGAAACGAAACGCCTAGCTGCTGGGCCAGTTGCCGCGTGGAGGGAAGGGTTTCTCCGGGACGTAGCCGGCCGCTAGCAATGTGGTAGCGGAGTTGTGCTGCTAACTGCTCATGTACCGGCCGATGGGTGTCGCGATCAAGCGTAAACATTAGTCAAACTCACTGCACGACAAAAAATAATGGCAGCGGGGGCAGTGGTATTTGCACCGATGCGTTTCCAAGCGGTGGCCGCAGTTAGGACAGTAATTCCACCAATCGCCTGCGCCCGCAAGGGGCTTAGCTTCTGGCTTAGGCTCCGGGGGCTGTGGGGAAGGAGTGCGGGTTAGCTCCATAAAGCCTTGTTCTATAGAAATCTGTTTATAAACGACGTTCTGCTGCAGCGGGTTCAGGGATACCTTGTGCATGAGGCGCTAACTTCCACGTCTTTTAGCCCATTCGTTGGCTTGCACCTTATCGCCAGTTGCTATAGCGTGTGGGGGGTTTGTGAGGCAGTCGAGCAAGGGTCCGGCGCTACTTCCGGGACAGTCTGTTCGGCTTGGCCGTGCAGGGGGTAGTCGGTGCTGGGCTGGTTGAGGGTTTGGCGTCGCAATGCCTGGAGTACTTCCAGCAAGCGCTCTGTCTCAGGCCAGTCTGCGTCCCGTAGCGTCACCAGGTGTTCACCTAGGGCTAAGTGGGTACGGTCGGTGTCGCGCCGCACTTCATAAAGGGGTTGGAGCAGGGCTGGGCGATCCCGGAGTACTTCCCAGAGGCTACGCAGCGCGACCCCTTCGCGCCCGCAGTGCATTTCGGCCAGCGTTTGGTGCAGCCAGTAGACGGTCCATGCTATAGCAAGGAGCGTGGCTAGAGGAAAACCAAGTACCAACCAGGGAATAAGCGGTCTGGCTTCGAGAGCCAGCACAAGCAGTCCGATGCTTAGGGCCACCAGACAGGTGGCCAGTGGCCGCATCAGCGCTGAGCGAAAAGCGCGCAGTTCAGGAAGCTGTGCAGGATGATAACGGCTATAGAAAACCTCCGACATGCGCTATAGGCATTTTTCCTTGTCGGCGGTGGTCGCCTGCCATTCTGGCTCAACGGGGGCGTCAGGCGCTAAGTAGGGGTACTTAAAGTGGCGTGGGGGAACAAAGGTCTCCTTAATGGCGCGTGGCGAGACCCAGCGGAGGAGGTTTAGATAAGAGCCGGCTTTATCGTTGGTGCCCGAGGCGCGTGCGCCGCCAAAAGGCTGTTGGGCTACGATAGCTCCTGTGGGTTTGTCGTTGATGTAGAAGTTTCCTGCAGCATCGGTTAGGCGTTCGGTGGCCAGCAAGATGGCTTGGCGATCTTGGGCAAAGATGGATCCCGTTAGGGCATAGGGCGAGGTGGTGTTGACGAGCTCCAAGGTTTCTTCGAAGCGGGCATCGGGGTAAACATAGACCGACACGACTGGCCCAAAAATTTCCTCGCACATGGTACGGTGTTTGGGATCGGCCACCTCAAGCACCGTAGGCTCAATGAAGTAGCCCTCGGCATCAGTATATCTGCCGCCAAAGAGCACTTTGACGTTAGGATTTTGCTTGGCTTCCTCGATGTAACTGACGATCTTGTCAAAGGCTTTTTTGTCAATGACCGCATTGATAAAGTTGGTAAAGTCCTCGACGGTGCCCATTTTGACCTCGCTAAGCTGGTCCAGAAGCGCACTGCGGATGCGTGGCCAGAGCGACTGAGGTAGGTAGACGCGCGAAGCTGCAGAGCATTTTTGCCCTTGATATTCAAAGCTGCCGCGGACAATAGCCGTAGCCACAGCCTCGGGATCGGCAGAAGCGTGGGCTACAATGAAATCTTTCCCTCCGGTCTCGCCTACAATGCGGGGATAGGTATGGTAACGATCGATGTTTTGTCCGATCGTGCGCCACATGCGGCGGAAGGTATCTGTGGAGCCGGTAAAGTGCAAGCCGGCTAGGTGGGGCGAAGCAAAGACCGTGTCGCCTACGTCAGGTCCATGGCCAGGCACCATGTTGATCACCCCAGGGGGGAGTCCGGCGGCTTCGAGGAGTTTATACAGGAAGTACGCGGAGTAGACAGCTGTGGTGGCAGGTTTCCAAACCACGGTGTTGCCCATCAGTGCGGGGGCGGTAGGCAAGTTGCCCTGTATGGAGGTAAAGTTGAATGGCGTTACGGCAAAGACAAAGCCTTCGAGCGGTCGGTATTCCATGCGATTCCAGACGCCCGATGCGTTGAGGGGCTGGTCCTGATAAATGCGGGCCATAAAGTAGACGTTGAACCGGAAAAAGTCGGCCAGTTCGCAGGCCGCATCGATTTCGGCCTGGTGTACGTTTTTACTTTGGCCCAGCATCGTGGCCGCATTGAGCGTGTCGCGCCAGGGTCCGGAGAGCAGTTCTGCGGCTTTAAGGAAGATGGCCGCGCGTTCTGTCCAGGGCATGCGAGCCCAGTCTTGGCGCGCCTTGAGCGCCGCTTCAATTGCTTGTTGGGCTTCTTCAGGGCCGCCGAGGTGAACGGTGCCTAGCGTATGGGCTAGTTCATGCGGAGGGTGGAGTGTTTCAGTGCGTGTAGTGGCAAGTTCGCGTCCGCCAATAATTGGTTTGATTTCGACGGGGGTGTGTTTGAGTTCCTGTAAGCGCTTCTGGAGGGAGACGCGCTCTGGTGTACCAGGGGCGTAGCTACGTACCGGCTCGTTCGTAGGTGTGGGAGGAAAAAAGATGGCGTTATGCATAAGTCTTTGGCTTCTGGTTGATGGCGCATTTTACAATGCAAGGTGGAGCCTAAAGGCCCTGCCCTGCGTTGAAAGAACGCCCCGAGCGGAAAGGTTGTTTTCCTGTTGTAGGCAACTGCGCTCAAGGGTTACAAGTCCGGCAAGTGTTGCGTTGGGGCAACGGTCGGCCTAACTTTCTGATGGATCGGGGAGGTGGTGGAATCGGTAGACACACGGCACTTAAAATGCCGTGGGCCGCAAGGCCCGTACGGGTTCGAGTCCCGTCCTCCCCACAATGTGGTTGCTATGCTTTTAGGTTTAAGCTACGCAGGGCAGATCGTAAAGATCGCAACATAGGGGAACGTAGATCTAAAGCCGGGCGTTTGGCTGGCTTTCAGAAAGAAGCCCTGGATTGCACATGAACGTTGAATTTGCGCACGTCACCCGTCCGGCCTCTCCTCGTCGGGCTGCGGTGGAAGCTGCTTTAGAAACGAAAAAGCAAGAGATGGCTGCGCATTTACAAGCGTTGCAGGAAGAAGTGCGTCAGCTTGGATATACTGTACGCGAAGCGCTCTTGGCGCATCCGCTTTTGGGTTTGGGTGCTGGCCTAGCTGCCGGTTTGGTTGTAGGGTGGCTTCTAGGGGGTGTGGGGCAGGGGCGGCGCAATACCTTACGTCGTGCCCATCGGGCTTTGGTTGAAGGCTACATAGAAGCGCTCCTGGCAGAAGGCCGCAAGGCCGCCCGGCAAGGACGCAATCCAGAGGCAGCCATACGGCAGGCGCTTCGTGAACGCGTGCCTGTCATTTTCGTCCAAGATGCGCGGCCGCGTACTCCTCTGTTGCGCAAGTTGGGCGGTGCTGCGTTTGGACTCTTGGGGGGCGCTGTCAGTGCAGCCGCCAGTCGGGTGCTAACAGAAGTGGTATTGCAGGCCTTTGAAGCGGCCGTTCCTGCTGCGTCGGCAACCGAAGACGGGCAAGACAGCTAGTCAATTCTTCACCTCAATCTCGGAAAAGGCGCGTGATTCTTTGGGCGAAGGGATTATAGTTTCTTGCTGAACCGCTTCCGAGGAACCAAGAATCACAAGGCGGCATGCGTATCGTATTTTTGGGACCGCCTGGCGCAGGCAAAGGCACGCAGGCGCAGCGACTGGCAGAAGCCTACGGTGCGCATCATATTTCCACGGGTGAACTTATCCGGGCGGCTATGGCCTCCAAAAGCCCCTTAGGGGAAAAAGCGCGCCCGTATATTGAAGAAGGGCTCTTGGTGCCTGATGACCTAGCTTGTGAACTGGCTGAAGCCGCGCTGGCTGAACATGGATATGATCGGTTTATCTTGGACGGCTTCCCACGCACGCTGGCTCAGGCTGCGTGGTTGGATGCACGTTTGCAACACCTGCACAAGCCCTTGCAAGTGGTGCTGAATCTGGTGGTGCCCGACGATGCCATTGTAGAGCGGCTTTCAAGGCGCCGCGTACACAAGCTCACTGGAGAAAATTATCATTTGGACTACAATCCGCCGCCACCGGACATTGACCCTGCGCTTATTGTGCAGCGGCCCGATGATCATCCAGAAGCTATTCGACACCGGCTTGAGGTCTATCGTGCAACCCATGAGCCCCTGGAGCAATACTACCAAAGGCAGGGTTTGCTGGTTGAGGTTAACGGGTTGGGGAGTATGGAAGAAGTATTTGAACGGCTAGTCACTGCCTTGAAGCAGCAAGGGATTTTGCATGCGTAAGGAGTGCATGGAACAGGCCCGTCGTGCAGTGAGCACTCATGTGGCTGAACTACGCCAGATGGTAGAAGCGGCTTTGCCGCAACTGGTGGACGAGCTGCGGGAGCCAGCTGAGCTGTATGCCCCAGTGCGTTATGTACTTTCTAGTAGCGGGAAACGCATGCGTCCGGTCCTGCTCATGCTGGCAGCCGAACTCTACGGTCGACCAGCCGCAACCGTGCTGCCGGCTGCTCTGGCTGTAGAAGTGTTCCATGCGTTTACCCTGGTGCATGACGACATTATGGATCATGCTGCAGCGCGCCGCGGCCGGCCCACCGTCCATGTGCGTTGGGATGAAGCCACGGCGCTTTTGTGTGGCGACTACCTCATGGGACTTTCCTACGCCTTACTGGGCCAGCTAGAGGGAGCTCCGCTGAGCCGTGTGCTCGCCTTGTATCACCGCATGGTGGAACGTCTTTGCGAAGGGCAGGCGCTCGATAAAGCCTTTGAGACGCGCTCGCACATCTCGGTAGCAGAGTACCTGCAAATGGTCGATGGTAAAACAAGTGCTTTGCTTGAGCTGTGCTTGCAGCTTGGAGGGCTGCTTGGGGGCGCATCGGCCAACGATTTAGCTACGCTTGAGCAATTAGGGCGCAACTTAGGACGGGCTTTCCAAATTCAAGATGACTTGTTGGATCTAACCGCAACTTCGGACCAGTGGGGTAAACCTATTGGGGCAGATCTGCTGGAAGGCAAAAAAACGTTCCCATTGCTGGCTGCGCTGGAACAAGCTGAAGCAGCGGAGCAGGCGTGGTTTTATGAGCGCTTGCAGCGTCGCTTCCGGCCTGAGGAAATCCCAGAAGCGCGTCAGCGCTTGGAACGCTTAGGAGGGTTGGAAGCTGCCCGACGTGCGGTTGCTGCCTACTTGGACGAAGCCCGGGCTGCACTGGCACAGTTGCCTAATGGCCTAGCTGCCGAAGCGTTGGCCTGGGTTTTGGAGGTGCTGGAACAGCGAAGTCATTGAATGACTACATCTTGTGCAATGATCGTACGTGAAGTGACCGTTAAAAATAGGGCTGGTCTGCATACGCGTCCCGCGTCGATGATTGTGCGCACCGCATCGCGGTTTAAATCGGATTTTTACATTGAGAAAGATGGCTATGAAATCAATGGCAAAAGTATCATTGGCGTAATGACCTTGGCTGCAGAACAAGGTGCCCGGCTAAAGCTTATCTTTGAAGGGGAAGACGAGCAGGAAGCAGCCGAGGCAATTGTCTCCCTGTTTGAGCAGGGGTTTGGCGAAGTTGAATAGGAGATCTGGCATGGAACCACAGCTGAGCACAGCATCTGAAGAACCACAAGAACGTGTTTTTCAGGGCATTCCGGCTGCCCCTGGCATTGCCATTGGGCCTGCGTATCTTTTCAATAAAGAGACGGTTGTGGTTGAGGCCCGTCCGCTTGCAGCGGAAGAAGTTGAGGTAGAACTTGAGCGCTTTGAACAAGCAGTTCAGCGTGCCGAGCGCGATCTGGATAAAATCAGTTCTGTGGCCCGAGAAAAACTGGGTGAAGAAAGTGCCTCGGTGTTTGAGGCGCAACGCCTCATGTTACGTGATCCGTCTGTATATGACCAAATTCGCGCGTTTATCGCAGCGCAGCGCTGCAATGCTGACTATGCTGTGGCCCATGTGCTTGATCAACACCTGAAGCGTCTTGAAGCTAGCAGCAGTGATTACCTACGTGAGCGCGTGGCCGACTTGATCGACGTTAAGGAGCGGCTGATTCGACATTTGCGCCGTGAAAAACTGCTCTCAGCGGTCGACCCCGAGCATATCATCGTAGCCGAAAATCTATCTGCTGCTGACGTTGTGCTTTTTAGCCGGCGTGGCATTCTAGGGTGCGCAACCGATCATGGAGGGCCTACGTCCCATGTGTCTATCATGGCGCGTGCCTTGGGTGTGCCTGCTGTGGTCAGCCTGCACGGTCTGTCGGACGCGATTCAGACCGGCGATTTGGTGATTCTGGATGGCCTTCAGGGGCGTGTAATTGTTAACCCCAAGCCAGCTACCTTGGCCCAGTATCAGACGCGTCAAGAACGCTATCGCCGGTTGCTTCAGGATCAGCAGTACCTGGTTCCCTTGCCTGCTGAGACGCTCGATGGACATCGCTTTACGCTGCGGGCTAATTTGGAGCTGGTCGAAGAACTAGATTTGCTGCAAAAATATGGCGCAGAAGGCATCGGTCTGTTCCGCACCGAGGTGCTGTTTCTCATGCGCGGCCCGCTGAACGTCTCTGAAGACTACCAGCTGCACCTGTATCGCCAGATTGTAGAGCGCGTTAAACCCGCGCCAACCACATTTCGACTGCTGGATCTTGGGGGCGACAAGATGCTACCGGTTGCCCATCGCGAGCATAACCCGTTTTTGGGTTGGCGTGGATTGCGCGTGCTGTTGGACAAGGCCGAGCTGCTTTTACCTCAGCTACGCGCCTTGTTGCGGGCCAGCGCCTACGGTCCTGTGCGGCTACTGGTACCTATGGTGACGACGTTGGATGAATTTCGTCAGTTTCTGGATGTGCTCCATGCAGTAAAGGCTGAACTGAGAGCTCAAGGTGAAGTTTTTGACGAAAGTGTTCCGGTGGGAATCATGGTGGAAGTGCCGGCTGTGGCTCTTATGGCCGATCTGTTTGCTGAAGAGGTGGACTTCTTTTCCATTGGTACCAATGACCTGACGCAGTATACGCTGGCTGTTGATCGCGGGAACGACCTGGTGGCACGTCGCTATGAGGCACTGCATCCAGCTGTACTCCGGCTAATTAAGGGAACCATCGATGCAGGTCATCGGCACGGCATTCCGGTAAGTCTATGTGGTGAGCTGGCCGGAGATCCGCAAGCTACGCCAATTCTGGCCGGGCTAGGACTGGATGAGTTTAGCGCAGCACCGCCTTACTTGCCGGAGGTTAAGCGTGTTATTCGTGCGATGCAGCTGAGCGAGGCGCAGGCCTTAGCTTCCCAAGCCCTTCAGGCACGAACGGCTGGAGAGGTTGTGGCACTGGTCAACACCTGGCTC
Source organism: Rhodothermus bifroesti (assembly GCF_017908595.1). Lineage (NCBI taxonomy): Bacteria > Pseudomonadati > Rhodothermota > Rhodothermia > Rhodothermales > Rhodothermaceae > Rhodothermus > Rhodothermus bifroesti. Next base: position 423,951 of record NZ_JAGKTL010000002.1, read on the forward strand.
CGCGAGCACGGGTGTGGTCTGCTACAGCATGTGCAGGCCGATGAAGCCCTGGCCAATGGGGATGCTTAAACCGAATACCGTGTAGTTGCAACCGATCTATAGATGTACCATGCGGCTCGAAACCATTCGTCGCATTGACCCTGAAGGCATGTACGATGCGATTCGTGAATTCCCAGAGCAGTGGCGCCGGGGGCGCATGCTGGCGCAAGCGCTAGACCCTGGCTTCACCATAGCAGGTAAAGATCACCTGGTGGTGGCCGGCATGGGAGGGTCCGCTATTGGTGGGGATTTACTGCGCACGCTGGTAGCTGATGCGGCGCCTATCCCGGTCACTGTGGTACGGCACTATCAGCTTCCGGCTTTTGTGAGTGCACGTTCGGTCGTTGTGGCTTCCAGCTACTCGGGCAATACCGAGGAAACGCTGGCTGCATTTGAAGCTGCTTTGGAGCGAAAAGCAACGGTGGTTTGTATTGCTTCGGGGGGTGAACTGCTGCGCCGCGCACAGGCTGCAAAGCTGCCCTATATCCAAATTCCCGGGGGGATGCAGCCCCGAGCCGCTTTGGGTTATTCGTTTACCGCGCTGCTTACGCTGGCAGAGCAGATTGGTCTCGTGCAACCCGATGAAGCCGCCTGGCAAGAAACGCAGGAACTGCTCGAGCAGCAGAGTGAGGTTTTGAGCGATCCTTCCGGAAACGACGCGCTGGAACTGGCCGAGGCGTTGCAAGACCGGCTGCCGCTGATTTACAGCAGCAGTGGCCTCATGGAGGCGGTTAACCTACGCTGGCGATGCCAAATCCAAGAAAATGCCAAGCGATTGGCTGCTGGCAATGTGTATCCCGAGCTCAACCACAACGAAATCATGGGCTGGGAGTATGCGGGTTCATTGCACAGCATGGTGGGGGTAATCGTACTGCGCGATCGCGAAGATCATCCGCGGGTGCAGCAGCGCATGGACGTAACGCGCGCGCTGATCTCAGACCGTGCAGGCTATTGGGCCGAGGTCCAAAGTCAAGGCGAAAGTCGCCTAGCACGCATGATGTCGCTGGTCAACCTAGGCGACTGGGTAAGCCTGTACCTAGCCGTGCTGCTGGGCATTGATCCTACGCCCGTACCACTGATTGGTCAGCTCAAAGAGACGCTAGCGCGCGTCTAACATAAACCGACCGAAGCCCCTGCCTGGCAGGGGCTTTTGCTGTTGAGGCAGCATTCGCTTCTGTGGTAACGAATGGCTATTTTAGAGTAAAGCTTCACTCGCCTTGGAGGCTCCATGAAGCGCTTGCTTCTGCTATTGCTTAGCATCGGTTTTGCACTACCACTCGAGGCCCAGCCCGAAAATCGTCCCAAGAACCTGATTTTGATGATCGCGGATGGGTGTGGGCCGGCGAGCATCACTATGGCCCGCGACTATGCCCGGGCAGTGCTGGGCCGCAAGGCGTTGGCCCTAGATGCCATTCAGGTAGGGGCCGTGCGCACGGCTTCAGCCTCTAGCCGAGTGACCGACTCGGCTGCTGGCGCTACAGCCTACGCTTGCGGCATCAAGACCTACAATGGGGCTTTGGCCGTCGATACGGCCGGGCAGCCGGTAGCTACCCTGCTGGAAGCAGCCAAAGCGCAGGGCATGGCTGTAGGTTTGGTCGCTACCAGTCGCATCACGCATGCAACGCCAGCCGCTTTTGCTGCTCATGTGCCGCAGCGGGCAATGGAAAGCGAAATTGCCTTGCAGATGCTGGCTCAAGGCATCGAGGTGCTCTTAGGGGGTGGGTGGGACTACTTCCTGCCCCCAGCCGAAGGAGGGCGCCGCACAGACGGACGCAACTTGCTGCGCGAGGCTGAGCAACAAGGATATCATATTGTGCGCCACCGTGCTGCACTGCGCCAGCCCCTACGGCCACCCGTACTCGGTCTGTTCGCTCAAGACCACCTGCCCTACGAGATCGATCGGGACACCACGCAAATTCCTTCATTGGCAGAAATGACCCAGCTGGCCATCGAGTTGCTTCGGCAGCATCCTAAGGGGTTTTTTTTGATGGTCGAAGGCAGTCGGATCGACCATGCTGGTCATGCTAACGATGCCGCTGCCCATGTGCGCGACGTATTGGCCTATGACGAAGCTGTAGCCGTAGCGCTCGACTTTGCCCAAAAAGATGGCCAGACGCTGGTGGTATCGGTCGCAGACCATGAAACTGGCGGACTTTCCTTGGGCCGTAACGTCGATGGTCAGGGTATCTATGCCTGGCATCCGGAGGTGCTGGCGCGCGTGCGCGCTTCCTATGAGCGCTTACTTCCTGCATTGCGGGACGCGGCAGCAAACCAAGAGGCGGTGCTGCGTGAACTGGCAGGAATCGACAGCCTAACTGCCCTTGAGCGTGCACTTCTGGATCAGGCGGCCGGCGACCCGGCCGCACTGCAGGCGGCGTTGACCGAGATCATCGGACGCCGAGCCGTAGTCGGCTGGACCAGCAATGGCCACACAGCAGTCGACGTCAACCTGTACGCTTACGGCCCAGGGGCTACGTCCCTTGTGGGTAGCTTCGAAAACGATGAGCTAGGGCGCCGCTTAGCTGCCCTTATGGGATTTGACCTACAAACGCTTACCCAGCAGTTGCGTCAAAAGCTGGTTGGGCAAAGCCATTAATCCCTTATGCGGCTTGAGGCAGCCACCTTTGTCGTTATCGACACTGAAACCACCGGCACTGGCTCCGACGACCGCATCATTGAGCTGGCAGCCGTGCGTCTTGAGGGCGGGCACATTGTGGATCACTTTAGCCGTCTGATTAACCCAGGCCGATCAGTACCTCTACCCATTACGCAGCTGACGGGAATTTCGACGGCCATGTTGGTGGGCCAACCTGCAGCAAAAGACGTACTGCCTGAATTTCTAGATTTTCTCGGAGACAGTGTGCTAGTGGCGCACAACATGGCTTTTGACCAGCGAATGCTTGAGCTTGAATTGCAGCGCATCGGACGTTCCTGGCCCTCTAATCCCACGCTCTGCACGCTTCGCTTAGCCCGCAGGTTGCTTCCGGGATTACCAAGGAAAGGCCTAGATGGGCTGGCAGCGTTTTTCCGGATCGAACCTGAAAGCCGTCACCGTGCCCTGGGTGACGCATTGCTAACAGCAAAGGTGCTGCGCCACCTCCTGGAAAGCGCTCAGCAGCAAGGCATTGAAACGCTCGAAGCGTTACTGGCTTTCCAGTATCAACCCTATCCCAAGCGTTGGCAGGATCCGCTAGCGTGGTTGCGTGCCGTAGTGCTTCCGCGCATCCCTGGCGAGCCAGGGGTCTATCTGTTTCGCGATGGACGTGGGCGCCTGCTCTACGTTGGCAAAGCACGCAACTTACAAGCACGCGTGCGGCAGTACTTTACGGGCATTGAAGCCCATCCGCCGCGACTACGCCAGCTTATGGCTGCCCTGCGCCATATTGACTGGCAAGCGACGCGTACCGAGCTGGAGGCGTTTCTGGAAGAATCGCACTTGATTAAAGCCCACCGTCCCCTTTTCAATCGTGCGCAACTTCGCTACCAAACGCGGCCTTTTTTGCGACTAGACATTACAAAGACCAAAGCCACGCTTGCCGTCACCACGTTTCTCATGGAAGACGGCGCGGTTTATTTCGGCCCACTAACCAGCCGGCGGCAGGCGTTGGCCTTGCTTGATGCGCTTGAAGCAACTTTTCAATTGCAGCGGCTCAATCCTAAAACCCTTCGAATAGACGACCGGGTTTGTCCAGGACATGCAGCGGGTGTGTGCACACAACCCTGTTGGGAGGCTATCCAACAAGGGGAGAGCTCAGCACTCGCTTGTCTGCAAGCGTTTTTATGGGGTAAGCACAACGGCCCCCTTCGGCTGTTGGAAGCGGCTATGCGCACAGCAGCTGCACATTTGGATTTTGAAGCCGCGGCACGTTATCGTGACCATTTGCGGATACTTGAGCAGGTCACGCAACGCCTGCGAGCGGTACCTGCGCTGGGACAACATGCCGTTGTGCTGGTTCAGGAAACCCCCAAGCGTCTAGCAGCTTGCTTGGTGTGTGGAGGCCGTCCGATAGCCATTCAAGCCTTTCCCTTACCTTTAGAAAAGGCGAGGTTTGAGACTTGGATAAAAGCCGCGCAGGCGACGCCGTTGCCAACAGGACCGGTCGGTTACGATAAGCGAGAAACCGAGATGATGCGCCTGTTGCACCACTGGCTTTGGCTGCATCGGGATCGCGGGATCACTGTCCCTTGGGATCCCGCAGAGCCCGAAGCGGTACGCTGGCAGCGTCTCCGTAAAAGCTTGCGCCAAGTAGCTCTAGGTCAGGCCCTGAGTCAAGCGCAAAACGTATCTAAAAAGCGCGCATAGTGCAGGGGTCTTGAAGATTACTTGCATTATGCTGAAAAAAAGCGGGGGTTTAGCGTTCTATTGTTGCGCTAGAAGGCGAAACCGTGCTTGTAGAGATACCGCGTGCAGTGCGCGATCTATCTCCGTTAGCGACGGTTGGTGCTCAACCTTCGTGGAACGATGGGTATGCTGTTGCGGTTGGAGCAAGCCGGAGGCATGCCTAAGTGCCTATATGGCTGAAGAAGTAGACGAAGTCGGAGCCTGTCTGGTCCCTACCAACGTAGCAGACATCCCCCAGGAGGCCACCTCGCCAGTGCGGATGTGCGTGGTTGACCTGGGAACGAATTCTTTTCATGCTGTTATCGTCGATGCGCTGCCCGGTACGTTTCGAGTTGTGGATCGCTTCAAGGAAATGGTGCAGCTGGGGGATGAGGGGTTCCAAACCCATCAGCTCAGTGAGGCCGCTGTAGCGCGAGCACTTCGGGCCCTAAAGCGTATCCGGTTGCTTGCCGAGGGGTGGGGGGCTACAGAATTCTTAGCTTGTGCCACCAGCGCCATTCGTGAAGCAGAAAACGGTGGGGATTTCCTGCAGCGCGTTCGCCATGAGATTGGGTTGCACGTGCGCGTCATCGATGGGCTTCAAGAGGCGCACTTGATCTACAAAGGGGTGCAGCGGGCGGTGCCGATGCCCGAGCCTACCTTGATTGTAGACATTGGTGGGGGATCTACGGAATGCATCATTGCGACCAGCACGCAAGCGCTCCATCTGTTTAGCCTAAAGCTGGGTGCTGCGCGCATGCGCCATCGTTTTATCACTACCGATCCAATCTCGGCCGAAGAGCTTCACGTCTTGCAAGCGTACTATCGCGAGCAGCTGGTGCCGGTTTATGCGGCCGCACGGCAGCATGGTGTGCGTGAGCTGGTGGGTTCCTCAGGTACCATGGAAAACCTGGCATCTGTTTGCGCCCGCATGCTAGGTGAGCGGCGGCGTTCCATCTATGAGCTAGCGTTTCCAGCCGAGGCCTTGCGTCGCGTAGCCCATCGCATCTTAGGAGCGTCGCGCCAAGAACGGCAGCGCATGCGTGGCATTGATGCCAAACGGCTAGATCAGATCGTGGCTGGTGCTGCATTGCTTGACGTGATGCTTGAAGATTTGGCCATTGAGCGCGTGCGCATTTCGCCGCATGCCCTGCGCGAAGGCATTGTGGTCGATTTTGTTGAACAAAATGCCCCACGACTGGCGCAGCTTACTGCGTTTGCTGATGTGCGGCGGCGCAGCGTCTATGAAATGGGCTGGCGATTCGATTGGGAGTACCGTCATGCCAGCCAGGTAGCGGCGCTGGCACTGCAATTGTTTGATGCGACGCGGACGCTGCACCAGCTTGCAGCCGCCGACCGGGAGTTGCTTGAATATGCAGCCTTGCTGCACGACATCGGCTACCACATTAGCCACCACAGCCATCACAAGCACGGGCTTTATCTCATCAAACATGCCGATCTGCGCGGCTTTACTTCAGAGGAGATTGCCATTCTGGCCAACGTGGTACGCTACCATCGAGGGAGTTTGCCGAAGCCTTCACATGCCGATTTTATGGCCCTCTCGCCTGCGGATCGGCAACGCGTGCGCATTCTGGCCGCATTGCTACGCCTGGCTGAAGGGCTCGACCGCAGTCATAATCAGAACGTACGCGCACTTCACGTACACCTTGAGCCTGATCGCTTGCGGCTTCACCTTGAAACCAAAAGTGATCCGGAACTGGAGATCTGGGGAGGGCAGCGCAGTGCCGATCTGTTCACCCAAACCTTTGGGTTGGCTGTGGAAGTAACGGCACAGGTCCAACAGCCCCTGCTGGAGACGCCTGCGGGGGCTTAACGTGATTTTTGCTGCCTGAGGCTTGCTGATCTGCTCGGGGTGCTCTAATTTGGCCGACTGTTTATTGCCCCGCAGTTTTTGCTGGCCCGCTATTATGCTAGCTCAGCTATTGTTTTTCCTGCTTGCCGTTACGGCTGTGGCCGCGGCGTTGGGCATGCTCATCGCCCGCAACCCGGTTTCCAGTGCGCTGTGGCTGGTACTTAACTTGTTTTGCATTGCAGGCTTGTATTTGACCCTGCAAGCGACTTTCCTGGGGGTGATTCAGGTGCTGATCTACGCCGGTGCCATCATGGTGCTGTTTCTGTTTGTGATTATGCTACTCAACCTGGAGGCGCTGCCGCGTCCGCGCGACATTGACTGGGGCAAAGTGCTCGCGTTTGTTGTGGTCATGATGGTGCTGGCCCAATTGGTTTATGTGGTAGCACTGGGATTGGATGTACTGCCAACGTTTACGCCTACGCCTGAGCAAGCAGCACTTACTGGCAGTGCGCAGGCACTTGGACGAGAGCTGCTTACGCGCTACATTATGCCGCTACAGGTCATTGGAATTTTGCTGCTGGCGGCAACCATTGGGGCTGTGATGCTGGCCAAGCGGCGTTTTGTGTGAAGACGCACCCAAAAGCCTATGGAAGTTACGCTGAACTGGTATCTCGCCTTGGGGGTTGTGCTATTCACGCTGGGTGTACTGGGCGTGCTTTTCCGGCGGAATGCTATTGTTATCCTCATGTCGGTTGAGTTGATGCTCAATGCCGTTAACCTAACGCTGGTGGCGCTGAGCCAAGCGATGGGCGATGTTTCAGGCCAGGTACTGGTGTTTTTTGTCATCGCGGTAGCAGCGGCCGAAGCCGCCGTTGGGCTGGCTATTGTGATTGCGTTGTTCCGTAAGAAAGTGACCGTCGACGTAGGCGCCTTTAACCTCTTTAAGTACTGAAAGTGCGCTGGATATGCATCCTACGCTACTTATTGGACTGATTTTGCTGCTGCCCTTGGCTGGAGCAGCCTTTAGTGGGCTAGGGGGATTAGCTTTCCCAGGGTTGAGGCGGTACAAAGTGCTGCTGGGCACCCTAGCTACGTTGGCGGTGGCGGTACCCTTTGGATTAGCGCTTTGGTTATTTATAACCTACAGCGGTGAGCCGCTGGTGGCGCGTTTTTTCACCTGGATGGCCGCTGGGGGTCTGGAGCTGGCCTTTCAGTACCGCATCGATGAGCTTTCGCTGGTGATGACGCTCATCGTCACGGGCGTCGGCGCGCTGATTCACCTCTATTCGATAGGCTACATGTACGAGGACCGGGGCTACTGGAGGTACTTCAGCTACCTGAACCTCTTCATCTTCATGATGCTCAACCTGGTCCTTGCCGACAACCTGGCGTTGCTTTTTTTGGGTTGGGAGGGGGTAGGCTTGTGCTCTTATTTGCTCATTGGCTTTTGGTACGAAGACTTTAAAAACAGCGAAGCGGCCAATAAAGCCTTTATCGTTAACCGGGTGGGGGATGCGGCCTTTTTGCTGGCGATGTTTTTGCTCTTTCGGGAATCGGGCAGCCTTGACTTTGGAACGCTGCTTGCAGATCCCACAACGCTTCCGGCTGGTGTGGTCAGCGTGGCGGTGCTTTTGCTCTTTATTGGGGCAACAGGTAAAAGCGCACAAATTCCGCTTTTTGTGTGGCTACCTGATGCAATGGCGGGCCCAACGCCGGTTTCTGCGCTTATCCATGCCGCCACGATGGTTACTAGTGGACTGTACCTGTTTGCTCGCATTTCTCCCTTGGCTTTGGCGGCTCCGGGGATACTTATGGTTGTGGCTCTGGTAGGAGCGCTGACGGCCTTGATGGCGGCTACCATTGCGCTGACGCAGTACGACATCAAAAAAGTGCTGGCCTACTCCACCGTCTCGCAGCTGGGTTACATGTTCATGGCTGCTGGGGTAGGGGCATTTTTTGTGTCGATCTTTCATGTGCTCACCCATGCTTTCTTTAAGGCCTGTCTCTTTCTAGGTTCAGGGAGCGTCATTCACGCCATGCATCACGTCGAGCACGCGTTGCATGCCCGAGGGCATCACGGCCATCTTGATCCTCAGGATATGCGCAATATGGGGGGGCTGGGGCGTTTTATGCCAGCTACACGCACGACATACCTCATCGCTACGCTTGCTATAGCTGGCTTCCCGCTTACAGCTGGCTTTTTCTCCAAAGATGAGATTCTATTTAAAGCGTTTGAATACGGCTACAATGGCCACACCTATGCCTGGGTGGTTTGGGCGCTTGGCGTAGTGACGGCCTTGCTGACGGCGTTTTACATGATGCGTTCCTACGTACTGACGTTTGAGGGCGTGCCGCGTTGGCCTATGGCCGACCAAGTGCATCCGCACGAATCGCCAGCAACGATGACGCTGCCGCTCTGGATACTGGCGGCTTTGTCGCTGGTGGGCGGTTTTGTGGGACTCCCAAGCGTGATTGCACATGGCGAATGGAACCTGATTCATCACTATTTGGGCACTTCGGGCGGGGGACCTGTTGCCGAGCCCGCCTTGCATGCGCACGTGCCGCTAGCCGTTGAATGGGCCCTGATCGGGTTGGGTATTGGCATAGCGCTTATTGGGCTTTACTGGAGCTGGTCGGTTTATCGTCGCTATGGCCTGGCCTACGACGAGCGCCTGCGTCAGCGCTTGGGCACGCTCTATCAGCTTTGGGCAGCTAAGTACTACTGGGACGAGCTCTACGACCGAACGGTGGTGCAACCGCTGTTGCGCTTTGCCCGAAACGGACTGGCGGTCTTTGACCAGCGCATCATCGATGGGGCGGTCAACGGCACGGCACGCCTAATGGCGCAGCTGGGTCAGCGCGTGCGACACGTGCAAACAGGCGTGGTTCAGGCTTACGCAGTGGCGATTGTGTTGGGCGTAGCGCTGGTTTTGATGTTGATGCTGTTTGGCTAAGAGCAACTTGAGCTTCGACGCAAGCCGACTATGGGTTTCCCGTATCTGACCTCGATTGTTATTTTCCTCCCCCTTCTTGGAGCTTTGCTGATGCTGCCGATGCGCCACCTGGCGGCCATTCGGTGGACGGCGTTGCTCACGACGACCGTTACGTTTTTGCTGTCGCTGTTGCTCTATGCCGGGTTTGATCCCGCAGGCGATCCTGCGCAGCCCCAGCTTGCTGACCGCATCAGTGGCTGGTTCCCAGGGCTGGACATCCAGTACTATGTAGGTATCGATGGCCTAGGGCTATTGCTCATCCTGCTGACCACGCTGCTTGGGCCGGTGGTGGTGCTTTCGTCATGGAACTACATTGATCGCTATCAAAAAGGGTACTACGCGCTGCTGTTGGTGCTGCAAACCGGCATGACCGGGGTCTTTGCTGCTTACGATCTCCTCCTGTTTTACATCTTTTTTGAGCTGACGCTCATCCCGATGTACTTCATTATTGGCATTTGGGGAGGCGAAGACCGCATCTATGCGGCGGTTAAGTTTGTGCTCTACACGCTGGTGGGATCGCTTTTAATGCTGGTGGGCATTCTGTACTTGGGTTTTGCAGCTGGAGATGGGGTCAACGGCGGCGTATTTACCACGGATTACTTTAAAGTGCTGGCTTACTCTGTCCCATTGGCAGCACAAGGCTGGCTGTTTTTTGTATTTGCCTTAGCTTTTGCAATCAAAGTGCCGCTGTTTCCGCTGCATACCTGGTTGCCTGATGCACACGTGCAAGCGCCTACCGGCGGCTCGGTCATTCTAGCTGGTGTGCTGCTCAAGATGGGGACCTATGGTCTGGTGCGGTTTTGTTTGCCGTTTTTCCCGAATGCAGCGCAAGACTTTGCGCTTTGGATGGCTGTGCTGGCTGTTGTTGGGATTGTGTATGGTGCGCTGGTTTCCCGCGTGCAGGCCGATGCGAAAAAGCTGGTGGCCTATTCCTCGGTAAGCCACCTGGGATTTGTGGTACTAGGTATTTTTGCTTTTACTGTTGAGGCTTTGCAGGGCGCAATTATTCAGATGGTCAACCATGGCCTGTCGACAGGTGCCCTTTTCTTGCTGGTAGGCATGCTCTACGAGCGGCGGCATACACGGTTGATGGAGGAATTTGGCGGTATTGCACGCGTAATGCCGGTGTTTGCCTTTTTCTTGGTTTTTACAGCGTTGGCTTCGGCAGGCCTTCCGGGGCTGAATGGTTTTGTAGGCGAGTTCATGATACTGTTGGGTTCCCTGAAGAGCACTGTCATCGGCCATCCCGTTTTAATTGCTTTGGCAACTTCGGGGGTCATTTTGGCCGCTGTGTATTTGCTTTGGCTGCTTTACCGAACGTTGTTTGGGCCGATTCAAAAAGAAGTCAACCGTACGCTTAGCGATTTAAAGGCACGGGAGGTGTTGCTGCTGGCACCTCTGGCTGTGCTGATGCTCTGGATTGGGGTGGCACCTAAGCCATTTTTGACGCGGAGCGAACCCACGGCGCGCTTTCTGCTGGAGACAGTAGCACAAAAACGCCTAAGCGCTCTCCAGGAAGCCGAGCGTGGGGTAGAAAATGCAGCCCTAAACGGTTTCACCGATCATCAAAATGTCGTGCAGTAATCCTTAACGCATTATGGACACGCACTCTTGCAGGACGTGGAGCGGGCCAGCCTGTGTGCTGCGCCCGTTTCTTTTGGGCCTACTGCTTTGGGGCTTGCAGCCCGCACAGGCGCAGCAAGCGGTTCCCAACGCGCCTGAAGCCATTGAAGCAATCTCTGCAGCGGCAGTGCAGCCCGCTGATACATCAGCCCACGAAGCTCCTGGTGTAGCGCATGGGCCGCGGCCGCCTGTGTGGCTGGTGTTGCCTTTTGTGCTGCTTTTGGTGATGATTGCTACAGGGCCACTGTTTTATCCCCACCACTGGCATCATCACTATCCAAAGTATGCCGTAGGCCTTGGGCTATTGGTATCGTTATACTACATTGTGGCCTTGGGGTCTTTTACTACAGTGCTGCATGCCATAGAGGAATATCTTTCGTTTATTGCACTGGTCGCCTCGCTGTTTATTGCTGCCAGCGGCATTTACGTGAACATTAATGCCAAGGGCACGCCGCGTAATAACGTCATTTTGCTGTTTGTTGGATCGCTGGTGGCCAACCTGATTGCGACCACAGGGGCTGCCATGCTGTTTGTGCGGAGCTACATGCGGCTTAACAAAGGCCGCCTTAAGCCCTATCATATCATCTTTTTCATCTTTTTAGTAGCCAATGTGGGAGGGGCGTTAACGCCCATAGGTGATCCACCCCTATTTTTGGGCTTTTTGCGGGGTGTTCCATTTTTTTGGACGCTAGAGCATGTTTGGTTTGTTTGGCTGCCAACGGTTCTACTTATTCTAGCGGTGTTCTATGTGATTGATTCACGGAACAAGGCTGCCAGTCCTGATCCTGATCCTAACCAACCGCTTTTGCAAATTCGCGGTGCCAAAAACTTCCTTTGGGTGCTGGTGATTATTCTTTCGGTGTTTCTTGACCCGAATGTGTTTGACTGGGTGCCTGATTTGCGAGAGTTGTACCACCTTCCGATAGGCATTCGGGAGATGATCATGTTTTCAGTAGCGGTGCTGGCCTATAAGTTTGCCGATCGCGAGGCGCTGCAGAAAAATGCGTTTACGTTTGAGCCTATTCGCGAGGTAGGCTGGTTGTTTTTAGGTATTTTTGCTACGATGCAGCCAGCACTGCAGCTGATCAGCCTGTTTGCCTATGAACACGCTGAACAGCTTACTGTGGGCATGTTTTACTGGAGTGCTGGAATGCTTTCTAGCGTGCTCGACAATGCCCCGACCTATCTAAACTTTGTGGCAGCAGCCATGGGTAAGTTTGGCTTGGATGTGAACGTGCCGCAGCAAGTTAAAGCATTTGCCCTGCCCGAAATGGCCCATCCGGAGTCTTGGTTCTACTTGCAGGCGATTTCCATTGCTGCTGTCTTTTTTGGCGCTATGACCTATATTGGAAATGCGCCCAACTTTATGGTCAAGGCGATCGCTGAAGAAAACAAAGTTAGCATGCCTTCTTTTATGGGGTATGTGACGCGGTATTCGCTGCCGATACTGATTCCCATTTACTTTGTGATTTACGCTCTCTTTTACAGTGGGTGGTTTCCGTCGCTTGACGCCTGGGTTGAGCAGTTGATTCGATAGCGGAGGAGCTATGCCTTATGCTGAACCCCTAAGCCGCGAGGCTATTGAAGCGGCGCTGGCCGAGTTGAAAGGCTGGCGCTTTGCTGAAGACCGGCTGCAAAAAACGTACACGTTTGGCAGCTTCCGGGAAGCTGTGAGCTTTATTGTGCGCATCGCTTTCGAAGCGGAGCAGCAAAACCACCATCCCGAACTGCATAACGTGTACAATCGGGTAACCATTGCGCTTACAACGCATGCGGCAGGGAATCGCGTAACTGCACGCGACGTGGAGCTGGCACGGGCGATTGAGCGCATTGCCTGGGTCTAACTAAAAAGCGAGATCTACGATGGAGCTTCTGGAAGCGTACCGTATGCTTCCGGCCGACCTTATGGCGGCCTTACCGCTGGTGCTGACGACGGTCATAGGGCTAGTGCTTGTGGTTTGGGATGCGTTTCGTAATGATGCACCGCCTATCCCATGGGTAGCAGCTGCTGCGCTGGCACTAGGCTTCTTTTGGGAGCTGGGTAGCATCAGCCGTCCACCGGAAACGGCTTTCTACGGTCTCATTCGCGTAGGTGGCATGGCGTCGTTTGCCAATGCAGTCATTCTCGCCAGTGGGCTGCTGACTATCGTACTATCGGTGCCTTATTTGCGTCGGCTTCGGCACCTGCATGGCGAAATCTACGCGCTGATTTTGTTCGCTACGGTTGGTATGCTTGTTTTGGCTTCGGCCAATAACCTCATTTCGATCTTTGTGGGCCTGGAGACGATGTCGATCTGCCTGTACATTATGACAGGACTGGTCCGCGAAGATGTAGGTGCAGGCGAAGCCGCGCTGAAGTATTTTCTGCTGGGCGCTTTTTCTACGGGTTTCTTTCTCTACGGTATTGCCCTGCTTTACGGCGCTACCGGCACAATGTATCTGCCCCAGATGACGGCAAAACTGGCCGAGGGTGTGCATCCGGTTATGTTTTGGGCTGGGGTGGCGCTTTTGCTAGTGGGCTTTTTGTTTAAAGTAGGGGCAGTACCATTTCATATGTGGACGCCCGATGTTTACCAGGGCGCGCCGACGACGCTAACAGGCTATATGGCTGCTGCTTCTAAGGCTGCTGCCTTTGCTGCCCTAATGCTGGTCCTCGATGCAGCCCTGCCGGCCGAGCGCTGGCAACTTATGCTGGCGCTTGTAGCGCTGGTGACAATGGTTGCGGGCAACGTGCTGGCGCTGGTGCAGCAGAATGCCAAACGCATGCTGGCTTACTCGTCTATCGCCCATGCAGGTTACATCCTGGTCGGACTGGCTGCTGGAACGCCTGAAGGCTACGGGGGCGCTCTGTTCTACTTGCTCGTGTATGCGCTGATGAACATTGGGGCTTTTGGGGTGATGGCCTTTCTGGAATGGGATGGTAAGGTAGGTCGTGAGCAAACAATGGATTCTTTGGCCGGCATTGGCTACCGACGGCCCCTGCTGGGTGTGGCTATGGCCTTCTTTATGTTTAGCCTGACAGGTTTTCCGCCGCTGGCTGGGTTTATTGCCAAGTACGCGGTCTTTGCGCCAGCGATTAAAGCGGGCCTGACTTGGCTGGTTGTGGTAGGTGTACTGGCCAGTGTGCTATCGGCTTACTATTACCTGCGTCTAGTGTACATCTTTTGGATGAAGACGCCTGACGAGGCGCCTGAAGTCGTACGCCAACAGACGTTTCCCGTACCACCGGCCTCGCAGGCTGTACTTCTGGTGTGCGTGGTCTTGATCGTGCTCTTAGGTGTATTGCCCGGTTTACTGGAAGTGACCGCTTCGTTTTTCCCTACGCCGGCAGCTCCCCCGGCCGCTACGACCATGCTGCTGCCTTGAAGCTACTGCCGCACTGGAGGTGCTTCGTCAGCGAGCTTCTGAACGATAAAGAACTTGAGGTAACGCGTTTCGGGCATCGCTTCGAGCACGGGATGGTCGGGGGGTTGGCTCCCCCGATAGAGCAGGCGCAAGGCGCATCCTACGCGACGTGCACTGTAGTGCAGGATTTTGAAAAATTCTTCCTCATCTAGGGCTTGCGAGCAGGAAGCGGTAGCCAGGATGCCTCCAGGGGGGAGGAGCTGAAGCGCGTTGATGTTAATGCGTTGGTAAGCGCGCCGCGCTTCGTCCAAATGCCGTTTGCTTTTGGCAAAAGCAGGGGGGTCGAGCACGATGAGCTCGTAGGTTGCGCCACGGGCTACCAGTTCGCCTAGCCGATCGAGGGCGTTGGCCACGTCGAAGGTGAGCCGCGAAGGCTCAATCCCATTGCGCTGTGCGTTTTCTCGGGCACGGGCCATAGCCGCCTCGGAAATGTCGAGCAGGTGTACATGGGTAGCGCCGTAAACAGCAGCCATAAGCCCAAAGCCGCCATCGGCCGAAAATACATCCAGCACGCGCCGGCCGCGTGCCAAGCGGGCTACTATAGGCCGGTGCAGCCGCTGATCCAGGAAAAAACCTGTCTTTAGCCCCTCGAGTACATCGACGCTAAAGCGCACGCCTTCCTCGGTAATCTCCACAGGGCCAGTGTAGCGACCGCGCAAGATGCCGCGTTGCTGCGGCAAACCCTCTTTTTCTCGGAGGACGTTGTCGTTGCGTTCCACAATAGCCCGCGGGCGGAGCAGTTCTTCCAAAAGGTCTAGCAGCAGCTCGCGGTGCTGTTCCATACCGTAGCAAAGGCACGTCCATGTCAGCACGTCATCGTAGCGATCAACGATGGTGCCTGGCAGGCCGTCGCTTTCACTAAAAACAAGCCGGTAGTGTCTGCTGTCCCCAAAAGCAGCTTGCCGAAGGGATAGCGCCTGCCGAAGCCGTTGTCGGAAGAAGTCGGCGTTGATTGTAGCTGCAGGATCAGACGTAAGAAAACGAACCGCAATCTGTGAGTGTTCGTGGTAGAATCCCAAGCCATACACCGTGCCATCGGCAGCCGCAATTTCAACAACGTCACCGGTTTGCGGGCGGCCTTCGATGCGGTGAACCTGGTTCGCAAAAACCCACGGATAGCCGCGCCTAAGTAGCTTGTCTTTGCCTGCTTTAAGAACAACGCGCATGGGTTGAGATCCTTAGGATTCGGCTTGGCTAGGCCAATGGCAGGAGGGAACGGGCAGGCCGGCTGCCGGTTGGATGCGGCGTATGGCCACCCAAAGCGCCAGCCCTTTGGCTTGTTGCTACACGATCGTTTGTCCAAGGCCAACGTCAACGCAAAGACGCAACGCATGTTCGGCTTGATTCGGTATGCAGCGGGTTTGCTGCTTTTGCTTTGGAGCATTCCCGTTGCGGCGCAACAGCTAGCCAAGTACGGGGCCGATTTCTTAGCGGGGGGTGTAGGTGGGCGTGCATTGGGTATGGGTGGAGCGTACGTTGCTTTGGCAACAGATGTGGACGCCGTTTATTGGAATGCAGCTGGCCTTGCTGCGCTGGCCTATCCCGAGGGGTCCTACATGCATGCTGAGCGGTTTGCTGGTATTGTTTCGTTTGATTACGCAGCATTTGCCTGGCCGCTAAGCGCGCGTTCGACGCTGGGCGTGGCGCTTTTTCGCAGTGGCGTTAACGATATCAAAAATACGCTCAATGCCTGGGATCCGGTGCGCGACCGGCCCAGACCCAATGCGGAAGCCTTCATCGAGACGTTCTCAGCAGTCGACTATGCGTTCTTTTTCAGCTATGCACGCTTGCTGAGCAAAAACTGGGCCTGGGGGCTTTCGGCCAAAGTGGTGTACCGCGCTATTGGCGACTTTGCTGAAGCCTGGGGGTATAGCGTAGATGCTGCTGTCCGGTACCGTATTGGGCGTTTTGGACTGGGTCTAAACGTGCAGGATCTCTCCACAATGCTGCAAAGCTGGAGTATTAATCCAGACGCTTTTGCCCTGGAGACCATCAATCCCCAGACCGGCCAACCCTATACGTTTGCAGAAGCTTTTGGACAAGATTTGCCCAAAGGGGGAACCTACCTGGTATTGCCAGTGCTTCGCCTAGGCTCGGTTTATGAGCAACCCCTGGGGATGCATCGGCTAATGCTGGCAGCCGACGTGGACGTAGCCTTCGACGGGCAGCAGACTTATGCTTTCAACATAGGTGAGGTGTCTTTTCATCCGCGGCTGGGTGCCGAGTTTGCCTTTCGGGACGTGGTAGCGCTGCGGGCTGGAATTAACCGCATGACCTATTCAAAGCGCTTTGGTCTAGAGTTAACGCCTACCGTAGGCGCAGGCGTGCACTTTAGGCAGCTGCGCGTGGATTATAGCTTTGGAGATTTTGCCGGGTTGGCCTCCGATTTGGGTTTTGCCCACCGCCTTTCTGTGCGTTTTGTATTGGCCCGGGAAGGCTGGCTGCGACCTGAAGAATGAATAAAACCTCAAAAAGATGATACCGCCGCTGTATTGGAATGACGAAGCTTTTCGGGTAGAGCTGTTAGACCAGACGTTGCTGCCGGTTGAAGAGCGCTGGATTCCAATTGAAACGCCCGAGCAGATGGCCGAGGCGATTCGAAAGCTACGCGTACGCGGCGCGCCGGCGATCGGGATTGCGGCTTCCTATGGGGTAGTGCTGGCTTTGCGGGCGCCCGAAAGCCACGTCGAAATGGTCCGCAAAGCTATTGCGCTGCTGCGGCAGACGCGTCCTACAGCTGTAAACTTGTTTGGGGCGCTTCGGCGTATGGAAGCTGTTGCCGATGCTTATGCAACGGCCGATCGGCATACGCTGGCCCAGCGTTTACTGGCCGAAGCACGGGCTATCGAAAGCGAAGACCGAGAGGCTGGGCGCCGCTTAGGGGCTTATGGCCTAGAAGTGCTCAAAGAGGGCATGCGGGTGCTGACGCACTGCCACACGGGTGGGGTGGCTACTTCAGGGTATGGAACGGCTCTGGCCCCGTTCATCCTGGGTAAAGAACGGGGCATCCGGCTCGAAGCCTGGGTAGACGAAACGCGCCCTTTGCTGCAAGGCAGCCGCATCACCGCCTGGGAGCTTCAGAAGGCTGGTGTTCCGGCCACGCTGATTACAGATTCTATGGCGGCTCACGTCATGCAACGGGGATGGGTTGATGCCGTGATTGTGGGAGCCGACCGCATTGCGGCTAACGGCGATGTAGCCAATAAAATCGGCACCTATGGGCTAGCTGTGCTGGCCCGCGCGCATGGCATCCCGTTTTACGTATCCGCGCCTATATCGACGATTGATTTTGAGACGCCTTCTGGAGAAGCTATTGTAATCGAAGAGCGGGATCCTCGGGAGATTACGCATGGTTTTGGTCGGCAGACAGCGCCAGAAGGCATTCGGGTGTACAATCCAGCGTTCGACGTGACGCCAGCGTCTTTGATTACAGCCATCATCACGGATCAGGGAATTTTGCGGCCTCCGTATGCAGAAGCATTGCAGGCCCTCCGGGAGCGTTTGGACACCCCAATGGTAAGCAAAGCCTAAAACGGCCATGAAGCGGGCCAAAAGTAGCGATTGGATTGGACTGACCACCAGTCTTGTGGTACATGCCCTCGTATTGCTGTTGCTGGCGTTTACCAGCGTGCAACTTAACCCAGCACTGCCGCTTGGGTTTATTGAGGTGGAGTTAGGTCCTTGGGCGGAAGGACGTCCGGTGCAGCGTTCCGAACAGCCTCGCCCCAACGAGGCTGCACCGCAGCCGCAGCCCGAAACGCCGCGCCCAGAAGAGGCTGCATTGCCTGAGCGCGCACGTCCCGTTGAACTGCCCCGTCAAGCCCAACCTGTCCAGGACGAAGACCGGCTTCAGGAGCCGGAAGAGACCAAGGTTGCCCCAGAACGCCAAAATAACCCAGCTGAAGTTAAAAAACCGGAGCCTAGCGAAGCTGCCCGGCCTGTTACGCCGCAAGGAGGGGGACAGGCTGAAGGAACGGCTGGCGCAGCCACCGGTCGCCAAGGACAAGGTCAGCAAGACCAGCGCAGTGCGCCGTATTTGATTGAAGGGTTAGATCGCGCGCTGGTGCAAGCTCCGCTGCCTGTCTATGCCGAAAAAGTCAATGCCACCATTCGCGTGCGCATTGTAGTTGATCCTCAAGGCCGAATCATCCAGCGCATTCCACTCATCAAAGCGAATCCGGCGCTAGAGAAGGCCGTGATGGACGCCTTGGAGCGCTGGCGCTTTAACCCTCTACCCCCCGGCGTACCCCCAGAGAACCAAACCGGGGTGATTACCTTCCACTTCCGTTTGGAATAAAGGCGTAGAAACGGGGTTGTGGTCTTGTGTCGGAGATGCGCTTAGCTTGAATGCATGTGTTTGAGGCTTAGTAAAACCAAGGGCTTTTCATTTGTAGACGGGGGTGAGGACGGCGGCGGTCTAGGCGATGCAGACCGAGTTCAGCGGCCATGTGCAAGGCTTGAGCAAATTCGCTAGGGCTTAGGCGGCGGTTGAGTTCGGGAAAGGTACTGCGATCGACGCGACCGGCAGGGTAATACTGGTCCATAAGGTTAACGTAGGTGTTGGGTCCCAACTCTCGAGCAATCCAAGTTAAAATAGCCCGCGTTTCCTCTAGGCAGCCTGGCATGACCAAATGTCGGATGAGCAGGCCTCGGCGTGCAAGCCCTTCGTCATCAAGTACGAGATCGCCTACCTGCCGGTGCATTTCTTTAATGGCTGCGCGGGCATGCTCAGGATAGTCAGCCGCTTTCATGTAACGCTGGCTCAGGTCTGGACTCCAAAACTTAAAGTCCGGCATGTAGATATCCACAATGCCTTCAAGCAAGCGTAGACTTTCGAGGCTGTCGTAGGCGCTGGTATTGTAGACAATAGGTAACCGCAGTCCACGGGCTACAGCAATCGCGAGTGCTTCGATGACCTGTGGCACAACGTGCTCGGGGGTGACCAGATTGATGTTGTGGCAGCCAAGCGCCTGCAGTTCCAGCATCATGGCAGCAATGGCTTCTGGTGGATGCCCTGGAGGCGCTTTGTGGGGCTTAATGGCCTGACTGATTTCATAGTTTTGGCAAAATACGCAGCGCAGGTTGCAATGGGCAAAAAAGATGGTTCCCGAGCCATTCCAACCACGCAGGCAGTCTTCTTCGCCAAAATGCGGAAAGTAGCTGCTAACCAGCGCGTATCGGCCTGTTTTGCAGGCTGCGTAGCGATCTTCTAGCCGATTAACGCCACAGTCACGTGGGCAGGCCCGGCATTCGGCCAGCATGGCCAGAGCCTGCTCGACCCGATGTTGCCACTCGGGTGGGCTTAAATTCAGATAAGATGGCCAGCGTGACGGCATGGCGTCAAAGGCGACTTTCTTTTGGGAATGGTTATTGTATATTTAGGGCAGGGAACGAACAAAAAGTGAACAAAAAGTCTTAGAGCCCTAGCGCCTTTCTTGCTACTACATTGCTTCAAACTGTAAAAGCGTTCCCGTGTCGCGTCGCGTAGAGCTCGCTGCCTTACTGCTTATCGATGGCCTGATGTTTAGCCTGGCCTACGGGTTGCTTTATTTGGCCCGTTTTGAATGGCAGTGGTTTGGGCCACCGGTGTTGTATCCGGCCGCGTTTGGGTTTCCGATGTTATTGATGACGGCTTATTGGATGCTGCTGTTTGCCTTTTCGGGTCTGTATCGCGAGCGTTACGCCGACAGCCGGTTAGACGAGCTGGTGGCGCTGTTTAAGGTAGTGAGTGTAGGGGTATTGATTTTGGTCTTTGCGATTTTCATTGACACCTTGGAGCCAAGTTCCACGCGGGAGGCCATTTTCTTCTACTGGGCATCGGTATACGGGTTGGTGTCGGTAGGGCGATTGGGCGTGCGTACAGTCCAGAAGGTGCTTCGGGTGCATGGCTATGGTGTGCATCGGGCGCTTATTGTAGGGTGGGGTGATAAGGTCGAAGAGCTCTACCAAGAGGTTGCCCGCTATCCAGAGGCAGGGTTAAAAGTTGTGGGCGCAATTCGACTTGCTCGACCTGGCGAATCTTCAGCCCTCTTTGAAGCTGAAGGGGGTGACCCAACAGCTGTAGCTACGATGACAAGCACATCGGCCTGTACGATTGAAGCCTTGCCGCGGCTTATCGACGAGCTCAAGGTGGAAGATGTGCTGATTGCCTTGGAGGGGCGTGACCATGATGCGCTGCTTGAAGTGCTCCGGCTGTGCGATGGTAAGCCAGTCAAGCTGAAGCTGGTGCCGGACTTTTACACGCTTATTGGGGGTATGGCCCGCACGGAGCATATGTATGGTCTGCCCCTTATTGAAGTGCTGCCGGAACCCATGCCAGCTTGGGAGCAAAGCATGAAGCGTCTGATGGACGTGGCCGTTTCGCTGGTCGTGTTGGTGTTGGGGTTGCCGCTCTGGCTGGCGATCGGTTTGCTTATTCGCTTGACCTCTCCGGGTCCAGCAATCTACCGGCAGCAGCGCGTTGGGCAGCATGGCCGCATCTTTACGCTTTACAAGTTTCGCACCATGTATGTCGATGCCGAAGCGCGTACGGGGCCGGTTTGGGCAACCAAAGACGATCCGCGCATTACACCGATTGGTCGCTGGCTGCGCCGCACCCGACTGGATGAGGTGCCGCAGTTTTGGAACGTGCTCAAAGGCGATATGAGCCTG
This sequence comes from Rhodothermus bifroesti, assembly GCF_017908595.1. Lineage (NCBI taxonomy): Bacteria > Pseudomonadati > Rhodothermota > Rhodothermia > Rhodothermales > Rhodothermaceae > Rhodothermus > Rhodothermus bifroesti. The sequence continues at coordinate 444,796 of NZ_JAGKTL010000002.1, forward strand.
GTGGGTCCTCGGCCTGAGCGGCCGTTTTTTGTGGAGCAGCTAGCGCGAGAAATTCCACTCTACAACCGCCGTCACCGCGTCAAGCCTGGCATTACGGGATGGGCTCAGGTGCGCTGGAAATACGACAACAGCCTTGAAGACGTGCGCCAGAAGGTTAAGTTTGACCTGTTTTATATTGAGAACATGAGCCTGCGGATGGATTTAAAAATTCTTTTTCGGACAATTTATACCATGCTGGCAGGCAAAGGGCAGTGAATTAAAATGGCGGTTGTAGCAGAAATCGATCTCAAAGCGCTGTACCGGGCGCTTTTGCTGCCTCGGCTTATCGAGGAACGCATGCTGCGCTTGATTCGGCAGGGCAGGCTTTCGAAGTGGTTTAGTGGCTACGGCCAGGAAGCCATTGCTGTGGGGTGCACGTGGGCCCTGGAGGCGCGCGATTACATTCTCCCCATGCACCGCAACCTCGGGGTGTGGACGACCCGTGGCGTGCCGCTGCGCCCTCTGTTTTGCCAGCTCATGGGTCGAGACGGGGGGTTCACCAAAGGGCGAGATCGCACCTTTCACTTTGGACTGCCGGCTTATCGCATCATTGGGATGATTTCACATATGGCTGCCATGCTGCCTGTGGCTTGTGGGCTAGGACTGGCGGCCCGCCTTAAGCAAGAAGACTTTGTTGTTTTGGCCTTTACGGGCGAAGGGGGAACGCGCGAAGGAGACTTTCATGAGGCGCTTAACTTAGCGGCTGTGTGGAAGTTGCCCGTGATTTTTGTGGTGGAAAACAATGGCTACGGCCTATCGACGCCTGCACGCGAAGCCATTCCGGTGGAAAACGTAGCCGATGCTGCTGTAGGCTATGGTATGGTAGGCGCAGTGATTGATGGAAACGACGTACTGGCTGTCATCGAAGCGGTGCGTCGTGCTGCCGAGCGTGCCCGCGCGGGCGAAGGCCCTACGCTTTTGGAAATGAAGACTTTCCGCATGCGGGGACATGAGGAGGCCTCTGGCACGAAGTACGTCCCTAAAGCCTTACTGGAGCAGTGGCGCAAAAAAGACCCGATCGATCGTTTCGAAGCCTTGCTCGAGCAGGAAGGCGTTTTAAGCCGCGAGGAAAGGCAAGCGATTCGGGCGGAATTAGAGGCCGCCGTATGGGAGGCAACCGAGTTTGCGCTGGCGCAGCCTGAAGTGCAAAGCACACTTGAGCGTGAGCAGGCCGAGCTGTTTGCGCCGCCATTTTTGGCACTTCGAAAAGCCGAGCCTTCTGAGCGTGAGCTGCGCTTTGTCGATGCCATTTCTGAAGCCTTGCGCTTGGCTATGGAGCAAGACGAGCGGGTGCTTCTCATGGGCCAAGACATTGCTGAGTATGGGGGCGTGTTTAAAGTGACTGAAGGCTTTGTCGAGCGTTTTGGTAAGGAACGGGTGCGCAATACCCCGATTATTGAAAGCGGTGCGGTAGGAGCCGCTCTAGGGCTTGCGCTTGAAGGGTTTAAACCTGTAGTAGAAATCCAATACGCCGATTTTATTTCATGCGCCTTTAACCAGATCGTAAACAACTTGGCCACTACGCACTATCGCTGGGGGCAACCGGTGAACGTAACCATCCGGGCCCCGTTTGGGGGCGGTATTGGGGCTGGTCCTTTTCACTCTCAGTGCAAAGAAGCCTGGTTTTGTCATGTGCCTGGGTTAAAGGTAGTTGTGCCAGCTACGCCAGAAGATGCCAAAGGGTTACTCCTGACTGCCATTGAAGAACCCAATCCGGTTTTATTTTTCGAGCACAAGTTGCTTTATCGGGCCGTGTCGGGACTGGTACCGGAAGGCATCTATCATGTACCGCTAGGGCAAGCCCGGATTGTTCGCGCTGGCACGGATGCGACCATTGTAACCTATGGTGTTGGTGTACACTGGGCGCTAGAAGAAGCCGCTTGGTGGGCCGAGCGTGGCGTATCGCTGGAAGTAATCGACCTGCGCACCTTGGTGCCATGGGATCGAGAAACGGTCCTGGCTTCGGTGGCACGCACCGGACGCGTGTTGGTGCTGCACGAGGCGACGCGTACGGCTGGCTTTGGAGCCGAGCTTGCTGCTGAAATTGCCGAGGCTGGGTTTATGTGGCTTGATGCCCCCATCATGCGGGTAGCTGCTGCAGATTTGCCTGTGCCGTTTGCGCCAACCCTTGAAGCGCAGGTATTTTCTGCGCGGCCGCGGTTGCGCCCGGCCTTAGAGCAACTGCTTCGTTTTTAAGCTTTCAAGGCAGGATGTCAGCAATGCACAATATGCCCGAAGTGGGTCAGAGGGCTCCGGATTTTGAAGGGATTGACCAGCATGGTCGGAGGATTCGGTTACGTGATTTTCTAGGCAAAAAAGTAGCCCTGTACTTTTATCCAAAAGACGACACCCCAGGTTGTACCAAGCAGGCCTGCAGTTTGCGTGACGGATATGCAAGGCTACAAGCGGCTGGCATTGTGGTACTGGGCGTGTCGGCGGATGATGCCAGCAGCCACCGGCGTTTTGCAGAGAAGTACGGGTTGCCTTTCTCGCTTATTGCAGATCCAGAGGCAAACATCTGTCGGGCTTATGGGGTTTGGGGAGAACGCACGCTGTATGGCCGTAAGTTTATGGGCATCCAGCGTACCACGTTTTTGATCGATGAGGCCGGTCTCGTTTACGCCATTATTCGTAGGCCTAAAGTAGCCCAACATGTCGACGAAGTCCTGCAGGGTTTTGGACTTCAATGAACCCTAAGGTAAGCACCTTAAGCAAAGGCACTTTCATGCTTTCTTCATGATGCTGTAGGCTTGATCTTTATGAAGTAATCGTTATATCTTATATCTGAACCGGTTTAAAAGGTTTTTGCATGAAGAAAACTGATCTGGGAAATGAAAAACTTATAGGAGGTAGCTATGCATCGATGGTTACGTCTATGGATTGGCCTATGGGGTTTGAGCTTTGGGGCGGTGCCGGTGCTTTTTGCACAGGAAGCGATTCCACTTGCGAATCCCAGTTTTGAGCAGGCTCCTGATGGCAGCACGCCGTGTGTGCGGGAAACGGACTGGGAGCGGATCCCAGGTTGGAATATGGATGCGCCTGCAGAGGACTCAGGGGTGTCCGAGAATACAAATGCTACGGATGGCACGTGTGCGGCCTGGCTAGCTAGTCGAGATCCGGCGATCTGGCAGCTCACAGATTACGTGATTCAAGAAAATGACGTCCTTACGCTTTATGTCGATCTACGCAATAGCTGGATGGCCTGGCTGGTTCAAATTGCCATTATTTATGAGTTCAATGGTGAGCGCCGGGTTGCTGCAGCCGATACGGTTGAGGTTTTCGATGTGATGGATACATATTCGGTTTCTTTTACAGCCAGCGAGCTTCCGGAGGCAATTGGTCACCGCGTTGGCGTTGCCATTGATAACATCGACAGTGACCCGAATACGTTTGTAGAGATTGATAACGTTCGGCTTTTCCGCTCAACGGCTACGGCCAGCGAAACTGTAGTTGGGCGACCGGAGGGATTGGTGCTTGAAGCTGGCTATCCCAATCCTTTTGGACGGCAGACCACCCTAGCGATCGCCTTGTCCCGTCCTACGCGTGTGCACTTGGCGGTATATGCTTTAACTGGCCAAGAAGTCGCGCGTTTGGTAGACGGCCTGCTTCCTGCCGGTAGGCATGAAGTTGTTTGGCGTCCGGGGCGGCTTTCAGCTGGGGTGTATCTGGTGCGTTTGGAGGCCGATGGGGCCGTGCTCTCGCGTTTAGTGAGCTACAGGCCTTGAGCTGAGTGCACCTTGATTGGCTCCTGGGTTTTGAAATCACGAAGTTTGTAGCCTTGTAAAGCTAAATCAAACCTGCTATGATCCGTTATCGATTGCTGCTGTTGCGCCGTATGTTTTTGGGGCTGCTGATGGGGTGGGGGCTCTGGATCGTGTATCCCCCCTTGTCGGTCTATGCCCAGCTTACGGTTTCTGGCCGGGTGACGTCGGCTGAAGATGGACAAGGGTTACCCGGCGTCAATGTGGTAGTTTCAGGCACCACTGTGGGTACGGCTACGGATTTGGATGGCCGCTATGTGCTCGTAGTGCCTTCGCCAAACGATACCCTGGTCTTTTCGTTTGTGGGCTTTGAGACAGCGGTTGTCCCTGTAGCCGGCCGTACAGTGATTCATGTCGAGCTGCGGCCTGCCGTGATTCTTGGCGAAGAGGTGGTCGTGATTGGCTATGGAACGCTCCGGCAGCGCGAAGTGGGCGGTGCAGTAACCACGGTCAATGCCGAAGAGCTTAACCCTATCGCCACGCTCTCTGTCAACCAAATGGTGCAAGGCAAGGTGCCGGGCTTAGACCTGCGGGTGCGGACAACGCAACCTGGGGGTGGGGTTTCTGTCAACGTGCGCGGGGCGATCTCGCCGCGAGGCAACAATACGCCGCTCTATGTGATCGATGGTGTGCCGATTACCGAGTATCGGCAGTCAGACCCTGGGCTTTATGACCGCGACCTAGGGTTCTACGGAGGTGTAGATCGGGATCCCCTGGCCTTTCTGAATCCGTCGGATATTGAATCGATTACTGTGCTTAAGGACGCCAGTGCTGCAGCAATCTACGGCTCGGCGGCTGCTAACGGTGTGGTCTTAATCACGACCAAGTCTGGTCGTGCAGGGGCTGTACGGGTAGATTATCGCGGCAGCTATACAGCCCAGCGCATGCAAGATTATTTTCCCCTTCTCAATGCACGTCAGTTCATGGAGGAGCAGCGGCGGCTTTCGTACGACCGCTACTTGTATGAAAATCAGCTACCGCCTTACGGTTCGCGTAATCCCAACAGTGTCCCACCATATACGCCGCTTTTCTCGGATACGGATATCCTAAATGCAGGCCGTGGGACCGACTGGATCGATTTGATTTCAGAAAACGGTCAGGTCATCGAACACAACATTGCAGTGCGGGGCGGATCGCCCAATACGCAGTTTTATACCTCGTTTAACTTGCAGCTGAATGATGCTGTCCTCAAAAATTCGAACTTAAACCGCTACAGCTTGCGGCTGAACGTTGACCAAAACCTGTCTTCAGGCGTCCGCCTCAGGTTGCGTACGCAGGCCACGCGCTTGGAAGGTAACAATGCGTCGACAGGTGCGAATGCCGGGGGGCCAGAAAAGTTTAATATGATTCAAAATGCCATGACGTTTGCCCCTACGGTGCCTATTTACGACGAAAACGGCAATTTTACCAAGTCTTACTATCGCATTCAAATGAACCCGGCGGCCTTCCTGATCATCGACGACGATAGCCGGGTAACGTCTCTGTTTGCTGCACCGACCCTGGAAGTTAACCTGACAGACCAGTTGCAGCTGAATGTCGTTGGGCAGTACCAGGAAGAGACTACCTTGCGTGGATTTTATCTGCCGCGCACGGCTGATCATGACGTGTTGCCTGAAGGCATGGCGCAAAAAAGTACCAATAGCGTGCAAAACTACAGCGCCGAGTCCTACCTCACGTATACCGGCTCAGTTGGTCCTGGCGTATTGACAGCTGTTGCTGGTGCAGGCTACTACCGGGGAGGTACCGAGGGCAGTTTTATGCAGGGGGTTGGATTCTTTACAGATGCCTTCGGTTACAATAACATTGGTGTAAGCAGCGATAAGCTGCGCAGCATCATGAACTCTTGGAAGAGTGCGCGCACCAAGCTCTCGCAATTTGCCCGGATCAACTATGCCCTGCAGGATCGCTATGTGCTGACGTTGGTTGCGCGTCGGGATGGATCGAGCATCTTCTCGGAAAACCACAAGTGGGGCTTTTTCCCTGGCGTATCGTTTGCTTGGCTGCTTTCGGACGAGCCGTTCCTGCGCAACGTAGCGAGCCTCTCGCAGCTTAAGTTACGCTTAAGCTATGGTGAGGCCGGAAACGAAAGTGTACTCAGCGGCAACACCCTGCAGCTCTACACCACGGGCTATCCGTTTGTCATTGGTTCTACAGAATACAACGGCGTAGCCGTTTCTCAGGTCGCTAACCCTAACCTTAAATGGGAGACCGTGCAAACCTTCAACGTAGGGTTGGACTTTGGGCTTTGGCGCTACCGCGTGCGCGGCTCACTGGATGTTTTTGTTAAGACGGCGCGAGACCTACTGGACTTTAACCCGCTGCCTGTAAATAACCCGGTAGGTCGCCTGGCCGATAACGTGGGATCTACGCGAAGCCGTGGCTTTGAATTGGCGCTGCATACGGAAAACTTGAGCAGCAGCCAGCTTCGCTGGAATACAGACCTTACGCTGGCTTACTACAAGAGCTACTGGGTAGAACGCAACCCACGCGTGCCGCTTCCGCCCTACATCGGCGAACATGATCCGCTGGATGCGCTCTACGGCTGGCAGACCGCAGGCATTATTCGAAAGCCAGAGGACCGTCCAGCCTACATGCCTAATGCGAATTTGGGCAACCTGATCTTTGTGGACCAAAACAACGATGGGGTGCTTAATGAGCAGGACGTGGTCTTGTTGGGCAACACCACGCCCCGTTGGCAGCTTGGTCTAAACAACACGATCTCCCTAGGAAATTTTGATGTCAACGTGTTTGTCTATGGCTACCTAGGCTTTAAGCGCTACAACAACTTTGCGCCCAGCGTAGACGCGATTTCGCAGGTGACTACCCCCATGAACACCACCATCTACGCGCGGGACATTTGGTCAACCACAAAGCCTGAAGGGACCCGCCCAGGTGTAGCTGCAAACCCCTATGCCACGAATAATCCCACAGGGAATACCGATTTTGACTTGCACGATGCTAGTTTCCTGCGCCTAAAAAGCATTACCCTGGGCTATACGATCCCGTCGCGTTGGCTAGGTGGCGTGGCTTCGTCAGTGCGTCAGGCACGACTCTTTATAGACGTGCAAAACCTGGGTGTGCTCACCAACTATCCAGGGTTTGATCCAGAATATACCGAGCCCAACCCGTATCCTAAGTACACCAGTATTACGGTTGGACTGGAGCTAGGGTTTTAAACTGTGAAGCTAAACGATCAGGATTGCTATGAAATGCCAACGTTTTGTCCGTATAGCATGCGCTGTAGCCTGGCTGGGTCTAGCAGGGGGGATGCTACTGGGGTGCTCTGATTTGCTTGAGCCCGAAGTCTACAGCGAGCTCACGCCCCAAACCTTCTTCTCCTCAGAGGCCGATTTTAATAGCGCCGTTATTGCAATCTACAATGCGTTCTCTACAGACTGGGGTAATCTCGACCAGGGCGATGGTCAATGGTACGCGGCACTCTACAATCACGACCGCAAAACCTACTGGGCTCGTAGCGAAATTACCACCGATGAGTATGCTACGGGATGGGACCCTACGTTTACTACATTTGCCTGGGGGCCAGCAACATTTAGCGGTGTGGAGGCCTCAGACTACATGAAAATCCGCTACGTTGCTCGAGCAACCGATGTAATCGATAAAATTCAAAAGTCTTCGGCAAACGTTCCAGAGCACATTAAAGCCCGTTATATTGCCGAGACCAAGGTGCTTCGGGCATGGCTGATGTACATTCTCTACGACTTTTTTGGCCCTGTGAACGTTAAGCTTGATCCAGCAACGCTCTACAGCACCGAAATTACACCGCGACCTTCGAAGGAAGAATACGTGGCCGCGATCGAGCGGGATTTGCAAGAGGCCATTCCGCATCTGCCCGATAAGTATAATAACGATCCGGCCAACTGGGGGCGCGTCAGTAAAGGTGTTGCCCGCATGCTGCTTCTGCGGCTCTATATGCACGAAAAGCGCTGGGCTGAAGCAGAAAATGTGGCTCGAGAAATAATGAACATGGGCTATACGCTGATGCCCGACTACACGCAAATTTGTGAAGAGCGTAATCCTGAGCTCATCTATGCGGTTCCGGCCGACGCGTCGTCGCCTAACTGGTACTGGATGGAAATTCTACCCAACGACTTTGCTTCAGCTCAGGTAGGCGATCGAACGATTACCGGCCCCCAAGGATGGGGCGGCTTTTGGATGCCCTGGAGTTTCTATGATCAGTTTGAAGAGAATGACAAGCGACGCCAAACCCTTTTGAGTAGCTATACCAACATTCGCGGCACCGTCGTTACCCGTCAGCGCATGCGGGGGGCGATCCCGCTCAAGTGCATTGGCAACCTGGGGACCTCGGCCGGTGCAGAAATCGACTGGCCGGTTTTTCGCTATGCCGAAGTGCTGCTATCGCTGGCTGAAGCCATTAACGAGCAACGTGGGCCTGCTGAAGCGCTGCAGTATGTGAACATGGTGCGGCAACGGGCTGGACTGGCGCCGTGGACTACGGCTGAAATTACCTCCCGGGAGCAGTTGCGCGACTCACTGCTGGTGGAACGGGGCCGCGAGCTTTATAGCGAAGGCGTTCGTCGCCAGGACCTAATCCGCCACGGTAAGTTTGTCGAATACGCACGGCTTCGGGGTATCAACGCGCAACCGCACCACGTGCTTTTCCCCATCCCACTATTTGTCATTGAACAGGGCGGAGGGGTTGTCGAGCAGAATCCAGGATACTGATGGGTAGCAGGAAAATCAGTGGCGTGCTCGGGTGGATGCTCCTATGCCTAGCCAGCACCACCCGAGCACAGCCATTTTATTTCGGGCATGACCTTTCTTACGCCAATCAAATGGAGGACTGCGGCGCTGTTTTTAAAGAAAACAGCGTGCCTAAAGACGTGTATCAAATTTTTGCCGATCACGGGACCAACCTAGTCCGACTACGGCTTTGGGTTGAGCCGTCTTGGCAACAGGCACTACCCCAACCCTCTGGCGTCAAGCCGCAGTACAGCGATCTGGACGACGTGCGCCAGGCCATCCGCCGCGCGCGCACGTTTGGCATGCAGGTGTTGTTGGCCTTGCACTACTCAGACTTTTGGGCCGACCCAGGACGCCAGGTCATCCCTGCGCGCTGGCGCGCGGTTGCTTACAACCTCAACGCCCTAAAAGACTCAGTCTATGCCTACACCTATCAGGTATTGGCAACGCTGGATCGCGAGGGTTTACTACCTGAAATCGTGCAAATCGGCAACGAAAACAATCGAGGCATCCTGATTCATGCCGCTATGGATGCCAACTATAATGGCACCGAACCGGTAAGCTGGGACTGGGCCCGCCATGCGCAGCTATTCAATGCAGCGATTCAAGCCGTGCGGGATTGGGGGCAAATAGGAAGTTTTATGCCCAAGATTGCGCTGCACTACGCAGGACTAAACGGCGCACGCACGCATTTCCAGCGCTTAATGAATCGCGGCGTAAGGGATTTCGACATCATAGGCCTCTCTTACTACTATGCCTATCATGGCGGTAGCATTCAACAACTGGAATCCGTAGTGCGTGATCTGAAAGATAGCTTCCCAGGCTATTCTGTGATGATTCTTGAGACTGCCTATCCCTGGACGTCACGCAATTTTGATGCGCTAGGCAATATTATCACCACGCCTGACCCCGCCTATTTCCCTTTTTCCCCAGAAACCCAGTTGCGGTATATGGTCGACCTGACGCGCGCCGTGATGAAAGCCGGCGGCCTTGGCGTGGTGTTTTGGGAGCCTGCATGGGTTTCCACCCCTTGCCGAACGCCTTGGGGGCAGGGCTCCTCCCATGATCACGTAGCCTTCTTTGAACCAGGCACCTACAACCTCATGGCGCATGGGGGTATTGGCTGGACCCATCGCCACTGGTATGCCGACTTGCTTCCAACAGAACATGTTGCAGAACCCGCATCGCTGGAGTTTACGGTTTACCCCAATCCTTTCCGTAGCACCTTAACAATTACATATCGTCTTTCTCAGCCGCAACCCGTCGTTTTACAGGTGTACAATGCATTAGGTCAGGAGGTAACGATACTGCTTCAAGAAAAACAAGAGGCCGGCGTGCATCGCTTAACCTGGAAGCCTGCTTCGCTCCCGCCAGGAATCTATCTGCTGCACCTAAAAACAGCGCAAAGTAAAGCCGTACAGGTGGTCGCACGCCAGCCCTAAGGACCTTTACGCAAAAGATCGGCAAGAAATACAAGCCAGACTGGCGCAAGGGGGAGCAAGCAGGTTAACTTTAAAGGATCTTACGAAAACCTGCGATCGTTCTGACGGCAGCGAGCCCAACCCACTGTTATGGGATACACGACCTACGAAGCGGTTATTGGCCTAGAAGTGCATTGCCAACTGCTGACCGCATCCAAAGCGTTTAGTCCAGAGTCCACCCAGTTTGGCGATCCTCCCAACACGAACGTTGACCCCATCAGTCTAGGTCACCCAGGGACCCTTCCTGTGCTGAACGCGCGCGTGGTGGAGTACACGCTGCGCATGGGATTGGCTACGCATTGCAAAATTGCCGAGCGCTCCATCTTTGCCCGTAAGCACTACTTTTATCCAGATCTCCCTAAGGGCTACCAGATTTCTCAGTACGAGACGCCCATCTGCTATGATGGCTATGTCGAGATTGACCTGGAGCCAGAAGGGGACGGCCAGGAGCCCGTCCGCAAGCGCATTGGCATTATCCGCATCCACATGGAAGAAGACGCTGGTAAATCCCTGCACGACCAGGATCCCTATCATTCACTGTTGGACTTTAACCGCTGTGGCGTGCCGCTTATCGAGATTGTTTCGGCGCCCGATATCCGATCGCCTCGGGAAGCAGCCCTCTACATGCAGAAAATCCGGCAAATCGTGCGTTACCTGGGTATCTCCGACGGTAATATGGAAGAGGGCTCACTGCGCTGCGATGCAAATGTGTCTGTGCGCCCTCGAGGGGAGACAAAACTGGGCACGAAAACAGAAATTAAAAACCTTAACTCCTTCCGCAACGTGGAGCGGGCGCTTGAATACGAAATTCGGCGCCAGATCGCCATTCTAGAACAGGGAGGGCAGGTGGTTCAAGAAACTCGGCTTTGGGATGCTGTGCGTCAGGAAACGCGCCCGATGCGCAGCAAGGAAGAAGCACATGACTATCGCTACTTCCCAGATCCGGACCTGGTACCTGTGGTGGTAACCACCGATCTATTGGAACGCATCCGGTCCCAAATGCCTGAGATGCCCGAGGTCCGTCGCCGCCGTTTTGTCGAAACCTTAGGACTCCCGGCCTACGACGCGGGTGTGCTTACCGAAGAACGCGGTGTAGCTGACTATTATGAGGCTACGTTGGCTGCACTGGTCCACCTAATGCCGGAAGGCGATCGAAAAACGCAGGCAAAGGCCGTGTCGAACTTTGTGATGACTGAGGTGCTACGGGTGTTGAACGAGCGCCAAATTGGCATTGAGGCTTTCCCCATTGAGCCTGAACGGCTGGCTGCACTGATTCGACTCCGCCTGGAAGACCGCATCAGCTCTACCGGTGCGCAAGAGATCTTTAACACCATGCTTGCGGACGCGCGAAAGCCAGAGGAGATTGCCGAGGCCCAAAACCTGCTCCAAGTTTCTGACGAAAGCGCACTGATTCCCATCGTAGAGGCTGTGCTGGCCGAAAATCCCGACAAGGTGCAAACGTATCTTAACGGCAAAACCGGTCTGATGGGATTTTTTATTGGCCAGGTGATGCGGCGCTTTGAGGGCGCACCTGATCCTAAGCTGGTGCGCCGGTTGTTGGAAGCGCGTCTAGAAGCAGCCCGTACATCTTAAGTAATCAAGCGCATCATGGTGTATCGCGCTGGTCTAATTGCCGGCCTGCTTTTGGGTATGCTGCTTCTGGGTTGCCGGTCCCAAAGTGAGGAAATAGCCGTCTGGAGTGTACTGGAAGGCCAGCTGACCGTGGCTGCAGAGGTGGACCCTACGCCCGACTATCGGGGCTTTGAGGTGCTGGTTTACCGACTTACAGAGGGTTTGCCCGATACGTTAGGGCTGGCTATAACCGATAGTACAGGGCGCTTTGTAATGCACATTCGTGCGTCGCGTCCGGGGATCTATCCTCTTCGGATCAGCCGGCGAGGCACAGTGCTGGCCACGGGCAGTCTGGTTGTTGCCCCTGGAGATTCGGCGCAGCTTCGGGCAGTCTTCCCACTCCAAAATAGGCGGCTCTTGGTGCGTTCTCGTGAGAATGCAGCTTGGCTGGCTTACCAGAATGCCATTGCCCTCCATAACCAGGACCTTTTACGTGGGTTGCAGGCTGAGCTGGATTCACAGGCCACAGCACAGGTGCTTGAGCGCACGTTAACCCTGCTCCATAGCGTGGAGACAACGTATCCGGGAACGTTAGGAGCGCAGTGGGCAGCTGCTGAAGCGGTGCGGTTGCTGGCTGGATGGGCGCCGACGCAGGCCTTGGTGCGGTTCGATAGCCTGCCGCCTACCAACCCGCGCTATACTGAGGTCGTACACGTGCTACGTCGTGAGCTAGCGCGACGCGAAGGACAAGCGGCCAGTGTGCGCTGGCTAGAAGCCATAAAAGCCCGCATGCCGACACGGGCTTTGCGGACTTCCCTCCAGGCTGAACTGGTACTGGCCTACATGGACAGCTTGCAAGATGAGGCGGCACGGGCAGCTTTAGAAGAAGTGGCCCGTATGGCCCCCGACAGCGCTTGGCAGGCGTGGGTGACCCGCGTGCGCTATGAGCTCGACCACCTGCGCCCTGGCATGGAAGCGCCATTCTTCGTCGTCACGACCCTAGATGGACGAACGCTTACGCTAGATGGCTTGCGGGGTAGTTATGTGCTGCTTGAATTCTTCTGGCCTGAAGACCCTGTATACCTCAATGAGCTGGCCTACCGGAACGCCCTGGCGGTGGCCTACCGAAAACTTCCCCTAAACGTGCTGGCGCTGTCGCTTGAACCCGATACGCTCGTCAACGAAGCTTTCTACGAGCGTTTCCCTCAGACTGGCCAGGCGGCTATTTTGCCCCAGGGGAGACAAGATCCTTTGGTACAACGGTATGGTATTACCGCCTTGCCTGCACGTTGGTTGATTGGCCCTGATGGCCGCCTTATTGGACGTTTTGAAGGGCCAGGAGCCCTGGTGCAGCTGCAGCAAGCACTGGCCCGATTGCAGCCTTTCCCACCCTCCTAAAACCTGGTGTTTTATGCTTGTTGCCGGAAATTGGAAGATGCATACCGACCGAGCGGAAGCCATTGCGCTAGCTCGGGCTATCGTGGCCAGCCTAGGCGACCCCAGTCCAATTCGTGTTGCTGTATGCCCTCCATTTGTTAACTTAGAAGCTGTGCGCCAAGTGCTTGAAGGGTCACCGATTGCGTTAGGGGCTCAAAACATGCATCATGAAGAGGCTGGCGCCTACACAGGAGAAGTTTCAGCCGCCATGCTGCGGGCCGTAGGGTGCCGGTACGTCATTTTGGGGCACTCGGAGCGGCGTCAGTATTTTGGCGAAACAGATGCCCTTGTCAATCAAAAAGTTAAGCGAGCCCTGCAGCACGGTCTAGTGCCAATCGTCTGCGTAGGCGAGACGCTTGCAGAGCGTCAGGCCGGGCAGGCTGAGGCGGTCGTTGAGCGTCAGCTTCAGGGTGTGCTGGACGGCGTTGAGCTCCCATCGGCCGAGGCCCTGGTGATTGCTTACGAGCCGGTGTGGGCGATTGGGACCGGTCATACAGCCACCCCAGACGAGGCGCAAAAAATGCATGCGCTCATTCGTCAGCTGCTCATCGCGCGCTATGGCGATGCCATTGGTCGGGCACTTCATATCCTTTATGGGGGTAGTGTAAAGCCGGACAATGCCGCAGCCCTTTTTGCCCAGCCAGATGTCGATGGTGGGTTAATTGGTGGAGCAAGCCTAAAGGCAGCTGATTTTACCGCAATCGTTCAGGCTGCTCGGCACTGAAAGCGTCTGGCATCAGGCCTTTGGGTGCTAGAAATGACGTGTAACGCAGCGCATCAGCTGGTGCTCATGACGGTGATGGTGGGAGGGGTGCTTGGATGCCGCAGCACGCAGCCCGTCCCTGTGAGCCCGCAAGACGCCACAGGCCCGAGTTTTACCCTGGAGGCGATCCCCGTGATGCGCGAAGGACAGCCAGGGATCGCACTCTACCTTGGCTTGCGCCCACGCAGCTTCATTTTTACCCATGCCGACACCGCTTACCAAGCTGTCTTTGAGGTACTGGTACGGTTTTGGGGAACCGACGGACGGTTGCACTACGAACAGGCCTACGACGACACGCTCTGGGTCCGTACGTTTGCCGCAACGCAGACCTATAACCTGTCACTTTGGCATCGTTTTATCCCTTATCGCCCTGGTCGTTACCGGCTAGAAGTGCGCGTTACCGATCGAAATACACAGCGGTATGCTACGCAGCGCCGAACGGTCCAGCTTCCCGAAACCACTTCGCCTCGCCCTGCACTAAGCCCTGTATGGCTTGAACGCCCAACGGCTTCGGGGCGCTACGAAGTGTGGCCTGGATGGCATCTTGCTGCCGGTAAAGACTCGCTCCAAGCCGTAGTTGAGCTGTATCGCCTGGCGCCTGCACATCGAATCCAGGTGCAGATGGTATTGCTGCGCTTCCCTACCGACACCAGTGCAGCCCGTCCCCCCTATGACCTCATGCCCGCACCTGGGGCCTTAAACTACCTTGGTGTCTGGTACGATCGACCCGAAACGTTGCAGGTATCCCGCCGCGAAGTAGCAGCGCTTGTTGGTGAGGCGCGGATTACCTTTCGACTGCCTCCACTGGTGGAACGAGGCGTCTATCGCGTTGAGGTAAGCGCACACATCGAAAACCAACGACGACCAGCGTTAAGTCGGCGTGAGTTGGTGGTGCATGGGGCAACCTTTCCCCATATAGAGACACTTCCTGAGTTGATTGAAGCCCTGGCCTATTTAACTTATCCAGAGGAGCAACAGGCACTTCGAAGCGCAACCACGCAACGCGAACAGCGGACCCGCTTTGATGCGTTTTGGGGACGATTGATTGGTGATCGCCGTAAGGCGGCCCGTTTGCTCCGCCTTTATTATGAACGCGTTGAGCAGGCCAACCTACAGTTCACCTCGTTCAAAGAGGGGTGGCGTACCGACCGGGGTATGGTCTATATCCTTTTAGGTCCCCCCTTAGCGGTCGAAACCCGCCCCGACGAACAAGTCTGGTATTATACCTACAACGAGCAAGATCCCCGCTATCGCTTTGTTTTTGAGCGCGTGCACTATGCAGAGGCTACGCCGCTAGTACACTATGTGCTTTGTCGCCAGTCGTATTACTACGACCTATGGCAGCGTGTGCTTGAGCGTTGGCGTAGCGGCCAGGTGCTGTAGCTCAAGCGCCATTGGCTGGAACGTAAAACTGCCGGATAGCTCGGATGGCCGTAGGGTCACCTGAGATCCGCCGAGCCTTTTCTATAATGCAGCGCAATTGTTCTTCGCTAAGGGGCTTGTCGATCGCGCTCACATCGTAAGCAAAACCATAGCGACTGAAGTCGCGGTGGTTGGATTGCAGGTTGCTCGCTCCGGCTTCGTAGATTGCGTCGCTGATGGCTTTTTTTGTACCACGCGCATCGCTGTGCACCACGCTCAGCACCCAGTAGGGCGGTTCCGCTTCGACGCCAATCACCTGGCCCGGACTGAAGACAGTATCCCGAACCGTGCCGTATTTGTTAAATAGCTGGGCTGTGCCGGCTACGTAGGCTGCAATACGTGGTTGCGCTTCTTCGGTTGCGGCACCAATATGTGGCGTGCACACAATCTCAGGAAGGCCCGCATAGGGGTTATGCCAAGCATCCTCTTTGCTACCTGGTTCCTCGGGATAAACATCGACGGCCGCCGCTTGCACATAGCCTTCCCGCACAGCCCGGATAAGATCTTCGGGAGTGTGTACAAAACCACGCGCCACATTGATAAAAATGCGTGGGCTGTTCGGCCCTCGGTCAGCACCAAGCTGCGCAAAATGTTCGTACGTGATTAAGTTGCGATTGGGACGGCCGTGATGATCTTCTGCAGAAACGTGTACGGTTACAAAATCGCCTGCCCGAAAGGCTTCTGTCAGCGTTCGGCAAGATTTCCAGCCAAGCGTTACCCCAACTTCCCGGGCAACCTCTCGGGTGTCGTAAAAATACACTTCCATGCCAAACTTTTCGGCCATCTGGGCAACTTGTTTGCCGATGTTGCCCAATCCAATGATCGAGATGGTTTTGCCTAGTAGCTCGTACCGTTTCTTGTTGTCCTTAGTCCAAATGTGCCGATGGGCCGCTTCGTTTGCCTGAAATACCCGCCGCGCTAGGCAGATCATCTCACCAAAGACCAGCTCGACCACTGAACGTGCATTGCTGATAGGATCGTTCATCACCATAACCCCCTCGCGAGCGCACGCCTCTTTGTCTACCGAGTCGTCCCCAATGCAACATAAGATGACAGCAGCTAGGTTTTCGGAAGCCTGAAGGATCGCTTCGTCTACGATAAAACGACTGCGCTTAAACAGCAAATCATGCTGACCTTCCCGGAGGCGTTGAATGACCACCTCAGGATGCTGGACAACCGAATCCGGCAAACGCTCAGGTTCAATGCCCTGCGCCCGTAGATAATCGTCTAAGCTAGGATCCGGGCTTTCCAAAATGAGGGCTTTCCTAAACTGGCTGTTGAGAAAGCGAACGCCGTCAATTTTGGCCATACAGATTGCAATGCTTTGCTGCAATGATTCCAGAAACGCCGCTTTCAACGCTGGCAAACGTCAAAAGGTGCAGCGCCGATCCAAGAACCCTAAAAGGGTAAACACTTGGGCTTGACCCCAGCAAAGAGGGATACTATTTTTTTGTGAACAGTCGTTCAATCTGTAATGAATTCTTGCACTTGAAACGTACAGATCTACGCGAGGCCATCCTGGAGGCTGCCCAACAGCTGTTGGTTCGTGAAGGCTACGGCAGCCTGACCATGCGGCATATTGCCCAGCGGGCAGGTTGCAGTGTAGGTAGTTTGTATCTCTACTTTGAGCGCAAAGAAGGCCTTCTTTTTGCGCTGCTGGATCGGGCGCAGGAGCGGCTGGCCGAGCGCTTCTTTGCCCCAGAAATTCAGTCTATTACCGATCCTAGGCAACGGCTTCAGGCGCTGGCCCGGGCGTACGTAGACTTTGGACTTACGCATCCTGAGGCCTACGAAGTGCTCTTTATGCTGCATCCGCGCGAGCTGGCTTCGTATCCCGAAGAGCGGCTTGAGCAGGCCTATCGACTGCTGGATCCTATTGTCGAGGCGATTGACACCTATGTGCAGCAGCATCAGCTAGAAATGCCCGACGTGCGGGTAGCTGCAGTAGCTTTCTGGAGCGCCCTGCACGGCATCGTGAGCCTGCTGCTAGCCGGGCGTCTGGCCCGGCTTCGGCTAGAAGTAGACCGAGACGCACTCATCGAACAGGCCATTCGCCAGGCTATGGGCGGCCTATGCCAACGAATGCGTCCTAAAAACAATCGCACCGCATGATTCCGCTTGCCGAGGGCATTTACTATATCGACCTGCACTATCTGGGCACAGATCGGCTCATTGCTTGCGCGGTCGTGGAGACACCGCAAGGGCTGTTGCTGGTCGATCCAGGACCCACAGTAACGGTGCCGCAGCTCAAGGCTGCACTGCACCAAGCCGGTCTCTCGCTGGCGGATGTGCATGCACTCCTCTTGACGCACATCCACCTAGACCACGCTGGGGCAACCGGTGCGATTGTCGCGGAAGCCCCCCATATACAGGTATACGTGCACCCCATCGGTGCCCCACATATGGTCGATCCTAACCGACTGCTAGACAGTGCACGCCGGCTTTATGGTGAACTCATGAATGCGCTTTGGGGAACTGTCCTGCCTGTTCCTCCAAGCCAGGTAAACACGCTTAAGGATGGAGCAAAACTTTGCTTTGGTGGTCGAACCCTCGAAGTCGCCTATACTCCTGGCCATGCCTCGCACCACGTCAGTTTTCTAGATACCCAGACAGGTATTGCTTTTGTTGGCGATACAGCCGGTATGCAGCTTACGGGTACGCGTTGTCTGCTGCCAGTGACGCCACCGCCAGACATTCAGCTTGAGGCCTGGCAGGAAAGCCTAAGGCGCTTGGCCCAATGGCAGCCTAAACAGCTTTTGCTGACGCACTTTGGCCCTTCTGAAATGCCAACAGTCCATCTGCGCGAGATGGCGCAGCGGCTACGTGAAATGGCCGAAGCGGTGCGTGCCGCGTTGGAAGCGGGTGGGGATGAGGCCCAGCAAGCCGAAGCGTTTCATGCGCAGGTTATGGCCGCGCTTCGTGCCTGCGTGCAAGATGAAGCATTGCTAACCCGCTACGAAGGGTTTGGGCAACCACGCGTAAGCTGGCAGGGATTGGCTCGTTATTGGCGCCGCAAACTGCAAACTTCTAAGACTTAGGTGTATGCATTTGCCTACGACGTACCGCAAGCTTGTTGCCCATAAGCTTTCACCTAACTTTCGGGAAGCAACCACGATCGTCGAAGTCCCTTTGCCCCAACCTGGGCCGGGAGAAGTGTTGATTCGGAATCGATTTGCCGGAGTCAACGCTACCGATGTCAATATTACGGCAGGGCGCTATCGTCCAGGACAACTGCCCCCGTTTGAGCTGGGTGCTGAAGCGGTTGGCGAGGTGGTTGCCGTGGGGGAGGGCGTGCAAGAACTGCGCCCGGGGGATCCCGTGGGAACGATCAAGCTCGGTGGGGGCTACAGCGAATTCCAATGCATTCCAGCCCGACATGCTATCCCAGTGCCTGAGGCTTCTGCCGAGGTGGTCAGTTTATTGGTAAGCGGACTGACGGCATCGATTGCCTTGCAAGAAGTAGCTCGCGTGCGTCCTGGGGAAGCTGTGCTGGTAACAGCCGCTGCTGGTGGGACAGGGCAGTATGCAGTGCAACTGGCCAAGCTGGCAGGCGCTTATGTGGTCGGAACGTGTGGCACCGAAGCAAAAGCCAACCTACTTCGGCGTTTAGGGTGCGATCGGGTGATCAACTATCGCCAGGAAAACCTAACGGAAGTGCTGCGCAAGGAGTATCCCCACGGCTTTGACGTGGTTTATGAAAGCGTAGGGGGAGAAGTGTTTGACCTATGCGTGGAGATGCTGGCCCGCCATGGACGGCTGCTGTGCATTGGGTTTGTGAGCGAATACCGGACAGGGCCGCATCCAGTAAGCCAGGTCCGGTTGTACACCAAGCTAATTCCAAAGTCGGCTGCGGTAGTAGGCTTCTTTCTGCCGCATTACGTGGCACACTTTCGCACACACTTGCCGCGGCTATTCCAGCTATACCGAACAGGCCAGCTCCAGGTAGCTATCGATCCTACACCTTTTGAAGGGCTGGAGGCTGTGCCCGATGCCGTGGAATACTTGCACGCTGGAAGCAATGTGGGAAAGGTTGTTGTTCGTCTGTAAGGGAGATTCCTATGCCTGGGACCGCAATCTGGAAACGGCCAGCTACGCTAGAAGACTTAAACCGAATGACCGAGGGCAATATGCTGGGCCATTTGGGCATTCGGTTCATCGAGATCGGCGACGACTATCTGGTTGCCACAATGCCTGTAGATGGCCGCACGCAGCAACCCTTCGGATTGTTGCATGGTGGAGCCTCGGTGGCTCTAGCAGAGTCGATGGGGAGTGTAGGCTCTCAGCTATGCTTGGATTCTGACCAGCTCTTCTGCGTAGGGCTAGAGATCAACGCCAACCATATCCGTGCAGTCCGCTCGGGACAAGTAAAAGGTGTAGCGCGGCCGCTGCACATCGGGCGGCGTACGCAGGTGTGGGATATCCGCATCTATGACGCGCAAGAGCGTCTGGTGTGCATCAGCCGTTTGACGCTGGCTGTGCTGCCCTACCCGGAATAGCTATCTAATCATTAAAACGCAAAGCATCATGACACAAGATGCCTTGGGTTTGGCAACTTCGCCTGGCATGCAGCGCCAGCTCCAGATTTATCTGGGTGGGCTGGCGGGGAAAAAGCCAGCGTTTCCGGTCGCTATTGAGGCGTTAGAGGATCAGGCGCGCGCGGCGCTTCGGCCAGAGGCTGCCGCGTATCTGTTCGGGGGCGCTGGTGGTGAAGAGACCCTTCAGGCCAATCGTGCAGCCTTTCGCCGTTGGCAACTGGTGCCCCGCATGCTTCGGGGAGTAGGCCGGCGCGATCTAAGCGTAGTGCTATTGGGCCGGCGCTTGCCAGCACCTGTGCTACTGGCACCTATCGGCGTGCAGCGCATCCTACATGCTGAAGGTGAGTTGGCCGTGGCTAGGGCAGCGGCTCAAGTAGGTTTGCCCTTTGTGCTAAGCACGGTTTCCTCTTATCCCTTGGAAGCCGTGGCGGACGTGATGGGTGCGGCACCGCGTTGGTTTCAGCTCTACTGGGGACGCGACCCGGAGCTGACCCTCAGTCTAATACACCGGGCCGAAGCCGCTGGCTATGAGGCCCTGGTTGTTACGCTCGACACGACGCTCCTGGCTTGGCGCGAGCGGGACCTAGAGCACGCCTACCTACCGTTTCTTTACGGCGAAGGACTAGCAAATTACTTTACAGATCCTGTTTTCCGCAGCCGCCTCGACGAACCACCCGAAGCCAACCCCACGGGAGCCATCTTGACCTTTGCCCGAATATTTTCGCATCCTGACTTGACGTGGGATGACCTGGCTTTTCTCAAAGAAAATACCCGATTGCCGATCCTGCTTAAGGGTATTCTGCACCCAGAGGATGCACGCCGCGCTGCCGAGGCGGGCGTGGCAGGTGTTATTGTATCTAACCATGGTGGCCGCCAGTTGGATGGGGCTATTGCAGCACTAGATGCGCTGCCGGCAGTGGTCGATGCCGTAGGGGACCGCCTGTTGGTCCTGTTTGATAGCGGCATTCGACGGGCTGCCGATGTGCTCAAAGCAAAGGCTTTAGGCGCTCAAGCCGTGCTGCTGGGGCGACCCTACGCTTGCGGACTGGCCGTCGGCGGCGAGGCCGGTGTGCGTTTCGTACTGGAAAACCTGTTGGCCGAGCTGGATCTGGCTTTGGGCCTTGTCGGCTGCAGAAACTGGGAGGAGGTGCAGCCAGAAATCCTGCAGTAACATCGGAATTGTGCCATAACGAGTCTACAGACCGCCTGAGAAGTGGCAAGGTTCAAATCGGCTCAGCCTCGGCGAACATCTCGCCCTTCAAAGGATTGCAGCATCGTTGTAGCCCCATGGTGCTCCGACAATGATCCCTTGCTCGTGGTTGTACTCATATTCTGCGAAATAGATATCCCGACACCAGCGAAGCAGGCGCCTCCTTTGTGTGTCTTCTAGATCCGAAAGATCTCTAACCCACCCCTCAACTGACTGCTGCTTGGCCCTGCCTGGAAGAGACACAACAAACTTGGAAAGCACTTCCCTCTTGAAGGAAGTGTAAAGCCGCTTTTCATTGAGGCTATGACTCTTAAGAAATTCCCGGATAGCATTTGAGAAATCTTCCTTCCGCTTCTCTGGGATTACAGAGACTGTGTAGATCTCCCTGAACATCTTTTGTGCGTCTTTGAGCCGATCCGACATGTAGCCGGCATCAAGAATATCCTTAGCCTGCCTAAACTTTACTAAGTAGTCATGCTCATCGGGAAGGTCATAAAGCTTCTTAACCAGGTCAAACTTGTCATATTCAGAGAGGGTTACCTTGAAGCCATCTAAAGACACCTGCTGTTCAGTCTCTGGAAACATACTGAGGTCGTTTCCTTTGCTCCCTCTGCGGCTACGCGACTTAGATTGCGAAGACTGTGAGGGAGAAAAGACTTCTTTGAGCACAGAATCTATACGCTCCTGCGCATTCTTCTTATTTATCTTAGATAACCATTCTTTATAGTTTTCTTCCTGAGAGGGATTACCAGCTTCATCCTTGTTTTTTTGCTTCAAAGAAAGGTCATAAAAGAGCTTAATGCTTAGAAGTACTAAGTCTAAGTCATACACATAATGCCTTCCAGAGTGAAGTCCCTGCTTGAAAATCCAGATATACACATTGGGGTTTTCTTCCCCCGGTTTAGGGATCTTTTCAGGATCTACGGAGGGGCCATACCTTCTCCAAACGCGCCCCATTCTTTGGACCAGCGCGTCCAGAGGCGCTATTTCCGTAAATAGCACATCGGCATCCATATCCAGAGAGGCTTCAACCACCTGTGTCGCTACTAAAATCTTCCCCTCACGCTCACCATCGGGTTTGGGATTGCGAAATTCTTCCATCAGCTTTTGTTCTTTTTCCTCGCGATCCTGCTGGGTAAACTGTGAGTGTAATAACCAGAGCTTATTTCCAAGACTTTGGTAGCATGCTTTACTCTCCATTAACTTTTTCAACCGCTGAAAAATATCCTGTGCCTGCTTCACGGTATTAGCAATAACAAGCACACGATTACCCTCTTTTGCTTTCTGCAGAACCGCCTCAAGCTTATCTTCAGGAACGGTAAAATCGGACTTACCCCCAGAATCGGAGTCGCCAATCAGCTCCACCTCAATGAAATGTTTTTTGAATTGCTTTAGTTCCTGTTTTCTTTCCTCATATAAGTTATGTTCGTTGTATTGCTCTTCACCGATAGCTCTATCTATCTCCTCTCTAACAAACTTTGGAAGCGTCGCCGTCATGAGGAGAAACTTGCCCCCCATCCGGACCACATCTTCCATAAACTTGACGATAATAGCTGCGGCCCGAGGGTCGTAGGCCTGCACTTCATCAATGACGAGCCTGGAGTAAGAAAAGGTTGCATAGATCTTCTCATACCCTGGCGGCCGTAAGGCGTACGGGAAGAACTGGTCACCAGTAGACACTAACACCGGATAAGCAAGCTGTCGGGCCAGATCGTAGGATTTCAGGCTCGCCTGCGCTTCGCCACCATCTCCCAGGAGGTACACATCGGCATCAGAATGAAGCAGCCCCACTTTGTCATCGCCGAAAATCCTTTTAGCACGCTCAAATATCTGATTTACCGCTGCCCGGAGAGGTAATGTGTAGAAAAATTTCTCTCCGCTCGCCCACAAGAACGCAAACTCTGTTTTCCCATAACCGGTTGGAGCTACAAGGATGACGTTCTTGTCCTGAAGTCCCTCCAGGGCCTGCAGTTGCCAGATCTGCCCGTTAGGGGGCTCGCCGATTTTAGCTTTGACCTTTTCCTTGACCTTCTCAGACGCTACATTAGGCACCTCTGGGGGAGAGTCCTCACCTTCTTCCTCACAGAACGACGCAAAGTGGTCCGAGCGCATCAGAAAGCCAGAGATGAGGACCCAGTCTATTAACTTGCTATCGTCAATCGCCGCCCGCTTCGGTAGCCAGTAGAGCTGATACGGCGGAGAAGCATATTCCGAAAAGGGGACGCCCCTCTTCAACCCCTTCGCCATCTCTACGTTAAAGTCAATGAGATCCTGCCAGTCCCCCTCAAGTTGCCGAATCTCTTCTTTTAGATTCTCTTGAAGTTTTTTCCTAACCCCTTCTCTCTGCAGTTCCTCACAAAGCTCTCTGAGTTTTTGGTTAGGTGAACTGATCCATTCAGAGAATCCCTCCCTCCAATGATGGTAAGCCACAGCGGAAAGGACGAACCTCACATAGGTATTTTCAATTCTCTCCCGCAGTTTTTCTGAGTTGATCCAAAGGACAGAAAATAACGAATGAGGGACATGATGATAAGGAGGGTAAGGCTCATAGTCCTTCTTTCCCAAGGTCCTAATCTGGAAGGCTGGCAGGACTTTCCCCAGATCATGGCAGACGATTGCAATCCGGATAACCTCGCTCAGATCCTTCACCTTGCTGCTCAACTTTTCGAAAACACGCAGCACATCTCTGGTGTGCTCCGCAAGTGAGACCGGCTGGCTACCCCCGCTCGCACGGCTTTTAGCCCAAATCCTACTCATGGCTCTGTCTTTCATCGGAAAGAAAAGGCTTACTACCCGAAGGATCCTCTCCCATATTTTGCTTATGATCTGCCCCAAAGTCCGCAAGAAAGATTGGAAGCCCCAGTTTTTCATCGTAAAGAAACCTACAGCCTGTGATTAGACCGTCGTTCAGCTTAGCCCGAATATATTCAAAAACGCGCTGGCCATGGCGATTCAAGGTCTGCTCATAATCCACCACCGTCCAAAAAGTGGGGACATTGTACAGCAGTCCCTGGGCTTTTGTGTAGGGATCGGCTTCTGTGCTTTCTGAGGCGCCCGTAAATATCCTCTCAGGAATCCAAAAGAAATGCCGGAAATTTGCATCCACCCTTTGCACACGGAAGTTCGATTCCGATTTTTCCTCCTCTTGCATTTGGCTTTTTCCTTCGGTGTTCGATAGCGCAGATACTTCGGATACCTCCTCTATCACGATCCAGTCCTCAGCTCGGCCGAGATGGAGAACCTCAAGCCTGCGCACAGGGTTTTCCAAGGAAGACCGGATATGCTCCAAAAAGGCTTTTTTCTCATGCGCCAGATAAATGACGAGCCTGACTTCATTGAGGATATCCATAGACACAGGGGATTGTCCCCCGATATGCTCCACATGTCCTCCCACGCTTCGGTTCTCCGCGTATCCGAAGCGTCTTATATGGGAAGCCGTGGAGAGATTGCGAAACCAAACATACTCGGTCGTCTTGCTTTCAAAGCTGCCCGCAATGGAGATTTTGATCTTCTTTAGCTCATCGTAGAGGATCACGGGCTCATCACGGAGATTTTCCTGTTTTTTCGGGTCATCAATTCCCAAGACGTTACATAGGAAGCCGATTACGGTGGAATAGGGTGGAATCGGATAGGTATGCCGCCGCTGGTAGGTGAAAGGTACACGGTAATGTGCCTGGGGTTGATAGATACGGAGCCGAAGCACATGCATTTTCCCCTCTCAATCTTTGAGACCAATCTTTTCTAAAAAGCTCTCCCAATTGTCTCTATTCATTTTTAGCGTATCATCAACTTTCAATCTTTCGCAGTCCTGGATATAAACAATGGGATCATTTTCTTCTTTCTCTATCCAACTATTTTTCAACGCGTCAGTAATGCCAATCACTTTCAACCTGCCATCCTCTTTACGAAGATCAATATATGGATGGAGCACAGGGGAAGGTACCTTAACCGCCGCCGCAATGAGGAAGAGGGGAACGATCGTATTCGCCTCGCCACTGGATTGGGAGTAAAGACCGTTTTTAATGGCTTTGAGTATATCCCTAACCCTCTTTCTTTTTTTTACGTCGGAAACTCTAAAGGTGATCTGAAATTTTCCTCCCAATTGGGTCCACTCTATTGTTCCCCCGTCTGTTCCCATGTGGTCTCTAAGCTTCCATAAATTTGGACCATTGGGTGTACCAGATAGCTTTTTCTCATCGTTGGCCGAGATTTTAATGCGTAGCTCACCATTTTGAGGTTTGGGCTCCTCTTCAAGAATCCACACGTCCTGTCCCAGAACTTTCGTATCAATAGTAAAGCTCAACTTGTAGTACGAACTATGTTCCTCTTTGTTGTAGATGTTAGGCATAATCTCAGTGCCCCCCGTATCTCTTCCTCGCTTCACTAGGTCGTGATTCGCATAGAAGGCGAGATCGGCTTCATATGGGGCTAAAGAGATCGCTTTGGTGATCCCAAGTGGAGCCTTTCGCGTTAGGGAGCGCTCGCCTTCAATCGTGAACATATAACCAAAGACATCCAGTTCCGGGTAGGTAATGATATCTGCTAGTCCAAGATTAAATTGTAAAGTTTTATTCTCTCCCGAGCCACGTTCAATTACTGGCGCAGGCTTCCATGCTTCGGGATCTTTCATGTGGAGGGTCTGAAACAGATAATGCCTGATTGCAGGCTTTCCGATGAAGGAGCGGACTTCGCCGTTCACATTGAGCTTCTTGATCGAAAGAATGTTACCCCCGATCTTCTCGTCTCGGTTGAGTGCTGCCCCCTCAAAAATAATGGTGACGGTGACATTCTTGATAGTGTTAGTATTCATAGCTGCCTCCTTTTTTATTACTCAGATTCTTGCTCTTTTCCTAAAATGCCGCTAAGAAACGAGAACAGAAAGACCCTGAAAAGTGTATCAGAATAGACAGGCTTAAACGCCTCCACCAGATGCGCCGGAAACTCCCGCTTGGCCGAGACAAAGATACGCAGAATAGCATGAAAAGCCTCATCCCGCTTCCCTGCCCGCACAAGCTCTAATATCCGGTATCCCTGACGGTCAAAAGCCTCTTTGAGGACCCGGTCTTGCTTCAAACGAAAGCCGGTCCGCTTCAAATGCTCCACAAGGTCGGAAGCGTTCCAGCCGGCTACCTGGCAATACAGATTATTGAGTTCTTTCTCGTCCCTACGCTGCTCTACAGCCCACTGGAGCAGCTCTTGAAGCCTGCGATTGAGCTTCCTTAGCTCGTCGTAAGCCTCGCGAAATTGCTCAACCTTAGGTTCACCCTCTCTCAACTGTTTTCCAAGCTCCTGGAGTTTTTCCCCTAATCTTACTTCAGGCAAAGCTGGCATACTCATATGTGCTTCTCCTTTTTTGCTTTTCTTCAATGAGAGCGAGCAGATCAAAAATCTGCTCGGCTACCTTAGCAGGATTCTTCCTATTTCTATCAAGTCTCAAATTCTGATTGACAAATTTCTCTTCCGATTCCTGCCATTCCGTATCCTTAAGTCCTATGCGCAAGAGGCGGTACCCCAGCTCCATCAGGCGAGAGAAATCCTGATTGAGCACGAGGTTCAAGATAGAGAACTCTCCGATTTGGCTGAGGAGCGAAGCAATGCGGCGGTCTGCAAGGAGCTGAATGACCCCGTACGGTAGGCTGAAGAACTCGATCTTGACGTGCTTCTTTTCGTCTATCCAATATTCGCGTCGGCTCACCACCTCAATATTCATCCCCGTCCAGACGCCGAGCGTCGTTTGTATCTTCGTGGCGTATTCGATCACAGACATCGCCAGGATCTCTCTTTTCGCTCGCGCTTCTGCAAGCGAGGTTGCGCCGAAAGCCTCCCGAGCAAACTTGTTCAGATAGTACATCACCTTGAACGACGGGGCATTAATGAAGATTTCCGAACTGTCGGAGAGCTGGGTAAGGGCAATGTGGTGACACATAAGTATGAACTCACACTTGGGGCACACAAAATCTCTAGCAGAATTATTCCAATACATGTTACTAAATGATTTTTCTGAGCCAAGCAAGATGTTTCCAAAGGCTTGATTTAAAAACGTGGCATCAGACTTTTTAATTTTCATTTTTACCGTACAGAAAACGCATGAAAATATGGGAGAAGATTGTCTTGTTTTCGCCCCTTTTGTATCTCCCCCAATCAGCACATTAATTCGCTTTTTAATAGAACTCTCGGTTTGATTTGCATAATATGCATCTTTCCAACCATAAACCAAACTGGTGCCTTTTTTCGAACGCGGAGACAAGTTCGCCCATCTATCAAATATCTGGTCGACATCTTTTGTGATCGTTATATGCACGCTTCCATCGTCGATGAGGAATTTTTCAACTTGCTCACCAAGCTCTTCCAATACTATCAGCAGTCCAACCACTCCTGCATTATACAACCAGTTCGACGGATACAAAGTAATCTTACTCATGGGCACCTCCCTGGAAAGCAGGCTGTTCTCCATAAGGGCCTTGGCGCACGAGCTCGAGCATCCCGAATCCTTGGCTGCGGCGGACGCCCAGGCCAATATCATAGATAAGATTGAGCACCGCAGGGCTCCCGCGCAGCTCAAATACACCCACAAACCCTTGCATAGCCATGTTGTAATGGCGGACGACCTTGCGCCTGAATTGGATCGGGTTGAACTCTATCGAGACATCCGCTTTACCCAAAAAAACGCGTGCAGCCTCCTTGACGGCAAACTTAAGCCCTTCATCAAATCCTTCCTCTCTTGGCAACAGGTACCAATCGGCATTACCCTTGTTGTTGACAAGCACAGGCGCCATCGTCTTAAAAATTGCCGATTCTTCTTGAATGAATACCCGACGTTCAAGGTTGATACGCTCGACTAAGAGCGTATTATTAAACAGTGGATGGGTCTGTAGTGCAAGCAGGCCATTATACACCGAAACCCCTAATTCCTTTGAGGATGTCGAGAAGTGAACAATGGCTTTTTCTCCTATAACAAACGAATCGCCATCACGTCCTTTAAGTCCTGGGAAATACACGGAAAAGGTAAAGGGCTTCAGCACGTGTAATCCGTAGTAATATCTGTCAAAAACGCGTGGGCTCGTGCGTCGGATGGCTTCTTTGATAAGGGACGCGAATCCTCGTCGATACTCTAAGGGTAGGGTATTACGCGATAGCGTACATGAAATCTCAAGGCGCATACCGTAATGCTTTATCAAGCGGCATTCCCTAAACTGTATTTGGATATCCAATCTCAACTATATGTTTTGCGGTCCCTTTTGTCAAGTTGTATCTTTAATGTATCCGAGTCTAGGGCTTAGATCCATTGATTTGTCTGCACCAGATAATCTTGAACCATTCCTTGAGGCTAGCCTCGCAGCCTACCTATAGGAGCTATGGCAGGCTAAATAAGTGAGCAAAACACAAACGCCCAGCTCGCGAGGGCTCAAAAATTTCGATACAGAGCGATGGAGCCATATGCAACGGATCTCCTCGCTTCTATCATGAATGTTAGAGGTAGGGGACCTAACCAGTACGTCGTGAACTGGGCTCGCAAACCGGCTGGTTTGGTTTTGTATCAGTCGGGAAGGTGAGGCATAGAGGGAGTAGCTTGTTAGGAAGTCCTTCGCATGGGAAACAACAGACCCCGGCCACATGGACCTGCGCTAACCTGGTAATTTTATGGAAGGCTGAAGGCTATAGCCACCAAAAAATTCGTGTTCCTCGGGGCAAAACTGCTTTGTGGGGTGCTTCTTTTGAATCTTTTTGGAAGTTATGTTTGTGTCTGAGCGCTATTCTGAAGGGCATCGCTTCCCGGGAATGGCTCCCTATGAAAGCGAAAAGCCGCTATCCTGCGTCGAGAAAGCCTGCATCATTGGTGCTGGGCCGTCGGGTCTGGTGGCGGCCAAGGTGCTCTACCAACGCGGCATCCCATTCGATGGCTTTGAGAAAGGCTCCGATATAGGCGGGCTTTGGCGCTACGAAAACGACAGCGGACTTTCCCCAGCTTACGCCTCTTTGCATACCAACACCTCAAAAGCAAAGACGGCATTTTCGGATTTTCCGATGCCTGAGGATTATCCCGATTTTCCTTCTCATGCGCAGCTGCTGGCCTATCTTGAGCAGTATACGGCGCATTTTGGATTCCGAGACCGCTTTACTTTTTGCACCGAAGTGGTACGCGTCGCGCCCGTAGGGGATGGGACCTACCGCGTTACCGTGCGCCACTGCAAAACAAGCGAAAGCCAAACCCATCGCTATGGCGCGGTGCTCGTATGCAGCGGCCACCACTGGTACCCTAACTGGCCAAACCTCCCGGGCAAGTTCGACGGCGAAGTGATGCATTCACGGGACTACCGGAAGCCCGACGTCTTCCAAGGCAAACGCGTACTTATTGTCGGTATAGGCAACTCGGCCTGCGATATCGCCTGTGAAGCTGTAGGCTATGCTCAAGCCGTCTGGCTCTCAACGCGTCGCGGCGCGCACGTTATCCCCAAATACCTGCTGAGGCGACCCCTCGACACGTGGCTGACCCCGCTTACGGCACGCTTGCCACTGCCAGTGCAACGCCTGCTTTTTCGAGGGCTGGTCTACCTAACCCAGGGCAGCCAAAAGCGCTACGGTTTCCCCATGCCCAATTATCCCCTCGGCGCTGAACATCCGACCATCTCTAGTGAGTTGCTTTCGTTGGTTAAGGACGGAAAAATTCGCGTCAAACCGGACGTTCAGCAGCTTGAGGGGCGCTACGTCCGGTTTACGGACGGCTCGGTCGAAGAAATTGACCTGATCCTCTATGCTACTGGCTATCAGGTCGCTTTTCCTTTTTTTGATGCCGCTTTTCTGCAGGTGCACGATAACTATTTTCCACGCTACATGCACGTTGTTTCGCCTGACCATCCCAATGTGTACTTTATCGGACTTGTGCAGCCTTTGGGTGCTATCATGCCGCTGGCCGAAGCCCAAGCCGAATGGGTGGCCGATTTACTAGAGGGAAAAGCAGGGCTGCCTCCCCGAGAAATGATGTGGCGTTGGATTCAGAAAGAAGAGGCCTGGCGCTTAAGGCGTTTTGTGCCTTCTAAGCGCCATGCGTTAGAAGTAGACTTTTATCGCTATATGCGCCAGCTGCGCCGGGAACGCCAACAAGGCCGGCGCTACCCTCCACGCCAAGCGTTGCCCCGTTTCACCTAGCTTGAAAAGTTATGATGCTGCCAGGACAAACCGTTTTACTCACTGGAGCTGCACGGGGGATTGGTCAGGCGACAGCCCTCCTTCTAGCCCAGCATGGCGCCGACATCATAGGGGTAGATCTAAAAGACAGCGACATGGATGAAACGGCCCAGCAGGTCGCTGCTCTGGGACGGCGTTTTGTGGCACTCGAAGGCGATATCGGGGATCTAGAAGATATCCGCCGACTGGTTCGCGAAGCGATTGCTGCAGGAGGCTTTTCCATCTTGGTCAACAATGCCGGCGTACTCCCTAGCGGGCCATTTGCCGAGATCGATTTTGCCGTGTGGGCCCGCACGCTTGCCGTTGATCTTACAGGACTGATGGCGCTCACGCACGCTGCGTTGCCTCACCTGCTTTCGAAGCCGCAGGCGCATATTGTAAACCTTGCCAGCATTGCAGGGAAGTTTGGCGTCTCAGGCCTAGTAGCCTACTGTGCGGCTAAGCATGGGGTTGTGGGATTTTCGCAGGCGCTCCGGTTTGAGCTGCGTCACACGCACGTAGGCGTCAGTTGCATTTGCCCTACCATGGTGCAGACGCGCCTGATTGAAGGGGTTCGGCGCTCACCTTTAGTGCCGCTAGCCCAGCCCAAAGAGGTAGCCCAAGCCATTGTCCGTGCCATTCAGCACAATTTGCCCGAAGTATTTGTCCCCGGTCGCATGCGGTTACTAGCCGGTGTGTTACCGGCTGCCTTTCCTCCGCTTTTTCGGTGGCTTGTCCACCACGATGCAGCTGCTGATGGGTGGTTGGAAGCCCGGAGGCCGCTGCCTGCATAGAAAAACCCCTGTTTGCGCGTATAAGCGCAGTACGAATCGCAAAGATTTATGGAGGCAAAACGATGCAGTTGCCATTTCAATACATCGAAGCGTTGCCGCGCTACGTTGGGCAATCCGTCACGCTCAAAGGCTGGCTCTTTAATAAACGCAGCTCTAAGGGGCTGCATTTTCTGATTCTGCGTGATGGCACAGGGCTGGTGCAATGCGTTGTCGCTCAGGACAAAGTCGACGCTGCTTCCTGGCAAGCTGCTGAAGCCGCGACACAGGAGTGTGCGCTGGAGGTGACAGGCGTAGTCGTGCAGGATGAGCGCCAGATTGGAGGGCACGAGGTGCAGGTGTGCAGCGTACGTCTGCTCAGCCCTTCAGAAAACTATCCCATCACGCCCAAGCCTCATGGTATCGAGTTTTTGATGGACCATCGCCACCTTTGGCTGCGCAGCCGGCGGCCTTGGGCCATTTTGCGCATCCGCAATCGTGTGGTATGGGCCATTCACACGTTCTTTCAGGAGCGCGGCTTTCTGCAGCTCGATGCGCCAATTCTAACGGGCAATGCCGTTGAGGGTACCACGACCTTGTTTGAAATCGACTACTTTGGTGAAAAAGCTTATCTGAGCCAGAGCGGCCAGCTCTATGCCGAAGCGATGGCCATGGCTTTTGGAAAGGTCTACACCTTTGGTCCGACGTTTCGTGCCGAGAAATCCAAAACCCGTCGACACCTGACCGAATTCTGGATGGTTGAGCCGGAAATGGCTTTTTACGATCTGGAAATGAACATGGCGCTGGCCGAAGAGCTGGTCGTGCATATTGTGCAAGAGGTCTTGCGCTCCTGCCGGATGGAGTTGGAAATGCTAGGGCGCGACGTTGCAGCGCTTGAGCGGGTACAGGCGCCGTTTCCACGGCTGACGTATACAGAAGCGGTTGAACTCCTGCGCAGCGACGAAACAGCCCGGCTGATCCAAGCGCGTATCGAGGCCCTTAAGGAAGAGCAGCGCCAGCTTGAAGCTGAAAAAGTCGAAAATCGTCGCCGTTACGGTCAGGCTAAACAAGCTGAAAAGCGCCGCATCGATGCCCGCGAGATCGAAATCAACCAACGGCTCGAAGACATCGAAAAAGAGTTGGAAAACTTGCCGTTGTGGGAAGCGTCTGCCCGCCATTTCCAATGGGGCAACGACTTTGGCAATAGCGACGAGACAGTGCTGACGTGGCACTTCGACCGGCCGATCATTGTGCACCGCTTCCCGGCTGCTGTCAAGGCGTTTTATATGAAGCGCGATCCGGAAGACGACCGATTGGCCCTGGGCATGGACGTTCTGGCTCCCGAAGGCTACGGCGAAATTATTGGCGGCGGTCAACGTGCCGATGACTTAGCTTTCCTAGAAGCGCAGCTTGAAGCGCATGGCCTGCCGCGACAGGCCTTCGAGTGGTACTTAGACCTTCGGCGCTACGGATCGGTACCTCACAGCGGTTTTGGGCTTGGGCTTGAGCGAACAGTAGCCTGGATCTGCGGCGTGCACCACGTGCGCGAAACGATACCCTTCCCGCGTCTGTTAGGCCGCCTGACACCCTGAGTGCAGCGCCAGACGCGAATCGCAGGGGAGGTGTCGTTACTTTAACAGAGTCTAAACCAACGGAGACAGCCATGCGCCATGTCTATGCTGCTTTAAGCTGCATGCTCCTAAGCTTTGCAAGCCAAGCCCAAGTTGTACGCCTTGGTTCTGAAGAACTCGGCGTGCCTACCATCACCGTGCAGGGAGAAGGCCTAGTGCGCGTTTTGCCAGATAAGGCTACGGTGCGTTTTGCCGTGGTCACGCGCGATGCCAATCCGGAGCGGGCGCGGCAACGCAACGAAGAAGCTGCACGTAATGCCCTGAACGCGCTGCGTGCGCTGGGCATTGAGGAACGCAACTTGTTCCTAGAAGCCCTTACCCTGCAACCCGTGCGTGAATACGATCCGCAACGCCAGCGTTGGGAAGAGCGGGGCTATGAGGTGCAGCGACAGGTGCGTGCAGAGCTTACCCAACTGGACCTGCTTCCAGAAGCCGTGATGCGTGTGGTGCAGCAGGGAGCCAATCGCCTATTGGGCGTGCACTACGATGTGTCCACACGGGCCCAAGTGCAAATGAAGGCGCTGCAGGAAGCTGTGCGCAATGCGCAGGACAAAGCTCGCCAGATGCTGGCTGTGCTGGGCAAAGACGTTGGTGATCCTATTCGCATTCACGAGCAAAGCCTGGAATTTCCCCGTCCGATGTGGACAGAGGCTGCAATGCTCCGTACGACAGCAGCTGACGCAACGCCGGAAGCCTATGCTGCTGGCGAGATCGAAGTGCGGGCACGGGTCGAGGTGATTTTTGCCCTTCGTTGAAGGCAACCTTCGTTTGGTGGGATTCTTACCAAGCGGCTTGCTTGTAAAAAGCAGGCAGAGGATAATGGTTTTTGCGAAACCCTCAACCCGGGCCGTTGACCTAGGCAGTAGGGGGGTGTAAATTGTTTCGCCTGTAAAGGTGGTGTTTTATGGAGCGGCTACGATCGGCATCTGTAATTCGACGGATAAGCCCCCTCCTTGTGGCGGGGATGCTGGCCAGTGCTGTGCCATTGCCTTGGCCAGGGAAAGTAGCCGCCTATGTCTCCTGGTTGGAGCGTCAGCTGCGCGGGCCAGAAGGAGCGGTAGCACTTCGCGTGGGATTACCTGAAATGCAGCGGGGTAGCGTAGGATCGCTCGAGGCTTTTGTGGAGCTGTTTGTTACCGCTTGTGAACGTGAAGGACTAGGCCTTTTGTTGCGACGGGCGTTGGCCTTACCAGAGCACACGCCAACGCGTGAGCTCGTGGCGCGCCTGTTGGGTCCTGCAGCGCGCATGACCACTGAAAGCATTCAGGGGCCTTTGCTACAAGCTGCTCCTCTAATGCCTGTAGGCGCTGTAGCGAAAGCCTTTGCGTTCATTGCTGCTGAAAGCGGACTGCTTTCGGTAAACCATTCTGTCTTGCTGGTCTTTACGCATGCCATTGCTTTAGGCGTCTCTTATCTTGTTGGCTCAATCTGCCTGCGAGGGCCGTAGAGGCACGTGTTTTTTCCAGGTGCTATGGGTGTAGCGTTACAAGGCTGTTTAACCTACAGAAAATCCGATGAAACGCAACGGGTTTAAAATAGGCATTACGCTGGCGCTTTTGCTCCTGTGCGGTTACTACCTGTATCCAACGGTCCGTTATGCGCTGTTGCAGCGAAAAATCAACCAAATGCCTCCTGAGGAGCGGGCGCGTTTTATTGAAGCCAACTACGGGACCATTCAAAGTCTGCGCGAAAAGTCCCTAAAGCTGGGGCTAGACCTGCAAGGGGGGATGCATGTGGCGCTGGAAGTGCGTGTCGATGCGCTGCTGCGGGAATTAGCGACGGATGTGGACGAAACGTTCGAAGAGGTGCTGGCTGCAGCCCGTGAGCAGGCACGGCTGGGGAACGTGTCGATTATCGATGCTTTTGTGGCCGAATTTGAGCGGCGCGATCCGAATGCACGGCTTTCGCGCTATTTCCGCAACCCGGACGCGGGCATTACCCGTAGGTCCTCAAATGAAGAAGTGGCTGCTTATCTGCGGCAGCAGGCAGACGAAGCTGTCAACCGAGCTATTGCTATTGTGCGCGATCGCGTTGACCGCTATGGTGTAACAGAGCCTGCAATCCAAAAGCAAGGTACGCGGCGCATTGTCGTAGAATTGCCTGGTGTAGATGATCCGGAACGGGTGCGGCGTTTGCTTCGAGGAACCGCGCGCCTGGAGTTTCGCCTGATGGCTGAGCCGCAGTTGCTGGCAGCCGCATTGCAAGAAATTATCGCGTTCTACGAACCAGATACCACGGCGCAGGCTACAGCCTCAGCTGCCGATACAGCCCGTACGGCCGATACCTCGCTGACCGCACTCTTAGGCGAGCCGGCCCAGACCACCGCCCGTCCGCAAAACCCCTTGCTTGCGGTGCTGCAGCCTGTAGGCCAAGGGGTGGTGTTTGGCGCTGTAGCTGGACCTGATACGGCCGCCGTGAATCGCATGCTCAGTCGGCCAGAAGTGCGGGCTTTGCTTCCCCCGGGCGTAACGCTTCTGTACACGGCCAATCCCGTAGGTACCGATGCCCAAGGCCGACCGGTGTACTACCTGCTAGGCGTACGTCAGGAAGTAGAGCTCACGGGGGAGGTGATTACCGACGCCCGCGTCGATTTTGACGAGCTCAACCGCCCCCAGGTCTCTATGACCATGAACTCCGAAGGTGCGCGCATCTGGGCTCGCCTGACCGGGGCTAACGTTGGCAAGCATATTGCCATTGTACTTGACAACGTTGTGTATTCCTACCCTGTCGTTAATGAACGCATTCCCAGCGGCCGCTCTTCCATTACTGGCCTAGCCTCACAAGAAGAAGCCCAAGACATCGTAACGGTGCTTAAGTCAGGTGCCCTACCGGCCCCAGTGGATATTGTGGAAGAGCGAACCGTAGGGCCTAGCCTGGGAGAGGCTTCCATTCGTGCTGGGTTGCGCTCGACGCTCATCGGGTTACTGGTCGTCGCGTTGTTTATGATCTTTTATTACCGAACGGCCGGCATGATTGCCGATCTGGCATTGGTGCTGAATCTCATCTTCATTCTGGGCATCCTGGCTGCTTTTAATGCAACGCTGACGCTGCCCGGCATTGCGGGTATTGTGCTGACCATTGGCATGGCGATCGACGCAAACGTGCTGATCTTTGAGCGTATGCGGGAAGAGCTGGCAACCGGAAAGACCTTCCGGGCTGCACTGGATTTGGGGTATTCAAAGGCCTTGAGCGCCATCTTTGACGGCAACATCACTACTTTCTTTACCGGCGTTATTCTTTACTCGTTTGGCATTGGACCGATTCAAGGATTTGCCGTAACGCTGATGGCCGGTATTGCTGCTTCACTGTTTAGCGCGCTTGTGGTCACGCGCATTGTGTTTGACTATCTGGTGTTAGAGCGAAAGCTTCTGGTTAGCGTAGGCTGAAATAAATGGGACTGCAACCATGCGTATATTCGAAAACACCCACTTTCCTTTTGTTAAACACAGGAAAAAGGCTTATGTCTTTTCCGGTGCCTTGATGTTGCTGAGCGTAGTGTCGCTGATGACGCGTGGGCTGGAGTTGGGCATTGACTTTACTGGGGGCATGGAGCTTGTCGTAAGCGGCGCTAGTGCCCCAGGGGCTACGGCCGTACGTGAGGCGCTGACCCCTGCGTTGGGCAGTGAGCCTGAGGTCAAAACGTTTGGTGAGAGCGACCTGCTGATTCGCGTAGCCGCCGAGGGCGAGATTACTGAGGTTCAACAACGCATCATAGAAACCATTCGGCAGCGGTTTCCGGGAACGCAACCTGCAATCGTGCAAACCGACGTTGTAGGGCCACGCTTTGCCGAAGATTTGAAGCAGGCGGCGTTGTACTCGGTACTGGGGGCGATGCTGGTCATCTTTGTCTATATCCTCATTCGTTTTGAGTGGCGGTTTGGTCTGGGTGCGGTAGTAGCGCTGTTTCATGACATCCTCATTACGCTAGGGCTTTTTTCTTTCCTGCATGGATGGCTTCCGTTTTCGCTGGCCATCGATCAGACCATCATCGCTGCATTTTTGACGATTGCAGGCTATTCGGTAAACGATACGGTCATCGTGTTCGACCGCATTCGGGAGTATACCACAATCTTTAAGACCACGCCTTTTGAGGAGGTTGTCGATCGCTCTATTAACGCCACCCTAAGCCGTACAATCATTACTTCTGGCTCAACCTTGCTGGTCATTCTAGTTCTGTTTATATTCGGTGGAGAGGTGCTTAAAGGATTTACATTTGCATTGCTTGTGGGCATTGGTATTGGGACGTATTCGTCAATTTTTGTGGCGTCTCCCATTGTCATCGAACTCAAACGGGCGCGGCGGCAGCGACTGGCTGTAGCCCGGTAAAACCGTATCTAAACAGGTAAAGCTATGAATTTCTCCATCGAAGAGCGTTACAACGCGGTAGTCGTCACGCTGAAAGGCAATGTGATGGGCGGGCCAGATGGCGTGAGTCTGCATGAACGCATTCATGAACTTATCCGCGAGGGAAAGAAAAACGTGGTGGTGGATTTGTCGAAGGTGAAGTTCATGAATTCGAGTGGGTTGGGCATGCTCATCAGCGCGATGACTTCGCTACGCAATGCTGGTGGCGACCTACGCCTGGCTAACGTAGCCGACCGTATTCAGTCGCTGCTTATTATTACCCGTTTAATTACGGTTTTTAAGCACTACGAATCGGTAGAGGAGGCCGTAAAAAGCTTTGAAACGGATCCTCCGGTTCCTGTCGCGCAAACAACCTGAACCGTTGCGCATATTGCAATGTTTTAAAGGCGACGGCTGCGCCGTCGCCTTTGCCATGTTTCATCGCTTTAGCTAACGCAGAAAACCATGCCGGTAACGGTTGTCATTGGAAGCCAGTGGGGCGACGAAGGAAAAGGGAAGATTGTGGACCTGCTTAGCCAAGAGGTCGACATTGTGGCCCGCTATCAGGGTGGGGCTAATGCAGGTCATACGATTTGCTGGGGCAATCAGACATTTGTATTACACTTAGTCCCGAGCGGCATTTTTCACGAAGGTGTCACCTGCGTGATTGGCAATGGTGTGGTGCTCGATCCGGTTGCCCTTCTGGAAGAAATTCGCATGATCCGGGCGTTGGGCTACGAGGTCGAAGGGCGATTGCTCATCTCCCATAACGCCCACCTAATCATGCCCTACCATCGCAAGTTGGAAGAGGCGCGCGAGCGTTTTCGCGAAGCCGATGCCATCGGCACCACAGGGCGGGGCATCGGCCCGGCCTATATGGACAAGTTTGCTCGCACGGGCATCCGGGTGGTCGATTTGCTGGACCGCGATGTGCTGCGCAAAAAGCTGAAGCAGGCTATCGAGGAAAAAAATGCGATCCTGCGCGAAGTCTACAAAGCTGAGGCGCTGGATGTCGACGCGATCATCGAAGAGTACGTCGAGTTTGATAAGCTTATTGATCCTTATGTGACCGATACTTCAGAGTACTTAAACCGAGCCCTGCGGGAAGGTAAGCACGTCTTGGCCGAGGGAGCGCAAGGATCGTTGTTGGATGTGGACTTTGGCACCTATCCGTACGTCACCTCCAGCCATCCTACCGTAGGGGGATGCTGCACCGGACTGGGAATCCCGCCTACCGAAATCCGCCGCATCATCGGTATCGTGAAAGCTTATTGCACGCGTGTGGGCAACGGACCATTTCCTACGGAGCAAAACAATGAAATTGGCGAGCGGCTACGTAGCATTGGGCACGAGTACGGGGCTACGACAGGACGCCCACGCCGCTGCGGTTGGCTCGATCTGGTGGCGCTGCGCTATTCGGCCATGATCAACGGCTTTACTGAACTGGCCATTACAAAGCTGGACGTGCTTACAGGCTTTGAGGAGCTCCCGGTTTGCACGCGCTATCGCTACAATGGCAAACTGAGCCAGCGCTTTCCCAGTGAAGCCCACACCTTGGAAAAAGTCGAACCCCTGTACGACGTGCTGCCTGGCTGGCAGGAGGATATTGCCGGTGCTCGTCGGTTTGATGAGCTGCCCGAAGCTGCGCAACGCTACCTGCAGTTTATCGCTCACTATACCGGCGTGGATATTCACTTGATTTCAACTGGTCCAAAGCGCGAGCAAACCATCTGGGACGGCCGCGCCATCGTTGCAGCCTCTGCATAAAGCCGTAACGGTTGAACCCTAGCTACCCCTTTGGGGTGGAACAGGCGCTTCCCTATAGACGAGGCGCCTGTTTTTTGTTCACCTAATGCGGATGATGCCATGAAGGCTTACCGCCTTTCGGTCAATTTAAAACTCGGATTGGTTATTGCTGCTGTAGCCATAGCCGTGGCTTCGGTAGCCTATACCAACTGGCTAGCCAACCAACTGCGCGCGCGCGAGCAATTTTTGGTACGGCTTTGGGCTGCTGCCCAAGAACAATTGGCTTCTGCTGAGCACATTAATCCTTATCTTGATGTTTTTCAAGATCTTGAGCATCAGATCGATGTCGTAGGGGAACGGAATCCGGCGCAGAAGGCTCGCTATCGCGAAGCGTTGGCTTGGGCGCGCAGCATGCCTCCTGCATTTGAGCTCACGTTAGCTAGCGAGATTGTCTTAGAGGGGGCTTTCGATATTCCGGCGATCATTACGGATTCAAGCGGGCAGCAGCCGCTTTTCTGGCGCAATGTACCGGTGCCCGAGGTGCTGACCGGGCTTTCACGACGCGATTCGGCCAAGGCACAAGCCCGCCTGGCGCAGCTGGTGGCCGAGATGGATCGGGTGCACGCTCCGATTCCGATTCGCTTGCGCTTTGGGGAGGCGGCGTTGGTCCAACAGGTGCACTATGGCGAGTCGCGTTTGGTGCGGCAGCTTCGCATTTTTCCCTACATCCAACTTTTCATTGTCGGTCTGTTCATTCTGGTAGGGTATTTGGGGTTTTCGTATGTGCGGCGTAGCGAGCAGCGTAGCTTGTGGGTGGGGATGGCTAAGGAAGCTGCACACCAGCTTGGCACACCCCTTTCAAGTCTCATGGGCTGGATTGAATGGCTGCGCAGCGATAGCCTGACCGCTGTGCAGCAGCGTGAGGCCTTGGACGAGATTGAAAAAGACATCGACCGGCTTCGGCGCGTGGCGCAGCGTTTTTCTGAGATCGGTTCTCTGCCGCGCCTAGAGCGGCAGCCACTGGCGCCTGTATTGCAGGCTACTGCCGACTACATCCGCCGCCGAATGCCCAGCCTAGGTAAGCAGGTTGCACTTGTGGTTGAAGCCCCTGAAGGGCTCGAGCTTCCGCTAAATGCGGAGCTTTTCGAATGGGTCATTGAGAACCTGCTTAAAAACGCCCTAGATGCTATTGAGGGACCGCAGGGTGAGATTACCGTACGCGCCTATGCCCAGGGCCGCGTGGTCCATATCGACGTGCGCGACACCGGCAAAGGCATCGAGCGGCGGCAATGGAAGCATATTTTTCGTCCTGGCTATAGCACCAAAAAGCGGGGTTGGGGCCTAGGGTTAAGTCTGGCTAAGCGCATCGTAGAAGATTATCACGGCGGCACCATTGCGCTGGTGCACTCTAAGCCTGGCCAGGGTTCGACGTTTCGTATTACGTTGCCGCTGCGCTAAGTCTCTTAGGAAGGAAGGGCAATGCGCTCACGGAGGGCAGCTGCGTCACTTTCGGTGATGGCTACATAGATGTCGTCTCGGTAGCGCCAGATGAGCACTTGCTGGCGTCCCAAGACGTGCAGATCGAAGTACTGTTCTGGTTCAATTTGGCGCAGCACATCCGAGCTTAGGTGCAGGCGGTCTCGATAGCGGTCCAATAGGGCGTAGGTGTAGAGGTAGATCCAGAGCGGTTTTCCCGTAATATGGTCTTCAAAGATCAATACAGGCACTTCAAGTCCAGGGGTAAGCCTAGCCATGGCGATCCCCTGAAGGCGTGCCCCAGCAATGTCGGGGACCGAAACACGCCAGGCTAGCGTCTCCTGCAAGTAGCGCTCGGCGTCGGCTGCTTGACTGACCGGGTGGGTTACGCGCAGTGAAGGGGCTATTTCAGCGGAGCGTCGGATGAGGTCAGCCCCGCGCGAGCTCGCAGGCGTAGCTTCGGGGGGTCTGGTGCTTAGCCAGGCTGCCCAGCCTAGCGAGCCGGCCAAGAGCACAATGGCTACGGCTACCAAGGTGCGTAACCCTCGCTGCCGTATTTTCCGAGGGGGCGGCGGTGACCGGTGCAACAGCTGAGCGATTTCGGTGCGCAGAGAAGTTGGCGGTGAAGCCAACATGCGTTCTAGCGTTTGTCGAAGGTGTGTTTTAAGCAGCGCCTCTGAAAGCCCAAACTCCAGCAGCGCGTACTGTCCAGGCGTAAGCGTACGGTGCAGCGCGGACTGAAGTGCTGCTTGTGCTTGCGTGTATCCTGTTTGGGGTTGCCCAAGCAAAGCAGCGGCTTCTTCAGGCGATAGGCCCATACAGTCGCACAGGTAGAGCCACAACCGATCTTTCGTTGAAAGCAGTGCCAGTGCCGCAGGTAAGGCACGGCTAAGCAGCGATTCGGCCACTTCTTGCTCAAAGGCTACGGTTGGCTTGGTTGGTGTTTCGAGCAACTGCTGGTGGTGCAGCAGACGTTTAATGAGCCATTGACGCACTTGGGCAGGGTCTAGAGGGGTTTCTGCAGCTTCCTGATAGATCGCCAAGAGCAGTCGTGCAGCTTGTTGTGGATCGGGCTGTAAAAGCAGCGCCAGACGGTAGGCTTCGTCCAGGTGCTTGAGCAGAGCCGAAAAGCAGGTTTCTAAAGCGGCCATGGGGCTATGCGGTCTTTTGAAATACAATATGTACAGGTGTTCCCCGGGAGATAGCTAGCAACTCAGCTGCATTACCACCGTTAACGGCTACTTCCAGATAGTCGCTACTGCCAAACAGCAGCAGGGCCTCACCGTGGGCTACTGCGCCATAAGTGGGGTGGATTTGTTGGAAAATGTGGCTGCCTACATAGCACCGAAACGGTCGGCCGCGGCCGTACTGCGTAAATAGGGTGCGCGAGATATTCGTGATGCAATTTCCAAAGCGGTCGATATGGACCACCCAGCCTTGCAGTCCCTCAGCACTGCCTGAGGGCTCCATCCAGTGCAGTGTGGACAGTCGATCACGCGGCGTACCGAGCTCTTCAAGTGCTTTGCCTGTAGCCAGATGCCCAGCTACAGGCGCAAAGATATCCCTCCCATGGAAAGTCTGGCTGGGCGTTGGCGTTCGCCAAAAGGCCGGGCGGTCTAATTCGACCAAAGCTTCGGGTTGCTCTGTACCTAAAACCAACGTAAAAATTCCATTATCGGGTCCTACAAACCAGTGTTCTTTATGGCGCAGGGCTACAGCTCGGCGCTGGGTGCCTACACCTGGGTCAACCACCACGAGATGAATGGTTCCTGAAGGAAAATACGGCACGGCTTCGCGCAGCACGAATGCCGCTTCCAGGATATCTTGGGGATGAATTTCGTGGGTGATGTCAACCAGGCATGCCTGAGGCGCAATGCTGAGCAGCACGCCTTTCATGGCGGCCACATAGGCATCGCGCGTGCCAAAGTCCGTAGTGAGTGTAACAAGCGGTCTTGAAAAAGCCATGCCGTTGTCTTGGGAAGGATACGCAAAAGATACCAATTGCATTCCTCCAATGCCCATAAGGGAAACGGGATCCAGCGCATTTTCGTTCACGGCGTAAAGACCGCCTTTCGCGTATGGACAACCGGCAAATAGGTATCCAGGGGGAAGATTTGGCCGCAGCCTATCTGGAACAGCAGGGCTACCGCATTTTAGCGCGACAGTACCGCTTTGAGCGGGCTGAAGTCGACCTGGTATGCTTTGAACCCGCACCGCGGCCGGAAGAAGGGGGTGAGATTGTATTTGTCGAGGTCAAAACGCGGCGCGGCCTTGGGTTTGGTCGACCAGAAGAGGCCGTCACCCCTGAAAAGCAGCGCCACCTGATTCGTGCAGCCCAGGCCTATCTTTATGAACACCATCTGCAGCGGGCGCGTTGCCGCTTTGACGTGATCGCTATTGTGTTGCAGGATCAAGACCCTCCCGAAATCCGACATTTTAAAGATGCATTTTGGGCAACGTAGCCAGCTTCAGGCAGCAGCTGTTACGCCAATACGCGGACACAGGTCGGCTATGACGCAACGGCTACACCGGGGCCGGCGAGCTAGGCAGACGTAACGCCCATGGAGCACCAGGGCATGCCCAAACCACGTCCAAGCTTCACGTGGAATAAGCGCCATTAAATCCTGCTCGATTTTTTCCGGTGCTTGATGTGTGCTTAAACCCAGGCGCTGCGCCACACGGCTGACATGTGTGTCGACGGCTATTCCCTCTTGAAGGCCAAAAGCCGTACCTAGCACAATAGCAGCGGTCTTACGACCTACGCCTGGTAAGGCTGTAAGGGATTCCATGGAACGAGGTACTTCACCATGGTGCTGTTCAACCAGTTGGCGGGCAAGCTTGACCAGTGTGCGTGCTTTCTGACGGAAATAGCCTAGTGGGCGGAGAAGAGGCTCCAGTTCCTCGGGTTGCGCTTGGGCCAATGCTTCAGCTGTAGGATAGCGCCGGAAAAGCTCTGGGGAGATTTCGTTGACTTTTTTATCGGTGGTCTGAGCAGAGAGCACAGTAACCACCAGTAGCGTAAACGGGTTCGACCATTGCAGCTCAGTAGTAGCTTTCGGATAGGCTGCGCGCAGGCGTTCAAGCAACGCATAAACGCGCGTTTGTGCTTCTTCAGCAGGCATGGTGCAGCTTGGTTGCAACACTTAAAGTGCAAAGATAAATTCCAACAACCCAGGCTTAGCGCGCAAGGGGCTTATGGTACGCTATGAAGCCGACGTAGTCATTGTAGGAGGTGGGTTGGCCGGGCTGGTTACAGCGCTGGAACTCCTCAGCAAAAACCGGCGCGTGGTGCTTCTCGACCGTGATGAGCCAGAACGGTTGGGAGGCCTTGCGCGCGAAGCGTTTGGGGGCATCTTTTTGGTCGATACGCCTCATCAGCGCCGGTTGCGTATTCACGATAGCCCAGAGCTGGCCTGGAGCGACTGGCAGCGCTGCGCGCGTTTTGGTCCAGAAGACCACTGGCCACGTCAATGGGCGCGGCGCTACTGTGAGCGGTCAATTCCGCTTATTTTTGAATTTCTGGATCGGTTAGGTGTGCGCTTTTTACCGCTGGTCAACTGGCCTGAGCGTGGGCTGCATGAGCCGCTCAATTCCGTGCCTCGTTGGCACTTGGTGTGGGGAACAGGATATGAGCTGACAGCCCGTATCCTTGCAGCCCTTGAAGCCCATCCTAACCGCAACCATCTTACGCTGCATTTTGCGCACACCGTAACTGACTTGGTGCAGGAAGGTGGATGCGTTGTTGGTGTAGAAGGGGTTATTAGGCCTACAGGCACTCCGTTTGCGGCGCGAGGGGGAGCTGTGGTG
Organism: Rhodothermus bifroesti; assembly: GCF_017908595.1. NCBI lineage: Bacteria > Pseudomonadati > Rhodothermota > Rhodothermia > Rhodothermales > Rhodothermaceae > Rhodothermus > Rhodothermus bifroesti. The sequence continues at coordinate 488,677 of NZ_JAGKTL010000002.1, forward strand.
ATTGCTACAGGAGGCATCTGCGGAGGTGATTTGCAAAAGCTTCGAGAGCATTGGCCCCTGGCGTGGGGAGACCCGCCCCGCGTGCTCCTCAACGGAGCGCATCGGTATGCCGACGGTATGCTCCATGACCGAGCAGTAGCCTTGGGGGCACAGGCGACGCACCTGGATCGCCAGTGGCACTATGCTGCTGGTGTGCATCATCCTGCACGCCGCCGCCCAAACGACGGGCTGAGTCTTGTGCCCCCACGGTCTGCCCTTTGGTGCAATGCGTTGGGACGGCGCATTGGTCCGATACCGCTTGTGGCCTATACCGATACCCGTTGGATTGTTGAACAGATTCTGCACCAGCCTGGCCAATACAGCTGGCTGGTGCTCAACCACAAAATCGCCGTGCGAGAGCTGGCTGTCTCGGGCTGCGACTACATGGAGGCTTACCGCTACAAAAAACGGCTACGCATGCTCTGGGAACTCTTGCGCGGCAACCATCGCCTTGTAGAGCGGCTAATCCATGAGTGCCCAGAGGATTTTGTCGTTGCGGATACGCTTGAGGCACTTGTTGAAGGCATGAACGCGCGCAGCTTGTTTGGCCTTCAGGTGGATGGAGAAGGCTTGGCACGTGACCTGCAGGCCTACGATGCTATGATCGCGCGCGGCCCGGCTTTTTTCAACGATGAGCAACTCCGACGGCTGATGAACTTCCGCACCTACCGGGCTGATCGGCTTCGGCTGTGTCGCTTCCAGCCAATTCTTGACCCTAAAGCCCGTCCGCTTATTGCCATTCGCTGCTTTATTTTAAGCCGTAAAAGCTTGGGTGGGCTAAAGACCAACCTAGAGGGACAAGTGCTTGGCTCCAAGGACATGCCTATTCCCGGGCTTTATGCTGTGGGGGAGGCGGCCGGATTTGGGGGCGGTGGCATCCACGGCCAAGGCGCGCTCGAAGGTACCTTCTTGGGCGGTTGTATCCTTACAGCGCGTGTGACAGCGCAACATCTGTAGCTAAGGAGAAACACTATGCTCAAAAAAAGTGGGGCCTGGCTTATCCGTTATGCCTTAGAGCAATTGCCGGTACCGTTTACTTTCGGTATTCCTGGTGTGCACGTGACTGAACTCTACGATGAGCTAGGCCAAAGCAAACGGGTGCAACCCGTGCTGGTCACGCACGAGGGGGGTGGGGCTTTCATGGCCGATGCTGTTAGCCGGGTAGCCCCTGACCGCATCGGTGCGTTGGCCATTGTCCCAGCTGCTGGCGCAGCTTTGGCAATGGGTGGGCTGGGCGAAGCCTACCTAGCTGGTGTGCCGCTGCTGGTCATCTCAGGGGGAGTTCGGACAGACGTGCCCTATCGTTTCCAGCTCCACGAAATCGACCAAGCACGGCTTGTCGGTGCTGTTGTAAAAAAATTTTGGCGCGTAACGCAGCATGCCGATTTGGTGCCGACGATTTTTGAAGCCTATCGGACAGCTGTTTCTGGGGTGCCTGGTCCTGTGTTCATTGAAGTGCCGGTTAATCTCCAGCTTTTCCGTGGGGAAGTGCCGGCGTTGCCTGTTTTTACACCACCCCCGCCACCCGAAGCGCCCGACGATGCGCTCATTGAAGAAGCAGCACGTGTGTTGGCAGCCGCCAAACGCCCAGGCCTTTTTGTCGGATGGGGCGCTGTGGATGCCACTGCAGCGTTGATAGAACTTGCCGAACGCCTAGGGGCTCCGGTAGCTACAACGCTCCAAGGGCTAAGCGCTTTTCCTGGCCATCATCCCCTGCATGCCGGTATGGGGTTTTCTCGGGCAGCTGTGCCGGCTGCTGAGCGGGCGTTTCGCAGCTGTGACGCCTTACTGGCTGTGGGAACGCGCTTTGCGGAGATTCCTACGGGTAGTTTTGGCATTGAAGTGCCTGCGGCACTGGTGCATATTGATCTGGATCCTGGTGTGCTCGGGGCAAACTATCCAGCCTGTGTGGCCATTGCGGGTGACAGCCGCGTGGTGCTTCCTCGGTTGGTAGAAGCCCTGCGTGCACTGGGTGTGGATCATCGCGAGCGCTGCCAAACCGTGGCCCAGCAACTTAAAGCCGATAAGCAGGCCTATCGCGAAGCCTGGTACCGCCACGAGAGCGGCCATCGCGTCAACCCCGTACACTTTTTCGACGCGTTGCGTGCTGTGCTGCCTGAAGAAGCCATTGTGACCGTTGACGACGGTAATCATACATATCTGACGGCGGAACTGTTTGAAGTGCGGCATCCGCGGACGCTGCTCGTCCCGACCGATTTCAACTGCATGGGCTATGCAGTGCCGGCAGCCATTGGTGCGCGCTTGGCCTGTCCGGATCGACCTGTAGTAGCCATTGTAGGCGACGGTGCTTTTTTGATGACTGGACTGGAGCTGCTTACCGCACGCCGCATGAATGTCGGCGTTGCTTGTTTTGTCTTTCAGGATGGTGAGCTCAGCCAGATTGCCCAAGGACAGGAAATCCCATACAACCGGAAGACCTGCACAGTACTTGGTGAGGTTCGGCTCGAAGGCATTGCGCAGGCTGTAGGGGCGCGCTATGTGCGGCTTTCGGGAGATACGGCCACTTTACAGCGGTCCATGCAGGAAATGCTGTCTTGGATTGCCGGAGGCGATGTGGTGGTGGCGGAGGTACCTATCGACTACAGCCGACGCACGCGTTTTACGCAGGGTGTGGTCCAAACTGTGCTTGAACGCTTCCCCAAAGGAGATCGTCTGCGCTTTGTGGGACGCGCACTCTGGCGCCGGTTACGAGGATAAAAAAGGGGGGTGGCCCAAGGCCACCCCCTTTGGGTTCAGTCCAAAAGTCCTCACACGTCGAAGTACATGGAGAACTCGTACGGATGCGGCCGCATCCGGAGTTGCTGTACCTCGTTATCGTACTTGTACTGAATCCAGGCCTGAATCACATCTTCTGTAAACACCCCGCCCTCTAGCAGAAAGTCGTGGTCCTTCTCTAGGGCTTCCAGTGCCTCTTCAAGCGATTTGGGTGCTTGCGGTAATGCAGCCAGCTCCTCGGCCGACAGGTGATAAATGTCTTTGTCAACCGGCTGGCCTGGGTCAATCTGCTTGCGGATGCCATCTAGTCCGGCCAGTAGCAGTGCTGAGAAGGCCAGGTACGGATTGCAGGAAGGATCCGGAAAGCGCGCTTCGATACGCTTGGCTTTGGGGCTGTTGGAATAAACCGGGATGCGGATTGCCGCGCTTCGGTTACGGGCAGAGTAGACCAGATTGACCGGAGCCTCAAAGCCTGGTACCAAGCGACGGAAAGAATTCGTTGTGGGATTGGTGAAGGCAATAAGCGCTGGAGCATGGTGCAAAATGCCCCCGATGAACCACAGCGCCTCTTGGCTGAGGCCGGCATACTTGTCGCCGTAGAATAGCGGCTGCTCGTCTTTCCAGAGCGACATGTGCGTGTGCATGCCTGAGCCGTTGTCCCCAAAAATCGGCTTGGGCATGAACGTGACCGTCTTGCCGTACTTCCAAGCCGTGTTTTTGACAATGTACTTATAGTTCATCAACGTGTCGGCACACTTAAGCAGTGGTTGGAAGCGGAAGTCGATCTCGCACTGACCTCCAGAGGCTACCTCATGGTGCTGGCATTCTACAGGGATGCCAATGGCGGCCATGTGCAATACCATCTCGGCTCGGAGATTTTGCAGCGAGTCGGTAGGCGGTACAGGGAAGTAGCCCCCTTTGGTGGTTGGTTTGTAGCCCAGGCTGTCGTGCCGGCCACGGTTCCAGGCGCCTTCTTCAGAGTCGATCTTGTAGAAGGCATGGTTGGGGCCTTCATCAAAAGAAGCATGGTCAAACACGAAGAATTCTGCTTCGGGGCCAAAATAGGCAACGTCAGCAATGCCCGACTGCTTTAGATACTGCTCGGCCCGACGGGCAATTCCGCGTGGGCAGCGCTGAAAGGGTTCCAGCGTGCCTGGCTCATGGATTTCTCCAATGAGCACAACCGTTTTGTGCTGGTAGAATGGATCCACAAAGGCAGTTGTAGGATCCGGAATGACCAGCATATCCGATTCGTGAATGCTCTTCCAGCCGCGAATTGAAGACCCGTCAAAGCCGACGCCTTCGTCGAAATGCTCGGGCTCAAACTGGTCAGCAGGTACGGAAAAATGCTGCTGCTGACCAAGAAAGTCCACAAATCGGATGTCTACCATGCGAATTTCCTCACGCTCGATCAGCGTGAACACCTGCTGAATGGCTTCCTGCCGGGTTTCTACCGGCATCTCGGCAATTAATGGGGGCGCCATACGCACTCCATCGGTTTGGATTGACAATTTGAAGCATCCTAACTTAATAAGTTGACAACGATTATAACCTATATTTATTTAAAAGTCAAGAGATTTAATATTTAATTTTAAAGTTAAGATGTAATGAAAAGCTAAGATTTTGGCTTTAAAAGCTGGTCTGTCCTGGCTAAAACGCCTCTGGCATACCTATTCAGCGTTGCATGCGTTGAAAGAAAGGGCCCGAGCAGGTCCAAGGGGGAATGAAAAAAGTCCTTGACGAGGCGTCTGAAGCGATGTACTTTAGGGATTAAAAATACAAAAGAGAACTTAATTTTATTTTTGGCCATTAAAACAAAAATTCAAAGCCATGCAGCTCGAGCATCCCCGCGTTCGCGAGTGGCAGCATCGTCTGCTTTGGTGTGTAGGGGGATTGTTGCTGTTTGAGACGCTTAGCGGACTGGCCATTTATCTTTTGCCTTTTAGCGTACCCAGTCAGTTTATCGTGCTGTTGCACACGGTGGGGGGACTGGTGTTTACGCTGCCTTATCTCTGGTATCAAGTCCGGCACTGGTGGATTTACCGGCGCATACCGTGGAATCATCTGGTGGTGTTGGGTTATGCGGGCATGGTGGCTGTGGTGGTGGCTATTGTTTCGGGGTTGGTGTTAACCGTGCAGGCGCTTTGGGGCACGCGCATTCATTACGGTTGGAGTCGGGTGCACCTGTGGTCTACGTTCGCGTTGATTGCCACGGTGGTACCGCATGTGGTGTGGATCATGGTGCGCGACCACCGGGCCCGCAAGCGCGAGGTACTTCAGCCTGTACTGGTGGCCCAGCATCGGTTTTCTGTTGTGATCACCCTGCTGACGGCTGTCCTATTTGGGATGGTAGTGGCGGCAGCATATGTCTACCGCGCGCCGGCACGGTACGTGGAGTTGCCTGAGGATTACAGCTATCTCTATGGTCCTGATCGGCCTTTTGCCCCCAGTTTAGCCCGTACGGTAAATAACAAGGCTATTCCAGCTCACGTCCTGGGGGGATCGGCTTCCTGTGGACGATCGGGGTGCCATGAGCAAATCTACGAGGAGTGGGAGCCGAGCGCGCATCGGTATGCAGCTATGGATCCGCTCTTTCGACGCATTCAGCATGTGATGGGAACGCAAAACGGAGCCGAGTCCACGCGTTACTGTGGCGGCTGCCATGACCCGATTTCGTTGTTTAGCGGTACGAAAAACCTATTTCAGGACGACCTGACCAATCCGGTCGGCTTCCGGGAGGGCGTTTCTTGCGTTGTTTGCCATGCTATTCAGGAAGTCGATGTGCGGGGTAACGCCGATTACGTCATCCATGCCCCGCAGCCTTACCTGTTTGAGCGCGATACCAGCGGTATCGGTGTGCTGATCAGCAACTTTTTAATTCGTTCCTATCCTAAGCATCACGTTACCAGTCTAAGTCGACGGATGTTCAAAAGCCCCGAATTTTGCGGTGCTTGCCATAAGCAGTTTGTCGACGAAGAAATCAACAATGTCGGCTGGGTGCAGCTGCAAAACCAGTATGACAACTGGCGTCAGAGCCGCTGGAACCATCCAGGCGATCCTACCAAGACGATCGAATGTCGCGAATGCCACATGCCGCTCATGGATTCGTTTGATCCAGCTCGCGGGGATGCATTAGACTACAACCGTGCTGCTAACGACGGCAAGCACCGCAGTCATCGTTTCCTGGGGGCCAACCAGTTTATTCCTTCCCATCTGGAGCTGCCTGGCGGGAAGAAGCACGTGCAACTTATTGAAAAGTGGCTCAGGGGGGAAATTGAGATCCCTGAAATCGCAGACAAGTGGCGTAGTGGACCAGTAATTCCTGTGCAAATCTTGGCACCTAAGCAGGTCCGCCCAGGGCAGCAGCTTACGCTTGAGGTAGCGCTGCTAAACAACAAGGCGGGCCATGATTTCCCTACCGGTCCGCTCGATATCATTCAGTCGTGGATTGAGCTGCGCGTGACCGATGACCGCGGAAAAGAGGTGTTTGCCAGTGGGCGACTGGATGATCGCAACTTTATTGAGCCGGGGTCCTTTGCCTTTAAGGCAGAACCCGTGGATCGCTACGGGAATCTGATCGATCGCCATAACCTCTGGGAGATGGTCGGGGTGCGCTACAAACGGGCTTTGTTTCCGGGCTATGCCGACCGAGCACGCTATACGTTCACCGTGCCGCACGAGGCCCGTCAGTTGCACGTGAAAGCCCGGCTTTGCTACCGCAAGGTGAATCAATTCCTGCTCAACTTTCTGTTTCCGGAAACTACGCTTACAGCTCCTATAACAGAGCTCTCGGTCGATTCCATGCTTATTGCTGTAGCACCCTAATATGCTCTCCCGACGTCAACGCAAGCTTTTCATGGCCACAGGCATCGTCCTAGTAGGAACCCTTAGTGGCGGCCTGGTGGTCTGGCGCATGACCGAGACCGAAGAAGCTCCCTATCGACCTGGGGAGCGTGTCGAGGGCGTTGAAGCTCGACTGGTGCGCACGCTGCCTGCCGACTATCCGCGGATTACCTTTGTAGAGGTAACCCATCTGGCAGGTATTGACTTTCGGCACTTTTCAGGGCAGCGCACAAGTCAAATCCCGGAAGACATGGGCTCTGGAGCTGCTTGGGGTGATTATGACCGAGACGGGTGGGAAGACCTCTACGTAGTCAATACGATTGGGCCACTCACCATGACTCGTGATGAAGGGCGCAAAGCAGGCACGTGCAACCGGCTGTTTCGTAACAATGGCGATGGTACATTTACAGACGTAACCAAAACGGCTCGTGTTGGATTCTGCGGTTGGGGAATGGGAGCCACCTGGGGAGACTACGACAACGACGGCTGGCCCGATTTGATTGTCACGGCTTTTGGCGAACTGGTACTCTACCACAACAACGGCGATGGCACGTTCACTGAAGTAACCCAGAGGGCTGGTTTGAGCGGATTTGAAGGCTTTTGGACGGGAGCTTCCTGGGGAGATTACGATAACGACGGAGACCTTGACCTCTACATCACGGGCTACGTCCGTTACGTTCCCATGGAAAACGATCCCACAGCCCTGGGCTTTGACATCGAGAATCCACCCGGAATTAATCCTAGCTCCTTCGAGCCCGAGCGCAACCTACTTTTTCGCAACAATGGCGACGGCACGTTTACGGAAGTGGCCAGCCGTGCCGGTGTGGCCAACCCCATGGGCAAAAGTCTTAGTGCTGCCTGGGTAGACCTAGACCAGGACGGCTGGCTCGATCTCTATGTAGCCAACGACGTGTCGGACAATGCGTTCTTTCGTAACCGAGGAGATGGTACCTTTGAAGACCTGAGTTATCCCGCCCTGGTGGCCGACTATCGCAGCTCAATGGGGATTGCCGTAGGCGATTGGGATGGCGACGGTGATCTCGAACTGTTTCTCACCCATTGGGTCGCACAGGAGAATGCTTTTTATACCAACCTAATACGCGAAGAAGGAAAACTGCTGTTTCGGGATGAGGCGGATCGTTACGGGTTGGGGCAAATCTCGCTAGACTATGTAGGATGGGGGACTTTCTTTTTCGACTATAACAACGACGGCCGCCCCGACTTATTTGTCACCAATGGCAGTACCCTGCAGCAACGCGACCGGCCACAGCTCCTGGTCCCCCAAAAAGATTTACTTTTCTGGAATCGGGGTGCAGATGGCTTCTACGACGTCTCGGCCGTCAGTGGCAGCTATTTCGACTCGTTGTTTGTAGGTCGTGGAGCTGCGTTTGCCGACTACGATCGGGATGGCGACCTTGACCTTTTTGTGGTCAATCATGGCACTCGGGGCGTGCTTCTGCGGAATGAAGGCGGTAGCCAGCAAAGCTGGCTTCAGGTAGCACTGGAAAGCCGCTCTTGCAATCGCATGGCGCTTGGTGCTTGGGTGCGCGTTGTGGTAGGCAATAGCGCGCAGGTGCAGCAGATTGGAGCGCAGAGTTCTTACCTATCCCAAAATTCATATGTGGCGCATTTTGGTCTGGGAGAGGCCGCTGTAGTGGATACGGTGGAGGTGATCTGGCCCTGTAATGGAAAGCGTCAGCGCCTTGAGCACGTTCCAGCGCGTCAACGTATCCTCATCGTTGAATCCCCTGCATTATGAAGGCATGCTTCCCAATAGGATGGAGCCTCGGCGTTGTTGTATGGTTGCTCAGTAGTGCTTGTAGCTCTCAGGTTGATTCTACAGCTTCGGCGGATACAACGGCTGCTGAGCGCGCTCGCATTGTGCGTTTTTGGACGCTTTACCGAGAGGCTACGCAGAGACGCTTACAGGGGGAGCTAGAGGCAGCTTTGGCGCTTTACCAGCAAGCTTTAGCACTCGATAGCCTGCATGAAAACACCCTCTACCATCTAGGCAACACCTACTTGGAATTAGGACGTCTAGAAGATGCCTATCAGGTTTGGCAGCGCATGACTAAGGCGCACCCGCAAAGCGAGCGAGCCTATATGCAAATTGGGCGTTTGCATCTCTGTTATCCCCAAAGTCCGCTATTTAACCTTAAGGCCGCCCAGGTAGCCTTCGAACAGGCGCTAGCCATTAACAAAGAAACCACCGGACCCTTGTTGCGTCTAGGCGAAGTAGCTCTGCTGGAAAGGCGTTTCCAAGAAGCTGAGGTGCTGTTAGATAAGGTGCTTGCTGCCAACTTTCGCAGTGTGCCGGCTTATGTATTCAAAGCCTACCTGGTTTGGCAGCGAGGGGAACAAACGTTGGCAACCAAACTGCTTGAGCAAGCACGCCCTTATGCGAAGCCGCGGGTACCTGTGGAGCAGCTGCAGCTGGAGGAAGGCAATACACGTACAGGTCGGGCACTGGTAGCTGAGGAAGTAACTGCTTGTCCGCTTTTAGATTTCGACGAAACTGCTTTGGCCGACACAACACGTCCACTCAACGCAGTCGCTTTCTTACGGGAACTTGATGGGCGGCTTTCCAGCTTTTGGAAAGCAAGCCGGCCATTACCCTAAGTAAGGGATTGCGATTTGTAGCGGCTCGCATAGCCTCGCTGGGCCAGCTCAGCCCCCATGTCTTCATAGGACTTTGGATCCTGAGGAGCCCAAGTTGCTAAGCCGTCCACATAGCGGTTGTACATGCAAAACGCGGCAGCAATAAGCACCGTGTCGTGAATATCTTGGTCGGTAGCTCCAGCAGCTCGGGCTTGCGCAATGTCGGCTTCACTTACGTGTTGTCCGCTAGCTTGGACTTTAGCAGCAATCTGGAGTAGGGCTTGCATCTTAGGGCTAAGCCCTGTAAGCGAGGCGTTGTGGAGCACGCGGTCAACCAGGTCTCTTTGCTCGCCGTAGAGGTGGCGTGCGGCAGCAGCATGTGATTGCGTGCAGAAAAAGCACCGATTGCGGGAAGAGACGTAGGCCGCAATGAGTTCCCGTTCGGCAGGGGTAAGGGGAGAGGGACCCCGCAGAAGTGCCTCAGCGAGTTCAATCAGTGGGCGACCTGTTTGGGGAAAGGCTGTCAAGAGTGCCCGGATGCCAGGCAATTCGGGTAGATTGATGTGGGGCATGGCTTAAAAGGTTTATGTTGTGGTTGCGGGCTGGGCTGCAACTGGCGCAAGCCGGTATTGCTGCATAAGCAATTCGATGAATAAAGCTATAGGGCCTACCATAAACAGAGCGTAAAACGGTGCATGTACGACATGCGCCAATCGTAAGACGGCTTCCACCAGGGCCACTAAAAAGGCAACTAGCATTTGGCCTGCACGAGATGAGACCGTCGTTTTAGGATCGGTAATCATAAAGAACACAAAAAGCTGATACATTGGCCCGGTCAGCGGCGCTAGCTCGGCCAAAAAGGCGTCTCCTGTAATCCAAGTGCGCACCCAGGCAAGTGCAATAAAGCTGATCACATAGGTGGCACAAATATGGAAGCGTTTTAGACGACCGATAATGATTGATCCGAGAATCCAGATAACCAGCATTGGCCAGAGATGATTGCCCCATTGAATGCTTAGATGGGCTACGGCTTCAGGAGCTAGAAACAGCAAGGCACAGATGCCAAAGTTGGACGGATTCCACAGGTGGCGGTTGCGAAAGCGGAGGGCATATTTAGAAGTGATCGAAAGCAAACTGCCCAGGGCAAAAGGCCAGTAGTATGGTGTACGCACCAGAATGCCTACGCTGATGCCAGTAATATAAGCACTGGCTAGGTGGGGCCAGCGCTTACGAAATAGCCTGCTTAGGCTTACTTCTGCAGCAACAGCGGTCCCAATAGCCAGCAGCGTCTGCCATAGGCTTTCCAAGATGCCAAAAGAGAAATGCCCTGTAAGTAAGATCAGGGTAATAAAAAGCGGGGCCGTCATGCGGCTGTCGTACCGCAGGCGGCTTTGTAAGCCAGAGAACTTTTGTACAAGTGCAGCCATTATACACCATCTAGCGCTTCATGTAAGCGATGTATGGTGCGCAGGGCAGGAGCCACCAGGGTTTGGGTGTGCCCAGAGGGCCAGCGTACCACAACGCTATCGACCTGGGTAGCCTGGCCTAAACCAAAATGAAGCCGGCGCATGTTTTGGGCAGCAAAGCCGCTACTGGCCATTACAGGTTGTCGTTGCTGCTGTCCATTCCAGTAAACCGTGACCACCGCTCCAAAGGCACTGCGGTTGCTGAGGCGTCCTTCCAACTCGAACGCAATCCAGGCTTGGTGTAGCGGGTCAGCCATATTACGATAGACGAGAACCGGGCCGTTCTGGTGCGCCACAACGACATCTAGCACGCCGCGATTCCACAAGTCCACTAAGGCTACACCGCGACCGTCGTATGTTTCGCGTACGCCCACCTCTTGGGCCACATCCCAAAAGCGTCCGCTTCCATCGTTGAGCCACACCCGCTTGGGCTGGTAGCCTGCTAGGCTACGTCCACGCATAGCGGGCCAGTTGCGTGCATCCTGGATAATGGCTTTATGTGCACCTACGATTTTAGAAAAGTCGTACCAGTAACTTTCGCTGGGGTGAGCAGAAATGTACCCGTTTGTCAAAAAAAGATCGAGATAGCCATCGTTGTTTAGGTCCCCAAACTGCGCACCGTAGCTCCAGCCGCCTTGTTCAATGTTGAGTGTACGGGCTAGGTTAACATACTGGGGGGTAGGGGTCGGAGTAGAGGTACGCGGTACCCAGCAGCTGTTTCCTTGGAGCAAAATGCCATCTTCAAAAATGTTGGAAATGTACAACGCCAGGCGGCCATCGTTAAAAATGTCGCCCACCGCAACACCCATCCCGCTTTTAGGGATAAAGCCGATTCCACTGGCTGCGCCAGCTGCCCGAAAGCCTGTGCCCTTATCGTTAAGGTACAGCTCGTCGACCCCGTAGTCGTTGGCAATGATCAAATCAGGGTATCCCGTTCCTTGAACATCTACAGCCGCTACGGCCAGCATCCAGCGGTGCGTATCTGGACCTAACAGGTATGAGACGTCTTCAAAGGTACCGTCACCTCGGTTACGTAGGAGGAACTTGCGGCCGCCATTTTGCGCATACTCGAAGCTTTCTGGCATAATGGCTGTGTGCGGCAGCTCCCAAAGGTTTAGCTGTTCTGGATAAAAACCCCCAAAGAAAAGATCAAGATACCCATCGTTGTCGAAGTCTAGCCAAGTGGCTGCTCCAATATTAGCCCAAGCAGGCAGGCCAGCTTCTTCGGTTACCCGTGTAAAAGTGCGTCCTTGTTCATTGCGGAACAGCTCCGGACGGCCCCACTTGTACAGGAAAAGGTCTTCGTAACCATCGTTGTTGTAGTCGCCCCAAACAGCACCTACCGAAACGCCGGTACCCGGACGGTTAACATCCGCTAGTCCTACCAGAGCTGCAACATCTTCAAAGCGACCGTTGCCTAAATTGCGGTAAAGGGCATTCTGGCTGCCCTCTCCGCTGTTGGTTAGGTAAAGGTCGTACCAGCCATCGCGATCAAAATCCACTACCGAGACCGAAGCCCCAATCGATGCAATCTGAGGCATGATGTGCGCTAAGCGGCGGTCAAAAGTAGGCACCGTATGGACGAAGTCGATCCCTATTGCTTTAGCCACCTCTTTGAAATAAAACCCGTAGCGTTGCCGAGCGGCCGTTGTATCGATCTCTATGGTTGAAGAAGACGATGATGTGCCATGCTTCAAAAGCAAGGTAGCTGCAATAAGACTTACCAGCAACGCCAAAGGCCCTATTCGCTGCAGCAACGACACCATACATGCAGTTCCCAAAACAACATGCAGTTTCCCAAACACGCCCCAAAGTACACTAACCAAAAAATGAAAATCAAGGCATTATTTTAACCCTTTAAGACTGCATAGAAGATGTCGGTTGGGGTTGTCGGAGGTCATTTCCACGGGGCACAAAAGCCTGAATACCGGTGATTTCTCGTCCCAGGATAAGCCCGTGAATGTCGTAGGTACCCTCGTAGGTATTGACGCTTTCAAGGTTGACCATGTGGTGAATCACCCGATAGTCGCCTACAATGCCATTGGCACCGTGCATGTCCCGCGCCATGCGCGCAATCTCCAAGGCTTTGGCAGCATTGTTGCGCTTGGCCAGGGAAATTTGGGCCGGTGTAATCTTGCCTTCGTCAGCCAGCTGGCCTAGGCGAAAGGCCAACAGTTGCATCTGGGTGATTTCGGTAAGCATATAGGCTAACTTGCTTTGGATAAGCTGCATCGCTGCCAGTGGATAGCCAAACTGCGTGCGTTCCAATACGTAGCGCCGCGCGCGCCGGTAACAGTCTTCAGCTGCTCCCACCGTCCCCCAGGCAATACCGTAGCGGGCGTTGCTGAGACAAGAGAAAGGACCTCGCAAGCCGCGAACGCCTGGAAGCACGTTGGCTTCGGGCACAAACACGTCTTCCATCACGATTTCTCCTGTTGACGAAGCGCGTAGCGACATTTTGTTTGGGGTTTCTGGCGTTGAAAGGCCAGACATGCCCCGCTCCAGAATAAAGCCCATAATTTCGCCCTCGTCGCCCGGGTGCGTTTTGGCGCGCGCCCAGACGACCGCAAGATCTGCAATGGGGGCATTCGTGATCCAGGCCTTGGTGCCATTGAGTATCCAGCCATTGCTTACGCGCCGGGCCGTTGTTTCCATGGAGCCCGGATCAGAGCCATGATTGGGCTCGGTCAGGCCAAAACAACCAATCAGCTCGCCAGCAGCTAGTTTAGGCAGAAATTTTCGCTTTTGTTCTTCCGTACCGTACTTCTCAATGGGAAACATCACCAGCGACGACTGCACCGACATGAATGAGCGATAGGCCGAATCCACACGTTCCAGCTCTCGGGCAATTAAGCCATAGGCGGTGTAGCTAGCGCCCCCACCACCGTACTGAGGGTCAATCGTTGCCCCTAGCAATCCTAGCGCGCCCATTTCTCGTGGAATCTCTCGGTGAAACACGCCCTGCTGGTTGCCTTCCAAAGCGCGGGGTTCCAGATGCGTTTGGGCGTATTCTCGCGCGGCTTCCATGATCAGCCGATCCTCTTCGCGCAGCATCGATTCGAAGAGGAAGGCATCATCTGGGTTAAAAGGGAATGTGCTCATCTTTTCCTAAGGTTAGCCGTAATTCCAATTCACGCCACGGCCCTGTGCGGGATCCGGAAAGTTCCACGTGACGGCACCTTGGTCACAGGCGTACAGGCACGTGCCGCACTCTATGCAGTCTTCAAACTGGAACTGTACTTGTCCTGCTTCATCGCGCACGTAGCAGTGGGCTGGGCACACGTAAGTTGTGGCCTTGTGTGGGCATACCGTGTTGCAAATGCTGGTATCGACCAAGATGTGCGGGTGGGCATCCCGACGGTCTTGGTTGCGATAGTTAACCTTTCCCAAGCGTTCGGCGATAGTCATGGCTTAGAGGGCTTTCCAAGCGCGATAGGCAAGTTTAAGCAGTTCTAGTGGAGAGCCGTGGCGTCTTGCGACGTCGCGTATGATCTGGCGCAGCTTGGGGGTTGGGCGGTTTTCTACCTGAAAAACAGCGCGACCCAGGTCGCACGCCAGGCGGGGCAGGCGCTCTCGCATCACCGGCTCATGGAGCAAACGGACAGCCGCCTGAAAGTTCCGCATGTTTTGCAGCACGTAGCTTTGCTCGAGGCGCTCTCGGTAGCGTTGCAATGTAGCAGCCGAAAAATCTCCTGCCGCGCGCGCTTCAAGGACTGTTTCAGCAGCAAGGATGCCTGAGTGCATGGCGAAGTCCATGCCTTGAATGGCTCTCCCGGTGTTGAGCAACAGATTGGCTGCTTCACCGACCACAAGCACGCCATCGGCATACACTTCGCGCGGCATGGCCCGCAGATCGCCTGTAGAGACGACATGTGCCGCATATTCGACCACCTCACCCCCGCGGATCATATCGGCAATTACGGGGTGGCTTTTGAAGCGGTCCAATAGCTCATAGGGGGTTTTATGCTGGCGTGCTAGATCGGCTATGCCGAGCACCAAACCAATAGACACCGTGTTGCGATTGGTATAGAGGAAGCCACCGCCCTCAACGCCTTCGGTAATCGCACCGAGGAACTCGTTGGCTAGTCCGCTGCGCCCAGAAAGCTGAAACCGATCTTCTAGGACCCTTTCGTCGAAGCGGAGCACTTCCTTGACACCTACAGCCATGTAGTGGGCCGGAACGTAGTCGGCCTGCAGACCAATTTGTCGGGTGAGCAGGTTATTGACGCCTTCGGCTAGAATGACGCAGTCGGCGTAAAAGCGCTCGCCACCAGCTTCGACGCCGATCACGCGGCCATCTTGCGTGAGCAGGCGCTCGACCAACACGTCAAAAACCAAAAGGGAGACGTCGGCACAAGCGCTTTGGTCGATGACCTCCTGCACTTTGCTGGCCAGCCAGCGGTCGAATACAGCGCGCAGCACAGTAACACCCATGTAGGGAGGCGATTCGTAGTGCGAGGACTTAAAGTCGAGCGAAAAGGCTGATTGCTCATCCAGAAAGGTCAGTCGCCGATGGTTAATAAAGCGCTCGAAGCCGGCCTCTGGGTCGTTCCAGTATGCAGGCACCAGTCGGGCTAGGTCGGTGCCCCAGAGCACGCCTCCCGAAACATTTTTCGCGCCGCTGTATGCCCCGCGCTCGATCAAAAGAAAGGGCACCTCGTGGCGCGCTAGCACCATAGCCGCGCTGAGGCCTGCGACGCCCCCGCCTACAATGATACAGCCAAAACGATCCGTTTCCATTAGGTTTTAAGGACGCGAATTTCCTCGATCAAAATAGGGAGGATCTGGTATAGATCGCCCACGATTCCATAAGTAGCGAGGTTGAAAATCGGGGCATTGGGATCTTTGTTGATTGCGACGATGATCTGGCTGCCTGCCATGCCGGCCACGTGCTGAATGGCACCCGAGATGCCTACAGCAATGTATAGGATGGGCGAGACGACTTTGCCAGTTTGGCCAATCTGGAGCGAAGCCGGGAAAAGTCCGCTTTCGATAGCTGCACGCGAAGCGCCTACGGCAGCGCCCAGCTCGCGTGCAAGCGCTTCAACGAGTTGCTTGCCGGCTTCGTCACGCACACCGCGTCCAGCTGCCACTACAATGGAAGCCTCTGAGAGGTCAAGCTGGCCTGTTGCTCCTGTGATCACCTCACGTAGCGTAGCGCGCAGTGCCGCGGCGTCGATTTCCAAAGGGATCTCAACCAGCTCAGGTTCTACGGACGTTTCGGCAGGCTGGGCTTGATAAGCCCCGGCA
The DNA here is from genome assembly GCF_017908595.1 of Rhodothermus bifroesti. Taxonomy (NCBI): domain Bacteria; kingdom Pseudomonadati; phylum Rhodothermota; class Rhodothermia; order Rhodothermales; family Rhodothermaceae; genus Rhodothermus; species Rhodothermus bifroesti. The sequence goes on from NZ_JAGKTL010000002.1 coordinate 504,609, forward strand.
CGAACCGAAACCAGCACCGGTTGGTCAGCTACAGTTACGTCGGCCAATGCGCGTGCAGCCATCACTGGACGCGTTGCTGTAAACGTTGAACCAAAGTCAAATGCTGAGACGTCGGGGACGGCGACAGCGCCCACGCGTGTAGCCAGGGCGCCGAGCACGTCTTTTACAGCTTCTGTTGAAGCAAACGCCATCAAAGCCGGCTTTGCCTGCTTAAACACTGCTTCTAGGGCCGCAATAACCGGCGCGTTTAGGTGCTGCTTGAAGAGGGGATGCCGGATGAGGTAAACCTGTTCGACACCGTAAGCTTTAAGCGCCTCGACCACAGAAGCTGCTTCTGGGTGCAGCACGCAAGCAGCCAGCCGGGCATGGTCTCGGTAAGCCAGACGGCGTAGATGCGTGAGCACTTCGAGTGTCGTTCGCGTTGGGCGCTCGTTTTGAACCGTAATGTGGCAGAGGTAGGTAAGCATGCTTTAAAGTACGCGGGCTTCTTCACGGAGCAAACGAAGGAGTTCTCTTGCGACGTTGGCTGGTTCACCTTCAAGCCGGCGACCTGGAGGCCGCGGCGGCAGTGGACGATAGCCGGTTACGTACACCCGAGGCGTGAGGTGATTGGTCGAAAGACCTAAATCGGCAAGCGTAAGCCGCTCGATAGGCTTGCGGCGCGCTTCCATGATGCCCCGAATCGATGGAATACGGGGGGTGTTCATGTCGTTGGAAATGGTCACCAGGCCGGGCAGCGTGAGTTCAATAATTTCTCGGCCAATGTCGCCTTGACGGGTAACTACGAGACGGCCGTTTTCATAAGCCAGGCCTACAGCATTGCTCACATAGGGCAATCCCAGCCGCTCAGCCAGCATGGGGCCAATGAGCCCGGCGTCGGTATCCTGGGACTGCTTACCGGTAAAGATGGCATCGTAGGCGCGGCGCTGAAAGAAGGCTGCAAGCACAGCAGCGGTTGCGTCAGCATCCCAGCCGGTTGGGTCGGCCTCGATGTGGTAGGCTGCTAGAGCCCCCATGGCCAAGGCTTTACGAAGGGTTTCAGAGACTTCAGGGGGGCCAATCGAGACCACCTCGACTTTCCCGCCGTGCTGTTCAATAAGCTGCAAGGCGCCCTCGACAGCCGAAGCGTCGTACGCGTTAGGCACATAACGTGCTACATCAAACCGCAAGTGGCCGTCTATAATGCGAAAAGGGGCCTGAATATCCGGTACCTGTTTAATGCAGACGCAAAGGTTCATAGACCGTGGTAGTAGATCCCGGAGACGTTAGTTTACAAAAGAGAATGTTTGATTTGGAAGCGCTTTTTAGATTCTTTGTGGAAGATATTTAACCCGAGGTTATGGCTAGCATGGCTTTTACCTAGGGGTGGGTTGTAGTACCAGTGCCTGGTCGAAGCGGTCTGGCGCAACGTAGCGTGTGTGGAAGCGGAGCCAGTCTTCGGGAAAGCGGCGGTAGACCGGGTCGTCCCATAAGCGAGCAATGGGGGTGTCGTAGCTTGGTTGACCATGATAGGGAAGGGGGTGTACCGTCCTGGAGAAGGTCGTGTTGTAGTCGCCGTCTTTGACCCAGCCGTCGCCAATGAGCACAAAGTCGCGCGACCAGCCTTGCGGTGGATCTGGTAAGGCCGGAAAATGGAAGACAAGCTCATCACCAGCGTTCATGATCACGTAGCGGTCGTCGATTTCGGCCAGCAACTCGCGCACGTCGCCCCAGCGTGTGTAGTAGCCTTCCAGGTCGCGCCAGCGTTGTGCTGTAGCAGCCAGGGAGTCGTAGATGGGAATTTCCGGCATCGAATGATCGGGTTGCACAGTAGCAGAGTAGCCCCGGTAGCGAAGCTCCGCACGTTGCGGGTGCAGGCGTTGCGTACGTAGCCGCGTGTTGGGGCGCGCTTCGGCCCAGCCGATCCAGTCCCAGTAGATTTCCAGGTTGGTGCGTAGCCGCACGCGGTAAGGTCCCTTTTCGGGAAGCAGGTTGGTAAGGTCTATCACAATGGTTTTGCCTCGACCGGCCGGAAAGCCCAGGTCTGGATAAGCTACGCGCCAGTCGCCTTGGCCGTCGGGGACTTCAAGCTGCAAGCCACGGGGTCGTGCATGGTTGCCTTGGCTGATAGCTACGTTGATTGAGCTGTCGGTTGGTCGAAGCCAACCATAGGCGATTAAATAGAGCGGTTTGTGGGTAGGCACCGCCTCCCCCAGATCCAGCTCGATGAAATGGGGTTCAGCAATGCCCTGATAGGCGCCGAGCCTAAACGTGTTAAAGTAGCGGCCGTCGCGCTGGGCCACAAGGGCAGTTACGTCTCGTCCTTGATGATCGATGGCTTGCGTGACGGGCGCTACGGGTCCTGTTACATAAAGTTGTAGCTGGCGTGGGGGAAAGGCGAAGCGTTCGTCTACCCAGATTTCTGTGTTCTCAGGGTGGTCGACTACCAGCAGCGACACGTGATCGAAGAAGTGTGTTTCCCAGAGTTCGGCCGTAATGCGTACGTCGTAGAGGCCATCCCGTGGGCGCAGCTGGTCGCCACGGATTTTGATCCAGTCTTCGGTTTGGGCGATGTCTCCCGTTTCTTGGGCATTAATACGCAAACCGAGTGGAGAGCCCCAAATAAAATCGGTGACAAAGGTCATTTGCTGGCCGTCGAATGTAAAGACCCAGGGGCAAGAGCCTTTTAGGCGTTGTGTGGCCTGGACGGTCTGGTTGGCGGCTAAGTTGAACTCGGCCTGCACGTTGCCGTTGGGCCAGACGATACGGGCCAGGGGTACGCGTTCGGCCAGGCCTAGCCCAAAGTGTACAACAGGTCTTCGGATGACCTGTTTTTGGTAAAGTAGGCCGGTACGGATTTCTATCGTACCGCCAATGCCGAAGGCATTGACGCGCTGGTCGCCTACAACGACGGCCTGTGGGTGGAGTTGCGTCCAGCCATAAGGTGCATCGCTTTGGTTGTGCAGGCTTGCAGGTGTGCCATCAGCCTGGCGAGCAACCAGGTCCAGGCGGCCGTCGTTGTCGAGGTCGGCTGCATCGAAGGCCTGCAGTGGCAACGTAAGGGGTTCCCTGCGCAGATGGCCTTGGGCATTGGTGAGCCAAATCCAGGTTTGGAAAGGTACTGAAGCAATGAGGTCTTGGGCGCCGTTGTTGTCCAGGTCGGCAGTGAAAAAGTGGGCTTGCCGACAGGCCTCTTCGGATAAGGCGGGGAGGCGTGCAGAGAGGGGTTGGGTTTGCCAGCTGCGGGTGTAGCGGTCAAAGGTGAGTTGTTGGAAGTTGCCATTAGGCTGCAGTAAGATGATGTCGAGCTGGCCGTTGTGATCCAGGTCAGCGATCGTAAGGGCGCAGGTGGTAAGCTGGGGTATCTGCGGTTCGGGCATAAAGAGGCCCTGGCGTTCGTTGCGCCAGAGGTGTAGGGTTCCCTGAAGGTCGAGCAGGACCAGTTCGGGGTCGCCATCGCCATCGAGGTCGGCCCAGGTGAGCTGGCGGGGCGGGGTGTTGAAGACGTGTTGGGTACGGAAGGTTTGATCCCCGTTATTGCTTATCAAAAAAACACCACTCTGATCGCCGACAAGCAGGTCCAGATCTCCATCCAAATCAAAGTCGACCACCCAGATTCCTGTAGGCGTAATTTTCCCAAGATTAAGGAGGGCCATTTCTGAAAAGCTGCCATCGGCTTCTTGGCGGTAGAGGCGCAAGCCCTGCCGGCCAAGAAGGGCCACGTCCATGCGAAAGTCATTGTTGTAGTCCAGCAAGGCAACGCTGTACAGGGGTAAGACGCTGCTTCGTGGTGGTTCTGGACGTTTTAGCGTTATGCCGTCGTCGAAGACCACGGCTTCTGGCCCTATGTGCAACACCGCGGGTGGTGTGTCGCTGCTTTTCCAGGTGACCAGGAGGGCCTCAACCGGAGCCGCAGTCATTGGCGCTGTGCGGAAGGTTAGGAGCGAGTCTGGAAGGGCAAAAGTGGCAGAAGGCGGCTTGAGCCGCAGCGGGTCTGTCAGTGGGGGGGTGAGCACTTCGGGTGGGGGTTGCAATTCAGCTAGATCTGCCCGAAAGGCAGGGTGCTGCAGTAGTGTGTTGCGCAAGAAGGTTACCTGGGGGCGCAGCCTGTTCCAATCTGCAGTTCGGATCTGGGTAAGCAGTTCGTGCCATACGGTTTGCGCTTCAGCGGGCCAGGTTGGTACGAGCGGTTGAAGCTGGTTGCTTACGTAGTGCAGTTCCTGAACATCTTGTGTGGCCACCGCGCGTCGCAGGCGCTCTAGCCAGAGGGCTTGGTTATCGGGGTGCTGCGTAGTGAGCTGGTTGAGCAAGGCATCGGCTGTGAGGGTATCGTTAGGGGAGGGGCGTTCTTCGAGCAGTTGAAAAAGCAGGTAGGCGGCTTCCAGGTCTGCTGGATCGTTTTGCAGCGCTTGCGTGATGTAGGAACGGGCCTGCTCGGGCTGCCCTTCCGCCAGTGATAGGCGGGCCAGCAGCAGCTGAATGCGGGCACTTTCGGGAGCTAAGCGTGCAGCCTCTTCCAGATAGCGACGGGCGGCAGGGAGGTCATTTCGGCGCAGGGCCAACAGTCCTAGGTTAGCCCAGGCAGCAGGCTCGCCTGGTGCCAGTTCGGTGGTGCGTTCCAGCAGCGTGCGTGCTCCCCGATCTTCGCCGGCTTGTAGCGCAGCCAGACCGGTATAAAAAGCCGTAATGGCTTCTTGGTAAGCTTCGGTGCCTGGCTCGGGCACCGAGGGTGCACGGCGGCAAGCCGCAATAAGCAAAAAAATACTAAAAAGACCGAGACCAAAACGTCGCATACCGGTACGCAGAGCCTTTGGTGCCATGCAAGTTAGTTGATCCGGCGGTGTTGGGCAAGGCACATTTAGTAAGCTTTTCGGATCGCCTCAAGTGCGCCCACATCTTCAAGGCTGCTTAGGTCGCCAGGGTCTAGTCCCAAGTAGACCGCTCGGATTACGCGGCGCATGACTTTGGCATTGCGCGTTTTGGGCAATGCAGCTGCAAAGCGCACCTCCCGAGGCTTCAGGGGTTTGCCCAGGGCAGCAGCTACCTGGTCGATCAGCTCTTGGCGCAGGGCCTCTGAAGGGGCATAGCCGGGCTGCAGCACCACAAACGCGACCACCTCTTCGCCTTTGACGTCGTGGGGTACCCCTATCGCAGCGCTTTCAGCCACGGCGGGGTGGGCATTGAGCACTGCTTCAACCTCGGCGGGTCCTAGCCGCTTGCCAGCCACTTTGATCGTGTCGTCCGAGCGTCCCAGAATGTACCAAAGGCCGTCGCTATCGATAGCGGCAAAGTCGCCATGCACCCAGAGGCCTTCGATGCGGCGCCAGTAGGTGTCGAGGTAACGCTCGCGATCACGCCAAAAGCCACGCGTCATGCCGATCCATGGCTTGCGGATTACCAGCTCACCGACAGCACCCCGCACGGGTCGACCTTGCTCATCCACCACATCAGCCGCCATGCCAGGTACCGGATCTGAAAATGCGCAGGGTTTAAGTGGCCGGAAGAAATTCCCGCACAGGATACCTCCAGAGATCTCTGTACCGCCTGAATAGTTGAGGATAGGCTTTTCGCCTCCGAGCACGTGTTCGAAGCACCAAAGCCACGATTCAGGATCCCAAGGACTTCCCGTGGATCCTACGGCGCGTAGGCTGGAGAGGTCGTGGCGGCGAAGGGGTTCTGGTCCATAAGGCCGAAGTGTCCGAATAAGGGTAGGGGAGATCCCCAGGTGCGTTACCTGATGGCGCTCGACAAGCGCCCAAAGCCGGTCGATGTCCGGATAGTCGGGCGCTCCGTCGTAAAGCACCATCGCAGCGCCAATGAGCAGCGTGCCAAAAACCAACCAAGGACCCATCATCCAGCCCATATCGGTTACCCAGTACATCGTTTCACCGGGCTTAAGGTCCATGCACTGGTACATGTCTTGGGCGGCTTTAATAGGAAAACCGCAGTGCGTATGGACAGCCCCTTTAGGCCGGCCCGTGGTGCCGCTTGTGTAAATGAGCATGAGCACGTCTTCGGCATCGGTGCGGACGGTTTCGGCTTCGGTCGGTTGGGACCAAACAAGCTCATGCCACCAGTGGTCGCGTCCAGGTTGCATAGGCACAGCGAGTGCTTCGGCTTCCAGACGGCGCAACACCACCACATGGGCGACACTTGGGCATCCGACCAGCGCTTCGTCGGCTGTAGGTTTGAGCAGAATGGGCTTGCCACGACGGTAAAACCCATCGGCCGTAAACAAAAACCGAGCCTCGGCATCGCAGATGCGGGTGCGCACGGCCTCGGCACCATAGCCGCTAAACAGCGGCAATGCGATACCCCCCAGCTTGATTGTGGCCAAAAAAGCGATCACAAGCTCAGGGGTCATGGGCATAAATAACGCGACCACGTCACCCTTGCGAAAACCCAGCTCCAGCAAGGCACGAGCGCAGCGGCAAACCTCGGCATGCAATCCAGCATAGGTAAGGATGCGCAGCGTGCCTTCTTCGCCTTCCCAGCGCAATGCTACGCGCTCAGCGGCTTCGCTGCTTTGCCATTTGTCAAGCAGGTTATGTACGATGTTCAGCTTGCCGCCCACGCACCAACGGGGGAAAGCTGGTCCTTCACTGAGGTCGACGATCTGATGGTACGGTGCATAAAAGCGAATATCGAGGTCTTCTAATACAGCCGGCCAGAACCACTCCGGGTCTTCAGACGCGCGCAAGAGCAAGGCATCTAAGGAGTCGATGCCATGACGCTCTATAAAACGCTGCAGATTGCTAGCCTTGATCCATTCTGGCCTAGGTTCCCAAACAATGGGTTGTTTAAATGGAAAAGCGCTTTCTGTATACATCGTTCAAGCATATTGACGCAGATTCGCAGCTTAGCTTACATGATACGTGAGGAGCATGCCCGGCGCAAGCTCGTTAAAACGCTGATCAATACCGAAGCTAAGCTCTATGGCAGTTCCTAAAGTCATCTATACCGAAGAAGTCTGGCGACGTCTGCTGACGCCAGAGCAGTATCACGTTTTACGAGAGCAGGGCACCGAGCCAGCGTTTACAGGAAAGTATTGGGATCATAAAGCGCCTGGTCTTTACCGATGCGCTGGATGCGGGCTGCCGCTTTTTTCTTCGGAGACGAAGTTTGACTCAGGAACAGGGTGGCCGAGCTTTTATGCGCCAGTTGCGCCGGAACACATTGAAATGTCGGACGACTACAGCTTGGGCATGCACCGCATTGAGGTGCACTGCGCTGCCTGTGGCGGTCACCTGGGGCATGTATTTCCCGATGGCCCCCCTCCTACGGGGTTGCGCTACTGCATCAACTCGGCAGCGCTCTCTTTTGAAGCAAAGGAGGCAGCCTAAGGCTCTGGCGTTTCGGCGACTTGCTGCGCAGCTGCTGGGGCCAGCATGCGGGCATCCAGCGAGTAGGGTCCAGCGCCAAAAAGGCCATAAACCAGTAGCAGAAAGAACACCAGCGCCGAAAGCTCCAGCGACTGGCCCGCGGCTAAAAGTCCTTCATGCAGGTGTACAAAAAACGTGGCCACAAACAGAATAGGCACCTGTGCCCATGCTGCAAGCCGCGTAAGCAAACCGGCAGTCAGCATAAGGCCCCCTACCAAATGCGCCAGCGCTACGTAGTGAACGGCTGCCATCGGCAGGAACCAATCCAAGTTGCGCCCTTCTACTAGCGCCATAAATCGCGAAGAATCACCAACAAAAAGCCAGCCACGCACAAACAGCGCAATACCTAAGTACATGCGGATCAAATCATAACCCATGAGTCGGTGGTCTTCTAACCAGCGACGCGCAGCAACGAGCGTGGACATAGTTCAGTTTTTATTTTGTTAAGGTTTCTTGAAGAAAATTTATGCCATGTGCAAAAAAGCGTTCCGGTGTGGTGCATCTTTTTGTTACAGCGAGCGTTATCCGCTGCCGGTATAGGATTTGCAGCCCTTAGCAAGGGAAATCTTGGTGTTACGTTATCGATAGATGTCGTCAAAGTCTTGGAAGGTTTTGCAGCAAGAGTACTTGCTGCATCGCTGGTGGATGAAGCTGCGCGTCGATCGGGTGCAGTTGCCTAACGGTACGGAGATTGAAGAATTTCATGTGGTAGAATATCCCGATTGGGTATGCGTGCTGTGCTTGACGGAAGAGGGGCAGCTCGTTTTTGTGGAGCAGTACCGGCATGGGGTTGGGACGCTAAGCCTGGAGCTTCCGGCAGGCGGAGTCGAGCCAGGTGAAGATCCGTTGCATGCTGCACGCAGGGAGCTTTTAGAAGAGACGGGTTATGAAGCGGCGGTTTGGGAATCGCTGGGGTGTTTTGCACCTGATCCTAGTAAGCATACGAACTTGGCCCATATTTTCGTTGCTCGAAAAGCACGGCAGGTAGGTCCGCCTTGCTTGGATCCTGCTGAGGAAATGGAAATTCGCCTGCTAACCCCTAGCGAGGCTTTGCGCTTGGCTGATGAAGGCAAGATTCTCCATGGCATTCATGCAGCGGCGCTTTTTTGGGCGCATTTTCGAGGTATTTTGCCCAACGGTCAGTCAGGCCTAGCTCGCTAACGAAATCATCCCTAGACCATGGGCTACGTAGCCCGTGCAGGTGCTGTGCTGCTGAGTTTGGTGTGGAGCGCCTGTCAACTTTCGTCTCCCTATCGTCTTGAGACCCTAGCGCTTGAGCGCATAGGATGGGATACGCTGGCGGTGAAAGCGCGCTTTGTGGTCCGCAAGTGGCCTGGTCGCTTGCAGCCTGTAAGGCCCGATTCTGTGCAGTTGCTGCTGCTGAGCGCGCGCTACGACACGCTATTTTGGGGAACTTCGACGCGCATTCCTGTGCCGGACGCGATGTTAGGAGATCAGGAACGCTTGCTGCTTGAGGTATGTGGATGGTTTCAAGGGCGCTCGGTTTGTGATCAGGCTGGGTTTAGCGCTTCGCCTAAGCGGCTCCAGGTAGCACCGGAGGTGCAGTACCCGTATCAAGGAACGCTGTCCCGTTTGTATTACCGCCTGCATCCTCGTCTGGAGCGGCAGCGCTATGCAGCGGCAACGTGGGAGCCGCTTGCGGTAGCACCTTTGCCTCAAGGGTATCTTCGGATGCAATTGGTCCAAGACCCGCAGAGTGCCCTTGAGTGGCCGATTAAGGCCTGGGAAGGCGTTGTTGAACTGGCTGAACTCCCCACTTTCCCTGATTTCCGTTATGCCTTAAGTCAGCAGTTGCGTGCGGGTTTGGTTGCCACTATGACAGTTGAAGTGTATGCCGGAGGGCCTCAGCCAGTGCGGATAGCTACCCTTAGGCATCAACTTCGGGCCAAAACCGAAGCCGAGCGTAAGGCCGAGGTAGCACGTCTGGCTGAGGCTGCGCTGGTGCAGCTTGTGGAGCAACTAAGCGGGCGGTCTTATCCGGTTTGGGTACGCGTCGAAAGTTGGAGTTTTAATCCGCTTGCCATGCAGTACGTGGTCGAAATTTCGGCTCGTTGGCAAGAAGGCGGATGGCTAGGGCCAACGTGTGCGCTGCGCGGCATATTGACCGCAGCTGAAGATGGCACGCAGGCCACATTTCGTTGGGTGGAAGGCAATCCCGCGGCACGTCAACGCTGGAGACGTCGTGTAGACGAGGAGCTGCTGTATTTGGGTACGTTGAGGGAGGCCTTGTCAGAGGCGCGCGAAGATCAGCACCGAGAGGGCGTGGTGCGTGGTTGGTAGGTTTAGCGATCGGGATTGCTGCTTTCGGCCGGGTTAGGGAGTAAGCGGAAGCGCACGGGTAGCTGCATGTGCACGCGCACAGGCTGGCCGTTTTGCATGCCAGGAATAAAGCGGGTGCGTCGCAGGGCGGCTACGGCGGCTGAGTCGCAAAGCGGGTGGAGGGGCTTAATCACGCGAATATGGGTAGGTGTACCGTCTTTTTCCACCACAAAACGCAGTACCAGTTGCCCTTCAATCCCAGCCCGAATGGCCTCTTCTGGGTATTCAATATGGATATAGTAGGCCCCCAGTCCCCCTATGATCTGGGGAGGTTTCTCTGCATGCTCTAAGATGGCTTCCATGGCTTCAAGACGAGCTGGGGGTTCAGGCTTTTGTGGGAAGTCTTGTGCTTGAAACTCGCTGGAGTCGCGTGTCCCCTCGTTTTTGGCTTCGGTTTCTGGGATGGCAAAGCGCGTAATTGGCACACCGGTGTCTTCAGCTGCGCGCGCTTCCAGCTGGGTTGCGATCAATGCTAGGCGCCGGTCTTCATCGACCAAACGCCAGCCGATAGGCGGAGGTGCTACATGCCACGGAAGCCGCACCAGCACGATCAAGAGTCCAAGTGTAAGGGCAAGGCTAAGCAGCATGCGTACCGTGTACGTTTGCTCAGCTTGCGCGAAACGCAGGCGCGGGAGATCCAGCTTATCCAATCCCCTGCGATGCATGGCCGCTCGCTCCCTGATCCATTGCTCACCTTACTTTGTGAAAACGTGAAGAAGACAAAAAGTTGCAGCCTGTTGTACTGCTTTAGACTTCAGTGCATCTGCTTTTAAGAATGCCTATTTTGGAGGATCGTTTTCACAAAACGGCTCTATAACGCATGCGCGCGCTTGTACTGCATAAGGATGAGCACGGGGAGGTTCAGGCTCGCTTTGAAACGTTATCGGAAGACCACCTCCCGGAGGGTGATGTACTGCTGGAAGTGCATTACTCCAGCCTAAACTACAAAGATGCGCTGGCGGTTACGGGAAAAGGGAAAGTTGTTCGGGGGGATTATCCGTTTGTGCCTGGGATTGATCTGGTCGGTACGGTGCTGGAGTCAGGGCACCCGGAGGTGAAGCCTGGGCAGACAGTTATTGTAACCGGTTGGGGTATAGGTGAGGAACACTGGGGAGGGTATGCTACACGGGCACGTGTACGTGCGGAGTGGACAGTGCCGCTGCCGCGCAGGCTAACGCCGCTAGAGGCGATGGCTGTTGGTACGGCTGGGCTTACTGCTATGCTGGCCATTATGGCACTGGAAACGCATGGGCTGACGCCAGACCAAGGCGAGGTTGTGGTCACCGGGGCCAGTGGAGGGGTTGGGAGTTTGGCTGTGGCTATTCTGGCACACTTGGGCTATGAGGTAGTGGCCTCAACGGGTAAGCCTCAAGCGCATGCTATGCTGCAGGCCTTGGGGGCTGCGCGCATAATCGATCGGCAGGAGCTGGGGGAGGGGCCGCGTCGACCCTTAGATCACGCGCAGTGGGCTGCAGCCATCGACACCGTGGGGGGGCCTACGCTGGCTGCGATCTTGAGCCAAACCCGGCGGCACGGTAGCGTTGCAGCATGTGGTCTGGCGCACAGTGCAGCATTTCACACTACGGTTTTCCCGTTTATTTTGCGCGGGATCAACTTGCTAGGCATTGACTCCAACACCTGTCCCCAGGAACTGCGGCGGCGCGCTTGGCATCGCCTGACACATGATCTGCCCAAAGACGCGTTGCATCGCATTACGCGGGTAATTGCTCTAGACGACGTGCCAGCGTGGAGTGAAGCTATGCTGGCAGGCCGGACCCAAGGGCGGTTGGTTGTAGACGTTCAGGCTGTACCGTGACCCGTTCTTTCTGGCATCGACAGCATCAGGCGCCCGACCGTTGGGCCGACGTAGCCGTTGTCGGTGGCGGTGTTGTCGGATGTGCGACGGCTTTCTGGCTACACCGGTTGCGTCCGCGCTTGCGACTGGTAGTCCTAGAGGCCGCTTCTTTAGCCGATGGCGCCAGTGGCCGAAATGCTGGGTTTATCCTGCCTGGAGCTACGGCAGATTTTTTAAAAGATTGCCAGCGCTACGGCGAATCGCGTGCCCGCCAGCTCTGGCACTTCACGCGCGAAAACCGAGAGGCGTTGCTTCGGGAGCTGGATCCCTTGGCCTTCGGTTGGGAAGGCAGTGGTGCGCTATTGGTGGCTGGCTCGGCTGAAGAAGAAAAACGATTGCGTGAAGGTGCAGTGCGGCTTCGTAGCGAAGGCGTGCCGGCAGCTTTTCTGCCTTCAGCCGAAATCAACCGGCGTCTCCAGGCCCAAGGTTTTCGGGGAGGTTTGTTTTTGCCTGAGGCCGGATGCTTGGATCCTGTAGCGCTCGTGTACCACCTAGCTGGTCGTAGTGAGGCGCTGGTGCTAACGCACCATGCAGTTGAAGCTCTGGTTCCGCAACCAAACTGCGTGCGGTTGGAGACAGCCTATGGCGCTGTTGAGGCTGGTCAGGTGGTGCTCGCGTTGAATGCCTATCTGCCGCGCTTATTGCCCGAAACGGCGGTTTATGTGCAGCCAGTACGCGCACAGATGCTGGCCACGTTTCCGGCTGCGCATCGCTGGATCACCAGTCCGCTCTATACGCACGATGGATTTTTCTATGTGCGTCAGCTCCCTAGTGGTCATGTGCTGGTTGGAGGTGCGCGACACCTACACCTGGAGGAAGAAGTAGGTTACATGGACATCACCACGGAACCCCTGCAAATGGATCTGGAGCGTTACTTGCAGGCTTACTTTCCCCAAGCTCGATCGCTTCCCGTGATGTGTCGCTGGAGTGGCACGATGGGCTTTTCGCCAGATGGGTTACCGATCATTGGCTCCATCGCTGGTCTAGAAGGCAGCTATTGGGTAGGAGGTTTTAGCGGGCATGGTATGGGGTATGCTTTTCGGATGGGACGTCTATTGGCCGAGCTGGTACTGGGCTACCCGAATCCCGAAGGCTATACACTATTTACCCCAGAAAATCGTCCCACCTTTACGCCAGAAGGTTCTTCAGCTGAGCGCTGAAGCTCAATACCAGATTTGCCCTTCTTCGGGATCGCCTAAAGCAGCTGCTTGATGGTGGACGTAGCGCCAGGCGGTCCACCAAGCCAAGAGTGCATCTACGTCGTGCCAACTTGTCGGGGGTTCAGCACAAGGAAGGGGAAGCAGGGCAAGGAGGTCATGCGCAAAGACCTCGGGATTGTCGTTGCGGTAGCGGGATTGCAGGCTTTCTGGCAAGCGGCGTGTAGCCACTAGGCGGGGAAAGGTCTCCAAAACCGTACAGCCTTGCTGGCGCAGGTGATAGGCAAACGCGATAGCACGCGCTGTAAGCCCTCCTAAGAACAATGGCGACATGGCCCCTGCCTGCCGATCGGCAACGCGAAAGAAAAAATCGGGCTCGCTTTTTTCCGGCAGCTGGACGTAAGCACGAGGTAGGCTGAGCGGGGCGTCTATCACCAAAAGACGAGGCGGGTGTGGCAAAAGGAGCTTGTGTAGCCAAGCATCCGCATCGGTTTGGCGTGGGCAGGCGCGCAGGTGAAGTCGTCCGTCGCGGCCATCCCAAGCCAGAACGGTTGTGCCTGCCGTGCGTGCACCAAAGTCAAGTCCGCACAGGCTCTTAGGGGCTGGCGCGGGCATTGCCTATTGCGGGTAAAGTTGAGGGCATTGCAACCGATATAAAGTAAAAACAATAAGGTTGTTTGTCGTGCCGTATATGGAAACAACGATCCCTGAAACGCCCCACCCTCAAGGCACATTGCAAGCTTTTTTACAGGAACTAACGCACCTCGTGCAGCACGTACAGGAACGGCTGGCGCAAGCAAGCGCTACAGGTGAAGGGCCTCTGTACGGGTCGTCTACGACAACCAGGCAGCTGCAGGTAGCGGATCCAGATTGGGTAGCCTCGCTGCTAGAGATGCGTAGTGCGTTTCCGGGCAGGCTGCTCATTCTAGAGGCGCGGCATGCCCATCCTGCCTGGGAACGCGTGGTGCGGTTGCGGCAGGAAGCCCCTCTCATGGAGGTACCATTGCTTGTGGTGTTGCCTAGCGATGACCCCCAAGAGATTGCACGTGCTTACCAGGCAGGTGCCGATGCGTGTCTGGTACGCCCTGTGCCTCCGGCTCAGCTTTTGGGCATAGCACTCTATCTGCTTCGCAAAAGCCAGCGGCAGGCAGCTTAATGTTTAGGCTTCCAGATACGTCGAGCCGCGGAAGATCTGCCGGTAAAGCTCGAGTACTTCTACCCCTTCGCGGGGGCGGACAGCTCCCGTACGTACTTTTTCCTGAATCAGGCGGTTCATGCGCCGCTCCAGGTCATTGGGATAGTATTGCACCTGGGCCAGTTGTTCTTGAACGGTTGCCCCTGGCAGAACCAGCTCTAGATAGAAGTTGCCCGGCTCGTCTTCGTCGGCGTATACGTGGGCTTCCGTGACGCGACCGAACAAATTATGCTGGTCGCCCATAATGTCCTGGTAGGCACCCATCAAGAAAAAGCCGAGATAGTAGGGTTCATTAGGCCGCAGTGGGTGCAACTCCAGCGTGTGCTTTTGGCCAAAGGGGGTGACAAAGTTGCTTACTTGGCCATCGGAGTCGCACGTAAGGTCTACCAAAATGCCTTGTCGCGTAGGCGGTTCATTGAGCCGATGAATAGGCATGATGGGGAAGTGCTGACCAATGGCCCAGTGGTCGATCAAAGAACGGAAGACCGAGAAGTTGCACAGGTAGTGGTCGGCAAGTTCGAGGGTAAGCTGCTGCAAGGGTTCTGGCAGCTCAAAGGAAAACGTGCCCTGTTCGGCCAGGCAGGTTTGAATCCGGCTCGAAGCCATCCAGTAGAGCTGTTCTGCGAAGGCTTTTTGCTCTAGGGAAAGGCGACCTTCCCGAAAGTGTTGGTTAATCGTTTCTCGCAAAGCTTGCGCATGCCGGTAGGCTTCTAGCGGCGCGGTGCTGGGTAGGGTTTCGACGAGCTGCCAGAGAGCTTTGAGCTCGGCCGGCAGCGTGCCATTTCGGGGGATTTTGAGCAGCGCTGCACGGGGTTTGGAGCGCATACCCAGCACTTCGGTTACAAATACCGAATGATAAGCCGTCAGTGCTCGTCCGCTTTCGGAAATAATTACAGGTGGAGGTACCCCTTCCTCGTCGCAAACGCGGCGCAACGTGGAAACGACGGCCCGTGCGTACTCTTCTAGCGTGTAGTCAATGCTTCCTGGGGCGTGTGGATTCCCTGCTTCGTAGGTAACGCCTAGGCCACCCCCAATGTCCAGGTAGGTGATTGAAAAGCCTCGTTGGCGCAAACGGGCATAGATGCGGGCTGCCTCGGTTACAGCCTCGCGAATGTGGGTCAGCGAAGCGATCTGGCTGCCCAAGTGAAAGTGCAGCAGCTGGAGGGAAAGCCCAGAGCGTGTATCGGCCACGCGGTCCAGCAAGCCCAGCAGTTCAGACAGCGACAAGCCAAACTTGGAAGTTTCGCCACCTGATTCAGCCCAGAGTCCAGCACCGGTGGTCGAGAGGCGCAGCCGGACGCCAAAGATCACAGGCGTGCTGGCACGTGGCAACAGGCGGTCGTGGAGCACCTCCAAAAGCAGCGCGAACTCTTCCATGCGCTCCAGCACGGGAATCACCCGCTTGCCCAGGCCTTGGCCGGCTAGGATGAGCTGCATCATTGCACGGTCTTTACATCCGTTGCAGATGAGCAGCATGTCGTCACGCTCCAAGTAGGGCAGTGCGGCCAGTAATTCGGGCTTGGAGCCGCATTCCAGTCCAAAAGAGAAAGGTTGCCCCGCTTCTAAGATTTCCTCCACTACCTCACGGAGTTGGTTCACTTTGATCGGATAGACGCCTTGGTAGACGTTGGCATATCCGACCTCAGCAATGGCTCGGCGGAAGGCCCGGTTGAGCTGCACGACCCGCGTGCGGAGCAAATCTTGAAACCGGACTAGCAGAGGTGGATGAATTCCCTGACGACGTAGTCGCGAAACGACTTCAAAAAGATCAATTGAGGGTCCCCCTAGGCCTTGAGGGCGTACAGCAACGTGTCCTGCCTCATTTACATGGAAATATCCGGCTCCCCATGCCGGTACGTGATAAAGGGCTTCGGCCTGCTCGGCCGTCCAAGCAGCGGAGGCTACAGCCGGGTGCGCGGGAGCTTCGTCCAAGGGAAGCGTGGTGGTTAGCGCGTTCAACAAATCTTGCCCAAAGCGATCGGCGTTCCCAACGCCAGAAGCACGAGGGAGTTTCAGCCTCAGGCCGATCGTAACATTTTTAAACTAGCCCTAAGATTTCCGACACCCCAGGTGTTTACTTTGGCTCCAGCTCATTGCGCAGCAAGCGCTGCACGCTGATAGGTTATTTTGACCCAAAACAGCTGCAGACTTTAGCAGTGAAAATAAAACTTACGCAAAAAGCTCTAGCTAAAGGATTCGGGATAGAAAAACCGTGTATTTTGACAGCATGCATTGCTTAGAAGTAATCGGGCTAGGCAAGCGCTTTGGCTTTCGGCGGCTTTTTTCAGGGCTTTCGTTTCGCTTAAAGCCTGGCGAGCAGTTAGCGGTAACCGGACCTAACGGCTCCGGAAAATCCACGCTTGTGCGTATTCTGGCCGGTGTACTTCGCCCCACTGAAGGAAGCGTAGTCTTGCAGGTCAACGGTAAAACCCTGGAAGCCACCGATCGCCCACTTCATGTGGGCTTAGTTGCACCGTACGTGCATTTGTACGATGGTTTTACAGCGCGCGAAAATTTAATGTTTTTGGCTCGAGCACGCGGCCTAGATAATCCTCAAAAATGCGTCGAGGTTTGGCTCGATCGCGTAGCCCTGCGTTCGTATGCCGACGAGCCTGTGGCGGTCTTCTCCTCTGGGATGCGGCAGCGATTGCGCTTTGCAGCCGCATTATTGGCGGATCCGGTGTTGTGGTTGCTCGATGAGCCACGTGCTAACCTCGATGAGGCTGGCCGGCACTTGGTTGCAACGCTACTAGAGCAGGGGCAAAGGCAAGGCCGCCTCATCGTTGTTGCAACCAATGAAGCAGGCGAAGCCGCTGCTTGCGATAGGCAGCTTTATTTACCCGACTACCGAGCAGCTTAGTGGGCCAGGCCTAACGTGAGCAGCGTCACACTGGCTACGCGCGCTGCATGCAGGGCGTGCGCAGCAGCTGTAGCAGTGGCGCCTGTGGTGAGCAGGTCATCTACCAGCAAAATGTGGCGGCCACGGAGTAGGTCTGGCATGGGTGCGCGGAAAGCTCCGGCTACGTTGGCTTGGCGTTCGCTCCGGCTCAGATGCGTTTGGCTGCGCGTAGCGCGCAAGCGTTGAAGCAGCTTCGGCATAACCGGACGACCCAGCACGTCGCCCACACCATAGGCTAACCATGCACTCTGGTTATACCCTCGCGCTAAGTAGCGCCCTCTGTGGAGAGGAATGGGAAGAATGACATCGATTGTCTCTTGCAGCAAGGGGCTAAATGTCTTTCCCATAATTTGGCCAAGATGCAGGCCGTAGGTTGGGCGGTTCCCGTACTTCAGCGCATGGTGCAGGCGTTCAAGCGGCTGCTTGGGCGCATAGTACCACAGGGCATGAGCGGCACGAAAGCATCCTACAGCTGCCGGAAGCTGGTGCAAGCGGTGCAGCGCTTCGCTTTTTGGAACGCGGTGTAGCTGCTGTTGACAAGCTGGGCATAGCGGAAAACGTGCGTTCTCTACGCGCTCGCCACAGTGTAGGCAAAACGGCGGATAAAGCAAGCCCCACAACGCCTGCCCTAGCTGCTGCAAGACTTGCCTGTAAGAATCCAGTAAAACAAGCATCCGGGAGCTTAAGCATGTTTTCTTGCGTGTAAAAAAAATTGTATAATTCCTAGAAAAGCTGCGCAAGCATGCGCCCCAATTTGTCCAGCAAACCAATGTAGCGAGGGCGGCATGGCAAGCCGAAAGCGTCGCGGCATGATCATCAAAAACACGAACGATCGGCCGGTGGAAATTCCAATGAGTACGCGTACGATTTGGCTCAACCCCGGCGAAGAGGCCTTTGTGACAGCCGAAGAGGTACGCGACCCCGTGCTGCGCGAGAAGTTGCAAGTACGGGCGGTCTCGATCGTGCGACCGACTACCGAAAAAGAAGAAGAAGCACTCCGCCAGCAACTGGCCCAGCAACGTTCCTGAAGTCCTATGTTGCATATTCTAGCTTTAGAACCTTGGTATGGAGGTTCTCATCGCAATTTTTTAGACGGGCTCATCCGGCACAGCCGGCATCGGTTTCATGCGATCACCATGACGCCGCGCTTTCGACGCTGGCGTATGCACGGAGGGGCGGTTACGATGGCGCGAAAAGCCCTGCAAGCCTGGGAAGAAGGCTTCCGGCCGGACGTGATCTTTGCCACGAACATGGTCAATCTGCCTGCCTTTTTGTCGCTTACGCGCAGCCGTCTGGCCCATGTCCCGGTGGTGCTTTATTTTCATCAAAATGCCTTGACCTACCCCTTGCCAGAAGGCAAGGAGCGAGAGCCCGCTTTCGGTTACATTAACTATCTTTCCTGCCTGGCAGCCGACCGGGTGCTGTTCAACACGCGCTTCCACATGGAGGAATTCCTTGAAGCGTTGCCGCAGCTTTTGCGGGCGTTCCCGGACTATACCCATCTGGATGCGATACAAGAGATCCGCGCCAAGGCTGCTGTGCTGCACCCAGGCATTGATTTAAAAGCACACGACCGCTATGCTGGAGATCGGCGGTTGCGTTACTGGGGACCAGGAATGCCCCCGCCGGTCATCTTGTGGAATCAGCGTTGGGAGTACGACAAAGCCCCTGAAGTTTTCCTGCGCGTCATGAACCGTTTGGACGATGCAGGGCATCGTTTCCGTCTGATTTTGGCCGGCGAGCGGTTCGAGGAGCAGCCCTATGAGCTGGAGAAAGCTTTCGAACGCTACGCTGACCGCATTCTCCACTATGGCTATGCCGAAGATTTTGAGGAGTACAGCCGCTTGTTGCACCGGGCCGACCTGATTGTTTCTACAGCCCGGCATGAGTTCTTTGGGGTAGCCGTGCTTGAGGCCATCTATTGCGGTTGCCATCCTCTGTTGCCCCATCGGCTTAGCTATCCAGAGCTCATTCCTGCATCGTTGCATCGACCCTTGCTGCATGCACCCACGCTGTACAACGACGAGGAAGAGCTTTATCAGATCCTTTCAGCGCTGCTTAAGGGGCAAGAGCGGCCGCTGCCGCCTGAGCGTCTACGCGAAATTCCGGCGCACTTAGATTGGTCGCAGCACGTGGAGGCCTACGATCGGCTTTTTGAAGAAGTAGCAGGTGTTGCCACGGCTTCTAGAGCCGCTGTGGCTGTTGCCTAAGGTGCTGTTAATTGTTGATGGCCTGAACAAAGCGCAAGGCTTGAGGGGGAGGGGGGTCTCCATCGACGGCATAGGCGCGGGGTTCCCCCGCGGTAGCAAACAACAGCAAAATGGTGTGCTGCGGGTCGTATTGCTCTAATTGATCGCTTAGCCAATGAAGCACTTGCAGGCCTTCTTGGAGTATGCTCAGTGCTTCAGGTGTAGCGTAGGCCAAGCGGTGAATGGCAAAACTGGTCTGCAGCGCTTTACTCGAGGGTGGGCTGGCTTCACTGATGATCAGTACCCCTTCACCGGCTTGTCGATATCCGCTCAGCGATGCAGCTGCCAGTTCTTCCCAGTGCGTTATAATGAACTGATGATGCCGCTGCTCAAGCGCATCCTGCATTTGCACCAGATCGGCCGGGGCGCGGATTACAAAAAGCCGTCCTTGTTCGTCTTGATACTCTACTGTACGATCCGGCATGCGCATAAAGGAGGGGTCGGATGGTCTTGAGGGGTGACCACCCGACCCCGTGGGCTTTAGTCCATGTTCTCTACGATAGCTTGACCGAACTCACTGGTGCGGAGCAGCGTGGCGCCTTCCATGAGGCGGTGAAAGTCGTACGTGACCCGCTTTTGGGCAATGGTGCGTTCGATGCCACGAAGGATCAAATCAGCCGCTTCGTGCCAACCTAGGTAGCGCAGCATCATTTCGCCAGAGAGAATTACCGAGCTCGGGTTGACTTTATCTTGTCCGGCATACTTTGGCGCGGTACCATGGGTGGCTTCAAAGACAGCGTGCCCGGTTTCGTAGTTAATGTTGGCACCCGGTGCAATGCCGATGCCTCCCACCTGAGCAGCCAGGGCATCGGAAATATAGTCGCCATTGAGGTTCATTGTAGCAATCACGTCGTACTCTTCCGGGCGCGTTAGAATCTGCTGCAGAAAAGCATCGGCAATGACATCTTTGACCACAATAGAACGCCCGTTGTGCTCGATGACGTGCCAGGGGCCACCGTCGAGGGGTTGGGCGCCAAAGGCTTCGCGTGCCAGTTCATAGCCCCACTCACGGAAAGCCCCTTCAGTAAACTTCATGATGTTGCCTTTGTGTACCAGCGTGACGCTTTTACGTCCGTTTTCGATGGCATAGCGAATCGCTGCGCGGACCAGGCGGCGCGTTCCATCGCGGGAGATCGGCTTAATCCCAATGCCGCTGGTTTCAGGAAAACGAATCTTGGTTACCCCCAGCTCTTCCTGAAGAAAGCGGATGAGCTTTTGGGCTTCGGGCGTGCCGGCTTGGTACTCGATGCCCGCATAGACGTCTTCCGAGTTTTCTCGGAAGATAACCATATCGACCAGCTCAGGATGTTTGACGGGCGAGGGCACTCCTTGAAAGTACCGCACTGGCCGCACGCAAGCGTACAGGTCCAGCTGCTGACGCAGGGCTACGTTAAGCGAGCGAATGCCGCCGCCTACGGGTGTCGTTAGCGGTCCTTTAATGGCAACCAGATAGTAATCGATTGCTTTAAGCGTATCCTCAGGCAACCAGGTGCCCAGCTGCTGCAGCGCCTTTTCGCCTGCAAAAACCTCAAACCAGACGATCTTGCGCTGTCCCGCATACGCCTTTTCCACTGCGGCATCGAAGACCATCCGGGCAGCCCGCCAAATGTCAGGGCCAGTGCCATCGCCTTCGATAAACGGAATGATTGGATGGTTAGGCACGTCTAAGGTGCCATCTGCACGTTTCTGGATACGCGCTCCCTCGCTGGGGGGCGTTAAGTGTTCAAAGGTAGGCCTTTCGGTAGATACAAGTTGTGTCATGGCAGAACCAACGGTTTTGTCGGGAGACACTTTGGGTTGCAAATTAAGGCATTCAGCCAAAGGATAGCGCTGTTGGCAAAAGCTTCACCGTTCTGGAGGGCGTAGCTCCCGGGCGCGGAGGGTATAAGTCCAGCGTACGGTACCGCGGGCGTCGATGGCACGAAGCGTCAGCACCCGATCGGTGCGCGGCCCAGAGAACGTAAGCAGCACGGCATTGCGCTCCTGCAAAAGCGTCCCCTCTAGGCGCAACGGATTCTCTTCCTGGATGGTTGAGGGTCCAGCGGTAAGCGGCGAGGTGGTGATCTCGTAGAGGGGATAGAATCCCTCGGGCTGATAGCGCATCAGTTCCGTATGGTGACGATCGCCGGTCAAAAACACAACACCACTAATGCGACGGCGGACGATTTCTCCAATAAGCCGCTCATAGTCCTGAGGAAAGCGCGCTGCTACGGATTCAAAACGGGTATAGCGGTTGAGAATCTGGTTGCCATTGGCGACGATCTTGAAAGGTGCGCGGCTCGAGGTGAGCGCATCGATGAGCCACTCGAGCTGCGCTTTGCCCCACATGGTTTTGGAAGTATCTTCTGGGGCGTCGTTAGGGCTACGGTAAAACCGGTCATCCAGCAGGAAAAAGTCAACGTCCCCCCAGCTAAACTGGGTGAACACGCCAGGCACGCCTGGCAGTCCATAGGTTGGGTTGGCCCAGTACTGCTGAAAAAGGCGCAGTGCCGCTCCTTTGAACACGTAGCTGCGGTCGGCGTCGTTCGGGCCATAGTCGTGGTCGTCCCAAATGGCATAGTGGTGGGTTGTCGCTAGCAGTGCTTGCAGCAGTGGGTGGCTTCGGGTATGGGCGTAGCGGTAAGACATCATGGCGGGGCTGCCAAAGTCGGGTTCGCGTAGATACGTGTTGTCGCCCAGCCAAAGCATCAAGTCAGGCTGGTACTGCACCAGCTGGGTGAGCAGCTCAAAATCCCCGCCATAAGGCTGGCCTGGGCGATCGTAAGGGGGATCGTTTACATAAAAGCAAGAAACGGCAGCTACTGTGAAGGTCGGGGGATCTGTGCGCCATTGCCAAAGAGGCTGCGTTTGAAAGTGTGGCTGGTAGGGCAGGCGTAGCAGGGTGTCGTTGAGAATCACGTTGTAAAGGTAGCGCTGCCCAGGCTCGAGGTAGCCGATAGGAATGTGTACGGTGTAGTCCGTTTCAGGCGTGGTAAAGTAGGGTGGGGTGATGCGCGCACTGTCTTCTGGCTGATCTTCTTGACGGTAGAGCAGCTGCACCTGTGCTGGCGCCCACGTTTGAAGCCAGACGACCACTTCTCGTTGCGTGGCATACCCGTTCATGGGGCCAGCGCGTAGCAGCTCGGCTACGGGTAACGTGGCGGGAATCTGCGCTGCGGCAATTCTGGCCAGTAGCCAAAGGAGCGCAATCCAAGAAAATAGGTAGCGCATGGGTTTGAGTAGCATTTGGCTTACAGGTCACACGGTAAGCTACAAAAGTGCACCGAGACGCCGCAGCCAGTTTGGATTTTTTTAAAGACGGCCCAGCAGGTCTCGCAAGCGCAGCTCCCATACCTTCCAAGCGGCTTCCCAGACAATCGCTTTGCTCATCTTGGAAGATCCTTCCTGGCGTTCTGTGAAAACGATCGGCACTTCCAGGAGTCGAAAGCCCTTGCGCCAAGCACGATACTTCATTTCGATCTGAAAGGAGTAGCCGTTGGAGCGAACGCGGTCTAGGTCGATTGCCTCGAGCACGCGGCGGTGATAGCCCTTAAAACCGGCCGTGACGTCGTAAACCGGTAGGCAGGTGATCGCGCGCGTGTAGAGACTGGCGCTGTAGGAGAGAATCAACCGGGAAAGCGGCCAGTTCATGACGCGCACTCCTCCAATGTAACGAGAGCCAATGACCAGGTCAGCCTCATTGCGTCTCAGCGGTTCGAGCAATCGCGGGAGATCCTCTGGGTTATGAGACAGATCGGCATCCATTTCAACCAGATAGGTAAAGCCACGGCTTAGACCAAAACGGAAACCCGTGACGTAGGCCGAACCCAGCCCCAGTTTGCCTGGGCGTTCGATCAAGAACAGGCGGTTGGGGTGCTGAAGCTGAAGCGCACGCACGCGTTCGGCCGTTCCATCAGGTGAAGCGTCATCGACAATGAGTGCCGAAACGTGGCAAGGCAGCGCAAAGAGCAGCGTAAGCAGGCGTTCAACGTTTTGCGCTTCGTTGTACGTAGGTACGATGACCAGCGTGTCGTTTTGCGGAGCAGTTGCCGTAACCACTTTCGGAGAAAATCGACTTTAAGATGTAAACAACAACGGACCCTTAAACTACAATAGGGGTTCAAAAGAACCAAACGTGCTTGGTAGCGCGTTCACGGGTATCTCAAGAAAACGTAGCGTTTCCGCTGCGCTTTCCGGGTTGCTTCTTTGTATCTTTAAGGGCTACTCCTGCAGTTAGCAAAAAGGGGTAAGCCGCGTATTCCACGAGCGTTATTAACTTAGCCTCCTTGTGCTATGGCCAGTGAGATTAAAAAGAAAAAAGCGACAGCTTCGGCTGGGGTTGGGCAAGCAAATGGGCAGGTCGTTGACCTGCAGGTGCCATCGAAAGCGATTCGTGTGACGCACACCTTCGAGACGTATCCGGCCGGGGTCTATACGCATGAAGAGCTGGGACTCACTCGGGAGCAGCTGTTGGACATTTATCGCAACATGCTGCTTCAGCGCCGGTTTGAAGAGCGTGCGGCACAAATGTACGGCAAACAAAAGATTGCTGGCTTTTTGCATCTGTATATCGGTCAAGAGGCGGTTTCGACCGGTGCTGTATATGCGATTCGCGTTGGGCATGATTCGGTGATTACAGCCTATCGCGACCACGGTATAGGCTTGGCGCTGGGCATGACGGCCAACGAATGCATGGCTGAACTTTTTGGAAAGATCGATGGCTGCTCGCGGGGTAAAGGTGGCTCAATGCATTATTTCAAAGCAGAGAAGAAATTCTTTGGCGGGCACGGTATTGTAGGTGGGCACGTACCCCTAGGCGTTGGCATTGCCTTCGCACACAAGTATAAAGAGGATGGTGGGGTGTGCTTGACCTTCTTCGGCGATGGCGCCATGGGCCAAGGTTCGGTCCACGAATCGATGAACTTGGCCGCAGTCTACAAGCTGCCCATTGTATTTATTATCGAAAACAACCAGTACGCAATGGGGACAGCAGTCTGGCGTGCGTTTGCCAATCCGGAATTTTACCGCTATGCGGCCAGCTACAACATGCCTGGTGCGTTGGTGGACGGCATGGACGTCTTCAGCGTTATCAAAGCATTGCGCAAGCATGTGGCCATGGCCCGTGAATTTCAGCCCTCGGTTGTTGAGGTGCGTACTTATCGCTACCGTGGCCATTCAATGAGTGACCCTGCCAACTATCGCACCAAAGAAGAGCTAGAAGCCAAGAAAAAAGAAGACCCCATTATCCGGCTAAAGGGCTACTTGCTCCAGCACGGGCTTTCTAGCAATGAGGAGCTGGACGCCATCGATGAAGAGGTGAAGGCAGAGGTGCAGGCTTCGGTAGAATTTGCCGAGCGCAGCCCACTACCCCCGCTGGAGACCATTTACGAGGACGTCTACGCCCAGCCGGATTATCCTTTCCTGGCTTAATCGTTCCACGAAAAGCAATTGGAATTCCTATGGCAGTAATGCAATTTCGTGAGGCCATCCGCGCGGCCATGATCGAAGAAATGGAGCGCGATGAGCGTGTCTTTTTGATTGGCGAAGAGGTGGCCCAGTATGACGGCGCTTACAAAGTCAGCGAAGGTATGCTGCGCCGCTTTGGCCCCAAACGGGTGATCGATACCCCAATCAGCGAGGCCGGTTTTGCAGGCCTAGGCATTGGAGCGGCACTGAATGGACTGCGCCCGATTGTCGAGTTTATGACGTTCAACTTCTCGTTTGTGGCTTTTGACCAGCTTGTCAATAACGCAGCTAAAATCCGTTACATGTCGGGCGGTCAGTTCAAGCTGCCTATTGTATTTCGGGGACCCAACGGCGCAGCCGGCCAGCTTGCCGCTACACACAGCACCTCGACTGAGTCCATCTATTCCTACTTTCCTGGCCTCAAGGTGATTGCTCCCTCCAACCCTGATGATGCCAAAGGCCTACTCAAATCAGCAATCCGGGACGACGACCCGGTCATTTTCTTAGAAAGCGAGCTTATGTACAGTCTGCGCGGGGAGGTTAACGAAGATCCTGAGTACTTAATTCCTATCGGGAAAGCGCGCATTGCCCGCGAAGGTGAAGATGTGACGATCGTGGCGCACTCGAAAAGCTATTGGATTGCGTTGGAAGTGGCCGATCGGTTAGCCGAAGAGGGCTATAGCGCCGAAGTGATCGATCCACGCACGATCCGGCCTTTCGATTTTGACACCGTAGTGCAATCGGTCAAAAAGACCAACCGGTGCGTCATTATCGACGAGAGCAACCCCTTTGGCAGCGTGTCTTCAGAAGTTGCCTTTCAGATCCAGCAGCGGGCTTTTGACTATCTGGATGCTCCGGTGCTGCGGGTAACCGCCAAAGACACCCCAGCACCGTATGCTAAAAACCTGATCGCCTACTACATGCCTAGTGTAGAGGCAGCTTACGAAGCCTGCAAGAAAGTGCTCTACGTCGACTAGTCTCCAGGAACCTTTCAGTGCTATAACAGCCATGGCTATACCTATTGAAATGCCCAAAATGAGTGACACCATGGAGGAGGGGGTGGTGGTCGCGTGGTTGGTCGAAGAGGGCCAGCGTGTGTCGGCAGGCGATGTCATTGCTCAAGTAGAAACCGATAAAGCCACGATGGACCTCGAGGTGTACGACGACGGGGTTCTGCTCAAAAAAGTGGTTCAAGAAGGGGAATCGGTTCCCATTGGCGGGCTCATTGCGGTCTTAGGTAAGGAGGGGGAAGATATTTCAGGGCTTTTAGCGCGCTACCAGAAGCGGACTGCGCCATCTCCAGTAGCAAAGCCAGAGACTGTCGAAGCGGTGCCTGCACAAACGGGCGATGGGGCTTCGGCAGCGGTATCAGCCTCTGAAGGTGAAGCTGCGGAAGCGCGCATTAAAGCTTCGCCGCTAGCGCGCAAACTGGCCAAAGAGTATGGACTAGAGCTGCGCACGATTCAGGGAAGCGGCCCTGAAGGGCGGATTGTGCGGCGCGACATCGAGGCCGTGTTGGCCCGGCAGCGCCCTCCTGCAGAAGCTGCACCCACGCCCGCTGTCGAAGCCGCACCCGCGCCGCCACCAGCAGCGGCCCCGGCACCCTCGTTGCCTTATGAGGCAATTCCGCTCACTTCCATGCGGCGCACCATCGCCCGTCGGCTATCGCAAAGCAAGTTTACCGCTCCTCATTTTTACTTGACCGTTGATGTCGACGTTGAAAAAGCTGTTGCCTTCCGTGAGCAACTGAATGCGTTGGCTGAGGCTCAAGGACGCCCCAAGATTTCTTTCAACGACCTTATCACCAAAGCCTGCGCTTTGGCGCTGCGGCAGCATCCGGAAATCAACGCCTCGTATTTTGAACAGGAGGGTGAAATCCGGCGCTGGAAAGAAATCCACATCGGTATTGCTGTGGCCCTTGAGGAAGGACTTGTGACGCCGGTGGTGCGGAACGCCGACCAAAAAGGGCTGGGGCAAATTGCCGAAGAGACGCAAGCACTGGCTGAAAAAGCCCGGCAGCGTAAGCTTCAGCCTCAGGAAATGGAAGGCGCCACCTTTACAACGAGTAACCTGGGCATGTTTGGCATTGAGTCCTTTACGGCCATCATTAATCCGCCCAATGCCTGCATCCTGGCCATTGGCGCTATCCGGGAAGTACCCGTGGTCAAAGATGGCGCTGTCGTGCCCGGCAAGCGCATGCAGCTGACGCTTTCGTGCGATCACCGCATTGTCGATGGTGCCACCGGTGCACGCTTTCTCAAAACTGTGCAACGCTACCTGGAGGAACCCTTAAACCTCCTGCTCTAAAGTGGCGAAAACCCTATGGACTGGCAAAGCGGGCGCGCCACTGGTGCGCCCGCGCTCGTTTTCGGATGCGTATGCGGCTACTGCACCTTTCGGATCTGCATTTTGGGCGCTTGGCTTCCCAGACCATTGTAGCCGATCTGCTGGCAGAAGCGCGTCGCCAGGCGCCGGATTTGGTCGTGGTTAGTGGAGACCTGACGCAGCGCGCGCGGCCTCGCCAGTTTCAAGCCGCGCGCGCTTTCTTGGAGGCCCTACCAGCTCCCTGGCTGGTGGTTCCTGGCAACCACGATGTGTATCCCTGGTGGCGACCCTTAAGCCGCCTGTGGCGCTCTCTGGCACGCTACCGTCACTACATCACGCAATCGCTGCGCCCCTCATGGGTAACGGATACCATAGCGCTGCTGGGGCTGAATACCGCGCATGGGGCTACCATCAAGGGTGGGCGTTTAACAACAGAGGATCTGACGTATTTGCAAACCTTTTTTGCTGCTGCACCACCTCAGGCGCTGCGCATACTGGTGATCCACCATCATCTGGTTCACCTCCAAGACATCGGGCCTCACGACGTGGTGCGCGATGCGCGTCAAGCACTGGAGGCTGTTGCCCAGGCCGGTATCCACGTCATCCTGTGTGGCCACTTGCATATCGCTCATGTAGCCCCTGTTCTTCTACAGCCGCAATGGCAGCTGCTCGTTGTCAGTGCCGGCACGGCTACCAGCAGCCGAGGACGCGGTCCACACCGCCATCAAAATTTCTACAACCTGCTCGAGGTTACGCCCCAAACCCTCCGCATCGAAACCTATCGGTATCATCCCGAAGCCCGAACGTTTACCCTGACGCAAACCCAAACCTTCGAAAGACAAGGAGCCCAGCTGCTTTTGGAAACAGCACAGACTGGCTAAAGCGTGCTGGCCTAATCTTTGCTAGCTTATGGTAAGCCTTTCTTTTTCAACTTGATTTCCATGGGAGTGCGCCAAAAGTATTGCTTAATTATGTACCTATGGCGCATGATAATGGCGCCAACAATTTTTAACAAAGGGGGGCAACTTTGAGGACAATACATTCAAAATTTGAAGAACCCGCCTGGGGCTGCGTAATTCTATAGCGCCGGGCTTGTGTCTGGAAGGGGAAACGCTTTCTATGCCTGCTGTAGATCCCAAGGATTTTTGGGCCCACCTGCAAGAGCGGCTCGCTTGGCTTCAGCGTGAGGTAGAGCGCTTAATTGTAGAAAACGAACGCCTGCGCGAAGAAAACCGAAGGCTTCGAGAGGAGGTGACGCTCTACCGATTATTTCAGGAGCTGCAGCCGCAGTCTAAAGAAGAGCTTCCGGAGCTTTCGGCCGAGATGCTCCGACAGGCTATGGAATTTCTGGACCGGCTACCCGACGAAATGGGCTTTAGTGAGTTTTTTGACCGAGCTGAGCAAGAGGGCATTGAAAGTGCGGTAGCCCGGGACTATCTGCTGACGTTTCTGCGTGAAGAGCTGCTGCGCCAGCAAGGGGGGCGATTGCGTAAAACCCATCGCGCGGCGTTTGGTAAAGCATAAAAAAAGCGGGATCTCTGAGATCCCGCTTGCCTTTTTAAGAGGCTTTACTTTACGACCGCTTCCACTGCTCGCGAAGTTTACGGCGGTGCTCCCGCACCTGACGCTCGATGGAATCCAGCGCACTTAGCAGGGCTTCTTGCACGGAAGGGGCGACTTCGACAGCCGCGATGTTTTCCGGTCGATGGTATACCACAACACGCACGCGGTAAGCATGCGGCGTTTGACTCCGCTCTGCTTGTTGCACCGCCACAGAAACGCCGGTAATGTCGCGGTTTTTTTTGGCCAACTTGTAAATGCGTTGCTCGACCTTTGCTTTGAGGGCGTCGGTCAGTTCATGGTTTTCGCTGTAGTACTCAAACGCAATGTTGGGCGTCTCCATAAAGCTTTGGGATGGCTTGGTGAATCTTTACGCCGCAAGGGATGCGGCAGGGTACAGCACTTGGTATTTTTCACGCACATACTGCAACCACGGCTCCACCTGGAGCGGCTTGCCTGTAGCCCACTGTAAAAGGACAGCCGCCTTCCAAGCGCGACCGTAGCGGTGAATGTGCTTGCGCAACCATTCCAAAATGGGGAAAAACGTCCCTTGACGTACAAAATCATCCAGCTCTACGAATGCAGTGCGAAGAGCCATAAACAACTGCGCAGCCATCAGGTTACCTAAAGTATAGGTTGGAAAGTATCCAAAAGCTCCTTGTGCCCAGTGAATATCTTGCAACACGCTTTCTCGAAGTGTGGTAGGGCGCAGCCCTAGGTAGCGCTGCATACCTTCCTCCCAGGCTATAGGTAAATCCTGCACGGACAAGCTCCCTTCAATTAAGGCTACCTCCAGCTCAAAACGAAGCAAAATATGCAAGTTATAGGTCACTTCGTCGGCCTCTACGCGGATCAGCGAAGGTTGCACGCGGTTGATGGCGCGGTAAAAAGCCTCTAAGGGCACGTCGCAGAGCACATCCGGTAAAGTTTCCTGAAGCTGAGGATAGAAATATTCCCAAAACGGTAGACCGCGACCGATCACGTTTTCCCAGAAGCGGGATTGCGACTCGTGCAGCGCGAGCGAAGCGCCATCAGCCAATGGCGTGCGTTCCAATGCTGGGTCGATGCCTTGTTCATAGAGCCCATGCCCAGCTTCGTGTAGTGTAGCAAATAAGCCGCTGGTGAAATCATTCGGATGAATACGGGTCGTTAGCCGTACATCGGCAATAGCAATCCCTGTGCTGAAAGGATGCACGGAAGCGTCTAGCCGTCCACGATCCAGATCAAAGCCCAAGGCTTGGAGTAGCCTGCGATTCAGCGTCCATTGCCGATCGGGTTCTACATATCGACGCAGGAAGGCATCTTCGGGTTGCGGCTGCTCGAAGAGTGCCTGCAAAAGAGGCACTAGGTGTTTTCGAAGTTGCTCAAAGAGGGTTTGCACTTCGGCCGTGGTCATGCCAGGCTCATACTGGTCCAGCAAGGCATCGTAGGGATGGTTCGGGTACCCTAGCGCCGCGGCCTTTTCTCGTTGGAGCACCAGCAAGCGCTCTAAGTAAGGCGCAAAGAGATCATAGCGATTTGCTGCGCGGGCTTGCTTCCAGGCTTCGCGAGCCTGCGACTCGGTGCGTGCCAGTTCGGCTACCAGTTTGGTTGGCACGCGCCGCGCCTTTTCATAGTCTTCGTGCACAACACGCACCAAACGAACGCTGAGATCGTCAGCCGGCCAGTCGCGCACAACTTCAGCAGCAGCTTCTAGTAGTTCCCCTGTTTTTTCAGAGGTGAACCATTCGTGAGCTAGGCGGTGCAGCGTGCTTAGTTGTTCGGCACGAACGCTGGCAGCACTGGGCGGCATGTACGTCTCCTGATCCCATTCCAGCAAAGCTGCCGCTGCGCGAACGTCCATAATGCCCCCCAGGTGTTCGCGCAATGCCATGAGGGCCGGATGCATAGAAAAAGGGCTTGTTTTATCCATCATGTTTATTTATTCTCTCAAAGACTGGTTTGCACCAATCCTTGACCCCTATGATGGCGTGGCTTCTTGGGCTCAGCTTTTGGATGTTTTTGCCAGCGCAAGATACAACGGTAAACGATTCGACGTTGCTAACGCTCTGTGAAGGTTTGCGCGTGGCCGATGTGGTCGATGCCATGGATATGGTTGGGTTGCGCCATGTGGGGTTGGTGGACACGCGTATTCAGCCGCTTTGGCGGGACTTAGAGGATTTCCGACATCACTTTTGTGGGCTTGCCCTTACTGTACGTTACGTGCCCACCAACAAAATTGTCCCCAACCCGATACCAGAAGCAGAATTCGACGCTTGGAGTAGCCACTGGTACAATACGCTTTCGCCTGAACCGTTTATTGAGCTTATTCGGCCGGGGACCGTGATCGTGATCGACGCCAGTGGCAATGGGGATACCGGCTCGATCGGTTCCTATAACACTCTGGTTTGGTATGCCCGAGGGGCGCGTGGTATTGTAACCACGGGAAGCGTGCGCGATACTGATGAAATCATCAAACAGCGCATTCCGCTTTATTTGGATCCATTGCAACGGGGACGTGGCATCCGACCTGGGCGCAACGAAATCGAATCGGTAAACCGGCCTGTTGAAATTGGCGGTGCGCTGGTTAGGCCTGGCGACGTGGTTGTAGCAGACGGCGATGGGGTGGTTGTGGTACCCCGAGAGCATGCCGTTCGGGTATTCCAACTGGCTCGGCGCGTTTTGCAAGCCGATAAACAAGGCCGTCGTCAGCTCTACCAACAGCTAGGACTGCCGCTGGACAAGACCGTTCAAGAATAGTCCTAACAGGGCTTTGAAGAAACGTTGAGGTAGGAAGTAGGCATGCCCACTGCGGGATCCTAGACCTTGACAAGGCGTGGAAACCTGCGCTAGTTTGCGCTGCCGACCCAACACGCCAACGTAGCTCAGCTGGTAGAGCAGCTCACTCGTAATGAGCAGGTCGCCGGTTCGAGTCCGGCCGTTGGCTCCCTGACCACCAGATCGATGCGATCTGGTGGTTTTTTTATGGCATTAGGGTCTGTTGTGGCGCTTTTGTAGCGCAGCCCTTCGCAGAATAAACTGGTCGTACTGGCCGGTTGGATGCCCATGGAGTCGAGGATGAAGTGAAAGAGACTCCGAAGACCTTTGTAGTTTATCAGAATTATCCGAATCCTTTTCATCCTAGGACAGCGATAAGGTTTGATTTGCCTGAGGCTGGGGATGTGCGGGTTGAGGTTTTCAATTTGCTTGGGGAGAAGGTGGCGACGCTTTATGAGGGTTTTATGAGTGCTGGTGTGGGTAAGACGCTAAGGTGGGATGCGGTTGGTTTTCCGAGTGGAGTTTACTTTTACCGGGTGAGTTTGAACAGTAGATATGTTGAGGTAAAGAAGATGGTGTTGGTTAAGTGAGGGTCGTTTCTTTGGGGACCTTGCGTGCAGGCTCCTTTGAGTTTTTCAGAGTCAAAGAGGGCTTCCCGTTAGTGAAAAAGCGTAAGCTGTGGTGTTTCCCTTGGGCAAGGGAGTTTTTTTGAGCAAGAGGTAGAAGCCAAGGGGTTAGCGGTTGGTCTCAAGGCCAGGGGGTGCCGCTTTTGGGGTAGGGCTTTAGAACAGCGCGTTTATATTCGTTTCTCTTGTGAAAGGCGTTCTGATTTAGCTTTGGCTGGCAGATGCCATGATCTCCAATTGAGCTCAGGCGTTTATTGGAACGAGTGTTCATTTGGTTTAAAGGTGTTGCTGTGAACCTACTGGCTTCGCCTGAGCGTCGTTATACGCTTGGCGGCGTGCTTTTGGCGTTGTTTTTGGGGGCGTTGGATCAAACGATTGTGGCTACGGCCTTGCCGCGCATTGTGTCCGATCTGCGGGGTTTAGAGCGTTATACGTGGATTGTTACGGCTTACCTACTCACCTTTACGGTTGCCACGCCGATTTATGGCAAGCTTGCCGACGTGTACAGCCGTAAGCGGATGGAGCTGATAGCCATTGTTATTTTTTTGGTGGGTTCGGTTTTGTGTGGTTTGGCTGGAGAGTTTGGCGCCTTGCCGCTCTTGGGTGACGGAATGAACCAACTTATTGTCTTTCGTGCGCTGCAGGGGTTGGGTGGGGGAGGGCTTTTTGCTATGGCGTTCATTATCATTGCCGATCTGTTTCCTCCGGCTGAACGTGGGCGTTACCAAGGTCTTGTAGGTGCTGTTTTTGCGCTTTCCAGTGTTATTGGGCCGTTTGTTGGTGGCGTGTTGACCGACCATGGTGATGCGTTGATTCCAGGCGTTGCCGGTTGGCGATGGGTATTTTATGTGAACTTGCCCTTGGGTTTTGTTGCGCTTTGGTTCATTGCCACCCGCATGCCGGTACTTTCTCCTCTGGCAGCGTACCGAAGGCTCGACTACCTTTCGATGCTATGGTTTACAGGGGCATTGGCAGCGTTTGTGTTAGGGTTGCAATTGGATAAGCAAGTGCACCCTTGGTCGGCGCCTGAGACGTTCCTGTTTTTGGGAGGGGCTGCACTGCTGCTTGGGCTGTTTCTGCTCCGTTCCCGAAGTTCTCCTTCTCCTGTATTGGATCTTACCCTTTTCCGCAATCGGGTCTTTACCACATCGGCCATTGCGCTTTTTCTTATGGGCGCGGCCTTTTTAAACATTGTCCTCTTTGCTCCCCTTTTCCTTATCAACGTACTGGGGGTGTCGGCTACCGAAGCAGGTCTGAGTATGATTCCTTTTTCCCTGGGGACAGCGGCAGGATCGACGCTTGCTGGACAGCTGGTTTCTCGCTTTGGACATTATCGCTGGTTTATGCTTGCGGGCGAAGGGGTTGTGTTGGTGGGCGTTTACTTGTTGACCACGCTAACGCCACAAGCCTCCCCAGGACAGGTTGCTCTGTACTTGGCCTTATGTGGATTGGGCCTAGGACCGACAATGCCGCTTTTCCCGCTGGCTATTCAAAATGCTGTGGACGTGCGCAAACTCGGGCAGGCGACCAGTGCCAGCTTGCTCTTTCGTCAGATCGGCGGCGTTGTAGGAACCGCAGTTATGGGTACGGTGCTGGCCGTGACGCTGATGCGCGCAATGCCTGAGACGACGATGGCGGTCTCAGACATGCTGGAAAAAGGGCGTCAGAACGGGTTGGCAGCGATTGCTGCTCAGTACGACTCACTGGCTGCAGAGCTCAAGGAAGCACTCGCGCGTCATGATGGGCGAGCCCTGGAACGCACGCTGCGTAAAGCGAAGCTGCCGCCTGTCGTTGAACACCGTCTATGGGCTGCCTTTAATGGCACAGCTGCGGCCGATTCACTACAACGCTTCGTTGCGCAACAGCTCGGTGCCGTACGCGAGCAGATGCTGACGCAACTGCGCAGCGGCTTTGCCGAAGCCATTTTGCGCATCTATCGCTATGTGCTCGGGTTGATTCTTGCTGGCTTTGCGGTCACCTGCTTTATTCCAGAACTGCCGCTGCGCCGCACGCATGAACCAAGCCAATCTTTGTTGCGCTAAAATAAAAACTTGCTTTTCGGCAGCGCGTACCTTTCTTTAAAAGAAAGGAGAAAGCCATGAAGCTTATACGCGTTTACACTCGTCCCGATGGACAGGCGGCTTTTGGGCAACTGGAGCTTATGTTTCGGAATGCTGGGCCAGAAGGGTTGTTTTCTAAGCGTTGGCCGGCTAAACATATCCAGTTTTTAGAAACGCCTGCCGGACAGGCTCATGATTGGGGACCTGTGCAAGCGCGTCAGCTGCTGATCGTGCTGGAAGGCGTGCTCGACGTGGTGGTCGCAGACGCCCAACAGCACCGCTTAGGACCAGGGGCTGTGGTGCTTTTTGAAGACCTCCATGGCGCTGGACATCGTCTGCACATTCCAGGCAGCCATCCTTGTCGCATGTTGATTGTCACATTGGCCGACGGGGTCTCTATAGATGAAGTTGAGGAGGCAGGTGCCGGGTCGTTTCCGGCCAGCGATCCGCCTTCGTGGACCAGCACAGCGATTACGTAGCGCATACGTCGCAGTTTCTGTTGCAACAAGCGTTATGGTATTCGGTTATGAGGGGGTACGTTGTACCAATCGGCTCCAGGTATGGGCGTGCACGGCATTCATCACGTAACGGCGCTTTGTGGTCCGGCTCAGGAGAACGTGGATTTTTACGTGGGTGTGCTGGGGTTGCGCCTAGTCAAGCGCTCGGTAAACCAGGATGATCCCACAACCTACCATTTGTTTTATGCTGATGGGGTAGGAACGCCGGGCACAAGTCTAACTTTTTTCCCACAGCCTAGCCTATCGTCGGCGCGAAGCGGCACGGGACGGATTATGGAGGTGGTCTTTGCTGTGCCGTCCGAAAGCTTTGCCTACTGGCAGCAGCGCTTGGCGCGTTATGGCGTGGCCTACAGCTTGGTGGAAACGTGTTTTGGAGAGCAGGCCCTCTCGTTTCAGGATCCCCATGGATTGCAGCTGGCCCTGATAGGAACTGAGAAGATGCGGCCGTTTGTGCCTTGGGACAAAAGCCCGGTGCCGCCAGCGCACCAGCTTCGTGGGTTTTATGTGGTGCGACTTTGGGAGCGTGCTTTGGAACCTACAGAGCAGGTGCTACTCGGGCTTTTGGGCTTTCGGCAAGTTGCTCAGGAAGGGGCATGGTATCGATATGCTGTTGAGGAAGGCGCGCCGGGGCAGCTTATCGACGTACAGGTGTTGCCTGGAGTTTCTTCTGGGCGCGATGGCCGTGGGGGGGTGCACCACGTAGCTTGGCGTGTGCCTGATGTTGAAGCTGCAAATCGGCTGCGGCGCCTTGTCGCGGCAGCAGGGCTGCGCCCTAGCGGACTGGTTGATCGTTTTTGGTTTACTTCGGTGTACTTTCGGGAGCCTGGGGGCGTGCTGTTTGAGCTGGCTACCGACGGCCCTGGTTTTGGCCGGGATGAAGATCTGGCGCATCTGGGTATGCGTTTGGTGTTGCCCCCTTGGTTGGAGCCGCATCGTCGTGACCTTGAAGCGGCGTTGCCACCGCTGCGTTTGCCCGAGCCTACAGCGTGGGTATAGGTCTGCTTTAGAGCTGAGCGACAATGTGGCGCAATCGCTCGCGCACTTGCTCAGCGATGCTGCGCAAAGCCGGGTTGTTTACGGCTTGCATTGAGGCGACGGGATCGATGGCTGCCACTTCGGTTTGCCCTGTTTCGGTTTGGCGCACAATCACGTTGCAAGGCAGCATTGTGCCAATGTAAGGCTCGGCCTGCAGGGCCTGGTGGGCAAAATGCGGATTGCAAGCGCCTAAGATTTTGTAAGGGCGCACGTCAACGTTGAGCTTCTTTTTTAGCGTAGCCTGCACATCGATTTCGGTAAGCACGCCAAAGCCTTCCTGTTGCAGCAGGTCGCGCACACGTGCTTCGGCTGCTTCAAGGCTTAGGGGCAGCGTGCGGGCAAAGTAGTAGGGTGTTGGGTTCATAGTATATCTCCGTTATTGCAACTCTAAAACAGCAGCTTCAAATTGGGTAAAATTGGCTGCACCAGGCCAGGTTGCGCGAATGATCCCTTCGCGGTCAATGATAAACGTGGTAGGGCGGGCTTGCTCAACGCGATTGTATGGCCAAGGCCAACGCGTATCTTGAGGCAGATAGCCACTAACGGCCTCGATGGGGTGATCTTTCATGAACTCTAGAATCGTCTGTCGCGTCTCGTCTGAGATCATGATCACCACGATACCCTGATCGCGGTAAGCCTGTTGAAACCGATTGAGTTCAGGAATTTCTTCCAAGCAAGGGCTACACCAGGTAGCCCACAGGTTGAGCACAATAATCTGGCCGCGGTAGTCGGCCAAGGTGCGCGGTTCATCAGTAGCTACCAGCCGGAAGCGGAGCTCTGGTGCAGGCCGACCTACGGCACCCGGGGGAAGGAGAGCTTCTGGTTGGGTATGGCGGGTATACGTCAGGGTAGCCAGTACCAGACCAGCGAGAATAACTACAGCTCCAAACGTTGCGCCGGTCCAAGCAGCAGCCCCTTCTAGGCGTCGTTTTGGACTTAGGTATCGCGCAAACCAAAGTAGTCCAGCGCCACCAATCATCAGTAACGCGGCCAGCGTGTAGAGCGCTGGCGGACTGAAAGGCAGCGTTTCCTCCATGGTTTATTCTTGCCTACCGTAACGAGCAAATACCTGCGTTTGACCTGCGGTCGTAAACGTGAGCACTTCATAAGGATCTTGCCGATTTCCTTGCTCCATGCCTGGCGAGCCAATGGGCATGCCAGGGACGGCCAGGCCAGCTACGTTAGGCTTTTCGCGGAGCAAGCGCCAGACCTCAGCAGCCGGTACGTGACCTTCAATCACATAGCCCGCCACCAGCGCTGTGTGGCAAGAGTGCAGTTTGGGAGGTACCTGAAACCGCGTTTTGATCGTGCTCATGTCTTGCACGTCTTCGAGCTTTACTTTAAAGCCTGCAGCCTGCATGTGCTCGACCCATTTAGTGCAGCAGCCGCAGGTAGGGCTTTTGAATACCGTAAGGGTCGGCTGAGCTGATGCGTTTTGCCAATGACTGTAAAGTGCTAGACCTGCAGTGGCCAGCACTGCGCCCAAGGTAAAACCCAGGGCATAGGTTTTCAGGGAAAAAGCCATAGCATGGAAGGTAATTTTGTGAAAAACACCAAGAGGAAAACCGCTCCGGGCTCAAAAGGCTCCCATCTTTTATTCACAGATTGCTTTTGATAAACAATTCAGGAAAACGCCACCGCAATAGGCGCGGTTTGTCACGTTGCACTAACTTTTACACCATGATTCGGCTAGCTAGTCTTTACACGGTTATGCGTAAGTTGTACGTCTTGAGTTTTGGGCTTTTGCTGATGGCTTGTCAGTCGGAAGGACAGCCGCGCAACGCTGAAGATCGTTTCGCGCAGCTTGGACGACAGGTCTATCAGACATATTGTGCTACTTGTCATCAGCCCAACGGTCAGGGCGTGGCGAACATTTATCCTCCGCTGACGCCTAATGCCTGGATTCAGGGAGATAAAGGAAGGCTGATTCGGTTGGTGTTGCATGGCGTGCAAGGAGAAATGCGCGTAGGAGATCAGGTCTACAACAATGTAATGACAGCCCACGAGTTTTTAAGCGACGACCAGATTGCGGCTGTGCTGACGTTTGTTCGCCAAAACTTTGGCAACAAGGCCGATCCCGTAACGCCAGAAGAAGTAGCAGCGGTTCGCGCGGCAAGTCAGCAGAAAGGCCCTTGGGAAGCTTCGGTGTTATGGGACCAGGTGGGGATTCCGAGGACAAACGCCGCGCCTAATCCTTAAAAGCTACTTGTTCAGTGCGTTTTCAAGTGGGCGTGCAGGTAGGCGGAGTCGCCCAGTGGCGGCCTCGGCGGCTTGCGCCAGCTGGCGCCAAGCCTCAAATTGCCACAGCCGTGCGTGTGTCCGAATAATTTGGAGCTGGCGTAGGCGATAAGGTGTGGGATGCTGGGTTGCGAGGGCTTCAAAGCGAACAACGAGGCTGTCGAGCAGGGCGCGATTGGCGTGCGTAAAGCCAAAATGGCCAATATCTTCGACAAGCAGGGCGTAGGTTTGATCCCAGTTGGTTGCTTCTTGCAATTCTGCTGGGTGATAGGTTTGGTGATCATAGCGGCGGAGCAACTGCAGTCCAGTAAAGCCCATTGCCTGCAGGCGCTCTACTGCGCCTAAGGGAAGAAAGAAGCGGATGGGGGGCTGTTGTGCGCTACGTGCAAAACGAATGTCGCCGCTGGGAGGTACGCCTTGCCCTGCTGTGCTGGGCGGCAACTGAAAATGGGGATTCAGTAACCGGAAGCGGTGATAGAGGCTTGTGCCTTTAGGTGCAACGCACCAATTCAGCGTGTCGCCACCTGCTTGTCTTAAGGCATGAAGCAAGTCACTGAGGTAGAAGGGCTGCTGAGCGACAACTTGCACCAGCTCAGCTTGTACAGTACGGCTGGTGTCCAGCGGAAGATGCTCAAGAGCGCGGACGGTCCCGTACAGCGAAGGTACGTAACCACGCGAGTAGTTTCGAAACGAAGTGTTTGTTGTAAGTTGGGCAAAGCCCTCCGTTAGGGCCCAGATGTAAGCGTCGACTACGGTCGTGCCGGCTTGCAAGTACCGTGTACCTTCCGTGAGGAAGGCACGATAAATGCGGAAAAGGTTCGCTGGTCCTGTGTGATACGCCGAAAGCCCAGGAATTTCATGACCTACAGCGTTTGTATACCCCCGCATAACCAGAAAGGCCGGTTCCATAACCAGTAAAGGATGCCATTCTTCTGCCACCTGCAGGGTGTTCCCGTAGGCTGTAGGCAGTTTGTAGTGATGGATGCCATATTGGCGCAGCAAGTAGGGCATGAGCTGGTAGCGGCTGCGCGCACCGGCAGGCGAGACCAACCGATCATCGTTAAAGGTTTCAACAACGCTAACGGCTGTACTCAGCAAGCTCAGGTTTAAAGATCGGGCCAAGCGGATTTCGTATTCTAAATAGGGCAAAGCACGCTGAAAAGCTTCCTGCACCTGGGTGGCGCGTCCCCAGCGAGCTTGGAGAGCGCTGCGTGCAAATCCACGGGCTGCAAAGTCGTCGAGTAGGTTACGGGTGATTTCACGCCGAACCCGATCGACAGCATCCCAGTCCATCTTGCCCTGTTCGTCATAGCGCTGGCGCCAGTCGGTAAGCTCATAGCGGATGAGCTCTCGGCCTGTACGGCTGTCATAGATGCGAATCGTAAAGTTATCGTCTACAGCTTGCCGAAGGGTGTACTGGGTGAGCAATGCCTGAAAAGCAGGCAGCAGGGGAGCTGCTACGATAGGATCTGTTGCAGAGGCTGCACCAGTAAAATACGGTCCATAGCGCACATCCGGATGCAAATCGGCTGCATAGGTTCCCAAGGTAAGCGGTGTTGGGGCTGGAGGAGTAGTGGGCTTAGGCGCAGGCGATGGGACAGTTGCTGAAGAAGCAGGCGTAGGCAAAGTAAAATACCGCCACAAGGCGATGGCCCAATGTGTAAAACTGGCTGTGACGGTAGCCACAAGTAGGACCACCAAGCCCGTCCGCCACAACTGCTGACGCTCCATCATAGGCTTCATTTTAAGCACAATATATGGCCGAAATCAGCAAAAGCTCCCTTCGGTAAAGTATCGGCGGACCCGCTTTGAAAATACAGCATGCTGGCTACCTTGGCCAAAGTTCGGCAAGCTGAAGCCTTTGAGGATCCGGCCTGGCCGTTACATCCAGAGACAAAATAAGTGCCGCATCCGTGGTTAATGCCTGCGTGACGTAAGGGGCAAATCGCCCTTCTTTGAGGGCCTGATGCAATGCCTGCTTGATCGTGCGCCGCAGACCATAGGCATCGGTGGTCGAGCTCCCATGAATAAGCTGCACTTGGGCCCGCCCTCGGCTTTGGGCTGCGGCAACCACACGTAAGGCTAGGGCAAGGGCCTCCTCAACGCGTGCACCGTGCAGATCGAGCACAACGCACCGCCCATCATCTTTTAAGCTAGGATAAGGCATAGCAGGGCTTTTTTTTAATAAAAAACACCATCGCGGTTAGGGTTTCCCTAAAGACTTATTGAAAGCGTTTCTGTTAAATAATTGTATCGAAAACGCTTGCAGCTTCCGGAAATGAATCTGTGCTATGGGCTTTTCGTAGAATGACTCGTTCCTAAGCAAACAATCTAAAGGAGGAAAGCAACGCCATGAAACGGCTCTGGCATACGTTGAAGACGCAGCTTACGCAGTTGGCCTATGCGATGGCTCTTCCGGCCTACACCTACTGGGGCTATTGCACGATTTGCGGCAAATCCACACCTTGGCAGGTCGAGGCGCTGCGCGGTCATTATAAATGTCTAAGCTGCGGTACCAATCCGCTGAGTACTGAGCGGACAAAAACGCTGGCTGGTGTTTAAGTAGCTTACGTGGGGGCCTCTGCCAGAGGCCCCCACATTTTTGTAACAAATCTGTTTTGTACTTGCTTTTTTAGAAGGGATTCCCCTAATTAAAAAGTCAACATGTTCCACAAACCTATCATGGACTATGCCTATTCGTAAAGCACAGGCTGTCTGGAGCGGTAATCTGCGGGAGGGGAATGGGCGTGTTTCCTTTGGGCGAGGCCCTGCTTTTGAGGGGGCTTATTCGTTTGCTTCTCGGTTTGAAGAAGGGGCGGGTACCAATCCTGAGGAGCTTATTGCAGCGGCTCATGCGGGATGTTTTTCCATGGCATTAGCCAATCGGTTGGCGCAGGCGGGCTACGTGCCCCAGCGGGTGCAAACGGAAGCTCGGGTGCACTTGGAGATGAAAGATGGTGCCCAAATTACCAAAATTGAGCTGCATACCGAGGTAGAAGCTCCGGGACTAGACGAGGCCACATTTCGTGAGCATGCCGAGGCCGCCAAAAATGGGTGTCCCGTTTCGAAAGCACTGGCGAGCGTGCCTATTGAGTTGCACGCCCGATTGGTTTAAGTAAAGTCGTTACAAATTGGCAACGGCTGGCGCTAAGCCAGCCGTTTTGCCGTTTTTTTAGGAACGTTCCTCTGTGAAGTGTTCTACATAAAGTAGTTCCTGTCGTTGGTTAAGCGCATCCTTTGCAGGTACTTATGGAAAGCTTTCGTTTGCGGCGTATTGCGTTTATTGGAAACTATCTTCCCCGGCAGTGCGGCATTGCTACGTTTACCACAGACTTGTGTGAGGCTGTTGCTGCAGTGGCGCCAGAGCTAAGCTGCATTGCGGTACCGATTAATGACCGTGCCGAAGGCTACGCCTATCCTGCACGTGTGCGTTTTGAGATTGCGGAAGAGGACCTTTCGGCCTACCGCAGGGCTGCTGAGTTTCTCAACATTAACGATGTAGATGTGGTATGCCTGCAGCATGAATACGGCATTTTTGGAGGTCCTGCAGGTAGTCATGTGCTTACGCTGCTGCGCGAGCTGCGCGTACCTGTGGTCACCACGCTACACACGATTCTACGCGAGCCTAGTGCCGAGCAGCGAGCAGTTATGGAAGAGCTTACGGTGCTTTCGGATCGCCTGGTGGTTATGACGCAGCGGGGTAAGGAATTCTTGCAGACGATCTATGGCGTTCCAGAAGCGAAAATTGACCTCATTCCCCACGGCATCCCAGAGGTCCCTTTCGTTGACCCGAACTTCTACAAGGATCGTTTTGGGGTTGAAGGCAAGACGGTGCTGCTCACGTTTGGGTTGCTTTCTCGTAATAAAGGCATTGAGTACGTCATTGAGGCCCTGCCGGCCATTTTGGAGCGCCATCCAAATGTGGTCTACATTGTGCTAGGGGCTACGCATCCGCATGTACGCCAGTATGAAGGCGAAACCTATCGGCTGTTTTTGCAACGGCGCGCGCGGGAGCTGGGCGTTGAGCAGCAGGTGATTTTTTACAACCGATTTGTTAGCAACGAAGAGCTGGTTGAGTTCATCGGTGCTGCTGACATTTACCTAACGCCTTACCTGAACCGTGAGCAGATTACCTCGGGTACGCTGGCCTATACGGTAGGTTGTGGCAAGGCGGTGATTTCGACGCCTTACTGGCATGCCGAAGAGCTGCTGGCTGAGGGCCGCGGCATTTTGGTCCCTTTTCGGGATGCAGCAGCAATTGCCAAGGCAGTGAATCGGCTCTTGGACGATGAGATCGAGCGCCATGCAATCCGCAAGCGCGCCTATCTTTACAGCCGCCATATGATCTGGCCTGAAGTGGCGCGATGCTACTTAGAAAGCTTTAGGCGAGCTCGTGAAGCTGGGACAAGCCGCACCAGGGTGGCAATGCCCACGCTTGGCCAGCGTCCCGATGAACTGCCTATGCTTAAGCTCGACCATCTCAAACGGCTCACGGACGATACAGGCATCCTGCAACATGCTACCTACACGGTGCCCAATTACAATGAAGGCTATACGACCGATGATAATGCACGTGCCCTTATTGTTGCTGTACTACTCGATGAACTGGAAAGTAAAAGCGTGCCAGAAGCCGTTGAGCTCGCTACGCGTTACCTCGCCTTTCTTTGGCACGCCTTTAATCCAGAAACTCGCCGCTTTCGCAACTTTCTGGCCTACAGTCGCCAGTGGCTTGAAGAAGTCGGATCTGAAGATAGCCATGGCCGGGCGCTTTGGGGACTGGGTTGGGTAGTAGGATGGTCACGCCGGCCTGGTCTTTGGAAACTCGCCAGCCGGCTTTTTCATGCAGCCTTGCCGGAGACGTTAACGTTTACCAGTCCGCGTGCTTGGGCGTTAACTATTCTGGGCATTCAGGAATACCTACGGCGATTCTACGGAGACCGTACGGCACAACAGGCCCGCGAGACGTTAGCCGACCAGCTTTACCAATGCTATCGGGCAAATCAACACGACGATTGGTGCTGGTTTGAAGATCGGCTAACGTATGCCAATGCGCATCTGCCGCATGCACTGATTGTTGCGGGCCAAACCGCAGGTCGATCGGATTGGGTGCAAGCCGGCCTGGAGGCCTTGGACTGGCTGGTTCGTGTGCAGCAAGATGATCAGGGGTACTTTGCTCCGATCGGCAACGACGGATTCTACGTACGTGGAACGCCAAGACCTGCTTTCGATCAGCAACCCATCGAAGCGCACGCCACAGTAGCAGCCTGTCTGGAAGCCTACCGCCTAACGCACCAGATACGCTGGTATCGCGAAGCCCGGCGGGCTTTTGAATGGTTCCTTGGACGCAATCAGCTTGGCATGCCGCTTTACGATCCCACTACTGGAGGGTGCTACGACGGCCTGCACGCAGGTGGCGTTAACGAAAACCAGGGGGCTGAATCGACCCTTTCGTTTCTACTTGCGCTTTTGGAAATGCGGCGGATAGAAACCTACCTGTCGCTGCAACAGCGGCAAAGCGACCGGCGCGTCACGCAAACGGCCGAAGAGGCGGGCACTGCATCGCGTTTTGTGTGAACTTGCTTTGCTGGGGAACCTGGCGCCTGGCGTATCGTGCTCAATCCTATTGAAGTGTTTTTTGTCTGAAAAGGGTAAGCCATGCAGGTCCCGCTTGCGCTGGTAACCAAATACAACCGTCCAGGTCCGCGGTATACAAGCTATCCGCCTGCGCCGCATTTTCGGCCAGATATCGATGCCGAAGCCATAGTCCGCCTGTTGCAAGAAGACAATCTGCAGCCGAAGCTAGGCCCGCTTTCGCTGTACGTACACCTGCCTTTTTGCCGCTCGCTTTGTTACTACTGCGGCTGCCATATGATGGTTACGCACCGGCCGGAGAAAATTGCGCAGTATTTAAAGTATCTGGCGCGTGAGATCGCGTTGGTTGCGCGTTGGGTAGCCCCTGAACGGCAGGTGGTCCAGCTTCACTGGGGGGGAGGGACGCCCACTTACCTAGCGCCTGCGCAGATTGTGGGCCTTATGGAGGTGCTACGGGCGCATTTTAGCTTTGCGGACAAGGCTGAGCTTGGCATTGAAGCGGATCCGCGCGGGCTAACCAAAGCGCATCTGGAGGCCGCTAGGCAAGCTGGCTTTAACCGGATTAGCTTTGGCGTTCAAGACCTGGATCCGAAGGTGCAGCAAGCTATCAACCGCATTCAGCCTTACGAACAGGTAGCTGAAGTTACCCATTGGGCGCGAGAGCTGGGTTTTGAGAGCATCAGCTATGACCTGATCTACGGCCTACCCCATCAACAGGTAGCACAGTTTGAACAGACCATCCGTCGGGTGATTGCGCTAGGGCCAGATCGCATTTCGCTTTTTAGTTACGCCCACGTTCCCTGGAAAAAGAAACATCAGCGTCTCATTCAAGAAGCCTGGCTACCTTCCCCTGCAGAAAAATTGCAGCTTTTTTTGCGTGCGGTAGAACTGCTGACCACGGAGGGAGGCTACCGCTACATTGGCATGGATCACTTTGCGCGT
Source organism: Rhodothermus bifroesti (assembly GCF_017908595.1). Classification (NCBI taxonomy): domain Bacteria; kingdom Pseudomonadati; phylum Rhodothermota; class Rhodothermia; order Rhodothermales; family Rhodothermaceae; genus Rhodothermus; species Rhodothermus bifroesti. Next base: position 548,763 of record NZ_JAGKTL010000002.1, read on the forward strand.
CCAGAAGATCCTCTCAGCCGTGCCCTGGACGAAGGCACGCTGCAGCGTAATTTTCAAGGCTATTCTACCCATGGGGGGACTGAACTCTATGCCTTTGGCATTTCGGCCATCAGCCAGCTGCGGGACGCTTACGTACAAAACGTACTGACGCTACCTGAATACTACGCAGCATTGGACGCAGAGCGGTTGCCTGTAGGTAAAGCCTATAGGCTAACCGAAGAAGATCTACTGCGGCGACATGTTATTATGTCGCTGATGTGCCACTTTCGGTTGGACATAGCTGACGTCGAGCGCCGTTTTGGGATTGCTTTCGCCGAGCATTTCGCCGATGCATTGGCTCAGCTTCGGGCATTAGAAGCCGACGGACTGGTTGTGTGCACCCCGGAGGCCATTACCGTTACTGAAATCGGTCGGTTTTTCATCCGCAATGTTGCTATGACTTTTGACGCCTATCTTTCAGTTCCTTCTGATCGTCCGCTTTATTCCCAGACCGTCTAGCCTATCGGCAAGAGGTCCCGAAAGTGAAACCCTTGCCGGGTGACATGCCGTCCGAGTCGATGGGCTACTGGCGTGCGAAACAGCGGTCCGGCAAAGACAAACGTGTGCAGCTCGCCGTTTTCGCCGCAGGGGTCGACGGTAGTGGGTAGTGCGTCTACCACCCGCGGTGTAAGTTCACGCCCAGCCCATTCAGGTCCCAAATGACGGGCATCAACGCACACGATACGCGTGCGGAAACCTGCTTTCCAGAAAGTCTCGAGCAGGGCCATACTGGCCGTGCGTTCGCGGCGCCCAGTCCAAATGGGAAACACTGGCGTCATGTCTAGGGCTGCGAGTTGGCGCTCGCGGTAGGCGCGAATGTCTTCTAGAAAAATATCGCCGAAAGCCACGTGGCACACGCCGCGCTTCCGGAGGGGCCGGAGTGTTTCAGCCCAAGCCGCTTCGTAGGTTGTATTGGAGGCATTCGGGGGCAAATAAATTGGGAAAAGTGGCCCTACAGCCAGTGCAGCGACTTGGCGTTCCAAGAGCACACGCCGAACGCCATGCATCGTGACGCGGTCGTAAGGCTGGCTGATCGTGCACAGCAGGCCCTTTACCTGCCAGGAGGGGTCTTGCAGGAGCCGATAAAGTGCGAGGGCGCTGTCTTTGCCGCCACTCCAAGAGACCAAAATGGGTTGGGGCATAGCGTTTTTTCTTGTGTTTTTGCGATTTTTTTAATAAAATGCTGCAGGCTGTGTTTTGAAAGTTTTCTTAGACAAAAGTTGTCTTGCAATGCATTTTTTTTGTACCCTAACTTTTGGTCTGTATTTTTAACCCAAAACACAGGAGGCTCGCTATGCGGCGTTTTATTGGTCTTCTTGCACTGGTTCTGTTTACAGGAGGCGTATTGGGGGCTTGTGGGCGTGCCAATGAAACGGCCCAAGAACCCACGACCCAGGAGCAGCAGGTTCAGCCACCCGTGGACACGCTGCAGCAGGTGCCAGGAGATACAGTGCAGCAAGATACGATGCAGTAAACTTTAGCTTACCTGCGTTTCGGACGTGATGCGTGCGCTGTGATGGCCATCGTAAAACTCGAGCACCACGGTGTCGTTGGCCTGAAGCTGATGTGCCCGTGTGACGAGCTGGCCATTACGGCGCACGCGCACGTATCCGCGTTCCAGCGGACGCAAAGGATCAAACGCAGCCAGACGCGCCTCTAGTAGCGCCACGTTTTCTCGTCTTTGTGCAATAAGCTGTCGCTCATGCTGCTCAAGCTGGCGCTGCAGCCCTTGCACCCGCTCTTGAAGATAGCGTAGCTGTTCGGCTAAGCGTCGCATGCCGTAGCGATGAAGTAAAGCGATCAGGGCATGCTTGCGCTGGCGAATGTTTTGTTTTAGGTGCACCTGAAGCAAGCGACAGAGACGTTGGAGGTGGTCTTCCAGCTCTAGACGGTCAGGTACAGCAATCTCAGCGGCCATAGAGGGGGTTGCTGCACGCCGGTCGGCTACGAGGTCAGCAATCGACACGTCGGTTTCGTGTCCCACCGCGCTAATGACCGGAATGCGTGAGGCGAAAATAGCCCGAGCCACTACTTCCTCGTTAAAAGCCCATAGGTCGTCTGCAGAACCGCCGCCGCGGCCTACGATGAGCACGTCGGGGCGCAAATCTTCAGCAAGGGCATTAAGCCTTTGGATGGCTTGTGCAATTGTAGGGGCGGCTGCTTGCCCTTGTACGCGCACAGGACAGAGCAGCACTTCGGCCAGGGGGAACCGCCGTCCTAAGATGCTTAGCAGGTCGTGTATGGCTGCGCCGCTATCCGAGGTTACCAGACCGATCCGGCGTGGAAAACGGGGAAGGGGGCGTTTGCGGGTTTCGTCGAAAAGCCCTTCGGCTGCCAGCTTTTGCTTGAGCGCTTCAAAGGCTTGCTGTCGTGCGCCAGCCCCGGCCAGTTGCATATAAATGGCAATCAGCTGAAGGCGGCCTCGGGATTCGTAGAAGGTTAGGCGACCCGTCACCTGTACCTGGTATCCGTCTCGGGGGAGAAACGGGAGTCGTTGAAGGTGCGTCTGCCAGAGGACGCATGGAAGCTGCGCCTGCTCATCCCGTAGCGTAAAGTAGCAGTGGCCTGTCTGGTTGTGGATGCGCACGTCCGACAGCTCCCCTACAACAATCACCTGATCGTAAGTCTGCTCTATAATATGGCGCAGGGCTGCCGTTAGCTCGCTCACGCGCCAAATGCGTGGTGCCATGCTCAATAGGGATTCCCTCGGTGTGGGTGTAAAGGTACATCTTCTGAAAGGATTAAAAAAGCGGTAAGGGGGTCTGTAGGGGCACTTTGCAACAGGCAGATCGTTTAGAAAAGCTCATGTAAACGTTGAACTATCTGTGCAGTATGGCTGAATCTGTAACAAGACCGATTCGTGTGCTTTTTGTCTGCTTAGGTAATATTTGCCGAAGCCCGTTGGCTGAGGGTGTTTTTCGCCAGCAGGTAGAGGCTGCTGGTTTGTCGGCGCACTTTGAGATTGACTCCGCGGGTACGGGTCCGTGGCATGTGGGGGAGCCGGCTGACCGCCGCATGCAGCGTACAGCGCGTCGGCATGGCATTGATTTGAGCCAGCACGTGGCGCGTCAGATTGGACCAGAGGACTTGGCTTACTACGATCATATTCTGGTCATGGATCGAGAGAACCTGCAAAATGTCTTACGTCTGGCTCGAAACGGTCAAGTGAATCACAAAGTGCAGCTTTTCCGGGCATTTGACCCTGAACCGGGCGACGGCGAAGTGCCTGATCCATACTATGGCGGCGAGCAGGGTTTTGAAGTTGTGTATACCATTACCGAACGCACAGCGCGCCGCTTATTGGAGCATTTTGTGGCGGCCTACGGCCTGGCGACTGAAGTAAGCGTTTCGCAATGACCCTGCCTGAGACGCTTCGCAGCGCGTTAGAAGTTGTTCTGGGTAGTGCTGTTCGGCACGCTGTGCCAGTAGGAGGAGGGTGTATTGCACAGGCTTGCCGGATCGAGACCGCGCGTGGAGCTTACTTTCTAAAATGGGGTGCTGAAGCGGTTGCGTGCACCTTCCTGGCCGAAGCTGCAGGGCTTGCAGCGTTAAAAGCAGCGCAGCATGCGCTGGTGATTCCAGAAGTTGTAGCGGTAGCGGCTGCGCGCTCGGACTGCCCTGGCTTTTTGGTTTTGGAGTGGCTAGAGTCTGGCCAGCCGGGTAGACGCTTTTGGGAAAGCTTTGGCGAAGGATTAGCGCAGCTGCATCGCTTTACAGGGACACGCTACGGTTTTGATCAAGACAATTTTATCGGTCGGCTCCCGCAGTACAATACGTGGGAAGACGACTGGGTCACATTTTTTTGGCAACATCGTCTTTTGCCCCAGGTGCAATGGGCCCGTCAGCGCGGTTATTGGGAAATGGCCTGGGATCGATGGCTTGACCGCCTTGAAGCTCGGCTGCCGGAGCTTTTACCGCGGCGTCCGCCTGCTTCGCTGCTGCATGGGGATCTTTGGAGTGGCAACTTTATGGTCACTGCCGATGGCCGAGCAGCCCTATTGGACCCAGCTGTGTATTACGGCGATCGTGAAGCCGATTTGGCCATGACAGCGCTCTTTGGAGGGTTTGATGCGCGTTTTTACGCTGCGTATCAAGCGGCTTGGCCTTTAGCGCCGGGTTATGCCGAGCGGCAAGCGCTTTATCAGCTCTATCACCTCCTGAACCACCTCAACCACTTTGGCCGCAGTTATGCTGGGGCGGTTGCTCGCACCTTACGACGCTTTGCCTGAATATTGCCGTGTGGTGAGTAGTTCAAACAGCGGTTCTGGATCGGTAAAGTCGTCCAGAATCAGATCAGGGCACGCGGCTGCCAGGGTATGCCGGTCGTATCCACCCGTGCATACTACAGCGACAGCAGCGCCGGCGTGGCGTGCGCAGGCCACGTCGCGCGGCGTGTCCCCAATGATGAGGGCATGGGCTTGGGTAAATGGATAGCCGGTGGCTTGGCGTGCTCGCGCAATGGCCAGTGACGGAAGGGCATTACGGTCGGCGTGGTCGCACCCAAAGGCGCCTTCGCCAAAGTATCCGGCCAGTCCAGCGGCTCTGAGTTTGTGATCGGCGACTTGGCGCAGATTGCCTGTAACCAAGCCTAAATAGACCTCGGGCCACTCCGAAAGCTCTTCAAGCAAGAGGGCCACGCCTGGCAAAACCTCAAGATGCTCGGGTCGAAGCCGTTGGGTCATGGCCTGGCTGTATACCGCTAGCGCTTCAGGCAATACGTGCCTGGCCATCGGCTCAGGAAGTCCGTTGGCTTTGAGGATATCCAGCAAAATGGCTGGATCGGTACGTCCTGCAAAATCAATCCCCTCGGTGGTGACAGGTCGCCCAAGCCATTCGGAAAGGGCTGCTTCCATGGTTTGGCGACCAAAGCCGTGGGTGCGGATAAGCGTACCATCGATGTCAAACAACAACAGATGCACAACCGTCCTTTGCTTCGTGGTTAAGCGGTACTTTAAAAGCCCAACGCAACGCTGCTATTCTGGTTCAAGCATGAATGGCGGATTTACGCAGAAAAAAGTGTGCCGCAGCTTTAGTCCATCGTGAAGGGATGGTCAGGCCGGTTTTCGTGGCGGATTTCATCGACGGCCTCCTTTCGACCCCAGCCGGCGTAGAGTTGGTTAGGACAGTTAATGAGCAAAGCGGGTTCAGTGCCCGTGTTGCGATAGGCATGCACAACGCCGGGAGGAACCAGCACGATGACTGGGTTGACTTCGCCCACATCCAGCACTTGCCGGTAGCCATAGGTAGGAGCGTCGGGGCGGGTGTCCCATAGATAGAGCCGCAATTGGCCGTGGAAGAATACAAACAAGTCGGTTTGCTTGCGATGCTCGTGTGGGCCGCGCGTAACTCCTGGATGGGTAAGCGAGAGGTATCCCATTACTGGATAGACGGTGGGATCCAGTTCGTCTTGTCGAAAAAATTCGGCCAGCCAGCCGCGGGAGTCTTCAAACCGTCGCAAGGGACGAATGATGCAGCCGGCAATGGGTCCTTCCTGCCAATTCATCGGTTGCGACAGTTTTCAAGTTCGGCGTAGATCAGGTCACGGGCCAGACGGTTAGCTTCGTGCCAGCCTTCGATAGTCCCGGCATCGCCCCACCAGCTTTTAAGAATGCCATAAGAAAGCTGTCCGCGGGCGATGTAGGCGTTGCTGACGTCGCTGATTTCTAACTCGCCCCGTGGGCTAGGCTTAAGTTGGCGGATAACCTCGAAGGCATAGGCATCATAGAAATAAATGCCGGTTACGGCGTAACGGCTGGGCGGGTAGGTAGGTTTTTCGATGATTTCTACAATGCGGTCGCCTTCCAGACGGGGTACGCCATAGCGTTCTGGATCAGGGACTTCTTTCAGCAGCACACGGGCACCGCAGCCATAGCGTTGCAGTTGTTCCTGATAGGCTGCAACTTCATCGTGCAGGTCTTCGGAGAGAATATTATCCCCTAAAATGACAACAAAGGGATCTCCGCCGACAAAGCGTTCACATAGGCCGATGGCCTGAGCAATGCCCCCGGGCTCGTCCTGAACGCGATAGGTCAAGTCTAAGCCAAAAGCACGCCCACTTCCGAGCAGGTTAACCACATCGCCCATGTGCTCTGGGCTGGTCACCACAGCCACTTCACGAATGCCAATGCGGCGCAGGCGTATCAAGGGGTGATAGATCATGGGGTAGCGACCAACGGGGAGCAGGTGTTTGTTGGTTACTTTTGTCAGCGGGTAGAGGCGGCTTCCTGTACCGCCGGCCAGGACAATGCCTTTCAGGGGACGATTCATGTGGGTAGTCGGTTTTAGCGGAGCACGTACTGCTTTTCATAATAGGCTCGATAGGAAGCATCCGTCACGGCTTCGAGCCAGTCACGATGGGACAGGTACCAGCGGATGGTTTCGCGAAGCCCTTCTTCGAGCGTATAGGCCGGTTGCCAACCGAGCTCTTGGCGCAAGCGCGAAGCATCGAGCGCGTAGCGAAAGTCGTGACCTGGACGATCTTTGACAAAGGTGATCAGCCTACGGGAATACCCAGCAGGGCGTCCTAGCTCTTCGTCGAGCAGGTCCAAAAGCTGCGTAACCAGCTCAAGGTTGGTGCGCTCGTAGCCCGCACTGACCAAATAGGTTTGTCCAGTGCGGCCAAAAAGCAGGATGCGCTCGATCGCTGTGCAGTGGTCATGAACGTAGAGCCAGTCCCGCACGTTTTCTCCTTTGCCGTAGATGGGAATAGGCCGATTTTCAAGCGCGTTGAGGATCGTTAAGGGGATGAGTTTCTCCGGGAATTGATAAGGACCGTAGTTGTTCGAACAGTTTGAGATCACTATAGGCAAGCCATAGGTGTAGTAGTAAGCGCGCACAAAGTGGTCGCTAGCAGCTTTTGAGGCTGCATAGGGGGAGCGTGGGTTGTAGGGCGTGAACTCGGTGAAATAGCCTTCGGGTCCTAAGCTGCCAAACACCTCATCGGTCGAAATGTGATAAAAGCGAAATCGCCGAGGGTCGGCATGATCCCCCCAGGCTTTTCGGGCTGCTTCCAGCAAAGTCACGGTACCGACCGTGTTGGTCAGCACAAACGACAAGGGGGTCATAATCGAACGATCTACATGACTTTCAGCGGCAAAGTGCACTACGGTGCTAATCCCATGCTCGCGAAACAGGCGTTCCACAAGGGGCGCGTCGGCCACGTCGCCGCGCACAAAGCGATAGTTTGGCGCCTCCTCGATGCTGCGCAGGTTCATCAGGTTGCCTGCATAAGTCAGGCGATCCAAATTAATGAACTGCACCGTAGGATAGCGCGCTACCATGTAGAGCAAAAAGTTCGATCCAATAAATCCGGCACCGCCCGTAACCAGAATCACCTCGGGCTGGTGCACCATCTCTGACCAGGTGGACGACATGCGCAGTCCCCCAATGTAAACCGGTTAAAGGAAAATCAGCCCCAATATAACGCAACAAAAGGAACTAACTTTCCCTGTGCTTCTTAACTTTTGTTTGTTTGGCATGCCAAGCATCCTTGAGGTTGCCTGTGCAAAAGAAAGGCCAAATTGCCCTTTTTTCTGCTTTGGAAGCTGACGTGCCGCCGTCAGACATGAAGCGCCTGTACTTACTGGACGCGATGGCGCTGGCCTATCGGGCGCATTACGTTTTCATCAGTCGCCCACTGGTCAACAGCAAGGGGCAAAATACGTCGGCGGCCTATGGTTTTACCACGTCGCTGCTTAAGCTGATGGAAGATCACGCCATGGACTACCTGGCCGTGGTCTTCGATGCACCCGGTGAAGAGGGCACTTTTCGAGAAACACTCTATGAAGCGTATAAAGCGCACCGCGAGCCTCCACCTGAGGACTTGCAGGCCAATCTGCCTTGGATTAAGGAAATTGTGCAGGCTTTAGACATTCCCCTTCTTGAAGAGCCAGGTGTAGAGGCAGACGATGTGATCGGTACGCTGGCCCGACGAGCTGAAAGCCATGGCATCGAAGTCGTGATCGTCTCCCCCGATAAAGATTTTCTCCAGCTGCTTAGCCCTCGGATTACGCTATACCGCCCTTCTCGACGCGGCGAAACGTTTGAGCCAATCACGGAAGAAACCTTTCGCCAAACCTATGGGATTGCCCCGCAGCAGTTCATTGACGTTTTGGCCCTCATGGGAGACCCTAGCGACAACGTCCCCGGCGTGCCGGGTATTGGTGAAAAGACCGCGCTACAGCTCATTCAGCAGTACGGTTCTGTAGAGAACCTGCTCGCCCATGCCGAAGAGGTACCTGGTAAGCGGGCGCGTGAGGGGCTGCTGGCGCACCGCGAAGCTGCATTGTTGTCTAAAAAATTGGTGACCATTCACACCGATGTGCCACTACGCATCTCCTGGCAAGCGTTTCATCGGGCGCAACCGGATAGCGCGCGGCTCATGCGGATTTTCCAGGAGCTTGAGTTTGAATCGCTGCTGCGCCGCTTGCGCGAAGAAGGACTAGGCGGACAATCCTTGCCAGAACCCCCCGAGGCGGAGATCTCCTTCGCGTTTGGACCCTACCAGCCGCTTGCCGTCTATGATCCGAAAAAGGCCAACTACCGAATCGTTCGCAACCTGACTGAGCTTGAAGCCTTGCTACCGCAGCTGGAGGGGCACGCGCGCCTATCGATCGATACCGAAACCACCTCTACCGAGGCGATGTGGGCCTCGCTGGTAGGCGTAGCGATCTCTTGGGAGAAAGGACAAGGGGTTTATCTGCCTACACCCCTGCCCGATGGTACGCCTACCGAGGTGGTGCTTCGGCGACTTGCTCCGTATGTGCAATCAGTGCCCCTTAAAGTCGGCCAAAACCTAAAGTATGATCTGCTAGTGCTGGCCCGGCACGGCTTGGAACTACCTCCCCCTTATTTTGACACGATGGTAGCGCACTACCTCATTGCGCCTGAAGAACCGCATAGCCTGGATGTGCTAGCCCGTCAGTACTTGCATTACCAGACAGTTCCGATTGCCGAGCTCATTGGCTCAGGCAAAGACCAGAAATCTATGCGTGATGTAGCCATCGATGCGGTAGGCCCCTACGCCTGTGAGGATACAGACATTGCCCTGCAACTGGCTGACGTGCTCGCCGAGGAGTTGGATCGACTGGGATTGCGTAAGATTGCAGAGGCGATGGAGTTTCCGCTGATTGAAGTGCTGGCCGATATGGAGCGAACCGGTATCGGCATTGACCGGGGGGTGTTGCGAGAAATCGGGGCACAACTTGAGGCAGAGCTGCACCAGCTGGAAGCTGAAATCTACCGCCTTGCCGGCGTTGCGTTTACAATTGGCTCACCGCAGCAACTGGCCGAAGTACTCTTTAAACGGTTGGGGCTCAAGCCGCGGGCACGCACCGGGACTGGGCGTCCCTCAACCAAAGAAAGCGTGCTCGAAGAGCTGGCTACGCAGCATCCTTTGCCCGGGCTGGTGCTCGACTGGCGCCACCTGGCCAAGCTCAAAAGCACCTACGTTGAAGGCCTGGAGCCGCTCATTCATCCTGAAACAGGCCGTATCCACACCACCTTTAACCAGACCATCACCGCTACAGGGAGGCTTTCCTCGAGCAATCCCAACTTGCAAAACATTCCAGTACGTACCGAAGTAGGGCGGGAAATTCGCCGTGCCTTTATCCCGCGTCCTGGATGGAAATTGCTTTCGGCCGATTACGTGCAGATCGAGCTACGTATTTTAGCGGCCATGAGTGGCGATGAAGCGTTGCAGCGGGCCTTTGCTGAGGGACAGGATATTCACGCTGCCACGGCTGCACGCGTTTTTCATGTTCCGCTAGCGCAGGTAACTCCTGAGCAGCGGCGCAAGGCAAAAATGGTAAACTACGGCATCCCTTACGGCATTTCTGCTTGGGGGTTGGCGCAACGGCTGCGGTGTCCAACGCGCGAAGCCCAAGCCCTCATCGAAGAGTATCAACGCGCTTTTCCTGGCGTAACGCGCTTTTTGCACCAGATGGTCGAAAAAGCGCGCCAGAAAGGCTATGTAGAAACGCTTTTGGGACGCCGTCGCTACGTGCCGAATATCAATTCCCCCAACCGTGCTGAGCGCTCTATGGCCGAGCGCATTGCGGTCAACATGCCGATTCAGGGCACGCAAGCCGACATGATTAAGCTCGCTATGGTACATATCTACCATCGACTCCGTCGAGAAGGGTATCGGGCCAAGATGATCCTGCAAGTACACGATGAGCTGGTCTTTGAAATACCCCCAGAAGAACTGGATGCCGTAAGCCAGCTGGTTGTGGAAGAAATGAAACGTGCACTCCCGCTTGAAGGGGTTCCTATCGAAGTAGACATTGGGATTGGCGATAACTGGCTTGATGCACACTAGTCCTTATGGAAAGAAACGATGCTGCTTTAGAAGTTTTGCCCGCTGTGGAGGGCTTTACTTTTGTGGAATCGGTGGGGGGCATTGCGGCCTATCGCTTGGCGGCTAATGACCTTGACGTATTGCTGATGCCGCAAAATACGGTTCCCGTCGTGGTCTTTATGATCACCTACCATGTAGGGAGCCGCAATGAACCGACTGGACTAACCGGTGCGACGCACATGTTGGAGCACCTGATGTTTAAGGGCACGGCGCGCTTTCATAAGGCGCAGGGAACCTCGGTTTTTCAGGTGCTGCAGCGGGTAGGGGCTCAGGTCAATGCGACGACCTGGCTGGATCGCACAAACTACTACGCCCTGCTGCCACGTGAGCATTTGTCGTTGGCGGTAGAAATTGAAGCGGATCGCATGCGTGGGGCCCTGCTGCTACCGGAAGATGTCGAGGCAGAACGCACGGTGATCCTCAATGAGATGGACCGTAGTGAAAATGACCCCTTGCGCAACCTGTATCAAGCCGTCTGGAGCGTGGCCTTTGTCGCCCATCCTTACCGCCACCCAACGATCGGATGGCGTAGCGACGTGGAAAATATCACGGCCGAAGCGCTCCGCCATTTTTACGATACTTTTTACTGGCCCAATAATGCCACTGTCTCGATTATTGGAGATTTTGAGCTAGAAGAGGCGTTGAAGTTAGTGCAGCAGCATTTTGGCCCCATCGAGCGTTCGCCGCGCCCGATTCCAGCTGTGTGGACGCGTGAGCCGGTGCAGCGAGGAGAGCGGCGTTTGGTGTTGCACCAGGCCGGTGAGCTGGGTGTCGTTATGGTCGCTTTTAAATCGCCGGCTGGACTAGACCCCGATGCCGATGCTCTTGACGTGCTGGCCTGTATTCTCTCACAAGGCCGTAACAGCCGTCTGTATCGGAAGCTGACCGACACTGGGCGAACCCTCTCGGTGACGGCGACTAACGAACGACATCGCGACCCTGGTTTGTTCTATGTGGTAGCCCGCCTGGCGCCTGGCGTTGCCCATGCCGAGGTGGAAGCGATCTTGCTGGAGGAACTGGCACAGGTAGCTGCCTGTGGGGTAAGTGAAGAAGAAGTGGCGCGTGCGCAAACGCAGCTTGCTGCGCTGGAGGTCTACGGCCGGGATGGCCCGTTTGCCATTGCGGCCCAACTGAACGAGGCTATTGCTATTGGAGACTGGAAACTCTACGCTACCTATCTCGATCGGATCGCTTGCGTCACTGCAGTGGACATTCAACGGGTGGCGCAAACGTATCTGACCGAAGCAGCACGCACCGTAGGCTGGTACGTTCCCCAAGCAGCTTAGTTGGCTATGAGGCGCTCGTTTGCCGAACGTGTTGTTGAGGTGCACATCGGCACTTGTCGGCTTTACGTATTGCCTGTCCCCATAGAACAAGTCGTAACGCTCCGCGGGTCGTTTCTGACCTGGCCCGACGTGGCGGCTGGAGACCTACTGCGCCAGCGTTTAACCGTAGGTATGCTGGATCAGGGTACGGTGCAGCGGGACCGGTTTGAGCTGGCGCGCTTACTGGAAGATCGCGGGGCGCACGTAAGCTTTGGGAGCAGAGGGCTACGGGTAGAATTTGCTGGACGCATGCTTCGTCGGCATGTGCCTGAGGTGCTGCCGCTGATTGCTGAGCAACTCCGCATGCCACGCTTTGAGGCTGAAGCATTTGAAAAAGTCCGTCTCCAGTTAGAGGCGCAGCTTAAGCAAGCCTTGGAGCAGACAGCTGTGCGCGCCCGACTGGCCCTGAGCCGACGGCTCTACAGTCCAGCGCATCCAAACTATGGCACAGACCCCGTGGAAGCGTTGGCCCGGCTTGCCGAATTGACGCTTGAGGACGTTAAAGCCTACCACGCCACCCACTTTGGTGCCAACGAACTCATTCTGGTTTTGGTAGGCCACCTGCAGCCCGAAACCGCAGTCCCGCTCGTAGAGCAGTTTTTTGCCGATTGGACGCCCCATGCGGCAGCCCCTTGTTTTGCCCCCACAGCTACGCCACAGCCGCCCGGACGCGAGCTGATCTACGTGCCTGATCGCCAAAACCTCGATGTGTGTTTGGGGCATGCCCTGCCGCTGCGACGGCAGGATCCCGACTACTTGCCCTTGTACGTTGGCACCTACATCCTAGGCGGTAATTTTTCGGCCCGTCTTATGACTACGGTGCGAGATGAGCGGGGGCTAACCTATTGGATTCATGCTGGACTAGAGGGCCTCAATACGCTGCACGACGGGCACTTTCAGATTGAAATTACGCTTAGCCGGGATCAGCTTGAGGCAGGGTTGGCCGCAACGCTCCAAGAAGTGGAACGCTTTGTGGCCGATGGCGTGACGGAAGCCGAACTAGCCGAGAAAAAAGACACGCTGACGGGCCTGTTTCAGACCGGACTTAGTACAACAAGTGGCTTGGCGAGCGCATTGCTGGTCAACATCGAACGTGGTTTTGGTCCGGCCTATCTAGATCGCTATCCTGAGGAGATACGAGCGCTTACGCGCACGCAGGTTAACGATGCCGTTGCTCGCTATCTAAAGCCAGAAATGTTGCACACCGTCATTGCTGGCAGCATGCAGGCGTCGTGACGTCCAATCCAAAAACGCAGCAGGCCCGCCCCAGAGGAGCGGACCTGCTGCGTCCCCATCCACGAGAACACGGGCCTTGCGTGTTCGGGAAGAAGTATCGGCTGCAGGTCCTAGAGACTTAAGCAGGCGTACGCGAAAAATCATTGTAGCGCCTGTTGGTACAATCGCTGCAAGGCAGGAAGCGCACGGCGTACCATTTCTTCAACGCTGAGCTTCGGAGGACGCTGAACTTCGTACAGCTTGCGACAGACCAGTTCTAAAGCCCCTTCTAGACCATGGGCTTCAATGCTGCGGCTGGTAGAGTGACGACGGCCTTCTGCATCGGTCCAGTAACCTTGCACGTAAGGACGCCGCTGCCCTTGGCGCGTCATTTTCATGCTAAATCCGACGCCTACAATACCTGAGCGATTGATTGCCGCTAATGCTTTCTGACGGGCTTCTGGGGTACGCAGGCGCAGGGTGGGGTCAATGGGAGGGGGCAGTTCCTCCAACAGGCGGTCGCGGTAAGCTACTGCTGCCTCAAAAGCTTTTTCTGGAGATCCGTATTTGCTGTCAGAAAAAAACTGCGAGTAGGATCGGTTTTGACGTTGTATGCGGACCTGCCAGCCATGTGTTTCGCGCACATCAATGCGAAAAACATTGCGCGCTTTTCTACCGCCTTTAGTGTTCGACATGGGAGCGCCTCCTTATGCTAACCATCTGGACGTAGGGTAGAGTGGAACAAGGAGATCGTGGCGGGGACTGACAAATTTACAGACAATATCGCTGAGGTTCAATGCTGCTACAAAAAAGTCCATCTGTAAAATGGAATCGATCCCAAGTTTACATGCACAGTAAGGACTTGCTTCTACAAGATTATCTTTAAAAAAGGCTAAATAATTTTAGGGCAAATGCGTTTTTATTGGATTTTAGGGCTAAGCCTTTATGGTCTCGTAAGCGCCTGTCACTTGAATGAGCCTGCCTACCGGGTGGTGGGCTATCTTTACGGTCCGCGTATGGATAGTATAGAAGTGTTTAATTTTAATGGTCTTACGCACTTAAACTATGCTTTTGCCAATGTGCTTCCCGATGGTCGGGTGGTTTTAGAGAGCGCGGTTGACAGTCAGCGGCTTCGTCGCGTGTTGGCTGCTCGAGGGGCTTCTAAGGTGTTGCTTTCGATAGGGGGGTGGTCCTGGTCGGATTACTTTTCGGATGCGGCGTTGACGGAACAGGCGCGGCGTCGCTTTGCCGAAAGTGCCGCTGCGTTGCTGGTGGCGTTTGGTCTAGATGGGTTGGACGTGGACTGGGAGTATCCGGGACAGGTGGGTGAGGGTAATGTTTATCGACCAGAAGACCGGGAAAACTTTACGCTTTTGTTGGCTGCTGTGCGGGCTGAGCTAGCGGCATTGGCTGAGGTGCATCGCAGGCCATATCTGCTGACGATTGCAGCCGGCGTGGATTCGACCTATTTGGCTCATGTCGAGATGGAGCAGGTGCATCCGCTACTGGACTTTATAAATTTGATGACCTACGACTTTCATGGAAGCTGGACGCCGCATACGGGTCATCATGCGAATCTTTATCCTTCTGCTTTAGATCCTGAGCAGTTTTCAGTGGATGCTGTCGTTCGGCGCTATCTTCGGGCTGGTGTTCCGGCCGAAAAGTTGGTCATTGGGGTGCCGTTTTACGGGAGAGGTTGGCAGGGGGTATGGCCGGAGCATCATGGGCGCTATCAGTCCTATGAAGCTGTAGTGGAAGCGCCTTTGTCGTTTGGGGTGTTGCAAGCCCGTTATATTGGCCGGGAGGGTTTTGTGCGGTATTGGGATGCGGAAGCGCGTGCGCCGTATTTATGGAATGCAAAGCTCCGGGTGTTTATTTCTTATGAGGATGCCCAGTCCTTGCAGGAGAAAGTGGCCTATGTGCGTGCGAGGCGTCTAGGTGGGGTGATGTTTTGGGAATACAGTGCCGATACTTGGGGCACATTGCGTCGGGTACTGGTTGCAACAGAACCGTTATTGCAATAAAAACTCCCTATGGCTGTTATAGCCATAGGGAGTTTGAAGTTGAGTTTATTCTGGAGTCCCCTCGGGTGCAGCTTCGGGTTTTTCTGAAGGTGCCGACGCCTCGGTTGCTGGACGTGCTTCAAAGATCAGCTCGCCGGGCTTAACCGATTCGTCGTAATGGATCAAGACGCGGTCACCTTCTTTGATCGTATTGCTGAGGATGGCTTCTGCCAGGGGGTCTTCTACATACTTTTGGATAGCTCGGCGCAGGGGCCGTGCGCCAAACTGCGGATCGTAGCCTTTATCGACCAGAAAGTCTCGGGCAGCTTGAGAAAACTCAACCTGAATGCCTAAGTCGCCTGCCCGTTTGAGCAAATCGGCAACCATCAGGTCGATGATCTGATAAATATGCTGTTTTTCCAGCGGTTGGAAGACGATCACGTCGTCGATGCGGTTGAGGAACTCGGGGTTGAAGACGCGCTTGAGGGCATCTTCAACGGTAGATTTCATGGCTTGGTAGTTAAAGGACTGCTCGCTTTGCGTAAAGCCGATGCCTTTGCCCAGGTTTTTGATTTCCCGAGCTCCAATATTTGAGGTCATGATGATGATGGTATTCCGAAAATCAACGCGCCGGCCCAGGCCGTCGGTCAGAATGCCATCGTCGAGCACCTGCAGGAGGATGTTAAACACGTCAGGGTGGGCTTTTTCGATTTCATCGAGCAGCACGACCGAGTAGGGTTTCCGGCGCACTTTTTCGGTAAGTTGTCCACCTTCCTCATAGCCTACGTAGCCAGGTGGAGCTCCAATAAGGCGGCTGACGGAAAATTTCTCCATGTACTCGCTCATGTCGATACGAATGAGCGCGTCTTCGGAGTCGAACAGGTAAGCTGTCAGCGCCTTGGCCAGCTCTGTCTTCCCTACGCCCGTAGGTCCCAGGAAGATGAAAGAGCCGATTGGTCGCTTAGGGTCTTTTAGGCCGGCACGCGTGCGTCGGATGGCCCGCGACAGCTTGGAGATGGCCTCGTCTTGGCCGATAACCCGGCTTTTGAGCGCTTCTTCCATGCGCAGCAGCTTTTTCTGCTCGGGCTCGGTGATCTTGTCGACGGGGATGCCCGTCATCATGGCCACGACTTCGGCGATGTCTTGGGCTGTGACCTCGTGCACTTCGTGCTGAATGCGCTCTTCCCAGATCCGCTTGGCTTCTTCTAGCTCTTCCAGCAGCTTCTTTTCACGGTCGCGTAGCCGGGCTGCTTCTTCAAAGCGCTGGCTTTTGACCACGCGATTTTTTTCTTCGCGCACGCGCTCAATTTCTTCTTCAAGTTCAACGATTTCCTTAGGTACGCGGATGTTTTTGAGGTGCACGCGGGCCCCGGCTTCGTCCATCACGTCGATGGCTTTGTCAGGCAAGAAACGATCGGTAATGTACCGCTCTGAGAGCTTAACGCACATTTCGATGGCTTCATCGGTGTAGCGGACGTTATGGTGCTCTTCGTAGCGGTCCTTGATTTTGCGTAGGATTTCGACCGTCTCTTCTGGCGTTGAAGGGTCGACCATGATTTTCTGGAAGCGGCGATCCAGCGCCCCGTCTTTTTCAATATACTGTCGGTATTCGTCCAAGGTAGTGGCGCCGATGCACTGGATTTCCCCGCGGGCCAAGGCGGGCTTGAACATGTTGGAGGCGTCGAGCGAGCCTGAGGCCCCGCCAGCACCGACGATGGTATGCAGCTCGTCGATGAAGAGGATGACGTCAGGGTTTTTCTCAAGCTCGTTCATAACGGCCTTCATCCGCTCCTCGAATTGGCCGCGGTATTTGGTTCCAGCCACCAGGGCAGCCAAGTCGAGTGAGACGATGCGTTTGTCGTAGAGCACGCGGCTCACTTTACGCTGGACAATGCGCATGGCTAGCCCTTCTACGATGGCCGTCTTGCCCACGCCGGGGTCGCCAATCAGCACGGGATTATTTTTCTTTCGGCGGCTAAGGACTTGGGCCACGCGCTCGATCTCGCGTTCCCGTC
Source organism: Rhodothermus bifroesti (assembly GCF_017908595.1). Taxonomy (NCBI): domain Bacteria; kingdom Pseudomonadati; phylum Rhodothermota; class Rhodothermia; order Rhodothermales; family Rhodothermaceae; genus Rhodothermus; species Rhodothermus bifroesti. The sequence goes on from NZ_JAGKTL010000002.1 coordinate 565,717, forward strand.
CGATGACGGGATCCAGCTTGCCTTCTTCGGCCAGCTTGGTTAGATCGCGGCCGAAGTTGTCCAGCACGGGGGTTTTGCTCTTTTCCATTTTCGTATACTCCCGGCCATATCCAGAGGAAGAGCGACTACCGCTGGTGCGGGCAGAGGCCTTTCCGCTAAGAATCGCGTCCAGCTCGGCCCGCACGGCGTCGTATGTTATGGAAAAACCCTGCTGCAGAATTTGGGCGGCAATGTTTTCCTCATCTCGGAGTAAGCTCAGCAGCAGGTGTTCGGTTCCGATAACGTCACTTTTGTAGAGTTTAGCTTCCAGGTAAGTAATTTTGAGCACCTTTTCGGCCTGCTTCGTCAGCGGCAAGTTGCCTACGACGGTAGCTGGACCGCTGGTGCTGCGCACCGCATCTTCAATAGCTTTTTTAAGTTTTAATAGGTCGCATCCGAGGTTGCGGAGGATCTGCACAGCGATCCCTTCGCCCTCGCGGATAATGCCTAGCAATAGATGTTCCGTTCCGATGTAGTCGTGTCCTAGCCGGATGGCTTCCTCCCGGCTATAGGAGATTACGTCGCGAACTCGGTTGGAGAAGTTTCCTTCCATGCTAACTTCCGAATATGTGCTTGGTGGCAGCCCTATAAGCTTAGCTGCAGGCTGTCGCAAAGCTGGTCAGCTGTTTTAGCGCTGACCCAAAGCTGTTAACCGAAGCGATTTTCCCCAGTTCCAACGAAAAACGCGGGGCGGCGCCTACCCACCCCGCGCCGGAAGCTGGTTGGGGGGCAGCTCAAACCGCAAAGCTGGAGCCGCAGCCGCAAGTTTGCGTCGCATTAGGGTTATTAAATACAAAACCGCGTGCATTAAGCCCGTCATGATAATCGATCGTCGTGCCCATAAGGTATAACCCATGGCGACGATCCATGTAAATGGTAATGCCCGCTACTTCGAACTCCAAGTCGTAGTCGCGCTTACGGTCAAACCCCAGTAGGTAGCTCATGCCAGAGCAACCCCCTCCGCGCACGCCAACCCGGAGCCCATAGCCCTCTGGGATTTGCTTTGTCTGCATAATTTTGCGAATCTCCTGCGCCGCACGCGCTGTAAGCTGCACCGGTGCTTGGAGCGTTGTGGTGCTCATAACTCCAGATTAGGATTTACGTGATTGCAACTGCTTTGTGAACGTGAAGGGGTGTCTGCTGTTCCGTTAGGCTAGTGGAGTGGGCGTGCTAAAACCACCGGTGCCTTACGCGTCAGCAAGCGGCCTCCACGAGCATCTAAAGCCTCAAAAAGCACAACGTATAAGCCTATAGGCAATTCGCGCCCTTCCTGGTCTCGTCCATCCCAAAGGAGCATGCCTTCGGCACCGGCCACAATAGGTCCTAAGGTGCGTACCCGTCGGCCATAGCTATCAAAAATCTGCGCTTGCGCAACGGTTCCTGTTGCTGGTAGTCGAAAGTGCAAAATGGTTACATCGTCCGTGCCATCTCCGTCTGGAGAGAAGGGCGAAGGCGTAATCCAAAGCTCAGGTGTTTGCGTAGGCCACTGGGTGCGTTGCACCTGCGCTGCATTTGGCCGACCGGGCGTACCGCCTGAAGGATCTGGACTCGTGGTCCAGTTGGTTGGGTCATTAGAGGGACCATCGGGCAAGAGGCGTTCTAGGGCCAGGCCTGTAGCGTCTCGTATCCCTTTTTGATGCCAAGAGGGTGCATACGCTACAGCATCGAGTGTATGCGCTCGGTAGCGTAAGTGTACCACGTCGCCTTCATTACGCAGGCTTAAGCTGCTGCGGCGCATCGGTAGCCAGACCGTGCCGGGCTGCTGCGTTGTTCCGGGAAATGCTTCGTCTAGGAACACCAAAGGGTCGCTACTGGTGGGCACACTGAAAACAAGCGCCAAACTGTCTGGAGCTAAGGCCTGAAAGCGTGCGGGTAGGTAAAACGTGTCGGCACGCCCTAGTTCGTTAGGCCGATTGGTCCAGTAGAGGCCTTCAAGGTCAAGATAATAAGCGGCGCGGTTGAGCAATTCGAGATATTCGGGTTGGTCCGGATAGCCATCATAGGGGTTGGCACGCGGAGCGTAGAGGATTTCGTTGATGATGAGGGAACCCGGAGCGGGGGGATAGGCCAAAGGACGTGTTGCTGTGGCCCTACATTGGTTCTTAAGGTCGCAAAGTTGGCGTGCAGTGAGGTGACGCTGACGCAGTTGCGCGGCAAAGCGTAGCACAATCTGCTGCTGTTCGGCTTGCCAGATAGCATCGACTGGGCGCGTGCCGTCGTCGAGCTCAAAAGCATCTGGATGCACTGCGCTTGGATGGAGGGGTTCATCGACCGTAAGGACCACCGTTGTGCTATCTCGAACCGCGGCAAAAAGTAGTAAAGGAGCACGGAGGTCGGGTTCGTAGCGGCTGTTGACGCGACCGGGTGTAGCTCTTTCTGGAGCATCCGAAGGGGCCCAATTTTCAGGTATTGTAGCTGGAAGTCCGGGGTCGCGGCGTTCCAGTGAGTATCCAGGCTTACCCATAACCGCGGTATAGGCCATGCTATCGATAACTACCTTGTCGGCTCGGACCAATACCACAGCGTCACCGTCGTTATTCAGCGCGGACCAACTTGGGGGCTGAACCCTGTAGGCTATCGGGCCAAAAGCGCGCTCCAGCAGCGCAGTGTCTTGGGCAATAACCACGTAAGCTTCTGGACCAACAAGAAAAGGGCGCTGACTTAGTGGGATAGGCTGTCTCCGGGTGTCGTACCATTGCAGCTGCTGCAGGTCAATGGCATGGGGGGAACGGTTGTAGAGCTCGAAAAACTCTGTAGCGTCTTCAGTGGGGGCGTAAAGTACTTCGTTTAAGACCACATCACCTGGCGCGATGGGTTGGGCATCGCCAGGGAAGGTAAACGCGTAGGTAACGCCTGTAAGCAGATTGCCAACAGTATCGGCAATGTGCGTAAGTTGTAGGCGATAGGTTTCGCCGGCGGTTAGGGGGAAAGCGAGCTGCAGCGTGTAGTCGGGTCGGGGTGAGGAGGGACAATCTAGGATAGTAGCGATTGTTTGTGGGGGCGCAATCTGGTAGTGCGCAGGATCGCAGCCGTAAACCGGTTCGTCGAAATGGACGTTTAGCTGCTGGCTGTTTACGGGATAGGCTTCTCGCAGGCGGGGCGGTTGCGTGTCGGTGCGAGCAACCACAGTCAAGGAGGTGTCGCCTAGCGGGTTGCCTGCTAGATCATATAAGCTGCGCGCATAGAGGGTGTAGATCCCCGAGGGTGGAATGTCGGTAAAGATCAGCTGCACAACCTGGCCTAAAGGATCACCGCTCCAGCGTTGGGATTCAGGAAAGCCTAGGCGCTCGACGAAAAAGGCATCGTCCGCTAGGCGCGTGGTATCCATAGCTTCAGAGAAGTGGAGCACAAATGCGCGAAGTTGTTGCCGATACAGGGCTGAAAGGATACGGGGTGGGGTGCGGTCGGGGCGTTCGCGTTCGCCAGCCACAAGCAGGTCATCAAAGCCATAGTTTTGGGCCGTAGTGGCTGTATGCTTAACCCATAGGCCAAAAAAGCGGCTATGCCAATAGGTGGCATCTTGGGCTTCGAAAAGCACTTGGCCGTCTAAAGAGACTGTCCAGTGGCCAGTTTCGCTGCGAAGGATACGCAGCGTGTGCTTGCCTTGGGTTTCGGTTAAGAGGGGGTTGCTTCGGCCAAGCAAAATGCGGCGTGTGGCAGGATCGCCGTCTTGGCGATACAGGCGTATTTCGTCGCTATTGTTGGTCCCCAGCTGTACAAAATAGCCTCGGAGGGGTGCGAGTAGATCGGCGGTATCGGACATGAGGTAGATGCGGAATCCATTGAAATTGCTGAAGTTGACATTTTCGTAGTAAAAGGTGAGTTGCCAGACGCCCCAGCAAACCTGAGAGGGGGTGCTTAGAAACAAGGTATCAGCAGCTGAGGGGCCCTGGGTGCGGAGGAAGGGGTTGTTGTTTTGAAAGTCGATGGTCCAGTAAGCGGTTGTACCTTGCCAAGAAGGGTGGTTTAAGAAGTCCCCGTCATCAAAGCTTTCTATGAGCTGTGCGTGGAGGGATAAGGGATAGAGCCCTAAGAGCACACAGAGCGCACGGAGCATTTTTATTCCGTTATTGCAACGCAAAAAACCGCCTCACTTTAATAGAAACGCAACATTAAGCTTTATAAACTAGGGCAGGTTTTATTTGCCGACTCCATGCGGAAGGTACTATTGGCGTCCCATTGCGCTGGGATTGCAGGTACTTAGGTGATCCTGTGTGCTAAAGCAAAGATCGTCGCAATAGAGCTAAGGCGTGCTTAAACAACTCCGAATCGTTTACGCAGAACCCATTCTGCGGTAAGGAGCAGGATTAAAACAGCCAAAAAAGGCCATTGGGTACGGGGGCGCCAATCGGCCAGTTGGATGGTCTCGGTGGGTTGCAGCAGACCTGCTGCGTGCAACTGTTCGGCCAGCGTGGGTAGTGTTTGCAGCGTAAGCATTTGTCCGCCTGTGCGGCGAGCGAGTTGCCGTAGCAAATTGTGGTCGGCCCAGGGCGTTTGAAACTCTACTGTGGATAGGCCTATGGAAAAATGTCCTTGATCTCGGCCTAGCTCACGGTCTGTTCGGGTGGCAATAGCTTGATAAAAGTACAGGCCTTCGGGTAGGGTTAGGGTTTCTAGGCGGTAGCGGCCATTGCCGACGGCCTCCATGCGGAAGGGATAACGGGTACTATCGGCATCCCATACGGTTACGTGCAGCTCGGCATCACTTACAGGCAGCAAGCGTTCGTCGTAGACCTCTCCGAGTAGGCGCACGGGTTCGCCTGCGCCGAAGGTTTCCCGTTCAGGCCAGACGCGCACCAGGCGGTCTTCAACGGGGGCTGTAAGCCACTCAATTGTGTTCAGGAGCAGCTCTTCCCAGAGGGTATGGAGGGGAGAAAGGTTTTCGGGCAGGTTACTCCAGCGCCAGGTGCCGCTGCCCAGCCACAGCGCAGCTCGTCGGCCGCTGCGTTCTTGGACAAGAAACAGCGGTTGCTCCTGGCCTTCAGGGGTTTGGCCAATGGCAAGTAATCGGGTATCGGGTTTAGGTTGCCAGGTAGCCCGAAGGGTTTGGAGTGGGGGGAGCTGATTTTGGCGTGCGAGCAGTACGTCAGGGAGTGTAAAGATAGGATGGTTTTGGGCTTCGCCGCGGAGTTTAAAGGTGATTTCCGTAAGACCAGGTACGGTTTGGGTAGGTTGTGCTGGTAACAGGTCCGCCCAGGCTTCCAAGCGCGACAGGTCGGTTTGGGGGCTTAGAAGTAGCAAGAAGGGGCGTTGCTCTATGGCCTGACGCAAGCGTGTTATGTGGCGGAGATCGGCGTTGCGTCCGGGGTAGCCAGCGAACAAGAGGAGGTCAAAGCGTTCTAGCGTATCCGGGAGAGGGCCACCGTAGAAACGTTGTCCATCGCGTTGAATACGGGTTGTGATGTTCAGGTCGGCATTGCCCCCAAGGATACGCTGCAGATTGGCCAGATCAGGTTCAGGGGCTGCAGCTAGAAGCAGGATTTGGCGTTTTCGGTCAAGGACGCGGATGAGCATACTATAGCTGTTATTGCGACTTGTAAACTCTCCTTCAAGTGCCTCGACGTGTACTTCAATGCGATGCCAGCCTGGGGTTTCTGGTGTATACTCAAAAGAAACCGAAGCCTGCTCTTGGGGTAGCGTCAGTGTGTGTTGGTGCTGGGCGACAAAGCGGCCGTTGGCTTGTAGCGTTATGGTAAGCGTAGTGCCTGCAAACCCATTGCTTTGGAGATAGGCGGTTATGGGTAAGGGCGTGTGTATATAGGTTAGCGTATTGGTTTCGACGCGATCGATGCGTACATCTCGGGGACGGGTGGTATCGCCGATGGCTATGGTGAAGATCGGTATGCTTTGTTGTGTAGCCCAATGGAGTGGAGAGGGACCTTCGTTGTACTGGCCATCGGTGAGTAAGATGATGGCGTTGAGTCGGGGATGGCGTTGAAATACCTCTTGAAGTGCTTGGGTGATGTTAGTGCGGGGCTGCTGAAAATCGAGCGAATCGGCAAGGTGTTCTGGATTGGCTGGCTTAAGGGTGCTGCCAAAGTAATAAAGATGGGTTTGGGCCTCTTTTAAAGCGGTCCAGGGAAACTGTCTTTGAAGGGTTTGAGCGATGGTGCTATCGCGGGCAGCAAGGGGGATGCTAGCGCTGTTGTCAAACAATATAGCCAGTGCAGGGGGTGTTTGTTGACGTTTTTGAAGTGGCCAGACTGGGTCGGTCAGCAAAGCAATAAGTAAGAGTAGGGTAGTAGCACGCAGCGTGGTGAGCAAGCGCTGTTGGTTGCGGGTAAGGCCTGGGGTTTGGCGATAGCTCCAGATGGCCCAGGCCAAAGCTGCTAGTCCTAATAGGACCAGCCACAAAGGGGTTAAGGTTGATAGCATAATTTCTGTTATTGCAACACAAAAAAACCAGGAAGCAAAGAAGCCGCAGAAAGCATCTCAGGCACCAATTGTCGGTCCTGCCATATCTGTAATTCGGGACTGTGCTCTACAAGAACCTGCCGACAAGCTCCACAGGGTGTAGTACGTGCAACATCCCGCACGCAGGAAAGGTAGAGCGCACGCCATTGATCAGAGTTATACCCATAGCTTAAAGCCGTACCAATAGCATTTCGTTCAGCACATAGCGTGCGTGTCCAATCTGGATGCTCTACATTAACCCCTGGAATACACCAACCTGCCTCAAGCTGCAATAGACAACCCACAGGGAACAAAGACACTGGCGCGTGGGCACGTGCAGCTACCTGGCGTGCCTCTTGAATGCCTGCGGTAGCATCGCTAATCTGCTTCGCCCAAAACGGCGAAAGTTCACCTTGAGGCGTCGGCAGCTTGGAACAGGAGGTGGCCATCAAAAACTGGTCGTTTTCCATGCTAAAACGGGAAGAAAACAGTCCATCTTGAAATCCTTCAAGCAAGGCTTGCATGCTTAAGTCTAAGGGCTCAGAAAGCAGAACCGCCACCACATCTCGGCGTCCTAGTGCCACTGCTGTAGTAAGTGCGTTCTGCAATGCCGGAATTGTCAAAGAAAACGACGCATTTTCTACGCGTACGCCGGGGATCCAATAACCGTCTGACAGCAACACCAACGCCGCCTCAGGATGATGCGAATAAGGCACATAGGCCCGTTTCAGGTAACGCGACAGTTGTGCTTTAAGCGTCGATACCACACCGAACCGTCGGAATGTTTCTCTGGAGGGAGAGACTTATCCAAGAGGCTTTAGGAAGTTTCCCTCAGCGTGATCCCTAGGGCTTAGCTAAGCGTTCTATCTTACCAAGCCATTGCAGGCTATGAACCGTATGCTTTCTTTTGAATTGTTTGTCGCGCTACGCTACCTCCGGGGAGCACAGGGACGGGAGGAAGGACGCCGCTTTTTACGGTTTATTACCTACGTCGCTGTAGGCGGCGTTGCTGTAGGGGTAGCGGCTTTGCTTCTAGCCTTGTCCATTGCGCATGGTTTCAGTCAGGCCATCGAAGAAAAAATCACAGGCTTTGGCGCGCACGTCCAAGTCGAAAACCTACGGGATGCTCCGCTAAGCGATGCTGCTTGGATGGCCGCAGCGCTTACTCGTCTGCCCGGTGTGGTCTCCGTTAGACCCGTAGTGCAGGAATTCGTTCTGCTACGCTCCAGCGCGCGCGCCATTGATGGGGTAGCGCTTTGGGGTAGCCCATCGTTACCGGAATATCTAGAGCGCCATCTAATTGCTGGCAGCGCAACATTTACGCCCGACGCAGCAGGTCGCTACGGACTTGTATTAGGACGCGCGTTGGCCGAACAGCTTGGCGTGCAGGTTGGTGATCTGGTAACTTTGTTTTCGCTGCGTCAGTTTTCTGGCTTACGGCCTATCCCTAGGCTACGCCAATTTTATGTAGCTGGCTTATACGAAACACTACTAACCGACTTTGACCGTCTTTATGTATTCACTTCTATAGAAGCTGCACGCCTGCTTCTGGCCTATGGCACTGATGAAGTTACCCGCTTTGACCTGACGCTTACTGACGTACGACAAGCCCGAAGCATTGCCGATGCTATCGAGACTGAATTTGGACTACCGGTTATTGCGCGCACGATCTATGAGGTTTTTCGCAACCTTTTTGCCTGGGTGCACTTGCAGGAAAGCATTATCCCTCTCGTAATCAGCATCATCGTGATTGTGGCTGCTTTTAACATGCTGGCCGTTCTACTCATGGTCATCCTAGAAAAAAGCCAAGAAATTGGCATTATGGCCAGCATGGGCGCTTCTGCCACAATGCTACAACGCCTCTTTTTATGCTTAGGAGTACTTATTGGCCTTAGCGGAACCCTCCTAGGCGAGGTGCTGGCTTTAAGCATAGCCGTTTTACAACAACATTTTGGCTTGATTCCACTTCCCGCGGAAGCCTACTACATGGCTACGGCTCCTGTAGCACCACGCGCATGGGATTTTCTAATGGTAGGGGTGCTAACGGTGCTTCTTTGCGGTTTGGCTGCGTATATTCCAGCACGAATCGCTGCCCGAATTGATCCCGTACGCGTGATTCGCTTTCGTTAACATCGGGCCTATGCAAAAAGCTTTTCTACACCTTCGCGTTTACCTTTTTAGCGTACTTAAAGAGCGCTTAGGGCAAGATATGCTAGAAATTGCACTCCCAGCACCAGCTACGGGTGGGCATTTGCTGGATTACCTGACGTCTCGATTTCCGGAAGTTGCTGCTTACCGGTCTGTCATCCGCCTTGCCGTAAATCATACGTATGTCCCTGAGTCGACCTTCTTGGCTGAAGGCGACGAAATAGCTCTCATCACTCCTGTTAGTGGAGGTTAATCGCGCCTATGGTTCGATTACTGCTTTTGGCCTTACTGGTACTCTTTAGTGCCTGCAACCAGCCGGCCAGTTCACCGACCTTACGTCGTGCAACAGCTTCCATAGAACGCATGGACGACCGGTTGGACGCGCTGCTGGATCCTCAGGTATTGGTTGAAGTCTTGGCCGAAGGGTTTCTTTGGGCAGAGGGTCCAGTCTGGGTAGCTCAAGATAGCGCGCTGCTTTTTTCCGATATTCCCCGGAATACCGTCTATCGCTGGAAAGAGCAGCACGGACTTGCGGTTTACCTTCGACCTGCCGGTTATGCTGCTGGCGACCAGCCTCCAGGACGCGAGCTTGGTGTTAATGGGCTAGCCTTAGATCCAAAAGGAACATTGGTTATGGCCGATCATGGCCTGCGGCAAATCAGCCGGCTCAACCCAGAGCAGTTCACCAAAACAGCATTGGCACATCAGTATCAAGGTCGACGTCTTAACAGTCCCAATGATCTGGTCTTCCGCCATGACGGCGTGCTGTTTTTTACGGATCCGCCTTATGGTCTGGATGGATTAGACCATTCTCCACGGAAAGAATTGCCGTTCCATGGCGTTTACCGTTTAGATCCCAATGGTACTCTAACGCTACTAATCGACTCCTTGCACTTCCCTAACGGCATTGCCTTGTCGCCAGATGAACGCACTTTGTACGTTTCGCGTTCAGATCCGGAAGCGCCACGCTGGTACGCTTACCAGCTTGATGCAGCCGGAAACGTCATAAGCGGACGCATGTTATTTGATGCGCGGCCGCTTATGAAGGAAAACCGTCCTGGACTTCCCGATGGGATGGCCATCGATGCACAGGGAAATCTTTTTGCTACCGGACCAGGGGGCATTTTAATCCTAACGCCCAACGGTGAGCATCTGGGAACGATCCGCCTAGATCGGGCTGCAGCCAACTGTGCTTTTGGAGACGACGGCCATAGCCTCTATATTACGGCTACCGATCAGCTTTTACGGATGCGCACGCGAACAAAGGGAAAAGGGTTTTAGATGGAACGGTTAACTGAAACGATTTGGATACGACTTTTAAGTGCTCCGCTCCCGGTTACTGATGCTGTGTCGTTTTTACAAACGCCTGAAGCAGGGGGATTGGCGCTGTTTTTAGGGACAACGCGGCGGTGGACCGAAGACCGGGAAACGCTTGCCCTGCACTACGAGGCCTATGAACCGATGGCTTTGGCTGAAATGGGGCGCTTGTCGGACGAAGCCTTTCGTCGTTGGCCAGTACGTCGGCTATGCCTTTGGCATCGACTAGGCGAAGTGCCTCCCGCCGAGATAAGCGTCCTTGTCGGCGTAGCTACGCCACACCGCGCAGAAGCTTTTGAGGCCTGCCGCTATCTTATTGATGCGCTAAAACGTCAAGTGCCGATTTGGAAACGTGAGACCCTCTCCAACGGCCATCAGGTTTGGGTTGAAGAGGGAATCCCAGAATCTAAGTCCTAGAAGCCTCGTATGCGCGTCGGCTTTGTGCAGTACTGCCCAGCCTTTTTGCAGATGGAAACCAATCGCCAAGTGCTTGCTGCACTTCTTGAAGGTATCGAGGCGGATTTGCTCGTGCTTCCTGAGCTGTGTCTTACTGGATACTTTTTTACTTCCTCTGAAGAGGCCCATGCCGCGGCAGAATCCATCCCCGACGGTCCTACAACCGCTTGGCTTACTACACTTAGCCAACGCACGGGGGCTATTCTGGTTGCTGGACTCCCAGAGCGCGATGGGGCGCAGTACTACAACAGTGCCGTTGTGGTAGGCCCTAGAGGTTATATCGGCCATTATCGCAAGGTGCACCTCTTCTATGAGGAAAAACTTCACTTTCAGGCAGGTAATTTGGGCTTTCCGGTCTTTACCGTAACCGACCGCAGTGGAGAGACTTATAAATTAGGGGTTATGATCTGCTTTGACTGGTACTTTCCAGAAGCTGCGCGGACGTTGGCCTTACAAGGCGCGGATGTTATTGCCCATCCTGCCAACCTGGTCCGCCCGGATTGCCCGCGAGCGATGCCCATTCGTGCGCTTGAAAACCATGTTTTTACAATTACAGCCAATCGCTATGGTAGCGAATCTAACGGCAGAGAAACCCTGAGCTTCATTGGCCAAAGCCTTATTTGTGATCCCATGGGCAGGATTTTAGCTCAGGCACCTAAGGTAGGCGACGCCGTAGAGGTGGTCGAGATTCATCCTGCCGAAGCCCGCAACCGGCGTATTACGCAGCACAACGACTTGTTTGCTGACCGGCGCCCTGAACATTACCAGCTAAGCTGAAGCCCTTCAAGTTGCTTGAGATTTTCTTCAATACGGGCTTCAGGGTCAGGATGGAGGTCGGGCACAAACGTTTCTCCTGTGAGCTCTTCGTAGAGCAAAATGTAGCGTTGTGCAATTTCAAGGCGAACCTCATCGGGAAGGTCTGGGAGCACCTGTCCTGGCTTTCCCATAAACCCTTGGGCCATCAGCCACTCCCGTACAAATTCTTTAGAAAGCTGCCGTTGCGGCAATCCTTTACGTAGCCGCTCTTCGTATTCCTCTGCATAAAAGTAGCGGGAGGAGTCTGGCGTATGCACCTCATCGATAAGCCGTAGCGTTCCTTCCTCATCCACTCCAAACTCGTACTTGGTATCCACCAGAATCAGGCCGCGGCGTGCGGCCATCTCTGTACCCCGCTGAAACAACTTCAGCGCCAATTGTTCGAGCTGGTCGAAGGTCTCTGCGTCTAACCAGCCGCGCGCCAGGATCTCCTCTCGACTGATGTCTTCGTCATGGCCTTCAGAGGCCTTGGTGGTTGGCGTTAGGATCGGCTGAGGGAGGCGTTCGTTTTGCACCAGGCCTTCCGGCAAGCGCTTGCCGCAAAGTTGCCGGAGACCACTCTGATACAAACGCCAAGCATGGCCCGCCAAATAGCCGCGTACGACAAACTCAACAGGAATAGGCCGGCACCGACGGGCTACCGTTACGTTCGGGTCAGGTACAGCGACGACGTGGTTGGGGACCACGTCGGCTGTATGTCGGAAAAAATAGGCAGCCAACTGGTTGAGCACCTGCCCCTTAAAGGGTATGGTTTGCCGTAGCACATGATCGAAGGCCGAGATCCGGTCTGTAGTGATCAGTACCAGTAGGCCATCGATGGTGTACACGTCACGCACTTTACCCCGATAGGGCGGGCCCAAGGCCTTGAGGTGGGTCTGTCGCAGCGTACGTCCAAGCTGTGCTTTGAGCAGCGCGTTGTCGATCATGTGCGTTGGCTGCAGTCGCTGGTGTAGCGGATTTTGAGTTGTGGAACAATCAAGACTTCCAGAGGGGGGTCTTGACGAATGCCTTCTACGCGTTCAACCAGCAGCCGGGCAGATTCTTTGCCGACCGTGTGCATGTTCTGCGAAACGCTTGAAAGGCCGATGTACTCGCTAATTTTAATATCGTCGTAGCCTACCAAAGCTACGTCTTCGCCTACACGCAAACCGGCTTCACGCAGGGCTTTCCAAGCGCCGAGCGCTTGCACATCACTGCTGGCAAAGACGGCAGTAACACGGGGCGTAATGGCCAGTAACTCCTGCATAGCCTCGTAGCCTGCTTCTTCACTAAAGCCCGCGTGTTTTTCGGTCTTACCTGCACGAACCAGTTCTGGTTCATAGGGAATACCAGCTGCTTCAAGGGCCTCACGGTAGCCTGCAATGCGATCAAGCTGCAGGCTCCCTTCGGTATGCGAACGAATCATGCCAATCCGGCGATGACCACAGGCAATAAGGTGCTGCACCGCAATTCGGGCACCGGTGCGGTCGTCCCAGTAAAAACAATCAAAGTCGGTATGATGATAGCCTACCATGACCACAGGGGCATGCAAGGCGCGCAGCTCTAGCGTAAGCTTTTCATCGGCAGGTAGGCCGATCAGCAGCAAACCGTCGACAGCGCCGCGCCGCAGGAAGTTCAATAATTTCTGTTGTGGGTGTTTAGAGCCCAGGTCGCTGAGCAGCAGATCTGCATCGACGTTTTCTAAGGCAGTACGGACGCCTTTCAGGATTTCGTTATGAAAGGGCGTGGTAAATGAGGTAACCGCAACGGCCAACACGCGGGTTTTCTTTTGCGCCAGCGTACGGGCCGTTCGGTCTGGGCGAAACTGCAGCTTCTCGATGGCACGCAGCACGCGCTGGCGCGTTTCGTCAGACACATCGCTGGAGTTGTTGAGTACGCGTGAGACGGTTGAGATTGCCACGCCGGCTTCGCGAGCCACGTCGTAGATAGTGACTTTGTCTTTTTTCTCTCGTCGAATGCGCTGGGCCATAGCCGAAGCCTCCGATTGCCGTAAACGGTTGCTAAGGTGATTCCCTAGATAGGCAATAAAAGTTCCCCAAAGTAGGGCTTAAGAAGTGTAAAAGATTTGGGGCATTTTTTTGTGAAAGATTGCTTTTATGTTTGATAAGTATTATTATCAAACATAAAAAATAACCTACCTAACCTGTACACATGACCCGATCGCTTGAACCCTTACCAGCGCCACTACCCCAAACACCTTCCGGCAACGTGAATCTATTGGCGCTCTACCTAGAGCGTTTCGATCGCCCACATACGCGACGTGCTTATCGAAACGACCTGGTCGATTTCTTTGGTACGCCTCAGATCACGCTTGAGCTAGCCGCACGCACCACGTTCGTAGAGGTTAACCGCTACTTACAAGCCCTCGAGGCCCAAGGCCATAAGCCGGCCACGCTGCACCGACGGCTGGCCGCCTTACGGGGCTTTTTCGACTGGCTGGTCGCTCTGGGCGCCTTATCGCACAATCCCGCACACCGCCAGCTGGTACGCCGCCTGCGGCCGATTCATACAACCAGTCGCAGTGTCCTTTACCTGACAACTGACGAAGCTGCACGGCTCCTGGAAGCAGCTAGCCTAGATCCCCAAACCGGACTGCGTGATTATGCACTCATCCTAACATTGATCTTTTGCACGTTGCGTCGCAGCGAAGCCGCTGCTATGGATGTAGAGCATCTGCGACGCTTAGGCGCTTACTGGGTACTAGAGTTGCCGCAAACCAAAGGTGGTGCACACCAGTTCGTCAAAGTGCCTGATGCCGTTATTGACGCCATTGAAACCATGAAAAGCCACTACGGCATTACGCAAGGACCGCTGTGGCGTAGTCTAAGCCGCCGTAACTATGGTCAACGTCTAACACCACATTCTATTTATCGCATCGTTGCACAAGCAGCCCTGCAGGCTGGCCTGCCACGTATTGGCGCCCACACGCTACGGCACACAGGATGCACGTTAGCGCTAGAAGCTGGGGCTTCACTAGAACAGGTGCAGGCCCATGCCCGCCACCGGCATATTGCCACAACGTTGCGCTATATCCATCAACGGGACCGACTGGCTTCAAGTGCTGCTGATTTTATCCGGATTGAATTGCCCACCCATAGACCATAGGCTAGGGTTGCCGTCGTGCCAAAATATGCGGCGGTGTTGGGTCTAAAGAACGGGGTCGCGGTCCACGATCTCCCTGAAAACGTGGTGAAGGCGGTACAGGCCGCCGCCACGGATCTCCTCCCGAGGGCGGATCTTGCGACGAGCCAGAATCATTATTGTTTTTCCAGAAAAAACGCCACAGCAGTGTGCCCAAGACCATCGGCATTAGGGCCAGAAAAATCCCTATGGCCTGATATACCCATTCCATGGCATCCCACCAGCCAGTCCCATGCAATCGCTTCCAAACGTCTATGCTTTTTAAGTAATTATAAAAAATATGCACCGGAATGCAAGTCAATTCCAAAGAAAAAAATCCCCTAAGGACTATGCCTGTGGTGCACGAGCTGGTTCAAACCCTTGCCTGTTGGCAGGCAGAACATGCAGCGGAAGGCACGTTTTTGATTCTGGCGGGACCCACCGCCGTGGGTAAAACCGCCCTTAGCTTGGCGTTGGCTGAAACGCTTGGGGCCGAAATTATCTCTGCCGACAGCCGGCAGGTTTACCGCCAGCTGAACATCGGCACAGCCAAGCCAGACCCAGAGGCACTAGCCCGCGTGCCACACCACTTTATTAACGAGCGCGATTTAGGCGAGCCGTTTTCTGCAGGGCACTTTGCCTTTGAAGCTTGGGCCCGCATGGCTGCAATCCTTGAACGGGGACGCATTCCCTTGGTTGTAGGGGGCTCAACCCTGTATCTTGAAGCCTTACAGTTTGGATTGGCTGAAATTCCCGATATAGACCCATCCGTACGTCAGTGGCTTCAAGAGCGGCTTGCCCGGGAAGGGCCTGAACGGCTTTATCGTGAGCTGGTTCAGGTCGATCCACAAGCAGCGCAGCGGCTGGATCCCTCCAAAACGCAGCGGGTGCTACGGGCCTTAGAAGTGTACCACGGCACAGGCCGTCCTATTACAGCCTATTATCAAAACCACCGACGCCCGCCGTACGCTTTTCGGACAATTGTGCTCTACCGCGAACGATCTGTGCTTTACGAGCGCATTAACCGTCGGGTGGATGCCATGCTTGAAGCTGGCCTGGTCCAAGAAGTGGAGTCCCTGCTTCAGGCTGGGTATGATCCCACGCTAGAAGCGCTACGCACGATTGGCTATGCGGAAGTGATACCCTATCTCAAAGGAGTCTATCCATATGCAACCATGCGTGCGCTGATTCAGCGCAATACGCGACGTTATGCTAAGCGCCAGCTTGCTTGGTTTCGGCGTTTTTCGTTTGAGTGGATCTTGCTTGAAGATTAGCCCGTGCGCCAAAATCGCATGCGCACGCGCCGACCGCTGGCTTCATAGATAACTTGATCTGCCAACTTTTCCATTAGAAAAAGGCCCCGCCCTCCGGGTTGAAGAAGCATTTCTTTATCCTCTGGATTATAGGAGGGTACGCGCGATCGGTCAAACCCATCCCCTTCGTCTTCTACGCAAAGTTCAAGCACATGAGGATCTAAAGCATCTAGTACAATATGAACTTGCTTTGTGGGATCCATACGGTTCCCGTGACGCATTGCATTGGTGATAGCTTCGCTGGCTGCCAGTACCAAGCGGTTCACCAAAGCGGCGTCGTTTGTCCATCGATAGGCGGCCTGCTCTAGCGTTTCCAGTATGCAGGCCATTGCCTTTAAATCACTCGGAATGTGCCACTGAAGCTGCATGGCGCGTTGCGTTGCGCTGGCATACCATTGTCAATACCTCAGCCAGTTGGCCAGCCAGCAGACGCCGATCGTAGCGGCGAACCACTTCGGCTTTGCCTTGAGGCAGGCGTTGGGTCTTCCAGTCAGCATAGATGCGCGCGAGTGCCTGCGCAATTGCCGACACGTCGTGTGGGGAGGTTAGGTAGGCCGCCCCGTAGGCTTCAAGAACTGTTCGCGCCTCGCCCTCTGGTACCAAAGCTAAAATGGGTTTTCGGGTACCGATATACTCAAACAGTTTGCTAGTCGAAATGCTGGCAGCCCCGGGCTGCTCCCCTACCGTCATCCAAAGCACATCGGCTGTTTTGAGGGCTGCGATGGTTTCTGGGTGCGAACGGTATCCTTCTAGCCGTACAACGTCACCTAAGCCGAGCTGCGTAATGCACTGCGGCACATGGGGAGGAAACAGACCAACAAAAATGGCTTCAACATGCCTGCGCGCTTCGGGCTGATGGTGTAGCCATTGGGCTAGTCCCCGAAGAAAGTCGTCCGGCTGCTGTGCATCGTAAAAGACCCCCGCATAGAGCAGCCGTAAGCGCTCCTTGCTGTTGGATGAGGAGGCGGGGTGGTTTTCAAAATCTTCCGGGTCAAAGCCATGTGGAATAACAATAGGCGTACGTTTACCTCTGGGAAGCCGTGCGCCAAGCTGCTGGGCAAGGGTTGCATTGATGGTGATAACGCAGCTAGCTCGGTGCAGGACGTAGCGTTCCAGCTTAGCGTGAAGTCGTCGATGCCAGCCCGTAGGGAAGAACTGGCGTGGATTGCCTAGCCAGTCGTCTCGGTAGTCCACCACAAGCGGTAGATGGCTTTTCTGTTGTAAACGTGCCCCAATGAGCAAGGCTGTAGGCGGAGGGCTAGAAGCAAAAATAGCGTCAAACGGACGCATCCGAAGGAGCTTCTCACCAGCTCGTAGCGCTGGCAGGAGCCAGCCAATTTTGTTGTCGGGTACAAACAGCCAACCACTCAAGCGCATCCAATAGCGGCGTAGCACCTCGGAGGGCATCTCGAGCCGTGTAGGACGTCGGGCAAGCAAGCGTAGCGGATCTAGCGAAGAGGTACGCACGATTTCTACACCGGCCGTTTCGACCTCGTGTAGCAGCGCCTCATCGTAGGCAAAGTATTTCCCAGGCCAAACTGTTAAAACCGTAGGCTGCCAACCGTAGTGCGGTAGGTATTTGACAAATTTGGCAACGCGCTGCACGCCGCTAAGCCCCATAGGTGGAAAATAGTAGGCAATGACAAGCACCCGAGGCATGGTTACAGCACATAGAGGGTTTTAGGAACATGTGTGAGGTTCAGGTAGCCTTCTGGTGTAAGCACGATAAGATCCTCAAGGCGCACGCCAAAACGTTCTGGAAGATAAACGCCAGGCTCGATTGTAATTACGACACCAGAAGGGAGTGCGGCTTCATTTTGTGCAGCAATGCGCGGCCATTCGTGTACCTCTAGGCCTACGCCGTGCCCAAGGCTATGCGTAAAATACTTCTCCAAGCCAGCGGCTTTAAGCGCAGCCCGGGCAGCTTGGTCTAGTTCAGCCGCCGAAATGCCTGCACGAGCCTTCGCTAACGCAGCTTCTTGGGCCGCAGCAACGCACTGGTAGACGTGCGCAACCTCATCTTGCACAGGACCTAAAACGACCGTACGCGTCATGTCGGAGGCATAGCCATCGACATAGCAGCCAAAGTCCAGCACAACAACATCTCCTCGGCGTAAGCGTCGCTTTGTTGGCCGGGCATGCGGAAGAGCACTGTTGGGTCCAGAGGCAACAATAGGCTCGAAAGCCATGCGTTCAGCACCACGGCGCAAGTGCCGATAGACGATCTCCGCGGCCAGCTCTTGCTCCGAAATGCCAGGGGTGATGAGTGCGAGTACTTCCTCAAATACAGTTTCTGAGATTGCTTGGGCTTGTCGGATGGCTTTTAGTGCTGCAGCATCTTTAACGGCCTTGAGTTCATTAAGCCATCCAGAGCGTGGGATCCAGGCCACATGCGGTAGTTTCTCTTGGAAGCTTTGCAGTGCGGCAAAGCTTAGATGGTCGGCTTGAAAAATCACCCGGTGCACGTTGTCAAACAGCCCAGTGGCTGTAGCATGCCCGATCAGATCGGGGCCTGAGATGTGGCAATGTGCCCCTTGGACCTCAGCATGGGCTTGGGTTGCGTAGCGACCATCAGTAAGAAAATGAGCATCTTGAAGACGTACAAGGAGCATTCCATTAGAACCAGTAAATCCGCATGCCCAGCGGATATCAGGCAGGTGGGAAAGAAGCACAGCGTCTCCCCCTTCAAAGGCCAGACGGGCTTGTAGCGAGGCGATGCGAGCGTGGTACATCAATAGGTACGTAACGTGTAGTTTGGCGCCTCTTTAGTAATGTAGATGTCGTGGGGGTGGCTTTCGCGAATTCCTGCAGGCGTGATGCGCACAAAACGTGCTTTTTCGTAGAGCTCGTCAATAGTAGCGCATCCACAGTAGCCCATAGCCGCACGCAATCCACCGATCATTTGATAGACCACTTCGCTCAGGCGGCCGCTATAAGGCACACGGCCTTCAATGCCTTCAGGCACGAGCTTAGCTAGTTCATCTTCAGCATCTTGGAAGTACCGATCTTTGCTGCCTGCAGCCATGGCTCCCAGCGAGCCCATCCCCCGATAGCTTTTGTACTTACGTCCTTCATAGATGATTGTCTCGCCTGGACTTTCTTCAACAGCGGCAAACAAACTGCCAATCATTACGCTGGAAGCTCCTGCAGCCAAGGCTTTAGGAATGTCGCCTGTGTGTTTGATCCCGCCGTCGGCAATCACGGGAACCCCACGCGCGCGTGCTTCGGCAGCGCAAAGCAGGATCGCTGTAAGTTGCGGTACGCCTACACCAGTCACAACCCGTGTAGTACAAATAGACCCGGGGCCAATGCCTACCTTTACCGCATCAGCACCTGCTGCAATCAGGTCCCGCGTGCCCTCAGCAGTAGCGACATTTCCAGCGATAACGTCCAAGTTCTCAAAGTGCGATTTGATAAGTTCAACTGTGCGCAAGACACCCTCTGAGTGGCCATGGGCGGTATCTACGGTGACAAAGTCTACGCCCGCTTCTACCAGTGCAGCTACGCGATCCAATACATCGGAAGTCACCCCGACAGCAGCACCTACGCGCAGCCGTCCGTGCGCATCCTTACAAGCATTGGGATACTGGCGCTTTTTTTCAATATCCTTGAATGTGATGAGTCCTTTTAGGCGTCCTTGGGCGTCAACAACAGGCAGTTTTTCGATCTTGTTGGCTTCTAAAATGCGCTCAGCTTCTTCAAGCGTGGTACCTACAGGGGCGGTAATGAGTCCTTGGGAGGTCATCACTTCGCGCAATGGGCGCTGGCTATCGACCTGAAAACGCAGGTCGCGATTGGTCACAATGCCGACCAGGTGACCATTGTCGTCTACAATAGGAATACCGCCGATGGCGTAACGGGCCATCAGGCGTCGTGCATCGGCGACGGTGTGCTCTGGGTGCAGCGTGATCGGGTCCATGATCATGCCGCTTTCCGAGCGTTTGACGCGTCGGACTTCTGCCGCTTGGCGCTCAATGGTCATGTTTTTGTGGAGTACGCCCACGCCGCCCTCACGGGCAATGGCAATAGCCATTTCTGACTCGGTAACCGTATCCATAGCTGCCGAGACCAGCGGAATGTTGAGCCGGATGTTGCGGGTGAGCCAAGTCGTGGTCGAAACTTCTCGGGGCATTACCGCGGAGCGGCGGGGTACCAAAAGCACATCATCGTAGGTTAAGCCCTCTCCGATGAATTTCCAGGCAATATGCTCAGGGTATGCCTCAGAACTAATGTGTGTCTGCGGTTCCATGGTTGGGTAGCGGTTTGAAGACTTTTGGGGGGACAAGGCCTACCATGCGGTATAATCGGCGTACTTCGTCAGCACTAAGGCGGCGCCATTTACCTGGACGTACACCTTGTGTGGTGAGCCCGGCATAGTGCGTACGCTTTAAGTGCACCACCTCATGGCCTAAGGCTTCTAGCATGCGCCGCACTTGTCGGTTGCGGCCTTCATAGAGCATTAGAGCAATTTCGTGGGGATCAGCTGGGTTAACGGAAACGCGCTCTGCGCGTGCTAAACCATCTTCAAGCAGCACGCCTTTGCGAAGTAAAGTTACTTCGTGTGGTGTAACAGGTCTGGCTGTTCGGGCTACGTAAATTTTTTCGATGCGATAGCGAGGATGCATCAGGCGATATGCCAACTCACCATCGTTGGTCAGTAGCAGGACACCAGTGGTGTTTCGGTCCAGTCGCCCTACAGGGAATAGTCCCTGCTTTTGCTCTGGAGGTAACGTGAGGCAATCAAGGACAGTTTTGCGGCCCCGCTCGTCGTGGCAGGTGGTAATAGTGTCGTGGGGCTTATGGAGCAAAATGTATAGCGCTTCTGTCTGAGGTACTACGCGCCTTCCATTGACTTCAACGACATCGTTAGGTCCAATGCGGGCGCCTAAAGAGGCAACTTTCCCATTGACACGCACTTGGCCGCTGGCAATGAGTACGTCTGCAGCACGCCGGGAGGAGCATACACCGGCACGTGCCAAATAGCGGTTGAGCCGAATGAAGCCAGAAGGCGGCTGCGGTGTCATGGCGCATATGGATGGATTTGCCGCAATAAACGACTGGCATCTTAGAGAGTGCCCGAGTGTTCACCATCTAGGCTGTCTAAAAGTGCGCGGAGTTGTTCTTGGCGTATTTGTGGATCCGCGCTTAAAGCTTCAATGCTGGGCAAAGGAGGTAGTTGTTGCAGACTAGGCAGGCCGAAGTGCTCCAGAAAGCGCTGGGTGGTGCCATAAAGTAAGGGTCTACCGATGGTATCACTTCGGCCTACTACTTGGATCAGTTCTAGCTCTTGGAGTCGATTCAGGGCGTGCTCTGCATCTACGCCTCGCAGATGGTCGATTTCGGGTTTTGTGATGGGTTGGCGATAAGCAATGATGGCTAGGGTTTCTAGGAGAGGTTGGGTAAGTTTGACTTTTTCTGGTTTTTTGTAAAGTTGCAATAACGGAGTTATTGACGGAATGGTAGCCAACCGATAACCTCCAGCCCACGTGTAAATGCGAAACACCCGCCCCGTTGCCTCATAAGTCGCATTGAGCGCGGCAATGGCCGCTTCAACGTCTGCTTCCGTTATCGATACATCAAAAGCCTCTCTCCAGAGAGCAACAAGTTGAGAAGCGGAAAGCGGTTCATCGGCTACAAACAGCACCGCTTCTACCGCTTGCATGAGTGCCTGATTTTCCTCATGAAAGGACATCTTCCCTCACCGATTTGACTGTAAAGTCCTCTACGTGCTCTCCCATTTCAATGCGGAGTTTGCCTAAACGCGCTAGCTCCAGCACAGCCAAAAACGTAGCAATCACCCATCCTCGAGGATGCCCTTTAGCCAACTCCCAAAAGGACCACCGATCGGCTTCACGCAAACGCGCCATTAGGTAACGCTGCTGCAGCTCTACGCTGTAAACCTCACGCCGCACCGCATGCATCGGTACGATGGTGCGGCGCGCCAATAAGGCCTTAACGGCTTCTAATAAAGCCGTAACAGAGACGGGTGCCAGTGGCACTGGCGATAAGCTCATGAGTTCAGTAGGTGCAGCCGCTTGCCCACGCGTATAGTGGCGTGCCCGCTCCTCAGCATAAGTCGCAAGCCGTTCAGCAGCAGCTTTGTATTGCAAATAACGCAGCAGGCGATCGACCAATTCCTGCCTTGGATCCTCCTGTACATCAGGAGAGGCTGCTTCCTCAGGCACTGGGCGAGGCAACAGCCAGCGGGCTTTGATTTCAAGCAGTACGGCAGCCATGTACAAAAAATCACTCACCCCGTCCAAGTCCAGCTCTTCCATAAGCCGCACGTACGCCAAAAATTCATCTGCAATCTGGGCTATGGGAATATCAAATAAATCCAGCTCATCCCGCCGGATGAAATACAGCAAGAGGTCCAGTGGCCCTTCAAACGCAGCAAGGCGGACGCGAAACATTCTCCAATAACCCTAGACAGCCACGCGTGCCTGAAACCACGCTACAGTGCGCTGCAGCCCTTCGCGCAAAGATACCTGAGGACGCCATCCCAAAACCGCTTGTGCGCGTGCGTAGCCCAGCACGCTTCGCTGCTGTTCCCCAGGCTTTGCCTCACCATGCACCTCTGGTACAGCAGGATCAATAAGGTCTCGAATCAGACGGAAAAGTTCATTGATGCTGGTTTCAATACCGGTACCGATATTAAACACTCCCGAACCCTCATAAGCCAAGGCAGCCAAATTGGCTGCAACCACATCGCCTACATACACAAAATCCCGCGTTTGCTCTCCAGAACCGTTAATGACGGGCTGCCGCCCCTCCAGCATACGCTGCGTAAAGATGGCTACCACGCCGGCCTCACCATGCGGGTTCTGCCGCGGTCCATACACATTTGCATAGCGCAGCGCCACATAAGAAACGCCGTACTGCTGCTCATAAAAGTAAAGGTATTTCTCTGAAGCAAGCTTGGTAATACCGTAAGGTGAAAGCGGCCGTACGGGATGATCTTCGTCTTGGGGTACGTAATCTGGTTCGCCGTAGATCGCTCCCCCTGTCGAGGCAAAAATGACCTTACGCAGGCCGTTTTGACGCCCAGCCTCCATCAGGTTGAGTAAACCCATGATGTTCACATCGGCATCAAACTTAGGATCAGCAACCGATCGCCGCACGTCCATCTGAGCTGCATGATGCACCAAAACCGTATAGCGCTCCTGAGCAAATAAGGTAAAAACTGCAGCATCGCGCACGTCCAAGCGATGCAAGACAGCTCCCTCTGGGACGTTTTCTTCCCTCCCTGAAGAAAGGTTGTCTAAAATGTGCACAATATGGCCTTGTTTTAAAAGTGCTTCCGCGACATGGGAGCCAATAAAACCAGCTCCCCCAGTGACTAAAATTTTTTCCATTGCAATAACGGATTAAGTGACAAGTTGTGATTAAAAAACGTACCACGGCCTACTTAGGCAACAACACTACCCGCGAAAACAACGGCGCAGCAAAAAGTGCCTTTGCCACTTCCTGCACCAACGCCGCGTTTACCGCATCTACCTCGGCCAAAGCCTCATCTAAACTATAATAGCGCCCAAAATACAGCTCTTGCCGCCCTAGACGCATCATCCGGTTACTCATGTTCTCCTGCCCTAACATCAGCGACCCCTTGACCTGATTCTTCGCCTGCGTCAGCACACGCTGTCCTACAGGCTCTCGCACCAGACGATCCAACTCCCGCTCAACCAACGCTACCACCCGCTCTACGCGACCAGGATCTGTGGCCATATACACACCCCAGTCTCCCGTGTCAGAGTGCAAGTTGACAAACGAATAAATGTTGTAGCAATACCCGTATCGCTCCCGGATGTTTTGGTTGAGCCGGCTGGACATACCCCCACCCAGCAACGTGTTAAGTACCATTAAGGCAGCCCGCCAGGGGTGATGCATATCATAGCCGCGACCACCCAGCACAACATGTGCCTGCTGCACCGCACGCTGCTCTAGGCGCTTTGCAGGTTGATACGCCGGTACTGGAAGGCGCACGCGCTGATCACCTGCCGGAAGCGCCACATCCCGCAACAAGCGCGCCGCCAACGTCACCACCCGTTCATGAACGACATTTCCTGCTGCTGCAAGCACCATCCGAAATGGCGTGTACTGACGCATCATAAAATCCACCAGCATCGCCCGATTAAAGGCCCGCACCGTCTCAGCCCGCCCCACAATTGGCCGCCCTAGCGGATGCTCCCCATAGATGACCGCTTCAAAAAGGTCGAAGATATACTCGTCAGGCGTATCTTCGTACATTTTCATCTCTTCCAAAATCACTTCTTTTTCCTTCTCAATCTCGCGATCTGGGAAGCGCGGACGAAACACCAGGTCGATCAGGGTATCCAATGCCCGTGCCAGATGCTCATCAAGCACGCGTACGTAATAACAAGTGTGCTCTTTCGTCGTAAAGGCATTTAGATAGCCCCCTACATACTCGATGCGTTGTGCAATCTGATGCGTGCGACGACGCTCGGTCCCTTTAAAGACCATGTGCTCAATAAAATGCGAAATGCCCGCCTCTTCGTCACGCTCATCTCGACTCCCTACATCAATCCAGAGCCCCACGGCTACCGACCGAACCGAAGGAATCGTCTCCGTCACAATACGTAGACCGCAAGGCAATTCGGTTTTTTGGAATGCAGTCGCTACGGGAAAAGGATGCATGCGCATAGCTCGAACCTCCAAACATAAAAAAGGCGAGAGCATTGCCCCCGCCCCACCAAACAACTTCTTGCAACACGTCTTTAGCGCCGGTGACCTCCACGACCCCGACCTGGGCCACGGCCGTGCACACCGCCGCTGCGCCCGCCACCACGGGTCGCTCCACCTGAGGCAGGTTCCTTACGTGCTGCCGCAGCAGTTTTTTCCGGCTCTCCATTTTTGGCTTCAGCCGTTGCCTCCGGTGGAGGCAAAAACGCCTTTCGACTCAGGCGCAGCTTACCATCGTCGCGGATTTCGATGAGTTTGACGCGGACCTTGTCCCCCACTTTCAGATAGTCGTGCACATCCTTCACATAGCCGTAATCCAACTCAGAAATGTGCAGCAGCCCCTCCTTACCAGGCATGATCTCTACAATAGCCCCAAAGCTTTGAATGCTCCGCACAATGCCTTCATATTCGGCGCCCACTTCAGGCACAGCTACAATCTGCTTGATGCGCTCAATGGCGCGCTGCGCATTTTCCTGATTGGTGGCTGCAATGGTAACCACGCCCACGCCATCGCGCTCTTCGATCTCGATAGTTGTATTCGTCTCCCGCTGGATCCCTTGCACCACGCGTCCACCAGGGCCGATAACCGCACCAATAAACCCCGCGTCGATGGTGATCTGCGTTAACCGTGGCGCATACGGAGACAAATCCGGCCGTGGGGCTTCAATGGTCTGTTCCATCAGGTCCAAAATGTAGAGTCGCCCACGCCGGGCTTGCTCCAGGGCCTGCTGGAGAATTTCGCGCGTTAGGCCGCTGATTTTGATGTCCATCTGGCAAGCGGTAATGCCATCGCGCGTGCCCGCCACCTTAAAGTCCATATCGCCCAGGTGATCCTCCGTGCCCAGGATATCGGTCAGCACAGCCACCTGGTCCCCTTCTTTGATGAGCCCCATCGCCACGCCAGCCACATGCTTCTTAACCGGCACACCAGCGTCCATGAGCGCTAGTGAACCAGCACATACACTGGCCATCGACGAGGAGCCGTTCGATTCAAGCACATCGGCACTGATGCGGATCGTATATGGGAAGCTCGCTTCGTCAGGCAAAACAGCAGCAAGTGCGCGCTCGGCCAGATAGCCATGACCTACTTCACGCCGGCCTGGACCTCGCAGGGGGCGAACCTCCCCTGTGCAGAATGGAGGAAATTCGTAGTGCAAAAAGAATCGCTTATCGCCCGTGACAAAGATTTGATCAATAAGCTGCACGTCTTTTGACGTACCCAGCGTAACCGAAGCCAGTACTTGCGTCTCTCCCCGCGTAAAGATCGCCGAGCCATGCACGCGTGGCAAGTAGCCCACCTCCATCCAAATTGGCCGAATCTCTTCCAGACCGCGCCCATCGATACGTCGGCCTTCGCGCAGGATCAGCTGTCGCATCACCTCACGCGTAACCTGAACAACCGCCTTGCGAATCTGATCGGCGGTCCACCCCTCTGGCGTAGCCTCAGCCAGTACAGGTTGCCCTTCGGCATCAACCGTACCTAAAAGCGCCGTGAGCGTTTCTTCACCAATGCGCTCGAGGCCTTCATAAAACTCTTGTTTTTCGTAGGGAGCGCGCAGGTGTGCTTCCAACCGAGGTGCCGCTAGCTCCCGAACGCGTTCTAGGAGCGCCTCTGGCAGTACAACAGGCGTGTAGGCAAACGGCTCCACGTGGCCGTAGGCCTCCACGAAAGCACGCTGCCCCTGGCAAAGCTTACGAATGGCCTCGTGCGCTACTTCAAGAGCTTCGAGCACATCCGCCTCGCTAACCTCTTTCAGCTCCCCCTCGACCATCACGATAGCGTCTTCCTTCCCAGCCACCACCAAGTTCATGTCGCTTTGCTCGAGCTCCTTGAGCGTTGGGTTGACCACAAATTGGCCGTCAATGCGCCCAACCCGCACCTCGGCAATGGGTCCATCAAACGGTGCACCCGCCAGCAGCAGTGCCGCCGAAGCACCAGTACCCGCCAGCACGTCGGCATCGTAACGGTCATCAGCCGAAATCACGTAGCAAATGATCTGCACCTCATGCAAAAAGCCTTCAGGGAAAAGCGGACGGATGGCTCGGTCGATTAAGCGAGAGGAGAGAATCTCCTTGTCAGAAGGTCGCCCTTCACGCTTAATAAACCCTCCAGGGATCTTCCCTCCAGCAGCAAATTTCTCGCGATATTCTACAGTGAGCGGGAAAAAATCCACCCCTGGCCGCGGCTCCGAAGCCAACACCGCGGTACACAGCACCATGGTGTCGCCTTGGCGCACCACCACGGCCCCATTAGCCTGCTTCGCTAACCGGCCGGTCTCCAAGCGCAACGTTTTACCCGGCGCAAACTCAATCTCATGAAAGGTTGCCTGCATCATCATCTCCATTCCGTTTTCGGGGCATCGTCGGCCCATAAGCATGGCGGCATCCCCTAGGGGATGCCGCCACGTAGTGCTATTTGCGAATGCCCAATTCCTCGACGATTGCACGGTAGCGTGCAATGTCCTCTCGCATCAAATAATCAAGCAAACGACGCCGCTTACCTACCAGCTTGAGCAATCCGCGACGCGTAGAAAAATCCTTTGGATGGCGCTGCAAATGCTCCGTAAGGGCATTGATGCGATGCGTAAAAAGTGCAATTTGCACTTCTGCTCGGCCTGTGTCGTTTTCGTGCGTACCGTACTTGCGAATCAGCTCGCGTTTGTGTTCTGAACTAATCATGTGGTGGTCCCCTCTTTAGATTATACCATGCTAAAGAAGCAGACCTACATCCCTAAAAAAACCACGCCTTCAGAGACGCAGATCTCCAGGTGAGGTCTGAAGCACTTCAATACAACGCTGCCGATCCTGGAAAAGTTGCGCGCGCAAGGCCTCTATGGAGGCAAAGCGCTGCTCATCGCGCAGCCGAGCAATAAAATCAATACGCAAGAGCTTCCCGTAAAGATCGCCTTCAAACTCCAAGATATGAACTTCAAGCATGCGACGATCGCCCTCAAAAGTAGGACGCATACCGATATTCATCATGCCATATAACCAAGAAGGCCTCTCAGAAAGCCAAACGCGCACGGCATAGACGCCATTGCGTGGTATAATCTTACGGGGATGGGCAACGTGCAGGTTAGCCGTCGGGAACCCCAACAACCGCCCTCGACCATCCCCATGTACCACTATGGCCTGCAAGCTATAGGGCCGCCCTAACAGAAGCGCCGCCTGTTCAACTGCTCCATCACGTAGCAAAAGCTGACGAATCAGGGTAGACGACACAGTACGGTCACCCACGACCTGAGGTGGAATCACATCCACCGCAAAACCGTAACGTGGCCCAAGGGTCTCCAGCAGTGCTACATTCCCTTCACGGTTACGGCCAAACGTATGGTCATAGCCAACGCAAATGGCTTGCAATCCAATGTGCTCAACGAGCACTTGGGCGACAAAATCTTCTGCCGACATGGCCGCTAGCGCTGGCGTAAACGGGAGCACGATAAAGCGATCGATCCCAAGCGCTTCAAGCAACGCTACGCGCTCTTCGATTGTAGTCAGTAGCGGCACTGGCTCCCCACGCAACACTTCCCGAGGGTGTGGATCAAAGCTAAGCACAGTGCTTTTCCCTCCTCGTTGCTGCGCCTGCGCACGCACGTAGCCCAAAACAGCTTGATGGCCGCGATGCACGCCATCGAACGTCCCCACCGTCACTACGGAGTGGGGATCTCGCACAACTTGCTCCAGTCCGCGTTCAAACTTCATGGTCACGCTCAAACAGAAAGGCTCCGCTGCCGCCACGCTGCCTCAAAGGCCGAAAGCGGCCAAGCTTCTTCTACACGGTAAGGGCCAGAACGCAAACGCCGCAGGGACACAAGGTGGGCACCGCATCCCAAGGCCTGTCCAAAGTCGTGCACCAAACTGCGAATATAGGTACCCTTACTACAATGCACCTGAAAGGTCACATCAGCACCGGCGCGCGCAAGCAAGGTGAACGCGTAAATATGCACCTGTCGTACGGGGGGTTCAGCGACCTGCCCTGCCCGCACCTGCGCATGCAGTCGTTTCCCTTTCACCTTGACCGCCGAATAAGCGGGCACTTGCTGCAAGATCGTCCCTATGAATTGTTGCCGCGCTTGCTCTAAGTCTGCCTCGGTTAGATGTGCCCATGGGCGACGCTCCACCACTTCGGTTTCTGCATCGTAAGAAGGCGTTATTTCTCCCAGCCGCATCACTCCTTCGTAAAGCTTATCTTGCGCCATAAAATAGGTCATCCAGCGCGTAGCCTTACCTATAAGGCAAATCAAAAGTCCTGTAGCCAGTGGATCCAACGTGCCTGCATGGCCAACTTTACGCACGCCTAAAAGCCGCCGCAGGTGGTGCACTACGTCAAAGGAAGTCCATCGTTGCGGCTTATCGATGAGCAGCACAGCAGCCTCTAGGTCTTCGGGGAGATGGGGATAACGATAAACCCGCTCCTCGAGCATTTCCGGAGTTAACGTGCGCATAGGCTCAAGAGGCCGATCCCTCGCGGCGCGCGCGTTCTTCTTGGATGCGGCTTAGCAGTTCCTCGACGCGTTGTGCCCGTTCGATGGTCTCGTCCAAAACAAACCGCAACTCTGGCATAAAACGCATTTGATGCCGAATGCGGCGCGCCAATGCAGCGCGTATCTGGGGTGTAAGTTCTTCTAAGCGTCGGAAAGCCATCCGACGCTGCTCCGGCGCTCCATAAATGCTTACGTAAACTCGGGCTATCGACAAATCCCGTGTGGGATCAACGCCCGTAACCGTGATCATAGGTGGCAGCTGATCACCAAACTCTCGTTGCAGCACGTCAGCCAGTTCACGTTGCAATAGGCTCGCCACGCGCTGCACCCGCAGACTGCTCATTGGGTTTCCAGTTTGCGCCGTTGCTCAACGACTTCAAAGGCCTCGATTTGATCGCCTACCTTGAGATCATTGAAGTTTTCAATCCCAACACCGCACTCGTAGCCACTCTGGACTTCACGCACATCCTCTTTAAAGCGTTTGAGCGAAGCAATGGCCCCTTCATAGATCACCACACCATCGCGAATGAGCCGTATGCGATCGCTACGCCGCAAGCGACCTTCGACGACGCGGCATCCAGCCACAGTACCTACTTTGGGAATCTTGAAGACCTCGCGTACTTCGGCTAGTCCGACCACACGCTCGGTGCGCTCCGGCGAAAGCAGTCCTTCCAGCGCATCGCGCACCTCTTCGATGGCCTGGTAGATGATGGAGTAGAGCCGAATGTCCACCTGTTCACGCTCGGCTAGCTGACGAGCGCTGCTTGTCGGCCGCACCTGAAAACCGATGATAATGGCTTCTGAGGCTGCAGCCAACATCACATCGCTTTCGGTAATCGGACCCACCCCGCTGTGGACAATCTGCACAGCCACTTCATCGGTCGAAAGCTTCAACAAGGCATCGCTCAGCGCCTCGACCGACCCAGCTACATCGGCCTTGATAATGAGCTTAAGCTCCTTCACCTGCGAGCCCATGGCCATCCGGCGACTGATTTCATCAAGCGAAACGCGCTGCAGCTTGCGCAGCTGCTGCTCACGCCGGATTTGCTGACGCTTGAGTGCAATCGCCCGGGCCTCTTTTTCGTCTGGCAGAACCACAAACTGGTCGCCGACTTCGGGGAGCTCATCAAAACCCAGCACAAGCACTGGAATGGAAGGCCCAGCCGCCTCTACGCGCCGGCCACGCTCATCAAACATAGCACGCACACGCCCGCTAACCGTACCAGCAACAAATGGATCACCTACGCGCAACGTACCATTTTGCACCAGCACGGTCGCCACGTTGCCCCGACCTTTCTCTAAACGACTTTCGATAATGGTGCCCACAGCTGGACGATTGGGGTTCGCCTTCAGCTCACGCAGTTCAGCTTCAAGCAACACCTTTTCAAGCAGGTCATCAATACCTTGACCTGTCTTGGCAGATACCAGCGCACACTGGGCTTGCCCACCATACTGCTCTACCAACACGCCGTGTTCTGCAAGCTGCTGCATCACACGCGCGGGATTGGCTTCCGGCTTGTCAATTTTGTTAATGGCTACAACAATCGGTACACCGGCTGCCTTCGCATGGTTAATGGCCTCTACGGTCTGGGGCATTACAGCGTCATCCGCTGCAACAACTAAAATGACAATATCGGTTACCTTTGCGCCACGGGCCCGCATGGCTGTAAACGCCTCGTGGCCTGGGGTGTCAAGAAACGTGATATGCCGCCCATCGGCTAGCTCCACATGATACGCCCCAATGTGCTGCGTAATGCCTCCAGCCTCACCAGCCACGACGTTCGTTTTTCGGATGTAGTCCAGAAGCGATGTTTTACCGTGGTCGACATGCCCCATGACGGTCACAATGGGCGCCCGCGGCTTCAAATCTTCAGGTCTGTCTTCTGGCAGTTCAATTTCTAATTCGTTGTAGTCTGTGATAAACTCAACCTCATAGCCGAACTCATCCGCGACAAACTGAATGGTATCTGCATCAAGGCGTTGGTTGATCGATACAATCATACCTGCGCTAAAAAGCGTTGAGATCACTTCACTCACCTCAACGCCCATGAGCTCGGCCAGCTCACCTGTCGAAATGAACTCGGTTACGCGCAGCTTACGGGCTTGCTGTGCTTCCTGCAGGGCTTCACGCTCGCGCTCTTGGGCATGGCGCTCCCGCCGCTCCCGTCGCCGCCGCTGACGCACGCGGCTGACGCCATGTTCTAGCTCTCGAAGCGTCTCATGCAACGCCTGTTCAATCTCTTCTTCATCAATGCGACGAATACGCTTGCGCTTGCGTTTACGCTTGGTTGCCTTAGACTCCTCTTCCTCTAAAGCAATCTTTTTGATCTCTTCCGTAGGTACTGGCTTCGCTTTACGTTTACGCTTACGCTTGACACTATAGGTATCTTCCTCTTCGAGTTGCGAAAGGTCAATTTTGCCAATCACTTTGGCACCTTGCAGCTTATAACGGCTCGCAGAGATAACCTCTGGTTCCTCTTCCTCCTCCTGGATTTCTTCTTGGGTTTCTTCTTCCTGGATTTCCTCTACTATAGGTTCAGACGTCTCTTCGATATCTTCTTCCAAGGCTTCTTCTATGGGTTCCTCTTCTTCCTCCACTTCAGCTTCAGCAAAAGCTTCAGAAGATACTTCCGATACAGCTTCCGCTTCGACAGTCTGCTCCTCAGGGGCTTCAGCTAGAGGTGCTGCTTCCAACTCAGGTGCTTCCAGAGGTACACTGGGCACTTGCCCTGGTTCTTCTTCAGCCTCCAGTTCCTCGATGGCAGCTTCTGTTTCTGGACGGCTTCGGGGCGATTCAGCCCGTGCAGCACGCAGCTCTTTTAGGCGCTCGGCAGCCTTACGATCTTGCTTAAAAGCCTCCAGTAGGGCCTCATAGGCAGCCTCATCTTCAATAACTGCGTTGGCACCATGGCCCACCAAGGCATGTGCGTAGCCCAGGGCCTTGAGCTGTTGTTCGATCGTCTCGATCGTAACGTTTAGCTCACGGGCTACTTTAAATAAGCGTACTTTTTTAAATGAGCTTTGCGACATAGCGCGCGTTGCGTCCTCGCAGCAGCGTTATTCTTCTAGTTCTTCTTCTTCGTCTTCAAACTCGGCCCGAATGACAGCCATGACGTGTCGGGCTGTGGCTTCATCTAAGCCTGAACGGCGCATGAGCTCCTCTACCGAGAGATCGAGTACAGCCCGGGCTGTGTCGCAGCCAATTTCACGCAGACGAGCAATGGTAGATTCATCTAGCTCGTCTGCAAACTCTTCGATTTCAATATCTTCCTCATCAGGTAGAATTTCACGGTAAACATCAAGCTCATAGCCAGTAAGGCGCGAGGCTAGCCGAATGTTGATTCCTCCACGCCCAATAGCCTGGCTTACCTCTTCAGCCCGCACGACTACTTTAGCCCGTGGTGGCCGAGCGTCGTTGTTGAGCACTACCGAAAGCGGTCGCGCCGGAGCAAGCGCCCGTTTGATGAGCTCATGAGGGTCATCAGACCACTCAATGACGTCGATGTTTTCGTTTGAGAGCTCTCGCACAATGGCATGAATGCGGTTACCCCGTAAGCCAACGCAGGCGCCTACCGGGTCTACCCGTTCGTCGTGGCTAACTACGGCCACCTTAGCCCGCTCGCCAGGCTCCCGTACGATCTTTTTGATCTCAACGATGCCTTCCTCAATTTCAGGCACCTCCAGCTCAAACAATCGCTCCAGGAAAACGGGATCCGCCCGGCTGATAATTATCTGTGGTGTACCCCCACTATCCCGACGCACCTCCTTTACTACCCCCCGCAGCGTTTCTCCCTTACGGTAACGGTCGCGCGGGATCTGTTCCTCACGAGGCAAAATCAGCTCAGTGCGGTTGTGCAACACCAGTACTTCCCGTCGGCGGATCTGGTAAACTTCGCCGACCACAATTTCCCCAATCAGCTCGGTATACTCCCGAAAGATATTCTCTTTTTCTAAATCCCGAATGCGCTGACTGAAAGTCTGGCGGGCAGTCATAACGGCCCGGCGGCCGAACTCAGAGATGTCGAGCTCGCTAGCCACCTCATCGCCCACCTCAAAGTCAGGATCAATCTTTCGCGCCTCGCTGAGCTCAATTTGCGTAACCGGGTCCTCCAGCTCCCAGTCTGGCACTACAGTGCGAATGTGCAGAATTTGGATATCTCCGTGGTCGGGATTAAAAATGATCTCAAAGGCTTCGTCGGAACCATACCGTTTCCGGATCATGGTTCGGAAGACATCCTCGACGATTAGCTGGAGCGTATCCCGGTCAATGCCCTTCGAATGGGCAATCTCAGCAAAAGAAGAAACCAGCTCAGTGTTCTGCATAGTCTCCCCTAGCAACGTTAGGTGCCCGCGTTACCATGGTAGGCAGACACGGGCAGTTTGAATTTCTTCGTAGCGCAGCCGTCGGTGCGTCCCGTCGGGCAGCACAAGCTCTATGCTTTCTGTATTGGCTGCATGTAGGGTCCCCCGCAACCGCTGGGCTTGCCCCTCCTCCTGCGTTGGAGCCAGCTGCACCTCTAACTGACGCCCAACATGCTTAGGATACTGCCTAGGCAACACCAGCGGTCGCTCAACCCCTGGCGACGATACGTTGAGCAAGTAGCGCCCTGGAATGAGGTCGTCACTATCGAGTACAAACGCTATTTCTCGGCTCAGCTGCTCCAGGTCACGCACCGAAGGTCCTCGGTCGCCGTCAATAAAAATCTCGACAACGTGTGCGCCGCTTCGACCGCGCACAACGACGTCGATGAGAAAGAACGAAGTTCCCTCAAGCAACGCTTCAACGCGAGCGCGGATCTGCGCGACCAGCGCCGCGGCACGTACCTCTGAAGGCATAATCCCTATTTGTAAAAAACGCCCGTACCACGGACGGCCGGGCGCATTTTCCCCAACGGGTGGGAACGAAAAAAGGGCGGCTTTGGCCCCCCTTTTCCTCTACCGACTCCGTACCGTGGAGGCAACACAACCCACCCGCTCGTCACCTGCAGCGGTATAACGATGGCTTTTTAGGTCGGTTCCGGTCTTTAGACCAGCGTTGGGCGACGTTCGCTTTCAACAGGCTCCGGGTAGTCAAGCATGTAATGCAGGCCGCGACTTTCCCGACGCATCTGTGCACTACGAATAATGAGATAGGCCACCATGATCATGTTACGCAGTTCACACAACCCAGGTGACAATCGCGCCCGACGGTAGAAGTCTTCGGTTTCTTCATAGAGCAGCCGCGTGCGGCGAAAGGCCCGCTCTAGGCGGAGCTGCGAACGCACAATGCCTACGTAATCCCACATGACGCGCTGGAGCTCTTCGCGGTTGTGCGAAACCAGCACCCACTCTTGGGGGCGCTCCGTGCCCCGGTCGTCCCAGTCGGGCACTTCAACGCGCCAACGTTGCGTCTGAACGTAAGCCATGGCATCTTCAGCGGCCCGTCGCGCAAAGACCAACGCCTCCAGCAGCGAGTTACTGGCCAAGCGATTCGCTCCATGCAGTCCAGTACAGGCCACTTCGCCGGCAGCATAAAGCCCCTGGATGGTGGTGCGGCCGTGCAAGTCGGTCAGCACCCCTCCACACTGGTAATGCGCTGCAGGGACGACAGGAATAGGCTGCTGCGTCATGTCGATCCCGTAGCCCAGCAGCGTCTGATAGATGTTAGGGAAACGCTGCTTAACCTGTTCAGCTGGTAAGTGAGAAATGTCCAGCCATACGTAGGGTTCACCTCGACGCTTGAGCTGATCGTCAATAGCCCGCGCTACAATGTCGCGCGGTGCAAGCTCAGCGCGAGGGTCATACTGGGGCATAAAGCGCTCACCCGCTAGATTGTACAGCCGAGCTCCTTCACCCCGCACCGCCTCGCTAATTAAAAACGAACGCCCTTCTGGATGAAAAAGCGTTGTCGGGTGAAACTGAATGAACTCCATATTCGCAATGCGTGCCTTGGCCCGATAGGCCATAGCTACACCATCACCCGTAGCAATTGGCGGATTGGTGGTGTGCAAGTAAACCTGCCCAGAGCCACCGGTAGCTAGGAGCGTAGCTTTTGCTAGAAAGGTATGGACCACGCCCGCCTGTTCGTCGAGCACGTAAGCCCCAAAACAGTGGATATCGGGCCGGAGGCGCGATACATACTGCCCCAGGTGATGCTCGGTAATTAGATCAACAGCATAGTGGTATTCGAAGATATGAATGTTCGGATGGGCCCGAACGCGTGCCAGGAGCGCCCGTTCAATCTCGCGACCCGTAGCATCCGCTGCATGCACAATGCGGTTGCGTGAATGTCCTCCTTCACGACCAAGATGTAGCCTACCATTTTCTTGGGTGAACTGGACACCTAATGCCATTAGCTCCCGCACCCGATCCGGCCCCTCCCGCACCACCACTTCGACGACCTCCCGGTCGCACAAGCCAGCACCTGCCTCGAGCGTATCCTGCACATGCTGCGCAAACGAATCCGTCTCATCAATTACAGCGGCAATACCGCCCTGCGCATAGTTTGTGTTTGACTCCACACTGGCCTTTTTGGTCACAATCGCTACAGTACCATGATCGGCCACGTGCAGCGCAAACGTTAACCCCGCAATGCCGCTTCCCAGAACCAGAAAATCAAACTGATAACGCTCGGGCATGGCTTACGCAGTGGTTTTTGCCTGAGATAGCAGATAAGCCCGAATAAAGGGTTCCAAATAACCATCCATTACTGCCTGCACATCCGTAAGCTTAGTTTCTGTGCGATGGTCGTTAACCATGGTATAGGGCTGAAAAACGTAGGATCGGATCTGGCTACCCCACTCGATTTTTTTCTTTTGGGCCTCCAGCTTGTTTTTTTCTGCCTCTTGGATTTCCCGTTCCAACTGGTAGATTCGGCTTTTGAGCAAGGTAAGGGCCCGTTGCCGGTTTTGCAGCTGGCTGCGCTCCTCGGTGCATTCAGCAACCACTTTGACTTCTTCCCCATTAGAAAGCTTACCCTGCCAAATAAGCCGCACACCGGTTTCTACCTTGTTGACATTTTGCCCACCTTTTCCCCCGCTACGAAACGTCTGGATCTCGAGCTGCTCTGGACGAATGTCGATCTCGATTGTGTCGTCAACCTCAGGATAAACAAACACACTGGCAAACGAAGTATGCCGGCGACCACTGGCATCAAAAGGCGAAATACGCACTAAGCGATGCACTCCTGATTCGCCTTTCAGATAGCCATAAGCGTAAGGCCCCGCAATGCGGAGCGAGGCGCTCTTAATACCAGCGACCTCTCCTGCCTGATATTCTAAGAGTTCTACTTCATAGCCCTGCTGCTCACCCCAACGCGTGTACATGCGCAGCAACATCTCAGCCCAGTCCTGACTCTCAGTACCACCAGCCCCTGGATGAATCGTTAAAATGGCATTGCGGTGATCATCAGGACCGGTAAGCAAGCTGCGTAATTCAAGTTCTTCAAGCTGCTTTTCGAGGCGCTCTGTTTCTGCTTGCAGCTCCGCTTGCAGGTCCTCTTCGCCAGTTTCTGTGATCAACTCCCAGAGGGCTTTTAAGTCCTCAAGCTGGCGATACAACCGTTCCCAGGCCGAAACCCAGGTCTCCTCGGCAACCAGTTGCTTTTCGACGGCTTTGGCACGCTCGGGATTTTCCCAAAACGTAGGTGCCAAACGCTCGGCGTTTAATGCTTCAATACGCTGCTTACGCCCAGCGATGTCAAAGAAACCTCCCGAGCGCTGCTATGCGCTCTGCGAGATTTTGCAATCGTTCTTGCATTGCAATAACGGTTTTACTCCTTAGCGGATGCTGGCAACGAACATACCGACTTTAGGTTTCCACGCCACGCGCTGCCCGAACCCGCTCCACAAACCGCCCAATCCGTCGTACCGCCTCCTGTAGCTTCTCCATTGAAGTCGCATACGAACAACGCACGTACCCTGCCCCACTCGGTCCAAACGCATCCCCCGGCACCACCGCCACATGCTCCTCCCGAAGCAACCGCTGGGCAAACTCTTCTGAAGTTAATCCGGTCGACCGCACGTCAGGAAAACAATAAAAAGCCCCTTCTGGCTCAAACGTTGGCAACCCCACGGCCCGCAAACCGTCTACAATCACCCGTCGCCGCGCATCATAAGCCTGGCGCATACGCTCTACATCGT
The DNA here is from genome assembly GCF_017908595.1 of Rhodothermus bifroesti. Classification (NCBI taxonomy): domain Bacteria; kingdom Pseudomonadati; phylum Rhodothermota; class Rhodothermia; order Rhodothermales; family Rhodothermaceae; genus Rhodothermus; species Rhodothermus bifroesti. The sequence goes on from NZ_JAGKTL010000002.1 coordinate 602,623, forward strand.
CCTGCGCCTGACGAAGGGCTGCCAACGCCGCTACCTGCCCCATCGTTGGGGCACTCATCACAATGTACTGGTGCAGCTTATAGAGGGCCTTCAAGATAGGCTCCGGCGCACAAGCATAGCCAATACGCCAGCCTGTCATGGCATAATCCTTGGAAAACCCCCCCAGCAACACTGTCCGCTCCCAAAGCCCTGGAATTGAAGGCACACACACATGTCCCTCTTCATAAGCCCGACCGTAAATGAGCCGATCATAGATCTCATCAGAAATCACCAGCAGATCATGCTTGATCACCAGCTCTCCAATTTCCTCCAAGGTATGCCGCCGCAAAACTGCACCCGTGGGGTTGTTTGGATACCCAATCATCAACACCTTCGTGCGTGAGGTAAGGTAAGGCTCCAGATCTGCTGCCGTCACCTGAAAGTCGTTTTCAACCGAAGTGGGCACATACACCACGCGCCCCCCAGCAAACGTGGCCGCTGGAGCATAGGATACAAAGCATGGCTCCGGGATCAACACCTCATCGCCGGGATCCACAAGCGCCAGCATGGCCAGTTGCAACGCCTCGCTTACACCAACAGTAATGAGCACCTCTCGCGCCGGATCATAGTGCACGCCATAGCGCCGAGCCAGCTCTTCCGCCACCGCCTCACGGAGCTCGATAAGCCCAGCATTGGCCGTGTATCCCGTCTTTCCCGCCCTAAGCGAGGCTATAGCCGCTTCAATCGCTACCGGCGGCGACACAAAATCGGGCTCACCAATCCCTAAGGAAATCACATCATCCATCGTGGCGGCAATCTCAAAAAAGCGCCGAATTCCACTAGGCGCCACCTGGCGCACCCGCGCTGCAAGCCGCGCTTCCAACCCAGACAGTGTTGCCAAACGTTCTTGCATGGTTACATCGTCTTTCCGTAGGATAAGCTTCAAATATACGGTCTTTTAAGCAGACTACCGCCAACCTTGAACGGTTGGCAAGCAAGTGCACTTTGCGCTATTTTACGCATAGACAATCTGGAAACGCTTCCAAACAAACTGTAGGTTTCCTCATGGCAACAATTTTTCACAACTACATCGGCGGGACATGGCTTCCCTCAAGCTCCGGACGCACCTTCGAGGACCGAAATCCGGCACGCTGGTCGGAGCTAATCGGGCACTTTCCGCAGTCTTCAGCCGAAGATATTAACCAAGCCGTTGAAGCTGCCCAAAAGGCACTGCCCGCCTGGCGCCGCCTACCCGCACCCCAACGCGGCGAAATTCTGCGCCGCGCCGGCGACCTATTGCGCGCCCGCAAAAATGAAATTGCCCGCGCTATGACCCGCGAAATGGGCAAACCCTTCTTCGAAACGCGCGGCGATGTGCAAGAAGCCATCGATACGGCCTATTACGCTGCCAGCGAAACGCGCCGCCTGTTTGGCTATACCGTCCCTAGTGAGCTGCCCAATAAGTTCAATATGACCATCCGGCAGCCCGTTGGGGTGGTAGGCGTCATCACCGCTTGGAACTTTCCAGTGGCCGTGCCTAGCTGGAAAATCTTCCCTGCCCTAGCCTGTGGCAACACAGTGGTCTTCAAGCCCAGCGAAGATGCACCACACAGCGGAATGCTTTTGGTACAGGCCCTGCTCGATGCAGGCCTACCCCCAGGGGTCCTCAACCTGGTGCACGGCAATGCTGAAGCCGGTGCCGCGCTCGTAGAACATCCCGGCGTCAATGCCATTTCGTTTACCGGCTCAAGCGAGGTCGGTGCACGCATCGGCGGCATCTGCGGCCGACTCCACAAGCGCTGCTCCCTAGAAATGGGGGGCAAAAATCCCCTCATCGTACTCGAAGATGCCGATCTGGATCTGGTCCTTGAAGGCGTACTCTGGGGCGCTTTTGGCACAACTGGCCAGCGCTGCACCGCTACCAGCCGCCTCATTTTGCACCAAGCCGTACACGACGAAGTTGTCGAACGCCTCTGCGCAGCAGCCCGCCAGCTACGCCTAGGCGACGGAAACCAGGAAGACACCAACATCGGACCATTAATTAATCCAGCTGCCCTAGAAAAAGTGCAGCGCTACGTCGAACTCGGCCTCAAAGAAGGCGCACGCCTTGTGCTGGGCGGCCAGCGGGCAACAGATCCAGGTCTAGAAGACGGCTTTTTCTTTAAGCCTACGATTTTTGTCGACGTCACGCCCGAAATGCGTATCGCACAGGAAGAAATCTTTGGTCCTGTGCTTTCAGTCCTAAAGGTTAGCTCCCTCGAAGAAGCCATCAAAGTGGCCAACAGCGTACGCTATGGCCTTTCTGCATCGATTTACACCCGTGACCTCACCAAAGCCTTCCAGGCTATCCAGGAGTTGGAATCTGGAATCGTATACGTCAACGCCCCTACCATTGGGGCTGAAGCCCATCTGCCGTTCGGGGGCGTCAAACAAACCGGAAATGGCCACCGCGAAGGCGGCTGGGAAGTGTTTGATTTCTATACCGAAACCAAAACCGTCTACATCGACTATAGTGGCCGCCTGCAACGCGCGCAAATCGACACCGCCCAAGACTAACCCACACGCCCGGATTTGAAGCCACGGGGGATTAAACTAAGCGGGGTTAACAACATACTGCTCGGCACCAGCCCCCAAACCCCTAACCGTTCCAATATTCCCAATAGCGCCGGTCAGGAACGCCATAGTAGCGGAAAGGTACCCGCCGGCGCCGCGGGCGGAATAACCCTATCAAAAATAGTCCGGCCACAAACCCACCAATATGCGCCCAGTAAGCAACCCCACCCCCTACCTGGGTAAAGGCTGCCGAGGTCAACCCTCCAACAAGCTGCAACGCAAACCACCAGGTGAGCACAAAAGCTGCGGGCAAAGCCACAATGGGGAAAAAAAGCAGCAACGGGACAACCAGAAAGACCGTGGCTCGGGGAAACATCACGAGATAGGCCCCTAGCACACCTGAAATTGCACCACTGGCACCAATAGCCGGAACCGTGCTCTCCGGATTCATCAGCACGTGCGCCACACCCCCTGCTAAACCACTAAGCATATAAAACAGCAAGAAGCGTCCCGAACCTATCGTCCCTTCGAGTGACTTGCCGTAGACGTTCAAGTACAGCATATTGCCAATTAAATGCGCAAAGCCGCCGTGCAGAAACATAGACGTAAAGAGCGTCAAAAGCACCTCGGGTTGCGCGCGCCAGTTAAGCACCCAAGCCGGCACCGTCCCCCATCGGTAAAGAAAGGCCTCCAAGCGCGGCCCTTGAAGAAGCTCTACAAAGAAAAAAAAGACATTAAATCCAATGAGCGCATAGGTCACAAACGGATAGTGCCGCTCTGGAATGTTGTCGCCTATGGGAATCATGCTTGTCGTACTTGGCCAGCGGGACTATCGGAACGATACGGTAGGGGAACATATTCAACAGAAGGCCGCAGCCGCGTCGGTTGCGGATAGAGCGCCATGAGCGCGTAGATTTCAGGAGGCATATGGGTTGAAACGGGCAATCCAAGAGCACGAACATCCTCCACCCGCAGCGGATGATCGTGCGTCCACACGCCACGCGTCAGTAAGTGCGCCACTCGGGCAGCCTCTGCAGCCGACATTTTTCGCTCAAGCAACCGCTGCACACTGTGGGTAACCTGCGCCAAGGCCTTCTCGGCAACGTCAGCCAACATCAACGTCTCATCGCTTACATTTCCAACCCCTTTGCGGCGTACAGCAGCCACAATTGAAGCCGCGGCATACTGACCAATCTGCGGATCAACCGGCCCCAGCACAGCAAACGGATCCATCACAATTTCATCGGCAGCTAAGGCCAACAACGTCCCCCCACTCATGGCATAATGGGGCACAAAAACGGTTACTTTGGCCGGATGTTGGGCCAATGCCCAAGCAATCTGCTCCGCTGCCAGCACTAGCCCACCCGGAGTATGGACAATCAAGTCAATAGGACGATCAGGAGCCGTAAGGCGAATCGCACGAAGCACTTCCTCAGCATCCTCAATCGAAATAAAGCGATGAATTCCCACACCTAAAAACGATACCGTCTCCTGCCGATGGATTAGCGTAATGACCCGCGAGCCCCGCTTTTGCTCCAAACGACGCATCACCTGCGCACGCCTTGCCTCTAGGATTTGCTGGCGCAAAGCAGGTGTTAGGCTTGCCAGAATAAGAAACAGGAAAAAAAGATCATTCATAAGTTTAGCTACAACAAAAGGTTTTAAATGCCTGTTTCCCGCGTAAAGAAAACCGTACAGCAGCGCTTTCGACGCACTAGCCACACCAGCTGAGCAATGGGGCTATATTAAACGAGCTTCATAAGCTTTGCAAGCCATAGACGCGCGCGTGATCCTACAAGCGCTGGTGGTGTGCGCCACCTTGCCTTGCGATGCGAAATAAACCGGCAAAGGATGCTTTCTGCTTCGGGGAGCACATTGTCGAGGGCGGAAACAACCCTGCACAATGCTCCGGAGCTTTATAAAGCAGACAGGGCTTGTTTGCTTAACGCACTTTCACCATGGTCTTGGTGGTGCGAAAGCCTTCACCCTCAAGCACGAGCAAATACAATCCACTGGCCAGTTGGGAAACATCCCAAGCTTGATTATGCCAGCCTGCCGCTTGCTCACCTTCGTAGAGACAAAGTACTTCACGCCCCAGCACGTCGTACAAGGTTAACCGCACAGGACCTGGCCGCGGAACACCCATGCGAATCTGCATCCTAGCACCAAAGGGATTCGGATAAGCCTCTAGCACCACCTGCTCAGGCAATTCAGTTTTTTCGACCGGCACAACCTGTTCCTGACGGGCTAGCAAAATCACGCCACCAGCACTTTCCAGCGTGGCTTCCCAAGATCCAGAGACGGGCTCGACTTCTAACACTTCCCAGCTGGGGCCATTCCAGTAAAAGGCTACCGGAGTGCCTTGATAGGCGCCGCTCCACAACTGCAAACGATAGGCAGCAGAAGGCGCCACGGCTGTACCCTGGGCCTGATCCCAGAAGCTCCAGCCAATCACGGGTCCAATAGCCACAAAACCTGGGGGTAGCGGTGCCGGCAGCGAATCTTCAACCGCAAGCAATATTTCAGGCTGCAGCGCTCCAGCTAGGAGCGTCCGTGCCACCCGAAGACGCGCCACCACAGCACCGTCTTGCACAGCTTCGGCTTCTAGCACTTCAGGTACCTCGGTAGCTGTTGCCAGCACAAACGTTGCCCATGCAAGGCTGACCGTATCGCTCGCAGTTACTCCAATAAGCTCCATCAACCCAGGACCGCTCCGACCGGCCAAGCTGTCGGGCACGTGCCAACGCACCGTGGCCCGACCTAAGTCGTCTAGCAATACGGGCATTTGGTAGCGTCCCGCAGGGGTAAATACCCTCAAAGCCAATTGTTCGGGCAGCGCAACCCCATGGGCATCTACCTGCACTTGAACCGACGCGGTATCTGGCGCTGAAAGTATCCTACGCCCAAGCGTAATTGCTGCCTTTAGTCCAATAACCTCTAATACGACTTGACGCGTGAGCGCGCCAGACTGTACGGTAAGCGTCGTGCTGCCTGGATATAGGCCGATGACCGACGCTTGAGAAGGCTGTGCTGTCGTTTCAATAGCGGCGAGCGTGTCACTTACCGCCCACTGAACAGCCGTAGCAGGTAACGTCAGCGTTGTATCGTACTGAAAAACGGCCTCTAGCGGTACACTGACCGTTAAAGGAACCAGAATCGTATCTCGAGACTGGCCATTCTGCTGGACAAACAGGGCTGTTGGCGCTGGTAGGCTTTGGAGCGTTCCGGTAGCAACAGCCTGCTCAGGGGTTGCTACAACCAGTTGCCAACGGTCCTGCGGTGTAGCTTGACCTTCCCAGCGACGAAGTAGCGTTTCGTTGCCCAGCGTGTCTAGCTGCACTAGGTCTAGTGCAAAGGCTCCACTCCCAGTGCCGTGCAGAATCGTTTGGAACGGACCAATATCGGCAGGCAGCACAACGGTTTCCTGAAGAGAATCACTGGCAGGCCAGTAGCCAGCACCAGGAATTTCATTATAGATTTGACCCGTTGCGTCAGCACCTACGCGACGACCTAAAGCATCTACCACCATAAGCCGCACTGGAGAGTGAACACGCATTGCGAGGACCGGCACTTTCAGTGAAAAGGCCTTCCGCATGGCCGCGATGCCTAAGCGTCCGTAGCTACCTTCTGGCTGAATAGCCGTCATGACCTCAATACCTGTGCGAACCATGGCGGCATTCAAAGCCAGCCCAACCACTTTCGAAACCGCATCTGTAGCCACAACCCAGGCGGCCAAGGCGCCCGAAGTGGCCACAGCCAGCCCAACCATAGCCACATTCAACGCTTCTAAAGCTGCATCGACCTGCTCCTTAAAGCCAAGCAGTCCTTCACAGAACCCCAAGCGGCGGCTACGCTCTTCTCGCATCAGCTTCAGCCAGCCATTACTAGCATGTCGCGCATGGTAGAAACTAAGGGGATAGGCGGGGAACTGCCGCTGCTGCGCTAGTCCAATCTCTTGATGAAGCGTTGTGGCTACCGTTGCCCGCAGATCATCTAATTGTCCTCTTTTAAGCAAATCTTTAATGGTGTCGTTCAGTGAAGCCAACAGACGGTTTATGCCGGTCTGCTCTAATGTTTGAGAAAAGGCAAGATCTTTGGTCAGATCATCTAGCTTTGTCTTCTCGGCTAGATTAGCCACATAACTGGTCAATTGACTAAGAGGATCAAAAGCTTTTTCTACCAAGAAATTCATAGTAAATAATGTCTTGATCTCTCCTTTCACTGCTGCGGTTTTCATCCCTTCTTTTAGGTCTAGAGACATTTTTTTAGACCAGCTTTCAATATTCTTTAGCAGATGGGCAAACTTTGTCTTGATGTCTTCAAGTGCTTCTAGCGTGCGTCCTAGTTGTCGGATTTTAGGATCTGGGGATTGCTTCCAATCGACAGGCAGTTTGCTTCGAATGTTGCGGCTAATGTTTTCGAGCAGCTTTGTTTTTTCTATTACGGTTTTAACGATTTCAAGGATAATCCCTAGGGAGCCATCCCAAATGGCTGTCGTGCCACAGGTAGCCAGGTCATGTGCGCCTTGAAATAGATCGTATGCAGCAAAAACAGCCTGTTGCAAGCGGCGCACGGCCTCCTCATCGAGTGCTCCGGTACTATCTTGCTCTGCAATCTGCCAAAGAAAAGCCTGAAGTTCAGGTATAATGCGCAGGTGCTGCAGCGTGTCCCGCACGGATTCCATGTCGAAAGCGATCGCTGGAATCCATCTTTGACGCATGGCGCCTACCGGCAGCTCGGCTAAGATAAGGCGAAGTGTATCGGGCACAGGCCCACTTTCAGTAATGCGAACGCGGCCCTGGGTGCGGCTCCACTTTGGAAAGTTGTCGGGCCATAATTCTTGGCGCCGAGCGTAGACCGTGTAGCTCCCTGGTTCCGATACCCCAAGCTCAAAGCGGCCATTGAGGTCTGTACGTACGCTACGTTCAGCCGGAAAGTCGGGCTCCAAACTAACCTCCACGTTGGCAACAGGAAGCAACCCGTCCCGGTCGGGATCCTGCTGCAGCTTGGCACCGGCATGGCGCTGCAAGACTTGGCCTTGAATGATGAGGTTAGAGACCTGCACCGTTACGTCTTCCCACCTATCCCCAACGTGCACGCGGAATCGGAAACGATAGGGCAGCGACTTGCCTTCAAACCAAGCCCTGGAGGGGGGAATCCAATAAAAACTGTAGAAGCCTAAAGCATCTGTCTGCTGCGGATTATTTAGGAAAAGCAGGGCTTCACTGGAAGGGATCTCATCAGCAGCAAACGGTCCCTCAACACTTACCGGTGCACCGGCCAGTGGCTGACCCTCTTGCTCCGCTTGTACAAGAAACTCAAAAGGCCGCCGCTGAGCCATAGGCACCTCTAAGTCCTGAAGCCGCTGTGCTGAAGGATTGGCTAACAAGCGAATCGTAATAACAGGCTCCGACAGCGTGTCTTCAGGGGGCGGATTGTTCAGATCAGGAGGCAAATTAAAAATTTCTCTAGAATAAAAAATATCGTAGAAATAGTCATCTACAAATATTAAATTTTTCTTTTGCTTATAAGAATACGCTATGTTAACAGGCTGAAGATCATAAGTCTTTACAAGATGACAACCAACTCCTGTAGAATCATGCACACAATTGATTTCGTATCCTGGACTTCCAGTAGGCAAAGAAGAATAATTTAATTGACCTAAAAAATCAGATTTTGATATATAAATAGCTCTCGGGTTATAAGGGTAAAACCCCAAGTCAAATATAATATCTGAATTTTGCCTAAAAACAGAATAAAAATGTTCTCTTTGCTCGTTTGAATTAATTAGTTCCGGAACATATATTGAGTAAAATACTTTATTAGCAATAGTATCTCGGTAAGAATAACAATAAGGAAAATAACACCTATACCAACCTTGTTCAATACTAGACTCAATAGATTCCTTTACTTCTTCGAAAGACCTTGAAGGATACCTATATTCATTTTTGACAAGAGAAAGAAATTTCCTATCATATGTAAAACTAGAAAAAATTTTTGCATCTATAAATCCGTATGAATTGTATTCGTAATTTATAGATAAATATCCACTATTTAAATATGAATAATAATAGTCTATAATAGGATCAGGAGATAAACCCAACCTACAAATTTCGCTTATTCTACTATATCCATAACACCAGTTGAGAGGATCAAAATTTGAAATATCAAAAGAAGTTGAAATGTTATTAAAAATGGGTGTCAAATTAATATTATTTTTAAGTAAGTCTCCATATACATAAAAATAGAGCTCTCTTCTAAAAAGCTCAACGCCTTCTTGATAAAAAGCAGCAACAACCTTTCCACGACTTCCGTTTTGAGCTTCAGGTTTAGGAATAACAAACAAACGCCATGTATTCTCAATAAAGTTGGGATTATCTGAAGGCCAGTAATAAGGTATAATATCAGTTTTAAAAGTGTCTGATATAGATGTAAATTTGAGATATTCTTTTTCATAAAAAAATGAAAAGTTTGGTCCTGCATAAAAATCTGTTGAATCCGAAGAGGGATTAATACGATATAGAAAGAAAGGACCTTCAATCCAAACTTTAAAAATCCCATTCCTCCAATACAACAAAGCCATATTTACAAGATCCGTTGATAACCCGACAATGATATATCCCGACCCTCGCGCAATAGGCAATGTCGTATTATCTCTTATACTTCCATGAACATTCGCTAAATACCAAGATCCAACAGGACGATCATCGTATACGAAGCCTGACCCATCGGGAGAGGTAAAGTGAATATGTCTTGTTCGCACAACTACGGAAAATAACCAATCTATCTCCTCTCTTTCCTCACCATTACGCAAGCGCCACCGAAGTGGCGGCTGCTTACGGATACTCGTGCTCCAGTCATTAGGCGTGGTGGTATATCCCTCAGGTACCCGCAAGATAACCTGAAGGGATCGGCTACCGTCTTCTACCGCACGTATGTACCGGTAGCCAACGAGCTCAAACGGTGACCAATCAAAGTCTGCGGGAATGTAGACTGTGTCTACAGCAGAACCCGCATGGTAGTCGACGCGAAAGGCAAAAGTCTCTCCAGGAAGGACAACTGTGGGGAAAAACCCTATACGCACGGGGCGAACCGCAGTTGTCGTGTCGTATTCTTGTGCCCAAAGGGATTGGCTGCTTACAGTCCAAAGAAGCAGCGCAGCGAGCAAGCCACGTATCATTACCCCAAAAGGAGACTACTTTAGGTATCCACTTTGGGTGACAAGGAATAAGATCTTCTGAAAGGTCTGTCAATCACCCAAACGGGTGATTTTTAGTGCCCCTAGAAAAAAGTTGGGGCTTTCGCCTAGGCGAAAGCCCCAAGGTGATTTATGGAGGAACTATATCTGAGGGAGGGCTTCGAGGCTTTTGCGTACAGCTTCTTCGGGATACTCGAAGTCTTCCAGCTTACCAGACAAGAAAGCCTCGTAGGCGCTTAGGTCAAAGTGTCCATGACCACAGAGATTGAACACAATTGTACGTGCCTCTCCTGCCTCCCGAGCAGCTAAGGCTTCTTGCATAGCGCCCCAGACGGCGTGACCGGCTTCTGGTGCGGGCACGATTCCTTCACTGCGCGCAAAGCTTAGTGCTGCGGCAAATACAGGATTCTGCGGCACGCTACGGGCTTCGATGAGTCCAGCCGCATACAATGCGCTCACTTGTGGGCTCATGCCGTGGTAGCGCAGTCCGCCTGCATGAATGGGCGCTGGGATAAAGTCGTGGCCAAGCGTGTACATCTTCACTAGGGGCGTCAACCGGGCTGTGTCGCCAAAGTCATAGGTATAGACACCTTTGGTGAGAGAAGGGGCGGCCGCTGGCTCGATAGCCACAATACGGGTTTTTCGTCCAGTACGCACGCGCTCGGCCAAAAACGGAAAGGCAAATCCGGCAAAGTTGCTTCCCCCTCCTACACAACCGACAATAACGTCGGGCCAGTCAGCCCCTGCCCGTTCTAGCTGGCGAATGACTTCCTGACCGATAACGGTCTGGTGCAAGAGCACATGGTTTAACACGCTTCCTAAGGCATACTTCGTATCGCTTCGTGACGCAGCTTCTTCGACAGCTTCGCTAATTGCAATGCCCAGGCTACCAGTGCTGTTCGGATGTTCAGCCAGCACGCGGCGTCCAGCTTCGGTTTCGTTGCTGGGACTGGGCACCACCACAGCACCCCAGGCCTGCATAAGCACACGACGATAGGGCTTCTGCTCGTAACTCACCCGCACCATGTATACTTTGCACTCCAGTCCAAAGGCCTGGCAGGCAAAACTGAGCGCACTACCCCACTGGCCGGCGCCCGTTTCCGTTGTAAGCCGTCGCACCCCCTCCTGAGCGTTGTAGTACGCTTGCGCAACGGCCGTATTAGGCTTGTGGCTACCTGTAGGACTGACCCCTTCGTACTTGTAGTAAATCCGCGCAGGCGTATCCAGCGCTTTTTCCCAACGGCGCGCACGAAACAGAGGCGTTGGGCGCCACAAACGATAAATAGCTTGCACCGGCTCAGGGATTTCGATATAGCGTTCGGTACTGACTTCTTGTGCGATAAGTGCTTCTGGGAAAAGCGGTGCCAGATCAGCAGGCCCAACAGGTTGTTTCGTTCCTGGGTGCAGTACAGGCGGCAACTCTACGCCCAGCAGCGGCAAATCAGCATTGAGGTTATACCAGTGCGTAGGTGCTTCTGTCTCGGGAAGCAACACTTTGATGGTGTCGGCCATAGAGCATGGGGGTTAGACTACCAAAAACGGCAAGAAGATAGCGGAACGGCACGTCTTGCACAAGCCTGCGTTTTTAGCGCAGATAAAAACGGGGCGGGTCGCTGCCTACGTAAGCGCAAATTTCCAAGTGTTGCATGATAGGTGAGGCTTTAACCTTATGCATGAGCACCTCCTCGACCTGGAACAGTCCCGTCACATGTTCCATGTAGGCAGCGATACGCACCGGCTTGCGCTCACCTGGGCCGATGTGCACGCGCGTGATGGCACTCGCCGAGTAGCGGTGAATGTCGCCGATCATGGGGTCGCGGTTGATCATCTGTGGGATTCGCGAGCGGCCGTGGCTCATATCCGTGCCATCGGCCACCAGCACAACGCCCGCTTCTACTGAGTGGATGCGAACATTGCCCATATGACCTACGATGCATTCGTGCACCAGCGCCCGCAAAACAGCCCGCATTGGATCGCCATCGGCATATACTTGAGCCAAGTAGTGCTGTACAAAGGGATCGATTAAGGCCAACCCCCACTGCTCATGGCCTTCGCGGGTAATGCCCATACCTGCGTCGTGCAGAAAAGCAGCCAAGGCCACGGCCACCTGGGCATCTTCAAATGTGCCAATCTCTTCGGCCTCAAGCGAGGTGAGAATGCCCCCTTCGTGCAACAAGCGCACAATCTTCAGGGCATTGTAGGTGACAATGCGGGCATGCACCGGGCCGTGATCGTTATAACCCAGCCGTCGCACTGAAACGGCGTTGGCATAGCTCAGGTAGTGGTGCAGCGTACGGTCGACCAAAAGCTGCGTCAGCAGGGCATGCACACGACCCTCACTGCGCTCTAGCAGTGCACGATCCAGCTCAATCTGTTTAGCACTCACGTTTTTCCAGTCCGGAAAGCGCGATGCCTGAGCAGCTTCGCTCTGAGTGGGTGCAGGAGAAGTTTCCATAGGTACGTTTTAGACAAACGGCCACAAAATAAAACAGGGCGGCCGCCGTTAGGTTGCCGCCCTGTGCAAGGTTTTACGTTGCCGTTTCAGGTCTCCGTTTTCTTATCGTTCTCTGCGTGCTCCTCAGGGGTTTCCGCAGCGTCTGGCTTTACTTCCTGCGCTGCTTTTTCGGCAGCTTCAAGTTGCGCCTTCAGGTCCTCCAGGCCGCTTAATTCAGCCAGGGTTGTTGGCCCTGTCGTGGCTTTACGTTGATACTCCCGCACAGCCTGCTCTTGCTGTTTGCGTTCCTCGCGTCGCCGCTGTTCTTCTTCGGCACGGCGTGCTTCTTCTTCGGCCCGTTGTTTAGCCAGTTCGCTCAGCACAATTTCTTTTTGCGACGCGTCGAAGCGAATCACCCGGAGAGCAAGTTCTTGACCAGGCTTGTAGAATTCCTGAAAGTTTTTGCTTTGCTTAAGCTCGCTGGCGGGCACAAACGCTTCAACCCCCAAGGGCAACTCGACAACCAGTCCGCCTTCCTCATGACGCACAACTTTCGCCGTGTGGTCAGTGCCTTCCGCATAGACCAAAGCAAAGTCGTTCCACGGGTTGGTTTGGATCTGCTTGTGGCCCAGCGAGATGCGTTGATTCGCTTCGTCAATCTCCAGCACCACTACGTCCAGTTCTTGGCCCTTTTTCACCACCTCGTTGGGGTGCTGGATGCGCCGCGTCCAGGATAGGTCGCTGATGTGCACCAAGCCATCAATACCCGGCTCGATTTCGACAAAGACGCCAAAGTTGGTAATGTTGCGCACTTTGCCGCGGAGGATCGTACCTGGTGGATACCGCTTGGCAATCCCTTCCCACGGATTGGGCTCCAGCTGCTTCATGCCCAGCGAAATCTTGCGGTTCTCACGGTCGATGTTGAGGATTTTTACTTTAACCAGCTGTCCTAGCGATACCTTCTGGCCTGGATGGCGGACGTGGTCGGTCCAGCTCATCTCAGAAATATGCACCAAGCCCTCAATCCCCTTTTCCAGCTCCACAAAGGCACCGTATTCTGTGATCGAAACCACTTTGCCTTCGACCACATCGCCTTCCTTGTACTTCTCGTCGATATTCTCCCAAGGATGCGGCAGGAGCTGCTTCAGGCCCAAGGAAATGCGCTGGCGTTCTTTGTCGTAGTCGAGCACGACCACATTGAGTTTTTGGCCAAGCTGCACCAGTTCTGAGGGATGCGACACCCGTCCCCATGACAGGTCTGTGATGTGCAGCAGGCCATCCACCCCTCCTAGATCAATAAAGACGCCAAAGTCAGTGATGTTCTTGACAGTGCCTTCGAGCACCTGGCCAGGCTCCATCTTAGAGAGGATCTCCTCCCGCTGCTTTTGCAGTTCTTTTTCGACAAGCGCCTTGTGCGAAATAACCACGTTTTCGTTGGCTGGATTGATTTTGACAATCTTGAATTCCATGCGCTTGCCGACGTAGGCATCAAAGTCGCGCACCGGGCGCACGTCGACTTGTGAGCCAGGCAGAAAGGCCTCTAAGCCATCGAAGATTTCCGCAATCATGCCGCCCTTAATGCGGCGCAAGATGGTGCCTTCGATGATCTCTTCGTTATAATAGGCCTGCTCAACACGCTGCCAGCGGCGAAGTCGATCGGCTTTCGTCTTCGAGAGCAAGAGCTGCCCCTGTGCATCTTCTAATTTTTCGATGTAGACCTCAACCTCGTCACCTGGCTTAATTTCAGCCGTGCCGAACTCGTTAAGGGGCACAATGCCCGAACTTTTAAAGCCGATGTCGATGATCACTTCTTTCTCGCCCACCGAAAGGATACGTCCTTTAACGATTTGCCCTTCCTGAACAGCCGAGAAGCTTTGCTCGATCTGCTGGCGCAGTTGTTCATGGAAGGGATCTACTTCACGGCCCTGCTGCAGCTGTTGCAGCTCCTCTAGCTTTACCACCCGACCTTTTACCTCACCCCGGTAGCCCGTCACTGCAGGAGCTGTAGCAGCTGCCTGAACTTCAGCTTGAGGAGCTTCGGGGGTTGCTTCTTCGGACGCCTCGGCGGCTGCGTGAACGGGTTCTGTCGTCTCGGGCACGCTGGTCTCAGAGACCTCGGTTGCTTGCTTCTGCTCTTCTGCCATAGGTTTCTCCGGAGGCAAGACTCGGGCCTTTATGGAGAAGCGAGCCTCACTTCCTGTTAGGGTTTAGTGTACCCGCTCGGGCTTCTCCGCCACACCGAACGGGCCGGTTTACGGGTTTTAAGGTTAACGACGCGCGGGCTTTTAAATCAACAACCAGAGGCCCGCAGCTCTGGTTTCTACGTCGAAGATCAGACGCTGCTAAACGTGCAAGCGGCGCTGGCGTTCCCGTACGAGTTCATAAACGCGCTGCACTTGCTCTTCAATTGTTAGTGCCGTGGTATCCAGCTCGACGGCATCTTCAGCTTTGCGCAGCGGAGCCAGTGCCCGTTCCTGGTCGCGTGCATCTCGCTCTAGTACCTCGCGGAGCACGACCTCAAGCGGTAAGCGCTGGCCACGCGCGGCCAGCTCTTGTTGGCGTCGCCGCGCTCGCTCGTGGGGATCAGCTACCAAAAAAACTTTCACTTCTGCTTCAGGGAACACCACCGTGCCAATATCCCTTCCGTCCAGCACCACGCCGCCGTAACGCTGCGCCCAAGTGCGGCCAATGCGTCGCTGCTCTTCAAGCAGACGCGCGCGCACCTCAGGCCAGGCGCTAATTAGGCTAGCTGCACGGCTGACTTCAGGAGCACGAATGGCTTCCGTCACTTCCTCACCGTTTAGCCAAAGGCGTACCTGCGTACCGTCCCATACCACCTCGAGTTGGATTGTCGTGAGCACCTCAGACGCGCGCGCTCTATTCAGCGTTGGATCCTGGCGCAGCAAGGCCAGGGCTAGGGCCCGGTACAAGGCCCCGGTATCCAAATAGGGATAACCCAAACGCGCTGCCAGCCGACGGGCGGTTGTGGTTTTACCAGCGCCCGCCGGCCCATCGATGGCCACAATCACGCGGAACCTCCAAAGCTTGCGTTAATTCTTGGTCTGCGGTTTACACGCACGGTCCTATGCGTAAGTTGTTGCACCATGAAATCCCGCGTCCAGATCCGGACGCGCTGCGTCAGCTGCCTCGACATCCCATTGTAGTTGTACTGGACAACATTCGCTCCATATACAACGTCGGAGCTATTTTTCGCACAGCCGACGCGGCCCGCATTGCCCACGTATACCTCACCGGAATTACGGGCACGCCTGAGCATCGGCAACTGCACAAGACAGCCCTGGGAGCGGAATACACTGTACCGTGGACGTACGTGCACGACCCCACCGTGTTGGTGGAAAACCTGCGCCAGCAAGGCTACTGCATTGCCGTTTTGGAGCTAACGGATTCCCCCACCTACACGCATCAAGTGCCCGACGATGTGTTTCCACTGGCGCTCATCGTAGGGCATGAGCTTTACGGCGTCCAGCCGGCCTTGGTGGAAAAAGCGGACTTAGCTCTAGAAATACCCCAATTTGGCAGTAAGCAGTCACTCAATGTGGCCGTAGCTTTTGGCATTGCTGTTTTTGACTTGGTGCGTCATTATCGTCGCCTACAAGGGGATCCGCTCTTTAACCCAGCACCTCGGCTGCCCGACGGAGCCGCCGCACGCACGCCTCCTTCCCAATGACGTCCATCATAGCAAACAGACTCGGTCCAAACGATAACCCACTAATCGCTAGTCGGGTCGGATGAATGATTTCGGCCGCTTTCATGCCCCGCTCCTCGGCCAGCGTTCGCAGCGCCTCTTCAGCGGTTTCGGCATTAAAATCGTTCAGCTGCTCCAATCGCTCTGCGTAGACCCGGACCAATTCGGCGGTGTGTGGCTTCCAGTACTTTTGCACCCCCTGCGGCTCGTAGCTCATCGGATCTTCATAGAAAAAGCGACAAAACGTGGCTAGCTCTTCGACAAACGTAATGCGCTCTTGCATGAGCGCTGCCACCCGCTGCACATATGCTTCTTCAGCTTTTATGCCGTGCTTTTCCAAGTACGGAAGGGCCTTGCGGGCCAATTCTTCAACCGACAAACGGCGAATAAACTGCTGGTTATACCACTGGAGTTTGTCTAAGCTAAACTGAACCCCAGAAGGCCGCACGCGGTCAAGCGAAAAAGCTTCAATCAACTCCTCCAGCGTAAAGACTTCCTGCTCGGTGCCAGGATTCCAGCCCAGAAAAGCCAAGTAATTCACTAGTGCAGCGGGTTCATAGCCCAACTCCCGGTATTGCCGCACCAGCACCGGAATACCCAAGGCATCGGCACTGCGCTTAGAAAGTTTACCGCCTTTAGGACTTAAAATGAGGGGCAAGTGGGCCATCTGGGGCATTTCCCACCCTAAGTACTGGTACAGCAAGACATGCTTAGGCGTCGACGAAAGCCACTCTTCACCTCGAATAACATGCGTAATACCCATCAGATGGTCATCGACAACATTTGCCAAGTGGTAGGTAGGCATGCCGTCCGACTTGAGCAGGACTTGGTCGTCAATCTCAGCGCTTTCGAAAGCGACCCAACCGCGAATCAGGTCATAAAAGCGAATCGTCTCACGGCGCGGTACCTTAAGCCGAATGACGTAAGGTGTGCCCTCAGCCAACAGGCGCTCCACTTCCTGCGCTGGCAGCGTGAGCGAATTACGCATACTCATGCGCGTAATCGCATCATACTTAGGGGATGGGTTGCCGCTTTTTTGAAGCCGCTGCCGCATTTCCTCAAGCTCTTCGGGCGTGTCGAACGCATAATAGGCATGGCCAGAGGCGACAAGCTGCTCGGCGTACTGGCGATAAAGGGCTTTGCGCTCTGACTGCCGATACGGAGCACACGGACCGCCTACGTTCGGGCCTTCGTCATAGGTTAGGCCAGCCCACTGAAGCGAAGCGATGATGTCTTCTTCGGCACCAGGCACATAGCGCTCCTGGTCGGTATCCTCAATGCGCAGAATGAATTGCCCCCCATGCTTGCGCGCAAACAGAAAGTTATATAGGGCTGTACGCAAGCCGCCAATATGCAAAAACCCCGTAGGGCTGGGGGCAAACCGCACGCGCACAGAACCGCTCGGCACAGCTGTTTCCATACGAAATCCAAAGGCTTTTTCGTTGGGATACTGTCGCTTCGCAAAATACGCAGGAGCTAAAACGTTCCATAGGGAAAATTACGCAAACGTGCACTACCAAAGGCGTTGCACCTGCAGCGCGCGTTCCCTAAGTTTGAGGGTTCTTTTAGTTCTGAGGGTAGCGTTTCCTATGAAAAATCTTTGGGGAAAATTGGCTATGCGTACGCTTGGCTTTGTCGCAAGCCTCTTTGGATTGCTTTGGGCAGGCTGTGGCCTGCTGCGCAGTAGCTCGACGCCAGAGACCGTGGTAGCCATAGCTGGCACAGAAACCATCGACCTAACGCGTTTTGAAACCCAGTATGCGCGCACGGTAGGCGACCGCATGGCCGCTGCAGACGACTCCCTAGAAGCCTATCGGGATTTCCTAGAGCGTTATATCAACTACCGCCTACGCGTACAAGAAGCCCGCGCTCGAGGCTATAACCAGGATTCTGCCGTCGTAGCCGAAGTGCAAGCCTATCGGCTGGACTTAGCCCGTAATCACTTTCTGCGCCAAGAGGTCATTGAACCCTTGCTGCGCGAAATGTACCGGCGCATGCCCGACATGGTGGACATTAGCCACCTTTTCGTACGCATCCCTCCTGACGCTACTCCAGAAGACACCCTGGCCGCTTACCAACGCATTGCAGCCTTGGTCGACTCTATCCGCCAAGGGGCTGACTTTAATGAAATCGCCTTTCGTCACTCTGATGACCCTTCGGCCCAGTCCCCCCGCACCGCTCCAGGAGGCTGGGGTCACATTGGCTGGATCAAGATGGGGCGCATGATTGAACCCATGGAAACCTACGCTTATAACACGCCCGTAGGCAGCATTTCGCCTATTTTCCGGACGCGTTACGGCTACCACGTGCTCAAAGTGCACGATCGCAAACCTGCGCCCGACGACGTGCGTGCTGCGCACATTATGCTTACGGTCGCCCCTTCGGCCGAAGACTCGGCCCGTGCGCGACGCACGCTTGACAGCTTACGTCAGCTGGTGCAAAACGGACAGGCCGACTTTGCCGAACTGGCCCGCCAGCACTCTGCCGACTGGCGTACCAAAAGCGCTGGTGGCGACCTAGGCTACTTGAGTTTTGCTCAACCCATGCCCATTGCCGTGCGTGACGCCATCTTTGGGCTCCGCAACGTAGGCGACCTCTCCGATATCGTGGTTACGCCCTTTGGGTTACACCTCTTTCAGCTTACCGGCCGCAGGCCCATGCCTCCTACCTACGAAGCTGCGTACGACACGCTACTCAACGTTGCCGAACAGCTCGGTCGGCTGGAAGAAGCCCGCACGCGCCTGGCCGAACGCCTACGGCGGGAGTTGAACGTGCGGCTCGATACCACCCAGCTTTTCTCGCTACTTGCACTGGGTCCTCACCCCGATTCTATAGCAAACCGACTGGCCCGGCAGGACTGGGCAAACATTGACCGCTCCCGTTCCGTGGCCCGCATAGGCGACTCAACGTTAACATTGCATGCCTTTGTCGCATACGCCAATGCGCGTAACCTGCTGCACCGCACCTCGCGCCGCGATACCCTGGCCGAAGCGCGCCTATTGCGCGCAGCCGACCAGTTTTTAAACGATCAAACCATTACCTACGCGGCCCTTAAGCGCGCCCAGCAAAGCCCAGACTTCCAACAACTCATGCAAGACTTTGTCGATGGCCTCTTGGCCTTTAAGTTTATGGAGGAGGCTGTCTGGAAAGTAGCTGAACGCGATACAGCAGGCCTGCGTGCCTATTGGGAAGCCCATGCCGCAGAATTTACCTTCCCAGAGCGCACACGCCTGATTGGATTTCACAGTGCCAGCGATTCGCTCCTAAGGATCCGCGTCTACGAACCGCTTCAGGCTGGAAGCCCAGTGGCACAGCTGATTGCCACGCTGCAAGCCGACACCAACGCCAGTATCCGTATCGATACGGTTTACATCGAGCGTCCCACCGGCTCGTTTTACGACCGGGCCTTATCGCTCCAGGCCGGACAGGCAACCGAACCATTCCGTTACTGGAACGGTACCCTGGTGCTCTATAACGACGGTAAAGAACCACCGCGGCCCAAAACCTTCCAAGAAGCACGGGCTGATGTATTAAGCGCTTACCAAAAGGTGCTGGAAGAGCGCCTAAACCAAGAGCTGCGGGCGCGCTACGGGGCACGCATCTTTACAGAACGGCTTCAAAAAGCTTTTGCCGCTGAACGTCAAACCCTGGCAGCTACGCCTTAGCATGAGGCCACATATCATGCTCTGCATAGGGCTCCTTGGGGCAGCCGCCTGCCAAAAGGCTGCCCCACCGCCGGATGTGGTTGCCCGCGTAGGAAATGCATACCTGACACGGGCCGACGTGGCACGCGCGATCGCATTACTCCCTGTGCAAATGGACTCCACCGAGGCCAGCCAACAGGTTATTGAGCAGTGGATTACCAACCAACTTCTGTATCAGGAAGCGCTGCAACGCGGCTTACGCGAGGACCCCAACGTCCGTCGCCTGCTCGAAGAAAACGAGCGCTCGGTGCTGATCAACGCCCTGCTGGAACAACTTTACCAAGAAGAAGAGCGCTCGCCTGAAAATCAGCTTTCACCGGCTGAGGTGCAGGCTTACTACGAGCGTAACCGCGAGCAATTGCGGCTTCAAGAGCCTTACGTGCGCTTACGCTACCTGCACACCCCAAATGCAGAAGCTGCCCAAACTGTTCACCGCGCACTGGCGCAGGCTACCCCTAGCGAGATCGACTCGCTTTGGCAAGCGCTTGTTGAGCGCTACGCCCAAAATCCTGATGAAGCCCAGCTGCTGGCCAGGCGATATCTGCCCGAATCTCGTCTTTTTACAGCCGCTGTGCTGAGTCCTTTACGGGAGGTCTTAGCACGCCTGCGCAACGGCGAGCTGGCTCCAGTGATCCAGATCAATGGCCACTATCATGTCTTGCAGCTTGCTGAACGCTTACCGACCGGCACCATACCCGAACTGTCGTGGATGTATGAAGAAGTTGCCCGGCTGGCCCAAATTCAATCTAGGAAACAGATCTATGCCCGCCTGGTTCAACGGCTGCGTAACGAAGCCCAAGTGCGCGGCGAGCTGGAACGGTACCCGTAGTGCGCCCCGCCCGTCTGATCCGCCCACCCTGCGCAAACTACCCATGCATTGGATGCTGCTACTCCTGCTGCTGTGCGTGCCTGCGGCCCAAGCCCAGTCGCTTACCAATGACGCTGTGTTGGATGAGATTGTAGCCGTTGTAGGCGATAAGCTCATCTTGCGCTCTGAAGTTGATGGGCTCCTGCTTAGCTTTCTGCAGCAGCAACAGCAACCCTACTCCGATGAACTCTGGCTGGAAGCGCTCAATCAGCTCATCGACCAAAAAGTGCTGGCTGAACATGCCCGGCGCGACACAACCATTCAGGTTTCCGACGACCGGGTAAATCAAGCCCTAGAGGAACGACTCAACCAGTTGATGCAACAGGTTGGCGGCCAGGCCCGCTTAGAGGCACTCTATGGTAAAACCCTAACGCAGCTTAAAGCAGAACTGCGCGAGGACTTTCGCGAGCAAATGCTGGCCGAAACCTTTCGCAACCGAAAGCTGCAGCAAATCCACATTACTCCCTCAGAGGTGCGTGCTTGGTTTGCCCAGTTTCCAGCCGACTCGCTTCCTACCCTTCCTGACTTGGTGCGACTTAGCCATATTGTACGCTATCCGCGTCCTTCCGAAGCTGCCCGCCAAGAAGCCTTTGAAATTGCCACTGCTATACGAGACTCCATCATCAGCGGCCGCTCTAGTCTTGAAGCGATGGCCCGGCGTTTCTCTGAAGACCCTGGCTCAGCCAGCGCTGGCGGCCACATTCCCGACACCCGCCTGGGGGACCTGGTACCAGAATTTGCCGCTGTCGCATCCCGCATCCCTATTGGAGAAATCTCTCAGCCGTTTGAAACACCTTTTGGCGTCCATATCCTGCGCGTCAACCGCCGCCAGGGGGATGTGATCGACTTTCACCATATTCTGATTCGTATTGACGATAGCCAGGCTGATCCTGCGCCGGTACTTGCCTACCTGAAAGCTGTGCGCGATTCCATTCTCACCTATAATCTGCCGTTTGGCCTAATGGCTCGCCGCCATTCAGAAGAGGCCAGTACTGGACCGCAAGGCGGCCGCGTGGTTGATCCACGCACCGGGGAACGCGACCTCGTGCGCAGCGCACTAGACCCTACCTGGCAACGCACCATCGATACACTTCAGGTGGGAGAAATCAGCCACCCTGCAGAGGCGGTACTGCTCGACGGCCGCCGCGCTTACCACATCGTACGCCTAGATGCATTCATCCCTGCTCATCGCGTCGGCCTGGAGACCGACTATGCCCGCATTGAACAACTCGCGCTGCAGGACAAACGCAATCGTGTAATGCGCCAATGGCTAAACGAACTCCGACGATCGGTCGTTATCTGGCTCCACGGCAAAGCCAAAACGTTGGCTGAGCGCTATCCCCATAAAATCCTGATTCCTACCTTAGCTCAACGGTAAGCGTATCTATGTCTGTAGCTGCTCCACGCATGCGGCATAGCGAAGATCCCTTAGCAGCCCTGCATGAGGCTTACGTGCGCCTACGAGAGGAAATCGCCAAAGTAATCGTTGGCCAAGAGGCCATCATCGAACAGCTTGTCGTATGCCTGCTGGCCCGAGGTCACGCTCTACTCATCGGAGTGCCTGGCTTGGCCAAAACCTTGCTCGTACGCACGCTGGCACAAGCCCTTGATCTGAAATTTAGCCGTATCCAGTTTACCCCCGACCTGATGCCCAGCGACATTACGGGAACCGAAATCCTTGAAGAAGACCGCACCACGGGCCAGCGGCTGTTTCGCTTTGTGCGTGGACCTATTTTCGCCCATATCGTATTGGCCGACGAAATTAACCGTACTCCGCCGAAAACCCAAGCTGCCCTGCTCGAAGCAATGCAAGAGTATCACGTAACAGCAGCTGGACAGACCTTTCCCCTTGAGCTTCCCTTTTTCGTACTCGCTACCCAAAACCCTATCGAACAAGAAGGCACCTACCCACTCCCCGAAGCACAGCTTGACCGCTTTATGCTAAACCTGTGGCTGGACTACCCTTCTTTTGAGGAAGAAGTGGCCGTTGTGCGCAATACAACAGCCACGCCACCACCGGCAGTCGACCCTGTCATCAGCCGCGAAGAGCTGCTAGCGTTTCAGGAGTTGGTGCGCCAGATTCCCGTGGCCGACCATGTAATTGAGTATGCAGTGCGCCTCGTGGCCCGCACACGTCCAGGCCGCCCCGAGACGCCTGACTTTATCAACACCTATCTAAGCTATGGCGCTGGCCCCCGAGCCTCACAGTACTTGATTCTAGGCGCTAAAGCCCTAGCAGCCCTAGAAGGCCGCGCTACCCCACTGATTGCAGACGTCCGCCACTTGGCGGTGCCTGTCCTACGCCACCGCGTCGTCACCAATTTTAACGCCGATGCGGATGGCATTTCAGCTGTCGAGCTCATCCAACGCCTACTTGATACGCTACCCGAAACGTAAAACCATACGCGTTGCCCCCAACCATACTTTGCTACAAAAAAGCGCTTTTAAAAAAGGAATAAGACTTGACACAAAAGCCCCAGAAGCTGTATTGTGGACTTAAAGGTACGCTTCCGCGAAAAGCCACCTTCATGATTCACCTAACGCAGAAGTATGTCTACGGCTAAGTTTTGTCGCGTGCGCCTTGTTGAGCGTATTGACTTTACCGAGGATCTGGCCTTGTTCCGTTTTCGGCCTGAAGAGCCGGTAGTTTTCACCCCTGGCCAATATGCCACGTTGGCTTTAGAAGTCAAGGGGAAATTGGTTCCCCGCGCCTACTCCATCGTGTCGGCGCCTCATGAACCCGAACTCGAATTTTTTATCGAGCTTGTGCCACACGGCGAACTCACCCCACGCATCTGGGAACTCCGTGAAGGCGACGAAATGTGGATGCGCCGGAAAATCGTCGGCCATTTTACACTGCAGACGCAGCGCACCCGACACCTGATGCTGGCTACGGTGACCGGCATTGCCCCGTACCTGAGCATGATCCGTGCGCAACGGCATGCTATTGAACAGGGCGAAACCTCACCCCACCGCTTTCTCGTCATTCATGGCGCCAGCCGCTCAAAAGAGCTGGGGGTTTATCTAGACGAGCTGCGCACCCTGGCCCAACAGAATGACTGGCTGACCTACGTGCCCACCATTAGCCGTCCGTGGGAAGACCCTGACTGGCAAGGGGAAACGGGCCGCGTGGACGACGTGATCCGCAAATACTTGGATGCCGCAGCAGATTTTGGGCCGGAAACTGCCGTGGCTTATGCCTGCGGCCACCCCCAAATGATTGAAAATGCCCGTGGTATTCTGCGTCGCGCTCGGTTTGCTGATGCGTTTATTCGGGAAGAGCAGTACTTTGTGCAAAAAAGCTCCGAAAAGCCAACCCCTCAAGCTCCCTCTTCTACCGCTATGCCGGCGGATCGGCTGCCCCCAAATGCACGCCCTATGCCTGCTGTAGGCAAACTTCCTCCGCGTACAGGCTCTTCTAGCTAAGCTGGCATTTTTCCAGGATCTTAGCCAGCTCAGCACCTACTGCTTCATACCATGCAATCAGTGCCTGCGCGAGCTAATGGGCGTTGCCCCCTGTCGCTTTTACCAACCCCGCAGCGCTTGGGCTTCAGCCGAACACAGCCCCATTGGAAAAAGCTTGGCACCCTGGACAGTAAAAGCACTGGAGAACGCTCCATACGCCCCGCGTAAGGGAGCGATCCATAAGGTCCAAATGCTCGTCGCAGCGTAAGATGCGCAGGCAAATGTACGGATGCTGACGTGGCGCTGCCACAAGAACGGGCAAACAATACGCAAAATCAACGCACCAGTCCTTCGGAGCACCATCCAGAACTGCGGTCGCGAGAGGATTGCAAACGCTTGCTTAAGGCGGGCAGAAGGACGGTACCCTTGGGTCACACGCTGCGCACGCATTGCAATGCCGGCAGAGCAGAGAGCGATGCGTCTGAGCATCCATGCCGTCTAGGAGCTGCTCTGTTGCTGCTTTCCAGGCAACGACATAAGCCTCGTAGGTTAATCCTTGCTGCAACCGTCGAAGAATTTCTTGAGGGGCATATCTTTTTGGAAAAAGACGCTCTGCAAACGCTGCAAGCTTCGAATCGTTTGTGCGTAGGCATAAGCTGCTGCTCGGGTACTGTTAAACCGTAGGGCTTCACATCCACCCAACTTTTAAAAGCCATGCAAACACCTTACACTATTCTGAGCGGGCTGCTTGTTATGCTGCTAGCTGCAGCTCCCCTCCAAGCCCAAACCTTTTTTACCGCCATACTAACCCCAGACCAAGAAACCAGCAGCGTGACCAGTGGTGGCCGTGGTACAGCCGCTATGGCCCTAACCGAAGAGGGATTGCAGTTCATTGTAACCGTTGATGGGTTAACTGGACCAATCCAAGCAGCACACTTTCATCGGGCACCTGCTGGGCAAGACGGTCCCGTAGTCCGTGCCATCCCGTTCGAAGGCAGTACGGCCCAGGGCGTTTGGCGCCCTACCGATGCACAGCCGCTCACAGACGAACTGATCCAAGCCTTGCTGGCCGGGGAGCTCTATGTCAATGTACACACCGCTCAGTACCCGGCCGGAGAAATCCGCGGCCAGATTCGCTTAGCCAGCGGTACAGCCCTTAGGGCAAGGCTAACCCCTAGCCAAGAAAGCCATGATGTAATGAGTAATGGTTATGGCGTTGCTGAGCTGACGTTTACCCCAGCAGGATTGGTCTACCACATTACGGTTGTCGATCTAAGCGGTCCGGTTCAGGCAGCGCACTTTCATTATGGTGCAGCAGGGGTCGACGGCCCTGTGGTACATCCCATTAGCTTTAGCGGGAACCAGGCTTCCGGCGTTTGGACCAATCTTCCAGACTCACTCATTGTGGCCCTGCTTACAGGCCACCTATACCTAAACGTACATACGACCCAGTACCCAGCCGGAGAAATCCGAGGACAAGTAGAGCTAGCCGAAGGTATAAGCGCAGCTGTTTTGTTAGATCCTTCCCAAGAGACCAGTAGCGTCACAAGTAGTGGCCGCGGCACAGCATTCTTAACCTTGACTGAAGCTGGACTGGTGTATCACATTACGGTAAGCGACCTTACAGGACCCGTGCAGGCAGCACACTTTCATCGGGCACCTGCTGGGCAAGACGGTCCCGTAGTCCGTGCCATCCCGTTCGAAGGCAGTACGGCCCAGGGCGTTTGGCGCCCTACCGATGCACAGCCGCTCACAGACGAACTGATCCAAGCTTTGCTGGCCGGGGAGCTCTATGTCAATGTACACACCGCTCAGTACCCGGCCGGAGAAATCCGCGGCCAGATTCGTCCACGTCAGCTTGTACTTACATCCATCGAACCCGTTGAGGGCACTCCCCCTACTCTCTTAGAGCTGCACCCGAACTATCCGAATCCGTTTCGGGAAAAAACAACGATCACCTTTGAACTCCCGCAAACGATGCCTGCCACGCTGGCCATCTATAACCTACTGGGTCAACGCATAGTAACTTTGGTTGATGGCCAGCTTCCAGCCGGACGCTACGAAGTGGTTTTTGAAGCCTCCACACTGCCAGCTGGACTATACCAGTATCGCTTGGAAACACCTCAGGGCATTCAAAGCCGTACGCTTATGCACTTGCGCTAAGCTGCAGCGCCTACAGCTAAAAAAGTGCCCCGCACAGGCGGGGCACTTTTTTAGCGCTTGCATTTTGTTTTAGGTTTTCCTAAATTATAGTCTGGTTCTAATCATCGGTGCATTAAAAATGCTTACTGAATCTCAAGAGGATTACCTGAAACAGATTCTCCTCTTAGGCGAAGGGGAGCCGGTATCGACCACGACACTGGCAGAGCGGTTGGGCGTGCGGCCGGCTTCGGTAACCGGTATGCTACAAAAGCTGTCGGCCATGGGTTTGGTCGAGTATCGGCCTTACCAGGGGGCACGGCTAACAAGTCCGGGTTATCGCATAGCGGTTGAACTCTTGCGTCATCACCGTTTGATTGAAACGTTTTTGGCTGAGGCTTTAGGGTATGACTGGCACGAAGTGCACGACGAGGCCGAACGTCTGGAGCACGTCATCAGTGAACAGTTGGAGGCGCGCATTGCCGAATGGCTAGGGCATCCTGAGCGCGATCCCCATGGAGATCCGATTCCGACGCCTGAGCTAACGTTTCCGCCGCTTGAATCGGGGTATCCTCTTGCTGCAGTGCCTGTACCCGCAACGGTTCGGATTGTGCGCGTGCGCGCGCAAGACCCCGATGCACTCAACCTACTTGCTCGGTTGGGCTTGCGCCCAGGCGTTGTCTTGCGCTTGATCGAGCACACCGCTTCTGGCGTGCGTTTAGCCGTAGGCGAAGAGCGCTTTCTCTTACCCAACGAGCTTGCTGCTGCAATATGGGCCGTAGTAGAAGTTACCTCTTAGGGTGGTGGGCTGTCGGCTGCGTCTTGTTTCTGGCCGCCTGCCAAGCTACCAGGTCGCGACCTGAGGGCAAGCTGCAGGTGGTAGCCACCACGTCGATTGTAGCCGACCTAGCACGTCAGCTTGGCGGCGAGGCTGTGCAGGTCGTTGCGCTTATGGGCCCTGGTATTGATCCGCACCTTTATCGAGCTAGCGAAGGCGATGTAGCGCGCATGCAGCAAGCCGACCTCATTTTGTATAACGGGCTGCATTTAGAGGGCAAAATGGCCGAGGTTTTTGCCCGTATGCAGGCGCTTGGGCGCCCGACCCTAGCGGTAGCTGAATGCATCCCCGACAGCCTGCGGCTTACGGCTTCAGGCTTTGGGGGTACCTACGATCCGCATGTGTGGATGGACGTGCGGCGCTGGCAACACGCCGCCCGCTGCGTAGCCGAAACGTTTGCTCGCATAGACACGGGCCGCGCAGCCATCTACCAAGAGCGTCTGCAGGCCTATCTTATCGAAATGGAGCAAACCGACGCCTACGTGCGGCAACGCTCAGCTGAACTGCCTTCCGATCATCGGGTACTGGTGACCTCACACGACGCCTTCCGCTATTTTGCCGATGCCTATGGCTGGGAGGTTCGTGGACTTCTGGGCGTTTCAACCGCCTCCGAAGCTGGAGCAGCCGATGTGCAAATGCTCGCAGATTTTATTGTCGCCAAGCGCCTGCCAGCCATCTTCGTAGAAAGCTCCGTCCCGGAACGCTACCTCAAGGCGTTACAAGAGGCCGTAGCTGCACGCGGGCACACCGTACGCCTGGCCGGCCCCCTCTATTCCGACGCTTTAGGCGATCCCCAGACGCCTGCAGGTACCTACACAGGCATGGTTCGTACCAACATCGATACGATTATTGAGGCCCTGCGTACTGCACAGACACCATGATGTGGGCTATTGAAATTGAAGACCTAACGGTGGCCTACCAGCAAAGGCCTGTGCTTTGGGATATTGATGCAGCAATCCCTGTGGGGCAGATGACGGCCGTTGTGGGACCTAACGGCGCGGGGAAAAGCACCCTGCTCAAGGCAGTGCTGGGCATTGTGCGCCCAGTAGCCGGTCGCATTCATGTGCTAGGAAAACCTTTTCAGCCTCGCGAACGCCGGGTAGCTTATGTGCCCCAACGCGCTGAACTGGACTGGGACTTCCCGGCAACAGTCTTCGATGTAGCCTTAATGGGGACTTATGGACGTCTGGGGTGGCTGCGACGTCCTGGAAAAACGGAACGGGCCCTAGCGCAGGCTGCTCTGGAGCGCGTTGGCCTAGCCGAGCTCGCCAACCACCCCATTGGTCAGCTTTCGGGAGGCCAACAGCAACGCGTGCTGTTGGCCCGAGCACTCGCCCAGGAAGCGGATATTTACCTACTCGATGAGCCTTTTCAAGGTGTAGATGCGCCCACCGAGGCAGCATTGCTCGATGTGCTACACTGGCTTAAAGCGCAAGGTAAAACCATAGTTATTGTGCATCACGACTTGTCGACCGTAGCAGAGTACTTTGACTGGGTGGTGCTGTTGAACGTACAGTGCATCGCCTGCGGACCAATCCGCGAAGCATTCACTCCCGAGAACCTTCGCCGCACCTATGGTGGGCGGACGGTTGTTGCTGCAGAAGAGCCCAGAGCCTTCTAGATCATGGACTTTACGCTGCGCGTTGTTATGACGGGGTCAGCCTTGTTAGGGCTGATCTCAGGTGCACTGGGAACGCTAGCTGTGCTTCGACGGCAAGGACTGGTTGGGGATGCGGTCTCGCATGCAGCACTCCCAGGCATTGTGCTCGCCTTTTTGATCAGCGGCTCAAAGGCACCTGTGGTGCTACAGCTTGGTGCAGCCGTAAGTGGTACGCTAGCGCTACTATGGGTACAAGCTGTGCTGCGCACCACGCGCGTACGCTTCGACGCCGCCCTGGGTATGGCCCTGGCTGTGTTTTTTGGCATGGGCGTCGTACTTCTTTCCTTCGCCCAGCACACTGCCGGCGCCGCTCAAGCAGGTCTCGATCGCTTTTTGTTTGGTCAAGCGGCCACATTGCTACGTACAGACCTTGTGGTGATGGCGGTCGCAGGCGCTACGGTATTTGCCCTGGTTGTTGCTTTATGGAAAGAGCTGAAACTAGTACTGTTTGATGCCGATTACGCGCGTGCTTTGGGCTTACCTGTGCGCCAGCTCGAAACGCTGCTCATCGCAGTACTGGTCGTGGCTATTGTGATCGGCCTCCAGACGGTTGGTGTCGTGCTTATGAGCGCCGTGCTGGTAGCACCTGCAGCTGCAGCACGCCAGTGGAGCAGCCGCTATGGCCGGGTCTTTTTGCTGGCCGGCCTTTTTGGCCTACTTAGTGGCGCTACAGGAGCCTGGCTGAGCAGTCTGGCGCCCCGACTGCCGACTGGCCCCATCATCGTGCTGCTCCTAACGCTTTTTGCCACCATTTCCCTTTTTATTGCGCCCGAACGCGGCTTGTTTTGGCAGTACTGGAAACGACAGCGTGCAGCACGTAGTGCACAGCAAGCGGTACTTGCGGTACTTCGTGAGCTAGAACGGCGTCATCCCCATGCTGGCCGCCCCCACCCGGCCTCCAGTATTCAAGCTATACTGGGACCAGAGATTCCTGTAAGCTCGATTTTGCGCCAACTAGAGCGCCGCGGGCAGGTGCAGCATGAGCCTGGTCGCGGCTGGCGCTTAGCAGATAGCCGTTCGGAAGATGAGCCCCGCGCTTGAAATCCAGCTTGTTGCTGTGCTGACGGCCATGGCATGTGCCTTACCTGGGGCCTTCCTGGTCATGCGTCGCATGAGCCTGGTTAGCGATGCCATTAGCCATGCCGTCCTGCCCGGCATCGTGGTTGGCTTTCTCCTAACGCATAGCTTGCATCATCCTTTACTGCTTCTATTAGCGGGAGCAGCTGGGTTGCTCACCGTTTATCTTATTGAGCTTTTAGAAAAAACGGGCCGCCTGCGAGAAGACGCAGCCATTGGATTGGTTTTTCCAGCACTTTTCAGCATAGGCGTGCTGCTCATTGCCCGTTTTGCTGGACAGGTGCATCTCGATACCGATGCTGTGCTGCTAGGAGAGCTGGCTTTTGTGCCTTTTGATCGGCTGCAGTACTTGGGCTACGACCTGGGTCCAAGGGCGTTGTGGACCATGGGTGGCTTGTTTTTTTTGAACCTACTCCTCCTTAGCCTGCTCTATAAAGAGCTCACGCTGGCCACCTTTGATCCAGCCCATACGGCCGTGATCGGCTTTCGCCCCGCAGTGTTGCACTACCTGCTCATGGGTATGGTAGCAGTGACCATTGTTGCCGCCTTTCACGCAGTAGGTGCTATTTTGGTCATTGCCCTGATGATTGGTCCGCCGGCTACTGCTCTACTGCTGGCTCGCCGGATGCCGACTTATCTGCTCTACAGCGTCCTAGGCGGGGTGCTTAGTGCCGTGCCCGGCTATGGCTTGGCCTGGCTTCTGGATGTGTCGATTGCCGGCTCGATGGCCACAATGGCCGGCGTGCTCTTTGGGGTTGTCTGGCTCGTTGCCCCTGAAAGTGGTCTTTGGGCACGTTGGTATCGCCACCGAAAGCAACAGCTGGAGTTCGCTTTGGACCTGCTGCTGCTGCACCTGTTGCATCACGAACAACAAGCTGCCGCTTTGGAGGAACGTCATCCAACCACGTTACCTCAGCACCTGAACTGGACCGAAGCCGTTCTTCAACGCGTCCTCAAAGCCGGAGAGCAGCAGGGCCTACTGTACATAACTTCTGGCGAGGTGCACCTGACCGAAGCCGGCCGGCGGCGTGCTCAAAACCGGTTGGAAACGCTTAAGCCTACATAGCTTTCCACCCCGACGCCAGCTCCCAGGCCTCCAACGACACCAAATGCGCCTCGCCCCCTTCTGCAAACATTACCACCCCCTCGCTTTCTGGTTTAGGGAAAATCAGTTCTGTAAACACCACCTGACCCTCGCCGGCAAACACCTCAACCGAAGACCAATCTACAAACACGCGTAGCCGCAGCTTACCTTCCTCAAGTGGCAGCTTTGCTTCTTTCCGAGTAGCAAACTTCGGGTGAAAAGCTACCAGGCCGGAGCGCTTGCGGTCTACAAAAATGCGCTGCGTAGCTACCTCGTAACCGATCACCGTCTCCTCCCCTTCCCCTACACGTACCTTTAATCCCACCACACGTGCTTTGCCCACAACAAACGCCGCAATCAGCTCTAGCGTCTTCCCTTGTATCGCAAGCCGCTGCTCACCTACGATAGGCTGATTTTCTATAGCCCAGTACCGCTGCCTCAACGTGCTTAAGCTCGGAACAGGCGCCTGCACCAGGTGCAATCTGCCACCGATGCGCCGTAAGCTTACCCGCCGAGCTAGGCTGAGCTGCCCACGCCATGGGCTTGTGGGAATAGCATGGGCATAAAGCCAGTTGTTCATCCACCCCACCCACAGTCGATACAGGTCCTCCCCAGGTGCCCCAAACCAGGTAATGGCAGCGTAAAAGTCAGCCCCGTAGTCCACCCAGCGGGCATGCGCCTGGCCTACGGCGACAGGCTCTTCTGGCGTAAAGCGGCTGCCATCAAAATAGCCAATGAAATACTGGCTACCTGAGCCCCCTGTTGGTCCCCCAGGATTCACGTCCACTTTGAGCACCCAACGCACCGAGCCAGGCTCTCCTTCGACGAGCAGCGGAAACAAGTCTGGGCATTCCCATACCCCTTCTACAGCACCTGCTGGACCAAACGTGCTCCGTAGCGTCCATTCCTTGAGGTTCTTCGAGGCATAAATCTGTATTTTTCGTGCCGCTGCCAAAGCCACAACCATAATCCATTGAGCTTCAGGCGCATGCCAAAACACCTTAGGGTCCCGAAAATCACGTTCACCAATGTCTAACACCGGATTGCCAGCATAGGGGATCCAGCTTCGACCTCGATCGAGGCTGTAAGCTAAATGCTGCGCCTGTTTTTCCATGGTCTTATAATGACCAGTATAAATAGCGACCAGTGGGGGGTTGTCCAGGGTGCCCAAACCACTGGTATTGTAGACATCCAAGACCGCGCTTCCGGAAAAAATCATTACCTCATCTGTCTCCCAAAGAGCGACAGGCCAGTGTTGCCAATGCACCAAATCACGGCTGACCGCATGGCCCCAACTCATATGCCCCCATTGATCTCCCAAAGGATTATGCTGATAAAAAAGGTGATATAGGCCATGTGCATAGACCAGCCCGTTGGGATCATTCATCCAGTTGCGCTCAGGCGAAAAGTGGTACTGGGGACGATAGCGTTCTTGATAGTAGGTTATCGCATTCATATAGTTTGGCATCAAAGTTGTTTTATTTTTGCTTTGCCTATTTAATCGCACCTCTAGGTATCCTCCAACCCATAAAGCCTTAGCGCCATGGCATCTCATATTGACCTTTCTTACCGCCCGGAGACTTATTTTACCTTGAGCCTCCGGGACCAGCTGCTGCAGGAGCTGTCGACTTCTGCACTGCGCAGAAAGTTAGCTCCTCAAATTGACGCCCTGCTGCGTGAGGGTCGCAAGGAAGAAGCTATCGCCCTTGTGCGTTCGGTTACAAAGACGGAGCTGCAGATGGGCTTCTTCATCCATCCCATGTTCATGGGAGGCGCGTATCTTCCCCCACGAGAACCGGACGAAGTCGAAATTGCCCGGGTTACGCTCCGATCAACAACTTACGATGTAGCTGCCATTTATGCTCGACGCGACGGGTCACAGATTCACTACCGTTTCGTCGACGAATATTATGATCACGATTGGCTCGAAGATCTCAGATTCCAGGGAGAACACACTTCAACGCTACCTTTAACCCTGGGGGAAGTTGCTGATATATTCTACTACGAATACCTATGGCGCATCCTTCGGGAAATAGATTGGCGTAACCTACAAGAGGCGCTGGATTTCTTCTGGGCTGAGTCTTCTTTCTATCCAGATTTAGATGAGGCTTTGCATCAGGTGGCAAGCGAGGATCTCAAATCCCTTTTTCCAGAGGAAGAGGAGGATGAAGAGGATGAATAAAACCAAAGCAGACCTATGCATATCGGACAGCAAACCATAGCCTGGCTCCACCAAATGCTGACCGGGGGCGATCGCGCTTTGTCAGCATCATTGCCCGAAGGATTTCGCTGGTGGCCCAACAATCACGCGCAAACGATTGCGATCGTTGGCGAAGAACGTGGACCTGAGGGCGAGGCTGGTTTTTTGATTGGAGTACGCACGGAAATGCTTCGCGGCTTGGTGCTCAACGACACTGCGGCTGCAGCGCTCAATACGCTGGTTATGCCGTTTGCCTCGCTCTCTGGTCCGGTGTACGATCCGGAAACCCAAACGCTGAGTTTGTGCACACTCGCGCGCATTTACGATCACATTGCGACGTGGATGCGCGTGCTGCTTAGGGCAGCTGCCTGGATGCAGGCTGCAGAGGCACCTGTCTGGGCCTCTGCCCTGGCCCAGTTGTTGCCGGCACAAGAGGCGCTCGCTCCTACCTCTCACCAAGAGTCGCAGCAACAAGCCTCCGCCCGGCATGCTGCGTTTATCCAAGAGCTTCTGAAAGTAGGTAAGCACCCTTACTGGCGGCCTATAGAATTTCAAATGCTGCATCAGCAGTTTTTGCAGCGGCCGCCTGTTGTGTTCGCCACGGTAGACCGGATGGGCGTAGGCATCGAGTTTCCCTTTGGCCAAAAAGAAACTTCCTTATGCGAGATCCTGGCTGACCAGCCTCACCCCCGCTATGGCTATGGGCTTTTTTTGTTGCAGTCATTTCCTGCCTACGACCTAACAGAACAACAAGGCATCCGGCTCGCCTTCGAGCTCAATGCCCTTGAGCTCACAAGTCAAGTGATCGGTTATGGCTTTGGAAGCTATGTCTTCCGAGACAGCACGCTATACTTTACTGCCTTTTTTCCCAATCTGTTGTACCGGCATGACCTGTTAGCCAACCTTTTTTTCTCCTGCGCAGCGCGTGCTCAAGCCATTTCGCTACGCTTAACGGGATGCCCTTGGACGGAAGCGTCCTTTCGCGTATCCCGCTCTGCTATCGGCCGGATGCTTGGCCGCTTTCGGGGAAAGTAGTTCGATGACCGGACAACGTTGTTGGAGAAAAGATTTACGCTTGAAGACGAGTAGACCAAGCGCTTCTGCTGCGCTGGGCTTCGTAGGTCCGGGGGGACTCGAACCCCCAACCCGCTGATTAAGAGTCAGCTGCTCTGCCAGTTGAGCTACGGACCTATGCGTTTTTCATGGCGTCGTTAAAACCTTAGGGCGCGCACTTCGTTCCCGTCCTGGATGCTGCAAAGGGGCTTGAGCAGACCGCTTTGCATACGGTTCACGTAAAGTGCTTTTAACTGCACGCACACCTTGGCTATTGCAACGGCTACGAGGCTTTCAAGCGGGCTGCGCTACATGATCGGCGCAGCCTTGATGTTTAGCCTAATGGGATTGTTCGTCAAAGTTGCTGGTGAGCGCCTTCCGAGTCAAGAGATTGTACTCATCCGCAGTCTGGTTACGTTAGGCTACAGCTACCTCCTGTTGCGTTGGGCAGGCGTCTCGTGGCGCGGACAGCGCACCGGTTTGCTCCTGTTACGCGGGCTGGTAGGGTTTTTCTCGCTCAGTGGCCTATATTTTGCGCTAACGCGCTTGCCCTTGGCCGACACCCTTGTGCTGCAGCAAACCAGCCCGGCCTTTACCGTCCTGCTTGCGGCGCTTTGGCTAGGGGAACCGGTAGGCCGGTATGAGCTCCTGGGCATTGCGTGTAGCCTAATCGGGGTAGTCTTCATCGCACGACCCGCATTTCTATTTAGGGAACAGACAGGAGGCTTAGACTTGCTGGGCGTCGGCGGTGCGCTGCTCAGTGCGATCTTTAGTGCTGCGGCCTACGTACTGGTACGCGAGCTGCGCCGCACTGAGCATCCTTTGACCATTGTGTTTTATTTTCCCTTGGTCGCTACTGTGGGCTCGCTGCCCTTAGCCCTTCCTACAGCGGTCTGGCCTTCTACGCTGGAATGGCTGGTGCTCATTGCCGGTGTAGGGCTCACCGCTCAGGTTGCCCAAGTTTGGATGACCAAAGGATTGGGCGAAGAGCTAGCTGGACGGGCCGTAGCGATGAATTACCTGCAGGTTGCGTTTGGCGTTTTATGGGGCGTGCTGTTTTTTGATGAAATGCCCTCGGCGTGGAGCTTTTTGGGCATGGCCCTAATTTTTGTAGGGACATGGCTGGCTGCTCACCAGAGATAATCACACGTCCAGTGCCTCGGCATCTACTCGGGCAGCATTCTCCATGATAAACCGAAAACGCATCGACACATCCCGGCCCATTAACTCGGCAATAGTTTGCTCGGTGAGTAAGCGTGCTGTCTCAGGAATTGTTACGCGCAACAAACGGCGTTTTTGCGGATCGAGCGTGGTTTCGCGCAGCGTATCGGGCATCATTTCACCTAGCCCTTTAAATCGCTGAATTTCGATCTGCAGGTTTTTGCGTTTCTTCTGAAGCTCTTGGAGAATGCGATCGCGGTCGGCATCGTCCAGTGCCCAGTAGGTCTCTTTGCCGGCATCAATGCGGTAAAGCGGCGGCTGGGCTACGTAGACGTGACCGTTTTCGATAAGCGGCCGCAGGTAGCGGTAGAAGAAGGTTAAAAGCAACGTCGTGATGTGATGGCCATCGGAATCGGCGTCCATCAGCAGAATGATTTTATGGTAACGCAGCCGATTAAGGTCAAGCTGATCTCCTAACCCGCAGCCAAGAGCCTGCACAATGTTGGCCAGCTCCTTGTTGTCTTCTACCCGGCGTAGTGAAGCTTGCTCAGCGTTGAGTACCTTACCCCGAAGCGGCAACACAGCTTGGAAGCGACGGTCACGGGCTTGCTTAGCACTGCCACCTGCCGAATCCCCTTCCACAATGAAGAGCTCGCACTCTTCTGGATTTGTCGAAGTACAATCTGCCAGCTTTCCAGGGAGGTTTAACCGATGGCTAACCGACGTTTGGCGGCGCACTGAGCGGGCAGCTGCACGACTAGCCAGCCGTGCTTTGGCTGCCTGAATAATCCGTGCCACAATCGCCTCGGCCATCGTGGGGTGCGCGTTGAGGAACTGTTCCAACTCCAAGCGGACAGCACCCAGTACCAGGGTACGCGCCTCTGGATTGTTTAGCTTTTCCTTTGTTTGCCCCTGAAACTGCGGCTCTACCATAAACAGGTTGATTACAGCCACCAGCCCCTCCCGAATGTCGTCGGCTGTGACTTCCAGGTTTTTAGGCAACAGGTCATGCGTTTCCATATAGGCCCGTACGGCACCGCGCACCGCATCTTTAAAGCCCTGCTCATGCGTGCCACCTTCAACCGTGGGAATGCCGTTCACAAACGATTTGATCAGCTCCTGGGGCGCCTCAGTCCACTGGAGCGCTACCTCTAACCTTGCTCCTGCACGGAGCTCTTCCTGAAGCAACACAAACGGCACAGCATGCACCACCCGGCTTCCCTGCTTGAGCACAAGCCGATGTAGGTAGTCCACAATGCCGCCTTGATGCTGGAATTCGTACCGTTCACCGCTGGTCTCATCCTTAAAGATGATCTTCAGGTTGCGGTTTAAGTAGGTTTTCACCTCAAGCTGCTCACGAATCCACTCCGCATCAAATGTTGTCGTTTCAAAGATTTCTGGATCAGGCCGGAAGTAGATGCTTGTCCCCGTACCCCGTGTATTTTCAGCGATGACCTTAAGCTTGGTTTTGGGTTTACCTCGTGCAAAACGCTGCTGGTAGGTTTTGCCGTCGCGGCGCACCGTAGCCACCAGTTCTTCAGAAAGGGCATTCACTACCGAAGCGCCTACCCCGTGTAATCCACCCGAGGTGATATAGTTTTTGCGGTCGAATTTTCCACCAGCATGCAGCGTGGTTAGGATGAGCTCTAGGGTGGGGATTTTTTTGACAGGATGTAGATCGACAGGGATGCCCCGGCCGTTGTCCGACACCGTTACGCTGCAGCCGTCGGCGTGCAGTGTAACCTCGATCAGCGAGGCAAAGCCATTGACGGCTTCGTCGACGGCATTGTCGACAATTTCCCAAAGCAGGTGGTGCAGGCCGGGCTTGCCCGTGCCCCCGATGTACATGCCTGGGCGTTTACGCACAGGCTCAAGGCCTTCCAGCACCTGAATGTCTTTGCCGGTATAGGTGGTGGTGACTTCAGCCATAGGCACGGCAAAGGTTATCGCTGTCCGTTGAATCGAATTTCTACTGGGGGTAGCATGACCCGTGCAAGCTGCCCACGCCGGATGATTTGCCGGCCTCGGTTACCCCGACGCGATACTTCAAACTTTGTGATGCGTACAATTTCGCGACGGCCACGTGTGGTTTCGACTTCTAAGCCTTCGCGAGCAGCTGAAGCCAGCGTAAAGCCGAGTACTTCGTCGCCCTTCCCCAGCCTCATGGCAATGACCCCCTTGGCCGCCGAGCGAACGGGCGGGATCTGCGCTACTGGGAAAATAAGTACATATCCGTTTCGCGATGCCAAGCACACGTTCTCATTCCCCCGAGCCACCTCAACGCCTAGGACTTCATCTCCGGTTTCCAGGCGCATAAAAAGCCGCCCGTTTTTTGTTGATGGCTCTCGAAAGCTGTCTATAGGCATACGCAGGGTTTGGCCCAGCCGCGTAATGGCTACCAGGTGTAGACCCAGGACTTGAGGCTCACCACGGTCTTCAAAAAGTTCCGGCTCCGTTTTGGGACTCGGCATCGGCTGAGGCAGGGCCCGTTCATCAAACACCACGACGCCCACCACGCGCTCCCGATCCGAAAAATCGAAAAGCTTCTGCACGGGGTCGCCATAGCCCGTTGTGCTTGGCAACGCCTCAATGCGGGTGGTATAGCAACGGCCATAATTGGTAAAAAATCCTACCGTAGCGCGTGTTGATCCCGGTAAAACCCAACCTACCGCGTCGCTTTCACGCACGCGAATGCTTTGCACATCGGTATAAGAACGCTGGCGCTTCACCCATCCATCCCGGGAGACGATCACGTAAACATCTTCGTCGACGATATAAGCTTCCTGGTTGTAGGCAAAGCCCTCATCTGGGCCAGCAATTGTTGTGCGCCGCTTGTCTGCAAAACGCGCTTTAATGGCCTGAAGCTCTTCACGGATTAGCCGCCAACGCGCGGCTTCGTCGGCCAGCAATGCACGCAACGCGGCAGCCTGCTTTTCTTTTTCTTCTAGTTCTTGGCGAATTGCCGCTATCTCTAGCCGAGAAAGCTTGTAGAGCTTGGTTTCCAAAATGGCATCGGCCTGCAGCTCGTCGAGCTGAAAGCGATGCATAAGTCGCTGCGCGGCATCAGCTTTGTCACGAGCAGAACGGATGATACGAATGGCCTCATCTAAAGCCCCAAAGATTTGCTCAAAACCGCGCAAAATATGGATGCGGCGCTCGAGCTGCTCTAGGTCGTACTGCAGGCGACGAACCACGACTTTCATGCGGAACTCCAGAAAAGCCTGCAGCAGGGTTTTGAGGTCAACCTTACGAGGAACCGCCACTTCCGGATTTTCCGTTGGCACAAGGCAGGTCAGATTGACGTGAAAACGCATTTGCAGTGGCGTATGACGCAGCAAATAGGCAATGGCTGCATCCGCATCGGCGCCGCGCCGAAGCTCCAGTACGATGCGAACCTCGTCGGTAGACTCGTCGCGCACGTCGGTGAGCTGGGGGACTTTCCCGGCAGCAATATGCTCGGCAATTTTCTCGATCAAGTCACTTTTGGCAACACCATACGGAATAGAAGTAATGATCAAGCGCGTCTTGCCTTCCAGCTGGTATTCGCCTCGAAGCTCAATGGCTCCCTCGCCTGTACGGTAGATTTCAAGCAGCGATGCTGGCGTGTTCAGTACGCGGCCACCGGTTGGGAAATCTGGACCTGGAATAAACCGTTCAACAAGCACTTCCAGCGGTGCCTGAGGGACATCGATCAGGTACAACAACGCATCGATGACTTCCCCCAGGTTATGTGGTGGAATGCTGGTAGCCATGCCCACAGCAATCCCGCTGGCTCCATTGACAATCAGGTTAGGGAAACGGGCGGGCAGCACAACGGGCTCGAAGAGCGTGCCGTCAAAGTTGGGCCGCATAGGGACGGTCTGGCGCCGCAGTTCCTCGAGCAGCTCCATAGCAAGCGGCCGTAGGCGCGCCTCGGTGTAACGCATTGCCGCAGCCGCATCGCCATCAATAGAGCCAAAGTTGCCATGCCCATCAACCAGAGGGTAGCGCAATGAAAAGTCCTGCGCCATGCGTACCATTGCCTCATAGATAGCGGCATCGCCATGGGGGTGGTATTTCCCCATCACCTCACCGACGATGGTGGCGCTTTTGCGATGCCGCGCATCTGGATACAGACGCAGGTGCTGGAACATCGCGTACAGAATGCGGCGCTGAACGGGCTTAAGCCCGTCGCGAATGTCTGGCAGCGCACGGCTGGTAATAACGGATAATGCAAAATTTAAGTAACGCTCACGCGCCGCTTCGTGCAATGGTATGACGTCAACGACTGGCATTTTGCAATTCAATAACGGTCTTGCGCCTAAAATACGGATTTTTGCCGCTTCGCGTAGCGATAACTTATGCGGTCTTCCGTGACAGGTGTTTGTCACTTAACGTTCAAAGGCATTGTACGCCAGCGTGAAGTAATCCTGCGGTTCGTCTGGATGCAGGCGCAGCAGGTTAGCTTCTGCTAGCCGCACCAGCGTACGGGAAGCCTGTTGGCGGGACAAGTTCGCTAGATGGGCAAACTGTGTTACGGTGATGCGCCCATAGGTTTCCAAGTAACGCATGAGGCGCAACTCATTTTCGCCAAAGGTAAACACAATGCGCCGTGGTCGTTTTTGTGCCCGCATGAGCGCCAGCACTTCCGGGCTAGCCTCAATGCTGCGGTCTGCTACACGCACGTACGCCTGCCGCTGGTGGCCGTTACGCAGAAAGTGGGGTTTGCGTGCGCTTTCCTCGATGGTAACCACGATCACTTCTCGACGGTGCTCCAGCTGAATGCGCTCCAGCGTAAACGCAATTGGCGGGATGGCGCAGCGGCGCAAGGCTTGGCAAAGCGCAAAGACTTCTTCGTCGGCATCACGCACCCCTACCAAAGTACCATTGTCGTCTACGCCCAACAGCAAGCGTCCCCCTTGGGTATTCGCAAAGGCGATAATTTCCTTGGCGATGCGTTCTGGACGAGGAACCTTGCGCTTGAATTCCAGCGTGGGTCCTTCGCCCAGAGCCACAAGCTGGTTAAGCTCTTGCAGGGTCATGGTAAGTAGCGCAAGGGCTATCGGCAAGAGGCCGATTTGGAGGCCACAAGGCCATTGGGTGGTTCGAGCATTGCCGCTTGGGGTAACCAGTCCTCGTATTTCGCTTCCCGTGTCATGAGCTCGCGAACCGCTTCTGCAGGCTTTTTGCCCTCAAAGAGAATCTGGTAGACCGCCTCAGTTATGGGCATTTCAACGCCAAGCTGGCGAGCCAATCGGTAAACTGCAGCAGTGGTAGGCACACCTTCGGCGACCATTTGCATTTCCCGTTGCACCTCTTCCAGCGTGCGGCCGCGCCCGATTTGTTCCCCTACGTATCGGTTACGGCTATGCCGGCTCATGCAGGTAACGACGAGGTCTCCGATGCCAGCTAAGCCAGCAAACGTAGCTGGATCTGCACCCAAGCGCACACCCAAACGTTGAATTTCTGCAATACCGCGCGTGATTAAGGCAGCTTTGGCATTATCCCCAAACCCTACACCGTCGCTCATGCCAGCTGCCAACGCCATGACGTTTTTAACTGATCCAGCGATTTCCACGCCAATCAGGTCGGGATTAACGTACACCCGAAACGTAGGTGCCATGAACAAGGCCTGGATCTCTTCAGCGACAGCGCATGAAGGTGCGGCCGCAACTACCGTGGTGGGCATGCCAGCAGCTACCTCTTCGGCATGACTGGGGCCGTAGAGCACCCCGATTCGCTCTCGAGGCACCTCAGGCAGCACCTCGGCTAGAACCTGCGTTGTGGTCTTTAGCGTGGCGATTTCTAATCCTTTGGCTACCGAAACCACAATCAGCTCAGCACGCGCCCAGGGGCGAAGCTGCTCGGCCAGCGCGCGTACAGCCTGGGCTGGCGTAGCCACAATCCACACATCGCGTTCTGGTGCGGCCTCTTTAAGTGCAGAAGTGACGTAGATCGCCTCAGGGAGCTTAACGTCGGTCAAGTAGGTGGGGTTATGCCGCGTGCGACGGATATGTGCTGCCACTTCGGGTCGTCGGGCCCAAAGCGTGACCTGATGCCCATTGGCTGTGAGCAACACCGAAAGGGCCGTTCCCCAGCTGCCGGCGCCAAAAATGGTCAGCTTTCGCCTGGCCGGCCAACGGGCCTGGCTGGCAGTTGCGTTCATGACAACGGTCGGTTTGCAGGTGCGCTCAGCGCTGCAGTTCCCCACGCCCCAGCATACCTCGGGCTGGACGAAACGACCGTACCCGATTTTCTGTGCCGCTCAGCAGACGGCGAATATTCGACCGATGCGCCCAGATCACCAGCACGGCCAACACAATGCCAAAAATAAGTAGACTGCTGTCTAGCGATTCAATCCCGAATACATATTTGCGGATTGCCACCGCCGATGGAAACGCAATCGCGGCCGTGATCGAAGCCAGCGATACGTAGCGCGAAAGCACCAAAACCACCACAAACACGGCCGCTGTAATCAACATCGTAACAGGCGTCAAGGCTAGCAGCACACCAGCCGAGGTGTTAACCCCCTTGCCCCCACGGAATCCAGCCCAGATCGGAAACATGTGCCCCAACACAGCAGCAATACCGGCCATCAAACGAACTACCGTTTCAATATGCCAATGCAAAAACCCCGAAGGTAGATCGTCCAATCGCAGCGTTGCAATGACCCCTGCAGCCAGTACCCCCTTACCCAAATCAATCACCGTAGCCAATAAGCCGGCTTTCCATCCCAGCACGCGAAATACGTTCGTCGCCCCTGCGTTGCCGCTTCCATAATGACGCACGTCAATCCCGTAGAGCAATTGGCCTACCCAAACACTTCCAGGAATAGAACCTACAAGGTAGCTCAAAATCAAAATGACCAGCAAAGACAGCATGGCGCCTTTTATGCTATCGGATACAGTTTTTACTATAACGGAAATTATAGCAGTAGAAGTTTCCAATCCACAAAAAGGCTGCCATTTTTTAGGCCGTAACGATTTTACCGATTTCAACCGGATGCTCCCCTAAGGCCTCTAAGCATGCCATGGCCTCTGCCTTGCGATCTGCTGGAACAATAGCAATGAGCCCGATCCCCAGGTTAAACGTACGCCGCATGTCATCTTCGGGTACCTGACCTAGCTCCTGAATCAACCGAAAAATTGGTGGTCGTTCCCAAGCCGTATAGTCCACTTCAAAACGCAGTCCTTTCGGCACAACCCGCACCGTGTTTCCTGGGATACCTCCGCCGGTTACATGCACAAAGGCATGGACGCACGCTGCATCGATCAAAGCTCGGATCGGCTGCAAATATGAGCGGTGCACCGCCAAAAGTGCCTCGCCTACAGAGGCACCTCCTAAGAGCGCTGGCCGGTCGTGCACCGAGAAATGCGAAAGCAAGACCTTTCGTGCTAGCGAGTAGCCGTTGGTGTGCAGTCCAGTAGAAGGCAAACCTATCAGCACATCTCCATCCGTAACGTGGCGCCCATCCAAGATGGCCTCACGTTCTACAATGCCGACAATCATCCCTGCGAGGTCGTACTCTTCGGGTGCATAAAAATCCGGCATTTCAGCAGTTTCTCCACCGATCAGAGCACAGCCGTTCGCCTTGCAGGCCTCTACAAAACCTTGGATGATCTCTTCAGCAACCTCAGGCCGCAACCGTCCCGTGGCTAAGTAATCCAAAAAAAACAGTGGCTGCGCGCCGCACACAGCGATATCGTTGACGCAGTGGTTGACCAGGTCTTGCCCTACCGTATCATGGCGATTCATGAGAAAGGCTACCTTAAGCTTGGTGCCTACGCCATCTACGGAGGCCACCAGCACAGGCTGCCGAAAACAGGAAAAGTCGGGAGCAAAGAAAGCGCCAAAGGCGCCAATATCCGCAAGTACCCCCGAGGTAAAGGTTGAGCGCACCAGTGGCTTAATACGCTCAACCAATGCTTCACCCGCTTGAATATCTACTCCTGCGTCGCGATAGGTCGTCATCGATGAACCGTGGTTTTTAGTGCCAATATACGTAGGCAGCGTCAAAAAGGTGTTCACTTGCGGAAAGCCACCCGCGAAAAACGGGCCTGGTAGGCAATATGCAAGCGTTGCCAAGGGGAGAGCCGAATAGGGCCGCGCCACAGATCATAGTCTCGGCGTTCAATAGTATGCAGTACTTCAAGCGCCTCAAGCCAAGCGCGGCGCAAGACCGATGCATAGCGCCGAGGCAAAGCATGCACCAGCGTGCGGCCCCGTGCTAAGGCTTCTTGTGCCCGCACTACCTGCTTCCAAAGCAGGCGCCGCACGGCCGAGTTGCCAGCGCCGCGTTGCAACAGCTCTACCGAAACCCCTGCCCGATCGAGATCTTCCAGTGGAATAAACAGCCGATCAGCAGCCAGATCGCGCGGTAGCCGCGCCAGCCGGTCGGTCAGAAAAAATCCGGCCGCTAACGCATCCACAAGTGTATCTTCAAAGCGCGTAGCGACGCCCATGAGACGAACCAGCAGCCGACCATGTGCACCGGCAAAATCCTGAACAAAAGCCTCTAGCGCAGTTGCATCGGGGAAACGCACCGGACTAATCCACCCCCAGGCAGCCTGCAGCTGCCGACCCAGCAACGCTAAGGGCAATTGATGGCGTACGCAGGCCTGGTAAGCAGCTTCCCAAACCTCATGAGGCACAACTTGCACAGGATCACCCCGGATTAGGCGCTCGGCTTCTGCCTGCAGAAACGCTTGCGCATCTGCGCTTTCAGGCAGGCGGGGTCGCCGCAGGTTCAAATGCCAACACCAGAGCGCCTGCGCCGCTGAGCGCAATGCAGGTGGCCAAGGTTTTTCATAAAACGGCTGCAGCAGTGCCATCCCTAGCTTGCCGCTGTACGCCACGGAGGATCTTGCTTGGCCAAAAATGCCCGAATGCCCGCGCGAAAATCTGAGGTTCCACGCGCCAACGCATTGACACGCGTAGCGTACGCCAACGCAGCATCAAAACCCATACCCGGCAAATCGGCGAGTAAACGTCGTGTCAACGCAAGCGCTGAGGGACTCGTTTCCCTGGCCAGTTCCTGGGCCAGCGCATCGACTGTCTGCGCTAAAGCTTCGGTAGGCACTACCTGATGAATCAAACCAAGGCGCACGGCCTCCTCAGCCTCAATAAGCCGACCCCGCAACAATAAATCCCGCGCTACCGTTTCTCCCACACGCCGCAATACAAACACCCCAACAATAGCTGGCACAAACCCTAAACGCACCTCAGTAAAGCCTAGTTTGCTACCTGCCGCGGCGATAGCAAAGTCGCACGCGATGGCCAGCCCACATCCCCCAGCAATGGCATGTCCATTTAGTTTTGCAATAACGGGCTTAGGATAATAAGCCAATTGCCGTAATAAACCCGCCAGCTGCTCCGAATCCGCTAAGTTCTCCTCCACGGTTGCTTGCTGCAACCGTTCCAGCTCCGCCAAATCCGCCCCTGCCGAAAAGACCTTGCCCGCCCCCGTCAACACCACCACCCGCACCGAAGGCTCCTTGGCCAACGCTGCTAACGCCTCCGAAAGCGCCATAACCAGCGCACTGCTCAACGCATTCCGTTTTTCAGGCCGGTTAAGCACTAGCGTCGCTACCGGTTCTTGCACGTGCACCCGCACCAGCTCTTGCATAGTCATGGCTCAAAAGCTTTTGACCCATATTAGCACATGATCTGCACAAAAGCGAGCTCCTGTTGACAAAGGAATAACGCTTCCGTTAAGGCT
The DNA here is from genome assembly GCF_017908595.1 of Rhodothermus bifroesti. Classification (NCBI taxonomy): domain Bacteria; kingdom Pseudomonadati; phylum Rhodothermota; class Rhodothermia; order Rhodothermales; family Rhodothermaceae; genus Rhodothermus; species Rhodothermus bifroesti. Next base: position 647,379 of record NZ_JAGKTL010000002.1, read on the forward strand.
GGCTAACACACGTTAGCTAGCTTAGGGCCGGTGCAACTTGCTACCCGCCCTGCGATGTATCGCCACTTCCTCTTTCCTTTGCTGCTTTTGCTAACTGCACCCTTACCTTATCCTGCACCGCCCTTACGGCTGGAAACCAGCAGGATCGTTACAAGCTCAGCAAGTCCTAGACTTTCCTCCCTATTGCGCCTAACGACGCTGGACTCGGCAAAGCTTTCTCGATATCAGCTACAATTTAACGCTTATCATGTCCAAGGCCTGGTAGTCAGCGATACTGTGCTATTTGTGACTGCTGTCGATCGCATGCGTCGCCAGGGCTGGCTTTTCCAAGTGCATCGCGCCAGCGGCCGCCTCATGCAAGCCGTTGAGCTTACCGAAGGGCTACGTATCCATCCTGGGGGACTTTCTTTTGACGGTCGCTGGCTCTGGATTCCCAATGCCACGTACGACCCCCACGGATCTACCCGCATCTTGGCACTCTCTCCACAGGATTTGTCCGTGCAACACAGCTTTACAGTTCAACATCACGTCAGCCTCTTGGCTGCCGACAGCCAGGGTCGGCTCTATGGTAGCGACTGGAATTCCCAATACTTCTTTGTATGGGACTTCGCGGGACGGCTACTGGTCCGCGTACCCAACCCTACAAAGGTGGCCTATCAAGACTGTAAGCTAGTGGATGCTTATCTGCTCTGCGGCGGTTATCGTGACCTCTGGAAAGGCGTACTAGACCTGATTGATCCAGAAAACTGGCGCCTGGTACACCGCATTCCCGTAGGCCGCACGCGCTGGGGCTGGCCACTCACCCGTGAGGGCCTGGCCGTCTACGGAGATACGTTGTATTTGCTTCCCTACGATGGCCAGGGCGAAGTGCTAGCTTTTCCAATTAGCGGCTGACCGCACAGCAAAATCGATACAATGGCCAGGCTTGTCGCCAGACCGTTAAGATCCAAAAAACCACAGCTGATTTACAATGCAATACCTCTTCACGCGACAGCGTCGCCCCTGCCCAAAGGCCCTCTGCACTGCGCAATACCGCAGGCAGTGCCTGCGGTAGTTCTGTCTCAGGCAATAGCCGCCTATTACCTTTTCTCAAGTAGATTTTAAATTGCAATAACGGCAGCAATGACCGTAACACTTCTATGCCTTCTTCCATCAATGCCACCCTAACCTGCTGCCAAACCGTACGTGCAGGTTCCCCAACATACACCCCAGCCCGCAAGCCATCCGCATGCAAACTCACCATTAGCTGCACATCCGCCAAACGCCGCCACCCCTGGCGGTAAAAAGCCATCCAGTAATGCGCATAGCACCCCCCTGCCCCAAAATCGTTCTTTAAAAATCGGCTGAACACGTTGCGCTCTGTCTCCAGCGCCAGCGCGTTGGGCAATACCCAATGGACTACCAAATCATCCCGTAGTCGCCGAAAAGGCTGTTGCACATGCTGTTGCAAAAGAGGTTTTTCCAGGCGGTACTGTTCCAAATGAGGCTGCGCTTTCAGGCGTTCCAATGCGGCAAAAGCTTCTGTCGAAAATCCCTCAAACGAGAGGCGAGAAGGCTCAGGTACGCAAAGTGCTTCAGCAGCAACATCGGCAGGGTCACGTCCGATTAGCGACCACATGGGGTAACAAGTGGGTCTTTAGCGCTTCCAGTGTAGCCTCAAGGCGCACAACCGACGTTTCCGCCTCCCAAAGCCGGGCTAAACGTTCAGGCATTTGGGGTTCAAAACCCAACGCGCGGCGTACAATCTCGGGGAATTTGGCCGGGTGTGCTGTAGCCAACACGACCAAAGGCGTTCGATCGCCTGTGGTTTCGCGATAACGCCGCGCGGCCTCGAGTCCTACCGCAGTGTGTGGATCCGCTACGTAGCCTGTGGACGCGTATACGCGCTGGATGCTTTCCAGGGTCTCCGTGTCTGAAACGCTTGTTCCCCAGATCCACTGGGCCAGCTGCGCGCCCAGCAGCGCTTCGAGGCGTTCGAAATTGCTTGGAGCCCCAACGTCCATTGCATTGGAAAGGGTACGACGCGAAGGGCCAAAGGCTGGTCCTTCACCAGCCAGAAAGCGGGGGAAAAAGTCGTTCGCATTATGCGCAGCGATAAAACGCCGTACAGGTAGTCCGCTGAGCGCTGCCAGCACGCCTCCGGTTAGGTTGCCTAAGTTGCCACTGGGCACGCAAAAGACCACGTCCTCAAAGCCGCCTGCAGCTACCGCCCAGATGTAGTAAAGCATTTGCGGCAGCAAACGTCCCACGTTGATTGAGTTAGCTGAGGAAAGCCGAAGAGAGCGGAAGTCTGGATCGGCAAAAGCCATTTTGACCAGTCGCTGGCAGTCGTCGAACGTGCCTTCGACTGCAAAGGCCTCGACGCCAGGTCGCCTAACGATGAGCTGGCGTTCCTGTACAGGACTAACCTGGCCATAAGGGTATAGCAATCCTACACGTACCCCCTCTAACCCAGCAAATCCATCGGCCACGGCACTGCCAGTGTCGCCTGAGGTAGCAACCAGCACCAAGAGCTGCTCTGAGCGACGCGCCAGCACTTCCCGGGCAAAGCGGGCCATGGTGCGCGCGCCAAAGTCCTTAAATGAAAGCGTTGGGCCGTGAAAGAGCTCTAGCACATAGAGCTCATCGCTTAAGGGCACTAAAGGGACTGGAAACGAAAGCGCCTCAGCTACGACGGCCGCCACGGTCTCGGGTGAAAACACCCCTTGGAGCCACTGTGCAAGCACCTCGGCTGCCATTTCTGGGAAAGACGTTGCCTGTCGCCACACGCGAGGCGAAAGCTGTGGGATCTGCTCTGGAACAAAGAGGCCTCCGTCAGGCGCTAGCCCTTGTAGCAGGGCTGCATCGAACGTTAAGGCCGGAGCCTGGCCACGGGTACTTCTAAAATAAACCGGACTAGCCATAGCCTTCAGAGCTGACGTACGCCTTCTTCATCCACAGCTGTCACAAATCCCTGGGCTGCAATCCCGCTTTGGTTGCTGGCTTCTAGCATGGCCGACAGAATCCGCTGCGCCTGCTGCTCGTTTGCGGCCAGGGCAAACATGGAGGGTCCAGAGCCAGTCAGAGCGCATCCAAAGGCACCGGCCTCTAGAGCAGCATGCCGTACAGCTTCATAGCAGGGGACGAGCGTAGCTCGAACCGGTTCCACCAGGCGATCGGCCATCATCCAGCGCCCTACGGTTTCCCAATCGCCGCAGCGGAAGGCATCCACCAGAAACGCCAGTGCTGCTGCGTTATGCACGGCATCCCGTAGCGGGACCTCGCGAGGTAGGATGTTGCGGGCCGTGCGCGTGAGGATTTCGACCTGTGGTAAAATTAGGGCGATCGACAAGGGCGCTGGTAGCGGAATGCGGCGATAGAGCAACGGGTTGCTTGCGGAAACAAGCACCAAGCCGCCAAAAAGTGCTGCCAGCACGTTGTCGCCGTGACGACTGCCAGCGGCCACAGCTTCTCCTTCCAGCACGGCCTCCACGAGCGCTTCGCGTGGCAGCGGCTGCTCGAGCAGTAAATTTGCCGCCCATGCTCCAGCCACTGCACTGGCCGCTGAGCTTCCTAAGCCTGAGCCCGCAGGCAGCCCTTTGTGCAGCCGCAAGGCAACACCATGCTGTGCTGCCGCTTGCCGCAAAACGGCTTGAGCAGCTACTGCTGCGGTATTGGTCTGTGGATCTTCTGGAATGTGCGACCCTGGCAATCCATTCGCCGCTACGAGATGAACCCCAGGTGTATCGGTTCGCCAAGCCTCAACGCGATCGCCTAGCCCTTGAATGCATAAGCCAAGCGCATCGAAACCTGGGCCAAGATTCGAAAGCGAGCCAGGTCCCCAAACGATTACCTGCCCGCTCAGAACGGTCTGCTCCACTGCAGATAACGCGGTAGCGAAGGGAAACTCTGCCATACGACATCAAGATACGTGCAGCGCAGTTACCGGAGCAAGGGTAAGTCGCCTTCGCCCTTCGTGGGCAAGCTGGTGTGCCCCATCAGATAAAGGTCCACTGCTCGAGCAGCCTCTCGACCTTCTGAGATGGCCCACACCACCAGTGAGGCGCCGCGATGGGCATCGCCAGCCACAAACACTCCTGGTACATTGGTTTGGAAATGGGCATCAGCCTTGACGTTGCCGCGGCTGTCGAGCTCAACACCTAATGCCTCTAGGAGCGGACTTCGCTCTGGGCCTTCATAACCAATAGCGATCAAAACCAGATCCGCAGGCCAGACGCGCTCAGTGCCTGGAATCCTGCGTCGCGTGCGCCGCGCGTTTGGCCCTGCGGGCACTGCTTCAACATCGACCGTAATCACACGTTCGACGTGACCGTTGCTTCCTTCAAAAGCGATCGTTTCCACACTCCAAACGCGCTCGCAACCCTCTTCGTGCGAAGTGCTTACATGCAGCAAATGCGGATAGAAAGGCCAAGGCATCTCGGGGGTGCGCTCGCTTGGCGGCGCCGGCCAAATATGAAAGTTGACGATTGTACGCGCGCCCTGGCGGTTGGCTACGCCAATACAATCGCTGGCCGTATCACCCCCACCAATGACAACCACATGCTTTTCTTTTGCATCAATGATCGGGATGCCTGCAGCCTCTAGGTCGTCTCGGGCTACGCGTTTTGTCGCCTGCCACAGGTACTCCCAAGCAAAGTGAATTCCCTTAAGCTCGCGTCCTGGAACGCGCACGTCGCGTGGCTGCGTGGCGCCCGTGCAAATCACGACAGCATCAAAATCGCGGCGGAGCTGATCCACTGGATAGTCACGGCCCACGTGTACACCTGTACGAAACGAGATGCCCTCGGCCTCCAAAATAGCTATGCGGCGGTCGATCACCCACTTTTCCATTTTAAAATCAGGTACACCGTAGCGAAGCAGACCGCCAAGGCGATCGTCTCGTTCAAACACGGTCACCCAGTGGCCAGCGCGATTTAGCTGGTCAGCACAAGCCAATCCAGCTGGGCCCGAGCCTATCACAGCTATGCGCTTGCCAGTACGCTGGGCAGGAGGTTCAGGCTTAACCCAGCCTTCCCGAAAGGCATGTTCAATAATGGCCCATTCGATTTGCTCAATCGTTACGGGCGGTTCGATAAGCCCCAGCACACAGGCCGATTCACACGGTGCTGGACAGATGCGCCCAGTAAACTCGGGAAAGTTATTTGTAGCCCGCAATCGTTCGTAGGCATCACGCCAGCGATTGCGATAAACCAAATCGTTAAAATCCGGGATAACATTTCCCAGGGGGCAGCCTGCATGGCAAAACGGGATGCCGCAGTCCATGCAACGGGCAGCCTGTCGTCGCAGTCGTTCTTCGGGGAGCAGGCGATAGACTTCGCGAAAATCGCGGATGCGTTCCTCTACCGGGCGCTTTTCCGGGTCTTCGCGGGGAATTTCAATAAAGCCACGTAGTGATCCCATAGCAGTTTACACAAAAACAACCTCAACCTCCTTTAAGCGGCCAGTTGCTGACGTACCAGTTCTGCTTCTTGTTCTTGAGCAAGCCGTTCGAGCGCTTTGCGGTAGTCGATAGGGAAGACCTTAACGAAGCGGGTTAGCACACTAGGCCAGTCTTCAAGCACCCAGCGTGCTACAGGACTGCCGGTGTAGTAATAATGCCGCTCGATCAGCGCACGCAGCTCGGCAACGTCCGCTTCTTCAACCACGGGCATGAGCTCCACCATCTCAAGGTTACAGTAGCGCCTGGCAAATAGGCCATCGGCATCGAGCACGTAAGCAATGCCACCGCTCATCCCAGCGGCGAAGTTGCGTCCTGTTGGTCCTAGCACAACAACCCGGCCACCTGTCATGTATTCGCAGCCGTGATCGCCGACGCCTTCGACCACTGCACATGCACCGCTGTTACGCACGGCAAACCGTTCGCCCGCACGGCCACGGATGTAGGCCTCGCCCGAGGTGGCACCGTAGAGCGCCACGTTGCCAATAATGATGTTCGACTCGGCCGGATAGGCAGCCGTTTGAGGCGGATGGATGATGAGCTTGCCTCCAGAGAGCCCTTTGCCAAAGTAGTCGTTGGCTTCTCCAGCGACACGCAGCGTTACACCTGGCGCAAGAAATGCCCCGAAGCTCTGCCCAGCTGAGCCTTCGCAGTCGATCCATATCGTGTCTTCCGGCAGCCCGGCCTCGCCGTAGCGCGTGGTGATTTCATAGCTAATGCGCGCGCCAACCGTTCGGTCGGTATTACGGATCGTAGTGCGCAGCCGGACAGGCTTGCGGTGTGCCAGTGCGGGTTCCAGTGCAGGCAACAGCCGCTGGTCAAGCGTTGGCATCCCATTGCGGTGGGGCGCTTGCTGGCTAAAGGGCCGCAAGATTTCCGGGGTCTCGACCTTTTGGATCAGTGGTCTTAGGTCCAAATGCCGCGCCTTCCAATGTTCTGTAGTGCGCACCCGCAGTCGATCCACGCGTCCCACCATTTCTTCAACGGTGCGGAAGCCCAGCATAGCCATGATCTGGCGCAGCTCTTCCGCCACAAAATAGAAGTAGTTGATCAGGTGCTCGGGCTGTCCTGTAAACTTTTTGCGGAGCTCGGGGTCCTGCGTAGCAATGCCTACAGGACATGTGTTCAGGTGACACTTGCGCATGCGAATGCACCCTAAAGCCACCAAAGGAGCTGTAGCAAAGCCAAACTCCTGTGCTCCTAGTAAGGCGGCAATAGCCACATCGCGCCCGGTCTGCAGCTGCCCATCTACCTCAACGACAACACGTTGTCGAAGCCCATTGGCTACCAGGGCCTGGTGCGTCTCTGTTAACCCCAATTCCCATGGCAGACCAGCATGTAGGATAGAGGTAATTGGCGAAGCCCCTGTGCCTCCATCATGGCCACTAATGAGGATCACATCGGCCCCGCCTTTGGCTACGCCAGCTGCAATGGTACCCACGCCAGCTTCAGCCACCAGCTTGACGCTAATGCGCGCCGTTGGGTTGGCCTGCTTTAGGTCATAAATGAGCTGGGCTAGGTCTTCGATCGAATAAATGTCGTGGTGGGGTGGTGGCGAAATAAGCCCTACCCAGGGCGTAGAGTGACGCACGCGGGCAATCCAGGGATAGACTTTTTCGCCCGGGAGCTGCCCCCCTTCTCCGGGCTTGGCGCCCTGAGCCATTTTGATCTGGATTTCATCAGCGCTGGCCAGATAGCCAATGGTTACGCCAAATCGTCCCGAGGCTACTTGCTTAATCGCACTGCGGCGCGGGTTATTCCGAGCGTAGCGTTCGGGGTCTTCCCCGCCTTCTCCGGTGTTGCTTTTGCCGCCCAAGCGGTTCATGGCTTCGGCCAGCGTCTCGTGCACTTCTTGGCTGATGGAGCCAAACGACATAGCGCCGGTCTTAAAGCGCCGCACGATAGACGTCCAGGGCTCAACCTCTTCCAAGGGGAGTGGCTGCTCGGCTGGGATAAAGTCCAGCAGTCCACGCAGCTTACATAGGTGTTGGTTTTCTTCGTTGATCAGGCGGGCAAATTCCTCATAGTCTTTGGGGTCGCGTTCGCGAACGGCGTGTTGCAGTTTAGCAACTGTGAGCGGGTTGTAGCGATGATGCTCGCCGCCGCGCCGCCATTGATAAAAGCCGCCGCGATCAAGCGCATCGGCAGGTACTTCGATGGCACTAGGCGGATAAGCCTGCGCGTAGCGCAAACGTACTTCTTCAGCCAACACGTCAAAATCCACACCTCCCAGGCGCGAGACAGTCCCAGCAAAGCAGCGTTCAACCACTTCAGCCCCTAAGCCCACAATCTCAAAGATCTGGGCACCTCGATAGCTTTGAAGCACAGAGATCCCCATCTTCGACATCACCTTAAGGATGCCTTTGCTGAGGGCTTTCAGGTAGCGCTGCTGAGCCTCGCGGGCATGCAAGCCGGTAATTTCTCCGATATGCACAAGGTCTGCGATTGTCTCTAAGGCCAGGTAGGGGCAAATGGCGTCGGCGCCGTAGCCCAAAAGCACGCACATGTGGTGCACTTGGCGCGGTTCGCCACTGTCCACAATCAGGCTGCAGCGCGCGCGCAAACCGGTACGAATCAGATGATGGTGCACAGCGCCTACCGCCAGGGCAGCCGGAATTGGCGCTTGCTTTGGGCCAGCCTCCTGGTCTGAAAGCACCAAAATGGTGGCTCCTTGCGCCACTGCTTCGGCGGCCTGTTGGCACAGCTCCTCTAAAGCCTGCCGAAGCCCGTTGCCCCCTTGCGACACATCGAAAAGCGTCGTGAGCGTTTGCACCCGCAGATTTTCCTCACTTAAGGCTTTAATGCGGGCCAGCTTCTCCGGCGTCAAGATGGGCTGTTCTAGCCGCAGGCGATGGGCCTGCTGGGGGGTTTCCTCCAGCAAATTGTATTCACCGCCTAGGTAAGTGTGCAGCGAGGTGACCAGTTCTTCCCGGATGGCATCAATGGGCGGGTTGGTCACCTGAGCAAACAGTTGCTTAAAGTAATCGTAGACCAATCGCGGAAAGTCCGACAGCACCGCTAGCGGCGTGTCGTCGCCCATAGAGCCAACCGGATCGTCTTTTTTCTGGGCCATAGGGGCCAGCATCAAACGCAGCTCTTCAAGCGAGTAGCCAAAGAGGCGCTGCTGCCGGCGTAGCGTCTCTGGCTCAAGCGGGCGCGTAAGGGGCTGAGCAGCTGGCAAATCGGCTTCGGTACGCAGGTGCGTTTTTAGCCAAAGCTGGTAGGGTTGCCGTCGGCTCAGCGTAGCTTTGATTTCCTCATCACGCACCAGGCGACCTTCTTCAAGGTCGACCAAGAACATGCGGCCAGGCTGCAAGCGTCCTTTTTCGACCACACATTCTGGGGACAAATCGAGCACCCCTACTTCAGAGGCCAAAACCACCAGGCCATCACGCGTAATGGTGTAGCGGGCTGGACGGAGGCCGTTGCGATCAAGCACAGCACCAGCGTAGCGGCCGTCGGTAAAACATACCGCCGCAGGGCCATCCCAGGGCTCCATCAAACAGGCATGATAGGCATAAAAAGCCCTGCGCGCTTCGTCCATGTACGCATCGCCAGCCCAAGCTTCGGGGATGGTCATCAAGATGGCATGAGGCAACGAACGCCCAGCCCGGTAAAGCAGCTCGATCATGGCATCGAGCATCTGAGAGTCGCTGCCTGTTTCATCCAAAAGCGGCAGGATCTTTTTAAGGTCCTCCCCTAAGAGGTTGGAACGCAACAAAGCTTCCCGGGCACGCAGCGCATTGATGTTGCCTCGGAGCGTGTTGATTTCACCGTTATGGGCCAGCAAATGGAAAGGTTGCGCCAATGGCCAGCGTGGCCAGGTGTTGGTGCTAAAGCGCGAATGCACGAGCGCCAGCCGGCTGGCAAAACGGGGATCGTTGAGGTCAGGATAATAAGCCCCTAGCTGCGCCGGGGTCAGCATGCCCTTGTAGACCAGGGTGCGTGCCGAGAGGCTGACTACATAAAACGCTCGGTTTGGAATCACATGCCGGGCCATACGTTTGATCACAAAAAGCTTCCGCTCGAAGGCCTCGGCATCCAAGCCTGGGGCGGCCTGCACAAAAACCTGCCAAATGCTCGGTTCGGCAGCAGCAGCCGAGACACCCAGTACCTCCGATTGTGTCGGCACACGCCGCCAACCCAGTACCCGTTGTCCCTCTGCTTGAATCAGGGCCTCAAATTGCTCCTGGCACTGCTGCCGCATAGCCGCCTCGCGCGGCAGGAAAATCATGCCCACCCCGTAAACGCCAGGATCGGGCAAGCAAATACCCTCGTCGCGAGCGACTTCCCGCAAAAAAGCATCAGGGAGTTGCACCAGAATGCCCGCACCATCACCTGTGCGCTCGTCGCAGCCGCAGGCGCCACGATGACTTAAGCGCAACAAAACTTCAAGGCCATAACGCACAATCTGGTGAGATGGGGGGTCATGTAGCGTGCAAATAATCCCCACCCCACAGGCATCCCGCTCAGCTGGCCAACCTTCAGGCTGAGAAAAACACGCGTCGTAACTTGGCTGTTGCATCGCAACCGGGGTTTAGGGCGCCCCGGTCTGCGCTGCTACGATTTTTACAAACAATCTCGAAGAAGTGCAGCCGGGACGCCAGGTGGGAAACTTAGGCGATCACGAGAATTACACGGCCCAAAAGGGCCGTAATACGAATAGGTACACTTGCCCTAAGGCAAGGTCGTACCCTTACCTGCCTGGCAACATCCCGACCCTCGACACCCTGCTTCGCCAAGGTCTCGGCGATCACAACTGCTCGTCGATTTGAAGCAAGGTGTTGCATACGTAAAGCCACAGCCGGTGGAGCGCAGCGCGCTTTATTTTTTTATGCAATAACGCATTTATGATTCCTATCGTCAAGGGCAATCCCAAAGACAAATCCCACAAAAACAACATGATCGGGAGCGCTTTCATTAAAACTAAACGGAATGAAAGCCCTTTTTAGTTTTTATTTTTAAAAATTATGACCAAAACGCAAAATAATATTTAGCAATCTATCGACTTATATCTTTTTTGTTTATACATTATTCACATTTGACATTATTCTTTTTACAGCTTTGATAACCTCATGCCTTGAGGATACGGCCTCCTTCCGGCACTCCGACCGACCCACTGCTTGATGCACGATGCCGACCTGGGTGCCTGTAATTGCGCGCAGTGCTGCGCCTTTGGTCTATGCCACTGAAAGCATCGCTAAGGCAAGGGGCATGAGTACTCTCAAAATTGCTGGTAGCAGGTAAGCTGAAGCACAGGCCCAGCCGTCGTCCAAAGGCAGGAGCAGCTGCGCGATCAGGTTGAGCGGCGTTATGGCGATAGCGCGCAGCAGGTCTCTACCGCCAAGTGTGCTGAAGGTAATGAACCTGACTCCACCAGCACGTAGCTTACTTTGAACGAACAGCCTTTGCCAACAACTGTTTTGGGGAGGGGCATGCCAGGTAGCTTTTTGAGGGTTTCAACAACCTCGCGCGTTTAAAAGTGAGCTGGTAAGGGCATAAAAAAACCCGCCATACGCTATGGCGGGTTTTTGTCGGGACGGTGGGATTTGAACCCACGACCCCTAGCACCCCATGCTAGTGCGCTACCGGGCTGCGCTACGTCCCGATACAAATGCACGCCCAGCAAATGCCTCAATCCTGATCTGGGTTCCCTTTTGCCGGCTCTTCATACGTCTGAGTCGCCAGATGCTCCTGGAGTGCCTGCAAAAATGCCCGAAGCGCTAGCAATTGTCCACGCATTTCTGAAAAAGCATTTTTGCGTCGCTCGAGCACCCGTCGCGCCCCTTCGATCGTGTAACGCTCGACGTGCAACAGGTACTGGATTTCGCGTACCAAGTGAAGGTCTTTTTCGGTATAGCGACGACGGCCAGCAGCATCTTTTTGCGGGCGCAGCATTGCAAATTCGCTCTCCCAGTACCGCAGCACGTGCGGCGCCAGTCCCGTCAAGCGAGCCACTTCTCCGATCGTATAGAATTTTTCAGAGGCTTCCTGCATAAACGCATCCTCCTTCTCGAAAATTAACAGGAAGCTATCAAACATAAAAATAGCGTACGCGCATATTGGGGCACTTCCCTACGCTTTTAATCCCACTTATGACTCGCCGTACGCTGCGTTACGAGCTCGCTCTCCTATTCGACGTTTTGGTCTGGGGTATCAATTTCCCCATCATCAAGGTAGCACTGGCTGTTATGCACCCCTTTGTGGTGAACGTCTTTCGGTTTATCTTCTCGCTACTTGTGCTCTGGGGGCTTCACCTACAAGCGCAGCGGCGGAGCGGCACCGACTTCTTTGCGCCGCTACGAACGCATGCTTGGGCCATCGTGGGCCTAGGGTTGCTTGGGTATGTGATCTACCAAGTGGCGTTCATTCTAGGCGTGAGCCTAACTACGGCAGGCAGTGCGGCCTTGATTATGGCTAGTGCACCCTTATGGACTGCCCTGATGAGCCAGCTGTTGAGGTATGACCGGCTGCATTGGTTAGGCTGGATGGGCCTGCTGCTTTCGCTTGCCGGGACGGTGTTGGTTGTCCTCTACAGTCCACGGGCATTGGATTTCTCGCGTCAGGCGCTGCAAGGGAACCTGCTCATGATGGGCGCCTCGGTAGCCTGGGGCGCCTATACCGCCTTGAGTCAACCCCTAGTCCGCAAGATCGACCCATCTAGTTTAACCTTCCTTAGCTTATTGCCTGCTTATCCTGTCTTATTGATTTTAGGAATTTTGTTTTTCGATACGGTCACCTGGTCTGCTGTAGATGGCAGGGCTTGGGCCGCCATTATTTTTTCTGGAGCGCTTTCGACAGGCTTGACCCTTGCGCTATGGAACCAAGCTGTTCGCCATGTGGGCCCAGCACACACAGCAGCCTTTGGCAATTTGACGCCCTTTGTGGCTCTGGTTGCGGGGCACTTGCTGCTTAACGAGCCGATTACGTTCGCCCAAATATTGGGAGGGGTCTTAATTTTAGGAGGCTTGCTCCTCATGCGTCGCACGCGCCGCCTGCCTCCTGCAACCTAGCTCGTCACACGCCAAACACTTCGAAGCGTGAACCTTCGATAGGATCTTTCTCTACTTCAATGCGCACAGGGAAAGCCTGTTTAAGCTCGTTGAGATGGGTAATGACCAAAATTTTATCAAAATCCGACTGCACAGCTTGGATCACTTCGATCAGGTGCTGGAGGCCTTGGGCATCTTGCGTGCCAAAACCCTCGTCGATTACCAGGGTGCGAATGCGCACGCCACTCCGCTCAGCCAGGAGCTGGGCCAATGCTAGCCGCAGAGCAAAGTCGATGCGAAAGGCTTCGCCACCTGAAAACGTCTCGTAAGGGCGCGGTACGCTCTGTTCGTCGGTAATAATAATATCCAGCGTTTCTTTGGTACCGCCGGTTTTTTTATCTCGCTGCGTGCGCAGCTCAATATGCATACGGCCGTCAGTTAGGCGGTCGAGCCATTCGTTAGCCCGGGCTTCAAGCTCAGGCAGCGTTTGCTCGATAATCAGCGAAGGGATACCGTGTTTCCCGAAGGCTTGTCGTAAATGTTCGTAGAGGCGGGCGCGATGCTTTAGGGTTTGCAATTCTTGCTGCTGCTGCGCACGGGCGTTTTGCAAACTTTCGAGCTGTTCTAAACGTGCCTGGTGCTCCCCAATCTGTTGTTCCAGGCGATGACGCTCGGTCTCAAGGTCTTCGAAGGCTTTTTGGGCTTCGGCGTAGGCTGTTGTTATATGTGCTGTGGAGGCCAGCTCCTGGGCAAGCGCTTGGCATTGGGCCTCGAGCCGGTCACGTTCGCTTTGCTCTCGCTCGATGCGCTTGCGGAGCTGACGACGGCTTTGCCGCGTGCTTTCCAGGTCTTGCTGTGCATGCAGTAGTTCCTGCAACCGAGCCCCAACATCTCCTAGCGCTTCGAGTTCTTGTCGAACGTGATGGAACTGGGCGGCATCAAAGCCGATGTGCATAAGCTTTTCCTGCAGCTCACGGCGACGTTGCTGCACCGACTGCAGGGCTTCACCGTGGTCCAGTTCTTCGCGCAAGACGCGTTCTTGCTGACGCAGGCGCTCTAGTTCACGCTCCAGACCTTCACGCTGTCCTTCTTGGTATTCCAGCTCTGCCAGCCGCTCTTGGAGTGGACCAACTTCGGCAGCTTGCTGGCGTAGCTGTTCCAAAAGTCCTAGATCAAGCGGTAAAGCCTCAAGCTGGCGGTGCAGGGCCTCAAGCTGTCGGCGCTCCAGTTGTGCAAAGGTTTGTTCGCGGAGCTGCAGTTCCAGGCTTTCAATTTGGGCTTGAAGTTGCGTCAGCGTCTGCTGCCGCTTACGCAGTTCTTCCAAGCGTGCCGTCACCTGCGCCAGCCGCTCTGGGGCTTGGGCTAAACGATCGCGTAACGTGCGCTTTTCCTGGTATTGTTCGCGGAGCATTGCGCGACGCTTTTCTTGCTCAACCAGCTGAGCTTGTCCCTCAGCAAGCTGCTGTGCCAGGGTTTGAAGTTGCGTTTCGTAATGGCGGCAAACCTCTTCGCGATGGGCCGGCTCTAGGTGACTGCCGCAGACCGGACACACGTCTTCGTCCCCTTGGACAAAAGTGTCGTAGCGTGCCTTAAGGGCTTCCTGTTGGCTTTTGAGCTCTGCAAGCCGCGCTTGCTGGCTTTCAATCGCTTGCTTAAGCGCTACGCCTTCCTCAGCAAGTGCCTCCAGTTCGTGGCTTAACGCTTGATAACGGGCAGTTTCCGTCTCCAAGCGCTGGCGCTCTTGTTCTAGCATAGGCAAAGGTGCCAGCGCCTGCATTTCTTGCTCCTGCTGTGCGCGCAGCGAAGCCAGGGATCCTTCAAGTTGTTTCTGTTTTGCCAGCAGCGACTGCATCACCTCACGAAGTTGCATTTCTACGGCTTCGCGCTCGCGACGGCGCTGCTCCAGCTGGGCTACTTGCTGTTGGGCTTTTTTAGCCTGTTGCAGGCGTGTTTCTAGTTTTGGTCGTTCCCGCAGCTTGGAGGTTAACTCTTCGAGCCGCTGCTGTTTATGCTTTTGCTCCAGTAAAACGGCCTGCAGCTTTTTCTCCAGTTCGCCACGAAGGCGATCCAACTCCCGGTCGAGCTGATGCAGCTGCTCTTCAATGCTCCGGCACAGCTCACGTTTTTCTTCAAGCTGCCGCAGCGTCTGTTGGAGTTGCTGAAAGCGCTCGTAGTCGCGCTCGATGGTTGACCGCTGAGCCCGTATGTGTTCGTAGCGTTCAATACGGGCTTCAAGCTCGACCAGGCGATACTGATCCTCCTGCAGCAACTCCTCTTGACGCTGAAGCTGCGCTTTGAGCTCTTCCAAGCGACGCCGGCTTTCTTCAAGACGCACCTTTTGGGCATGCAGCTGCTGCAGCTGCGCGCGCTTTTGGGCCAACTTGTCTTCTAAGGCTGCTCGCTGCTGCAAGAGAAGCTGATAGGCCTCTCGAATGCGGGGGACTTCGGCCAGGGCGGCCTGCATCTGCTCAAGTTGGCGTGCTAGCCATTCGGCCCGGTCTTGTGCTTTACGAGCCTCTTCCCGTGCCAGCTCGGCCAACCGCTCATAGCGCTCTAGGTTAAGAATGCGCGCCAGAATTTCTTTACGCTCGCTGGGTTTTTTGCGGGTGAATTCATCCGAACGTCCCTGCAGCAAAAACGAGGCATTAACGAAAGTCTGGTAATCTAGGCCGAGCACCTGATTGAGACGGGCTTGGGTTTCTGCAACCGAAGGTGCGGTCAGCGGCCGATAGCTTTGGGTTTCGGGATCAAAAACCTGAAGCTCCAGCTCGGGCCGATTGGTCTTTCCCGAAGCCGAACGGGTATAGCGACGAAGAACACGATAACGAACGCCTTCAAGATCAAAGGTAAATTCAACTTCCATGTAGCGGGCACCAATGCGCAACAGGTATTCATCGGGCTTGCGGCTGTCACTAGGTCTGCGGGCTTCCCCCCACAGAGCCCAAGTAATCGCGTCCAGCAGCGCCGACTTCCCCTGGCCATTACTGCCCGAAAGACAGGCTATTTGAAAAGGCCGAAAATCGAGTACAGGGGCGACCTCGCCGTAGCTCATGAAATTCTTTAAGCGTAGCTCAACCGGGACCATGAGAGGGCTACGGGTTGGTTCATGCAAAGATACGTAATTTCCCCGCTCAAGTGGACCGGGCCTGCTCAGCCTGAGCCTTTAGCGGATCTTCGGGCTCTTGATGGCCTTGCGGGTGTGCAGCTTCGTGGCGTTCGGGCTCTAAATGGGCCGTAACGTACACGCGCTGGCCCTGAAAACGCGCATGGATAGCCTCTTCCACAGCATGGGCTTGGGCATGGACCTCGTCGAGCGTGCGCTCGCCAGGAAGCATCAGGTGATACTCTACCCAGAGCTGGTCACCCGTACGGCGGTGTCGGAGTTGATGATAGTCTGAGATCATGCCTTGTTGAACAGCTGCATCAAGCACTTCCAGAAGCGTACGCGTATCGTCTTCACGTACGCGCTCCATAAGGCCGGTAAAAGACTGTCGAAGCAGCTGCAATGCGGTCCGCAAAATGTTTAGGGCCATCAAAATGGCAATCAAAGGGTCCAGCCAGACTATACCCGTCCAAGCTACCAGCGCCACGCCTAGCACCACCCCCAAGCTGGTCCACATGTCGGTCAGTACATGCCGACCGTTGGCCTCAAGCACTAGGCTTTGGTAACGCCGCCCAACGCGAATCAGGTATAGCCCCAAAAGCAAGTTGATTGCGCTGAAAAGCCCTATCAACAACACGCCCAGTCCTAATTGCCGCAATGCTGGGCCATAAATCAATGCTTTAGCTGCTGTATAGAGAATGCTTGCGGCAGCCAGCAGGATCATGGCTCCTTCGAAACCGGCCGAAAAATAGGCAATTTTGCCATGACCGTAAGGGTGCTCAGCATCGGGGGGCTGCAGCGCATACCATAAGCTAAAAGCCACAAATGCCGTGGCTAGAATGTGCACAAGCGACTCGGCCGCATCCGAAAAGATGGCTGCACTACCGGTAAGCAGATAGGCAATGAACTTGCCCAACAGCATGAGTACCGACACCCCCAGGCTAGCCCCCATGGCCCGGTGGCGCGGATCTTTCCAATCAGGCCATTGCATAAATCCTTACAACAAACGGCGCGCGTTTGGCCAAAGAACGCATGCCCACCCAACTTCGTGCCCGCTTCAGGTCTTCTTAACGTCTGCTTAAGCCTAAAGCGCATTAATGTCTGTAAGATTACGCCAAATGCGTAGCTTTAAAAATCACCTCAACCCCCTTCTTACAAAAAGTCGATGGGTCATTACTTAAAACGTTGCGGTCGTTAGCAACAAGCATCTCCGGGGAACGGCCGCTCAGCTACTGAGAAGCTATTCACCAACCTTACATGTAGCACCATGCAGTTCAACTATGGCGTGCTGCTCGGAGCGCTAATGCCTTGGATGGTTTGGGCACAGCCCAATGCCTGGATCAACGAGTTCCATTATGACAACGTAGGTGCCGATGCCGACGAATTTATTGAAGTCGTGCTAGAAAACGCGGCAGCTTACGCGCTTAGCGACTTTGCAGTGGTGCTCTACAACGGCAGCGGTGGCACCTCGTATGGCACTCATCGCCTTGACACCTTTACGGAAGGCGCTACTGAAGGAGCTTACACGGTGTATTTCAAGTACATCCCAGGCCTTCAAAATGGTGCTCCCGATGGACTGGCCCTTTGCTATCAGGGACACCTGCTCCAGTTTTTAAGCTATGAAGGCACGCTCACTGCTGTCGGCGGCTGCGCCGATGGCATACTTTCAACCGATATTGGCGTTGCAGAGGACGGCACAACGCCTGCTGGATATTCGCTGCAGCTGACAGGCTTGGGCGCGCGCTATGCCGACTTTTCGTGGGCGTCTCCCCAGCCAGCATCCCCAGGAGCAATCAATACTACCCAACGGCTCATAGGCCAGGTTACCTGCAGGTTAGCTCTACTGGGTACCTTAGAAGTACTTAGCGCAGCCCAGGGGCGAGCCCAAATTCTAGGAACCGATGGTATTCAGCGTGTTCAGAACAGTCCAGTGCAGCCCAATGTCAACTTGCAGCTTATTTCGGTAACTGGACCGGGCGGCGGCGCGGTCTTTTCGGAGACAGCACCTGGCGTTTGGGAATTTACTGGAAGTGGAAGTCCGCCTACCGAAGCGTATGCTGTTTATCAGCGCTTAGACCTTCAAAGTCCACACAACCAGTTTTTCCTCCAGGTATCGACGCTCTGCCCCTCAGAACCGGACGGCACCCTCGAGGCGCACCTAGATCCTTTTTTTGCCTTTGAACTTCTCCCCCAGCCTGCTCTACAGGTTACCCCTAATCCTTTCCGCACGCAAACCGTGCTAACCCTGAGTCTTCCTGAAGCAGCCTTGGTCACGGTGGCGATTTACGATCTATTGGGACGCCACGTAGCAACGCTGGCTCACGAGAGTCTAGCCGCAGGTCGGCACCAGCTGGTTTGGAATGGCACGTCTATGGGCCATGTCCTTCCCGCCGGCCTTTACCTCGTCCGCACCGAAGTGCAGCCTCCGGGCCGAGCACCTCAGGTGCACACGCACCGGTTATATCGCCTTCCCTAACCACCCAACCCTTTGCGCAAACCATGGATGCTATGCAAACAGCCCAAACGTTCGGATCCACCAAGAATACGCCTCTCCTTGCAGCACCCCCACATGCCATGCAGACAGTTCAGACGTCCCTTTTGGAAATGCCGACACCGGCACCTAACACGCGTCGCCCTTACCGTTCGCCTCGACTGCAATGCCTTGGACGGCTCACAGTGTGCACAAGCGGCAGTTTTGATTTTTCCTAAGGGCTCGCCGCCTTATGCAACAACCCTCCCTTAAGGAGGGTTTTTTTGTTACTAAGCTGATACCATGGTGCCATGACACCAGCGCTTCAAGAAAAACTGGCCCATTTGCCTGCGCGTCCGGGTGTCTATCTGCACAAAGATGCTGCCGGCCAGGTGCTCTACGTAGGCAAGGCCAAGAATCTACGCCAGCGCGTCCGCTCTTACTTTCAGGAAAGCCGTCCGCGCGACGGCCGCTTAGAAGCACTCGTGCGAAAAATTGCCGATGTTGAAGTCATCGTCACCGATACCGAAGCCGAAGCGCTCATCTTAGAAAACAATCTCATCAAGCAACTCAAGCCGCGCTATAACATCAATCTACGGGATGACAAGACCTATCCTTACATTTGCATTGCCCGTGAGCATTTCCCTCGGGTCTTTCCTACGCGACGCGTCCGCAAAGACGGCGCAAAGTACTTTGGACCGTATACCGATGTAGGTCACATGCATCGCCTGCTACGGCTGATTCGCTCGGTCTTTAAGGTGCGCACTTGTAAACTTAATCTCTCCCCTGAAGCAATTGCAGCGGGTAAATACCAGCCTTGCCTGGAGTATCACATTAAAAAATGCGCAGCACCTTGCATTGGCCTACAATCCGAGGAAGCTTACAATGCCACCATTCGTCAGATCGAACAGCTCTTAAACGGAAAAACGCAGGCACTCATTGCGCAGCTACGGGCCGAAATGCACGCCTGTGCAGCTGCACTGAACTTCGAACGCGCAGCCGAGTTGCGCGACCAGATTCGGCTACTGACCGAGCATGCAGAGCGGCAAAAGATCATCAGCCAAGATTTTGCCGATCGCGACGTGTTTGCATTGGCCGTCGACCGTACAGAAGGGGTGGCCTGCGGCGTCGTCTTCCAGGTACGTGAAGGAAAGGTTATCGGTCGTCGCCACCAGTATCTGCGCCGCATTGAAGGCCAATCGGATAGCGCATTGCTCCAAGCTTTTGTTGAGGCTTACTATGCCGAAGCTGTCTTCTTTCCAGAGGAGGTATTGCTCTCACACCCGCTCGAAGAGCCCAGTGCCCTAGCAGCACTATTGCGCGAGCGGCGTGGGCAAAAAGTGCCGCTTCGCCTGCCGCAGCGCGGTGAAAAGGTCGGCCTGGTGCGCTTGGCCGAAGCCAATGCTCAGCTCCTGCTTGAAGAATGGCGATTGGCCCAACAAAAACGGGGCGAGGCTCGGATTCCTGAAGCTGTTCGGGCGCTCCAAGAAGCGCTTCAGCTTCCGCACTTACCGCGCCGTATTGAGTGCTTTGACATTTCTCACTTGGGGGGTACGGGCACGGTTGCTTCCTGCGTTGTGTTCGAAGACGGCCGTCCGAGCAAACGCGACTATCGCATCTTTAAGATTCGTAGTGTGCCTTCGGGTAAACCCGACGATTACCAGGCGATGCGGGAAGTGATCACGCGACGCTACCAACGCCTACGCAACGAAGAAGGCCCGTGGCCCGATCTTGTGGTTATTGATGGCGGCAAAGGTCAGCTCTCCAGTGCCTTAGCAGCGCTCGAGGCTTTGGGCCTCCAAAACCATTTTCCGATCATTGGTCTGGCCAAACGTCTGGAAGAAATTTACCGGCCTGGGGACCCTGACCCGTATCAGCTCCCAAAAACAAGCCTGGCATTGCAGCTGCTGCAACGCGTCCGCAATGAAGCCCATCGCTTTGCCCTGGCTACGCAACGCCGCCAACGCAAACGCGTATTGCGCTCTGAGTTGCTGGATATTCCCGGAATTGGCCTGCGCACCGTTGAAAAGCTCTTGCAGCACTTTGGCTCAGTGCAGCGCGTGCGCGAAGCGAGCATCGAGGCCTTAGCCGCTGTGGTAGGCCAAACCCGCGCCCAGCGCATTCGCCAGCACCTCGATAGCCTCTCGCCAGCATAGCTGTCGACTAGCATCTCCCCTGGATTGATGCTAAGTTTGGGCGTTCCCAGTGCTCAAGCTTCCAGACGTTTGCCATGCTAAACTACATTTGGGCGGGTCTGATCATCCTCAGCTTGGTGTTTGCTGTCGTTTCGGACGTGCGCGACCTGGTGCGCGACACTTATCGCAACGGCGCCCCATTGCCCATTACGCTTTACTTCCCCAAGGGCTATCAGCCCCAAGCCCGACACCAGCCCGTTGTCGTACGTATCGACCCAGAAAATTTTCGCACATTTTACCGTACGGAAACCGCGCCTGAAACCACGTACACCGGCGAGCTTGTGCAATTTCGCACCGGGGATGAGCTTCGCTTTGCGCGCGAGGTAGCGCTGCCCGAACCGCTAGCCACCATACGACGCGCTACAGCTCCTCGCGATCAAAACGAGCTGCGTGGCACCCTTAAGGCAATGGTGCTTGTGGGTGACTCGCTGGCCACAGCAAGTGTGGTGTTTGCGCCCGTGCGTCTGGTACGCTTGCAGGCCATCACCGAGGCAGCCTTCGAGTTTGCACGCACAGCTGTAACGCTGGCCCTTGGGCTCATCGGACTGCTGGCCCTTTGGTTAGGATTGCTCCGCATTGCCGAAGCCGCGGGGCTTGTGCAACACCTAACGCGATGGACCAGTCCTTTGCTGCGCCCGCTCTTCCCCGACGTGCCCCGCGACCATCCTGCCTTTGCCCTCATCGTGCTGAACCTGACCGCCAACATGCTGGGACTGGGCAACGCCGCTACTCCTTTGGGCCTCAAAGCCATGGAAGAGCTCCAAAAACTCAACCCTCGTCCCAACACTGCCACCAACGCCATGGTTATGCTGCTGGCCATCAATACCGCCAGCGTGCAGCTCGTACCCCCCGTGTTGCTAATGGCGATTATGGGTACGGCGGTTAGCCCCCTGGTTTTACCCATCATTATAGTCACCTTAGTCTCTCTGGTTGTGGCAATCCTGGCAGCCAAGTTGCTGGGTAAGCTCCCTGCCTATCGCCAAACCGATCCTTTACGCACACCAACAGATGCCTAGAAGGTCATGGAAACGTTCCGTATGTTTTTGGAAACCCTCTCGCTGCTGATTTTACCCCTGTTGATTGTCGGCTTTCCTTTGTACGGTCTTTTGCGCCGCGTGCCTGTTTACGAAGTGTTTGTTGAAGGCGCTCGTGAGGGGTTTGACGTGGCTGTGCGCATTATACCTTATCTGGTAGGCATTCTGTTCGCGATCGGGATGTTTCGCGCTTCAGGGGCCATGGACTTTTTAGTAGAACTGCTCCGCCCTGTGCTTCGCCCGCTCCAGATCCCGCCTGAGGTGCTGCCTATGGCCATCTTGCGACCCCTAACAGGCTCTGGTTCTGCAGCAGTAGTGCTTGACCTGATTCAGCGCTACGGCGAAGAGTCTCTGATTGTAAAGATTGCAGCGGTGATGTTTGGCTCAACGGAAACCACATTTTATGTTTTAGCCGTGTACTTTGGCGCCGTAGGCATCACCAAAACCCGCCATGCTGTGCCCGCCGGCCTCATTGCTGACATCACAGCCATGCTCTTGGCTATCTACCTAGTGCAATGGCTCTTTGCATAAAGCAAAAGGCGTCCCTAGAGAGACGCCTAAACACCACGCGCTATGTCAAGACCTTAGCCGACGTGAAGCAGGCAGTTCTCGCTAAAAAAGGGGCTAGGCGTATAGCCATCGGCTTGTTCATCGTTGATCCAATGCTCGCCATCGACCCAATAGCGAAACTGGTACGTGCCAGGCTTAAGCACGATTGACCTGCTCCAAACACCCTTATTTTTGTAGAGGCGCATGGGGTGAACTGAAGGATCCCAATTGTTAAAATCTCCCACTACCGATACGCTCTTGCGAGCCGCCTCAGCTGGCAGGCTAAACGTCACACGAATGCCCTTGCTGGTCTTTTTCTTTTCGATCATAGCGCTTGCTACAGGCCTGTTGGCGAAATTCTAGATTGGAAACGAATAGCTATTTGGAAGTAAAGTTGCAAATACGCTAGAAAAGAAACCATATCGCAAGCGCTTTCAACACATAAATTAACCTAAAACCAATACTTCAGCTTCATCCACCCTTAATCTCCAATCGTTTCTAACAAAAGGCCAATAACCTGCAGCTGCAGGCGCATCGCTTTTGCCAAAGGAAGCGGCTGCAACCCAAACGCCCTGCGGGCATCCTCAAGGGTCTCTCCTTTTAAGGCACGCAGGCGCAGCTCGGCTAGCTGCGCGCGCAATTCCAGATAGGCTTTCGGGATCCCTGGTGCAGCAGGTCGGCGCTGAACAACAAAAAGGGGTAACTCGGTCACTAAACACAAGGGATCGCCGCCTAATCCGCGTACCAACTCCATTGAGCTCAAGCGAAAGTGTTGTGCTTGTTGGGGTTCGCCACGTGCTTCAAAAAACGTACGCATGGCTTCGCCTTCAGGCGTAGTCATAAAGCCAGGGCCAATGTAGAAAAAGCCTTTCTCCCCTTTGCGGTTGTGGTCGTGCAGTCCAAGGCCCGCTGCTTGTGCAGCTGCGACAAACGCCTGTTGCAATGCCTCAGTACGAAATGACCAGTGGCGCTCGATGAGCAGCAAGGCGCCTTCGGCAAAACCCATCCCGTGTAGGTTGACATATCCAGCAAAAGGTGCATAGGCACGTAAAAAATCAGCTACAGCGCGATTTTCTGGCCTAAGGTCAGGATAGCCGAATTCCAAGTCCCGTCCTGGCAGTTCCCGTACAACATGGGCTAAATAGGCTTCAAGCGATGGCCAATGGGTTACCCAGGATTGGTTACGGATTTCTCCATCTGGATTGATATGGGGTAAAATGACAAGCTGGAAGCGTTCCAAAATGGGCTGCAGTTGGCTGCTTTGCCGAAGACCTTCGAGCACAAACCAGCGCAGCGTCTCCGGGCCTACTGGCTCGTCCGCGTGCGTACCGGCCAGCAGGGCGACTGTACGTGGTCCCTGCCCCATAACCACAGCGCTGATAGGTCGCCCTTCTTCACTATAACCAATATCCAGAAACGTAGCTAAGCCGCTGCTCATGCGGCAAGCTGCCTCAAGCAAAGGACGTACGGTTTCGTGCGTCCGAAATGCAGGCGCAGCAGTTTCCGGAACTAAGCTTGCCAGCAATGCTGCCCAGGACCTACCAACCATGGCACCCCATTGCAAACGCAGCCTTTAGTCTTTCAGTGCAGAAAAGCGCTCTACCAGTCGCTGAGCCTCGGGCGCGCGTGCCGCGACAAAATCCCAGGCAGTAGGCAATACCGTAGCTACAGGTTCGTAAAGCAGTGAAGCCCTGCGGGCGTTGGCCTTAGGCCAATTTAAGGCTTGTAATATCAGAAACAGCAAGCTGAGCAGCAGCACAGCCTTCACCCCTCCGATAAGCATGCCCAACAGTCGATTGAAAAGCGACAACTTAACAGCGCCCAGTAACGCTTCGGTGGCCTGAATGATCAGCCAAACGCACAACAATACAGCCATAAACACTACCAAAAATCCTAAAAGTGGGCCCACGCGTGGTGAAAGTTTTAAGCTTTCAGCAACAAGCCGTCCCATAGACTCCATTGCCGAAATGCCCACCACAACAGCTGCAACAAACCCTACAAGCCCCAGCAGCTGTCGCACGCCGCCTGTAGTAAATCCACGCGCCATGCCTAGACTGACAAGCGCTACGATGAACCAGTCGATGGATGTCAGAGGAATCACGAAGCGGCTTCCCGCTGGGTTAAAAGTTCTCGAGCCAGCTCACTAATGCGGCGGCCTTCGGCTTGGCCGCGCAGGCGCGCCATGGCTTCTTTCATCACCTGCCCCAGTTCACGTACCGAACGCGCTCCTAAGGTTTCAATAATTTCTTCAAGTACCTTACGAATTTCCTCGTCGTTCAGCTGACGCGGCAAATAAGATTCGATGATGCGCAGTTCTTCGGTTTCCTTCTGCACCAGGTCGTCACGACCAGCCGCCTGGAATTGCTCGATCGCCTCGCGACGGCGCTTAGCCTCTTTTTGCAGGACCTCCAGTTCTTGCTCGGGAGTCAGTGTGGCCTTACCGCCTTTGCGCTCGGCAATTTCGCGCTCTAGCAATGCGGCCCGAAGTGCCCGAATAGTACGTAGGCGCGCTTCATCTCGTGCGCGCATAGCAGCCTTGAGGTCTTCTGTGAGTCGTTCTTTAAGCATCATGGCTAATTGCTCCATGGTTAATCTATCGAAAAATAAGCCGAAAAGCAGCCACGCCTAATCCGATCTGCGCCACACCGAGCGCCACACCTGCGCGAAGATCCAATTCCCGAATGCGCGGCCGCAGAGCAGGGTCGCCCGTCTGCTCATACTGAGCATAGAGGCGATCGGCCTGAAATTTATAATGAACCGAAACGGCGGTAGCTGCTAAGGCAACGCCCAGTGCCAAGTAGGTTAGGCCATGCCGACGCTGAGCAGGCGTCCACAACGTCACCTTGTCTTCAGGATCAATCGGCTGCAGCACGAGGCGATGGTGATTCCAGACAAGCGTGCTGGGTTGGAGCATTGCAGGGGCGTAGCCGGCATGGACAAAATAGAGCGTATCCTGCAACGGTTCCTCGAAGACGCCGGTAAAAGGGGTTTCACCCAATAGGCGATTTTGCGCTGGCGGGCCGCGATAGATGCGGGCTCCAGAAGGTAAGGTTTCTAGGTAGTAATAGTATGGGAATGGCAGGTAGAGTTGCAAGGTATCGGGCACCGGATCTGGCAAGATTACCTGTTGTGCTGGGATGGACCAGGTGTCTCCGTCTGGTGGAACCAAGCGCAGCACTTGCGTGCCTGCAGGGATGAGGAAGCTGCCGGTTCTAGCTATTCCCAATAAAACAGAGTCGGCATAAACTTGCGCTTCGGGCCAGTTGGTCTCAAGCACAACGACCGGCTGCGCTGCAGCTGTTGCAGCACTCCAGAGCAGGCCCAGCTTCAGGCTAAGGTGACGCAGCCAAGGTTTCATGCGTGGATTGAAGCAGGTATATGTGTCGTGGGCGACAGAGGACCACAAGCCCAGAGGCGGTTCGTGTCAAGTGCAGCACGTCTCCTAAGTCTTCGAGTTTCCAACGAACAGCACCGTTGTGCAGGTCCAGTGCGTAGAGTGTTCCGTCTAGATCGCCTACGTACAGCAGTTCTAGTTCAGGCACGGCAACTGGAGCGGCTACGATGGCAGCTGGCCCTTGCCAGGACCAAAGGCGCTTCCCGGTCTTCAGGTCAATTGCGCACACGCTGCCATCGCCTCCGGCCACATAAGCCTGGTTGCCAACTACGGCAGGTGTTGTGAGGTGCACGCTTGTGTCGGGCCACGTCTGCGTCCATAGTAGTGCACCGGTTTGGGCTGCTATCGCCAGCAATCGTCCGCGGGTGGTCGAAACCAACACGCGGTCGCCTACAGGAAGCAGATCCGCGTAGACCGGGCCGGCGCCTGCTTGCTGCCAGCGTAGGGATCCATGTGCAGTGTCCAACCCAACGATCCGGCCCCGCTTATCGGCCACGATAAGCACGCCCTGAGCTATTACTGGCCGGCTGCGTACACCTTCAAGGCCAATAGTTTCAGGAGATTGCTGCCAGCGCACTTGTCCTGTCACGCCTTCTAGCGCATATACCTGTCCACGCCGATCGGCTACATACACCAGCATGCCAGCTTGCCACAGCCCTGCTTCTACCCCTTCGCCTAGGTGACGCCACACGATTCGCCGCTGGTAAAGGTCATAGCCGATCACAGCGCCTTCCTCTAGAGGGACAGGCACCAGCAGCAGGGTTTGATGGACTACAGGCTGGCCCATGAGGTCGCGCCCTACGTCGAGCACGCCGCGCCTACGGCCTTCGGGAAGTTCGAGCGCATGAATATCCCCTTTGCGGTTGGTGACAAACAGTATTCGTCCAGTTTCAAAGGCTAAGCCAGGAGCAGCTTCTGCGTCACGTCGCCACGTTACCGTAAGCGGTGGCTTAAGCAAGGCAAGCGAAGGCTCCGCAGGAGCTACAAGCGCTCCTATGGGTACCTGAAGCGATCGGCAACCCGAAAGCACAAGGGCTACGCCTATCAGCAAGGCCCATCCTTGAGGGAACTGCGCGTTCAAAAGTCCCATCCGAAGAAAAACTGCCGAAAAGACCGCTCGCGATAGCGAAAGCCTTCGCGGTAGCGATACCCGATATCGTAACGTAGCACCAGCCCACCAAAGAGGTTGAGCCGGAAGCCTAAGCCAACAGCTCCGAGCGTTTCGCCTGCATAGAGCTGCGGCTGGCGTTGGGCGTAATCGTTGTTCCATACGTGGGCGGCGTCGAAAAACAACGCGCCGCGCAAGTTCGCAATGCCAAAAGGAGCCAGGATGGGGATGTAAAGCGAAGGTGCTTCTAGAATAGGGAAGCGGAGCTCGTGCGAAGTAAACCAGAGCTTGCTTCCGCGCACATCAAAAAGTGGGAAGCCGCGCAAGTCCCAGCTCCCACCCAAAAACCAGAGCCGAGCTTCACGCCCCTCGTTGATGCGGAGCATACCCCAGGAGGCCAGGGTGACATTGCGCAACAAGCGCAGGTAGTGGCGCACGTCCAAGCTCAGCGTATAATAGTTGACATTAGCATAGCGCAGGTCGGTCGTGTAGCCAATGGTCAGGTTGGCCCGCCAGCCGTCAACGGGTCCGTTAAGGCCGTAAAGCGCGTTATCATGCACCAGCGACAGGGCGTTAGACAGCAAAAGCGCTTGGCGTTCGATGCCACGAATAGCGACCCGTTTGTCGCTCCAGGCCAATGCGGTGTTGAGTTCAAGCCGGCGAAATGTCGAGATAGGATAGCTTAGGGCGCCGTAGGTCCCGATGAGCTCTTCCCACAAGAGCGGATATTCGGCCGCAGCATCTGGATCGGTCAGGTCATAGCGTAGTCCAGCAAAGCGGTAAAGGCCGTAGCCCACATCCGTGCGCCGGTGCAGCTGGATGCGCGAGACAGCCAGGTTTAGTCCTTTGAGCAGATCGCCGCTACTTTGGCCAGCGTGAAAGACCATCAAATACCAGCGATCGTCGCCCAGCAGATCTGAAAATGCCAGTGCAGCCCCGCCGCTTGTGCCCCAAAGGGCGCTTTGGCTAATGCTAATCCCCCCATAAGCGACGTCCAAGCTATAGCGTCGCCGATAAGGGCGGCGGCGCACACTGCTTTCGGCCGAAAGGCGCCCTGGTTGCCATGCTGGATCGCTACCCAGCAAGGCAATGCTCGTGCGCTGATATGGCTTTTCCAGATACTGAGCTATATCAGGCAGCTGTCGAATCGCAAACCGGTAGTGTTCAAAGGTGCTGAAAAGCAAATGTCCATCAGGGGTCCAAACGGGGTCGAAGGCAGCTGTGGCCAGGTTCGTGAGGCGATAGAGCCGACGCAGCGGCGGACTAGGGACCGTCTCTGGGTGCAATGTGGCTACGGGAGGTGCAGGTAGCGACGGAACCGCCTCTACTGCCCAGATATTGCGAGGGCCAAAGCGGCCGTTTTCGCCCTTGACCGCGCTGGAAAACACCACATAGCGGCCATCCGGGCTCCACCGCGGTTCTTGATCCCGACGCAGCCCTTGGGTGAGCTGGTGGATCTGTCCGGTATCAAACCGATACAGGAATAGATTCATGGCATAGCGGTCTCCCCATGCGGTGCGGTCGGAAGCAAAGGCCAGGGAGCGTCCATCCGGACTCCAGGCGGGATCCCGTTCGTCATAGAGATCGCGGGTCAATCGCTCAAGCTGTCCGGTTTCCGGTGTGAAGACGTACAGGTCGATCCAGCCCCCTTCATCGATAGCACTAAAAGCAAGTTGGCGGCCGCTCGGACTCCAAGAGGGGCTATAAATTGCCACTAATCGATCGAATCTATAGGTAGCTACCAGGTCCTCGTGCTCTAAATCGTACAGGTGCAGCACATCGCTACCGCCACTGCGCGTGGTGAAGGCCAGTAGACCTTGGCGCGACACGTCCATGCGGTCTTCGAGCAGGTTAATCGACTCAAAGCGTTCGTCGCGCCCAATGCGTATGAGTACGCGCGGCGCTCCAAGGGGATCGTAAGCGGAGTCTACCGGTAGCGCATACAGATGGGTGTAAGCCCCCTCGTTGCCCAGGTAGTAAACCATCTGGCGACCGTCTTGTCGCCGGTAAACAACCGGTTTGGTGCTAAAGCCGCGGGCTACAACGGTATGCGCGGCCAGTGAGGGAAGCGATTGGTTAGGCAGATCGGGCAAATAGCGCCTCTTTAGCCAGCGCTCCCAACGATCCGAGATCGCGTAGAAGTCTTCTCCTAGCACATGTTCCAGCACACGCCGAAAGTCACGGTCGATCCAGAATTGCTCAATAAGTTCCAGCAGTTTTTCCTCGCCGTAGGTTTCCGCGATAAAGTGGCACAGCGCTTCGCCCTCTTTGTACATCAGAAACGTACCGTAAATCCGGTACATATTTTCCAAAGGGACCAGGTAGTTTGCGTACAGTGCGTCACGTAAGATCATCTCGTGTTGATCATCGGGCGGTCCCGACCAGTACTCGGCCAAACCTTCGGTAAACCAGAGGGGCAGGAACCGATCTGGCGGCACGCGATGGTCGCGCAGCACTTGAAAAGCGCGATGGAACGTAAACACGTGCACGAGTTCGTGCCAGATCACCCGCCGAAACCGGTAGAGATTTCCGTTTGCAGGTAATACCACCCGGCCTTTAATCAGCTCAAAAAACCCTCCTACGCCTTCTGGAATAAACCCGGGCGTCGTGTTGGTCTGCTGAAAATGATACGGGGCTGCATAAAAAATGAGCGGCGTGCGGCGTGGAAGGGAATAGTTAAAACGCTGCTGAAGCACGCGGTAGGCTTCTTCGGCAAAATAAGCGCCGTGCTCCGCCAGCGTCTGCATTTCAGGATAGTAGTAAATGTCGAAGTGTTCGGTCTGCAGCACATGCCAGTCGAAGCGCTCGTACTGCACTTTATTTCTGCCGAAGTGATACTCGTAGTACTGGGCTGCGGCTGGAGCAACCAGTAAAGCTCCTAGGCCTATGGCGAGCGGCAACAGGCGCATTTCGGCAACAAGAGCTGCGATTCTTTGCCTCTTCACAGACTACGCCCGCACTACAGGGGCGTTCCGCATCACATATTCCGCCGGTACTCGCCGCCTACTTCAAACAAGGCTTGTGTAATTTGACCCAGGGAGCAGTAGCGCACGGTTTCCATAAGCTCGGCAAAGATGTTTTCCCCTCGGCGTGCTACTTGCTGCAGCCGCTCAAGCGCTGCTGGTGCGCGGGAAGCATTGCGGCGCTGAAACGCACGCAAGTTTTCGAGTTGGTGGCGCTTTTCCTCTTCATGAGAGCGCATCAGCGCCGCAGGCGCATCGTGCGACTGGCCATCTCGAGGCAAGAAGGTATTGACGCCAATAATGGGTAGCTCACCGCTGTGTTTTTTGCGCTCATAGAGCAACGATTCCTCTTGAATCTTGCTGCGCTGGTACATCGATTCCATAGCGCCCAGCACCCCACCACGCCGGTCAAGGCGTTCAAACTCCTGCAGCACGGCTTCTTCAACCAGATCCGTAAGCTCCTCGATGATAAAGCTGCCCTGGAGGGGGTTTTCGTTTTTAGCCAGGCCAAGTTCTTGATGAATAATGAGCTGGATAGCAATGGCACGGCGTACGCTTTCTTCGGTGGGCGTCGTGATAGCCTCATCGTAAGCGTTCGTGTGCAGCGAATTGCAGTTGTCGTAGATGGCCATCAGGGCCTGGAGCGTAGTGCGAATGTCGTTGAAAGCAATTTCCTTAGCATGCAGACTACGACCTGAGGTCTGAATGTGGTACTTGAGCTTCTGACTGCGTTCGCTGGCACCGTAGCGGTCGCGCATCACCACGGCCCAAATACGGCGGGCTACACGGCCGATCACGCTGTACTCCGGATCCATGCCGTTCGAGAAGAAGAACGACAAGTTCGGGGCAAAATCATCGATATGCATACCTCGGCTCAAGTAGTACTCGACATACGTGAAGCCATTGGCCAAGGTGAAAGCCAGTTGGGTAATTGGATTGGCCCCGGCTTCGGCAATGTGATAACCCGAGATAGAAACCGAATAGAAGTTGCGCACCTTATGGTCGATGAAGTACTGTTGCACGTCACCCATAAGGCGCAGCGCAAACTCCGTTGAAAAGATGCAAGTATTTTGAGCTTGGTCTTCTTTGAGGATATCCGCCTGCACGGTACCCCGAACTACCGAAAGCGCTCGTGCCTTGATGTTCTCGTAGGTGTCCGGCTCAAGCAGGTTCCAGGCGACCAGGTCGGCGCCACTGAGGCCCAAAAGCCCCAGCCCTGTGCCGTCATGCGTAGGCGGCAGATGCTCAAGACGCCCTTGAGGGCCAAAGGGTATGTAGCGCGGGCGCTCGTCACCTAAGCGTTCTTCAATTGCCTGCTTTACTTCTTCCCAACGGCCGATCTCGCGCAGATAGTACTCCACCTGTTGGTCTATGGCCGTGTTAAGAAACATGGCCAAGATCATGGGTGCCGGTCCATTGATTGTCATCGACACGCTGGTTTTCGGGTCACAGAGGTTAAAGCCCGAGTACAGTTTTTTCATATCGTCGAGCGTGCAGATCGATACACCAGCATTGCCGATTTTACCGTAGATGTCGGGTCGCTCATCAGGATCACGGCCGTAGAGCGTTACCGAGTCGAAAGCGGTCGACAGTCGCTTAGCTGCCATTCCTTCCGAAACAAAATGGAACCGGCGATTGGTGCGCTCGGGCGATCCTTCGCCAGCGAACATGCGCGTGGGTTCTTCTTCGGTGCGTTTAAAAGGATAGACGCCGGCGGTATAGGGGAAATAGCCGGGTAGATTTTCGAGTAGTGCAAAACGCAAGCGCTCGCCTGGATCTTCATAGCGCGGCAGCGCTACGCGTGGCAGCTTCGTGCCGGCCAGCGAGGTGTGGTAAAGGGGTACAGTGATTTCCCGATCACGTACTGTGTAGGTGAAGGTCTCTTGCCGATAGCGCTCGGCTGTGGTTTCCCAGGCCTCAAGGATGCGTTTGCAGCGGGCATCGAGCTTGTCCCACCAGTGTTGGATCATTTGATCTAGCCGTTCAAGCAACAACGCGCGGTCTTGGGGTGCCCAGTGCTCCACCTGCCGGCGCGCACCCACCGCCTCTCCCCACTTGCGGGCATAGGTTACCTGCGTTTCGACCCATTTGCGGTAGTTGCGGCACGTTTCGGCAATCTCACCCAGATAACGTTCCCGTTTGGGTGGAATGATTGCTAGCTTTTCGGGATCGACTTCTGGTAGTTCTGCGGCACAAAACAGACGCGAGCTGCGACCAAAGCGAAAACGCTCATTAAGTAGATCGAGCAGCGCTAAGTACAAGCGCGTCGTGCCCGGATCATTGAAGCGTGCAGCCATGGTGGGAAAAACAGGCATTGCTTCAAGCGGCAGCGCAAACGCCCCGCGATTGCGCTGCACTTGCTTCCGCACTTCACGCAGCGCATCCTGGCTGCCGCGCTTTTCAAACTTATTCAGCGCGATGAGATCGGCTACATCCAGCATGCCAATCTTTTCAAGCTGCATCGGCGCGCCATACTCGTGCGTCATCACATAGAGCGTTACGTCGGCCAGATCGGCAATTTCGGTATCGCTTTGGCCAATACCGGCCGTCTCTACAAAGATGAGATCAAAGCCAGCTGCCCGGCAGACATCGATGGCTGCTTGAAGCGATTGCGTGATGGATCGATGGGCTTGGCGTGTGGCAAACGAGCGCATATAGACGCGATGGCCGTTTTGGCCGTAGAGCGCATTCATGCGAATGCGGTCGCCCAGTAGCGCTCCACCTGTGCGGCGACGTGTTGGATCAATGGAAAGCACCGCAAT
Organism: Rhodothermus bifroesti; assembly: GCF_017908595.1. Taxonomy (NCBI): domain Bacteria; kingdom Pseudomonadati; phylum Rhodothermota; class Rhodothermia; order Rhodothermales; family Rhodothermaceae; genus Rhodothermus; species Rhodothermus bifroesti. Next base: position 679,386 of record NZ_JAGKTL010000002.1, read on the forward strand.
ATGAAGATCCTCAAAATCACACAAAAAGCGCCGGATAAGCTCGTCGGTGAGCGAAGATTTGCCTGCACCGCCCGGGCCTGTAATCCCTATCACGGGCGCCGTATGGATTTCAGGAGCTGGAGCTCCATCCCCACCGGCCGGTTCCGGTACAAGACGTGCCGGCACCTGCGCCAAAAGCCGTTGCTCAATGGCCGTCAGCACCCGAGCTAAGGCTTTTTTGTCGCGTTGCCGCAAGCGTTCTAGCTCTGCTTCCTCAAGCTGAAGCACCGTGGGAAAATCGCACTGCTCAAGCATGAAGTTGACCATCCCCTGCAAGCCTAAGCGCAACCCATCCTCTGGCGAGAAAATTTTGCAGACGCCGTAAGCCTCCAGCTCACGAATTTCTTCCGGGACGATTACGCCTCCCCCACCCCCGAATACCTTGATATGTGCAGCCCCATGGGCGCGCAGCAGGTCGATCATGTATTTAAAAAACTCCATGTGTCCGCCCTGATAGCTGGAGACAGCAATCCCCTGCACATCTTCCTGAATGGCCGTCTCGACGATTTCCTGAACCGAGCGATTATGGCCGAGATGAATCACTTCAGCGCCACTCGCTTGAAGTAAACGGCGGATCAGATTGATCGCGGCATCATGGCCATCGAACAAACTGGCGGCCGTAACAAAGCGAACAGGATGCTTCGGCTTGTAGATGCGGGATTCCATGGTTTTGGGCCTTTTGCAAGCGCTTCCGAACTAAAAAACCCAAACCTTGCCTCAAAGGTTCATAAAGGAAAATTTTTTTCTCTTTACTACCTGCGCTAGATCAGTAATACCAAGGAAACCGCGAGTAATCCGGCGGGCGCTTTTCTAAGAAGGCATCGCGGCCTTCGCGGGCTTCTTCGGTCATGTAGGCCAGACGGGTTGCTTCACCAGCGAAAAGTTGCTGTCCAATCAGGCCGTCGTCGATCAGGTTAAAGGCATACTTGAGCATTCGGATAGCTGTAGGGCTTTTGCGGTTAATCTCGGCAGCCCACGCCAAAGCAACTTCTTCGAGTTTTTCGTGTGGCACGACAGCATTGACCATGCCCATCTGGTAGGCTTCTTCAGCCGTGTAAGTCCGTCCTAGGAAAAAGATTTCTCGGGCGCGTTTTTGCCCGACCATGCGGGCTAGGTAGGCTGAGCCAAAGCCGCCATCGAAGCTGGCCACATCTGGGTCGGTTTGTTTGAAAAGCGCATGCTCGCGGCTTGCGATTGTTAAATCGCATACCACGTGCAGGCTGTGTCCGCCGCCTACGGCCCAGCCTGGTACTACGGCAATCACTACTTTGGGCATAAAGCGAATCAGCCGCTGAACTTCCAAAATATGCAGCCGGCCCATATGGGCGCGTGCGGCTGGTGTGTTGTCCCCTGCTTCGTACTGGTAACCCGAAGGGCCGCGCACGCGCTGATCTCCCCCAGCCGAGAAGGCCCACTTGCCGTGCTTTTTAGAAGGCCCGTTACCTGTTAGCAAGATCACCCCTACATCGGGCGTCTGACGTGCATGATCGAGCGCCTGGTAGAGCTCATCAACCGTCTTTGGACGAAATGCGTTCAGCACTTCGGGTCGGTTAAACGCAATGCGCACCGTACCCTGGTCTTTAGCCCGGTGATAGGTAATGTCTTCAAACTGAAAACCTTCGACTTCCAGCCAGCGATCCGGATCAAAAATGGCCGATACCATGGTTCACGTGGTGTTGATTTGATAAGGAATCTAGCCCTAATGCAGGCCAGGCAATGGCCCAAACGTACCCCTCACGCAAACCAGCCGCTACAGCCCAGCGCTGGCCATTGGGCAGCTGAACCCACCCGCACGTAGCCCCCACCAGTTCCAAGCGCAACCGCCGAGGCCAACACCGCAGCCCCAGGCCAGCACCTTTGAGCGCGGCTTCTTTCAAAGCCCACAGCCAGACAATAGCTTCTGCTGCTGTCTTTCCAAAGGTTTCTAGCAATGGGTATTCTTCGGGATGTAATACGTGACGACACAGCTCGGGAGAACGAGGCCTTAAGCGTTCCAGATCTACCCCAATGGGATAGGGAGCGGTGGCAGCCAATGCCCAGTCATCGGCATGAGCAAGAGAAACATATACGTCTTCACCTAACACTTGAAGTGGCTCATCAGGTTGAGCGACCAGCGGCACCTGACCTGGAGTCACCCCCAGCTGTTGGGCCAACAGCTGGCGCACTGCCGCCCTACCGGTCAAAAATGACCGTTTGCGATAGAAGCTTCGGAAACGCTCTAGCCGCTGCTGCTCCTCCGCAGAAAGCCATGCCCTCCAGGCGGCTTCCTGTGCCGCATCGTAGCGCAACCAGCGATAGGCTATCGTTTCGGGAAGTGACATCGCCCTGACGCAAAAGGGCAGGACGTAAAGCCCTGCCCTCACCGAACCAACCGCAAATTTACGCAGCGGCCACCTTGGCCAGTGCTTCCTTGTAGTACTGGGCTACCTGATCCCAGTTAACCACATTCCACCAGTTCTGGATGTACTCCGGCCGCCGGTTTTGGTATTTGAGGTAATAGGCATGCTCCCACACGTCTAGTCCAAGAATCGGCGTATGCCCTTGCATGTAGGGGCTATCTTGGTTTGGCGTCGAATAGACCTGGAGCTTGCCGTTTTCGTCGACAACCAGCCAAGCCCAACCGCTGCCAAAACGACCGGCTGCCTCAGCCGAAAATTTCTCTTTAAAGGCTTCAAACGATCCAAACGTCGCGTTAATAGCCTCGGCCAATTCGCCACTGGGCACGCCCCCACCCTGGGGCTTCATAATGGTCCAAAAGAGACTGTGGTTGGCATGCCCGCCACCATTGTTGCGAACGGTGGTACGGATGGCTTCTGGAATGGTGTTAATCCCGCGCAGTAAATCTTCAATTGACTTCTGCTGCAGCTCTGGATAGCCCTCAAGCGCTTTGTTGACATTGTTGATGTAGGCTTGATGATGTTTTGTATGATGGATTTCCATCGTTTGGGCGTCGATATACGGCTCGAGGGCATCGTACGGATAAGGCAAGGGGGGTAGTGTAAAGGCCATGGTTGCTCCTCACATTGGTTATACGGTTTTACAGGCCCGATTCTAACGGGAAAGTCTAGGAGAATGTTTTCTGGCTTAACTGGATCGTAACACTTCAAGCAGCCGTTGGTAGTCTCGCATGCTCAAGCGACCTGCTTGACGCAAGCGATCGAGCGCCGCTTCTACAGCGGCAAGGTCGGTAGTCTCTGCAGGCTCCGCAGCAGCTCTTGCAGAGGCCTGCAGCATAGCTTCGTGCAGGAAGCGCGCCACGTAGGGTGCAGCTTTGGGCTTTCCAGAAAAATCCATCGACAGCGTAAAAGTGGCGCGGCCGCGGTTAACCTGAAGCTCAATGCGTCGTCCACCCAACAGGCGACGCCTCAAGGCCACACCGACCACGTCTTCGTAGCGGACGGTCTGCGGAGGCTCCAGGTCTGTATTTTGAAATATAACGCGGTCGCGTAAAAAGACAGCCCCATCTCGTCCGGTTCCCATCCAGGTTGCATCGTAGAGCGCCACCACCTCGGCCGCGCTTGCCTCGTGCGCGTAATCGGCAAGCGCTCCCTTTAGGCGATCCTCAGGAATCGCAGGCGCCACAAACAATCCCCACTGCGGAGCATGTGGGATAAGCTCGCGAATCAGCGTTTCCATGACGGTTTAGGCCTTTCGACGCATGCGTGCGGCAAACGCTCCATCCATACGATCGCGTGGCGGCCAAGTTGCTAAAAAGCCTGCTGGCGTCACCATAGAAGCAGGCACCCAGTTCTCAGCACCCTCTAGGGCAAATTCCGGGTGCCGTTGTAGAAAAGCTTGCACCCGCATTTCGTTTTCTTCGGGCTCGATCGTGCACGTACTGTAGACCAATACACCCCCGGGACGCACCAAGCGTGCGGCAGCCTCCAGCAACGCGTCCTGCAACTGCGTCAGTTCGTCGAGTGCTTCTGGGCAGCGATGCCAGCGCAGGTCGGCACGCTTAGCCAGTACCCCCAGCCCAGAGCAAGGTACGTCAAGTAGCACACGATCAGCCTGCAGCGTTGGGTAGCGCTCGGCGACATGTCGCACGTCAAGCGTTTCAGCCACAATGCTGGTCAACCCTTGCTGGAGCGCTGCTTGACGAATGCGTTCTGTGCGGCCTGGATGGACATCGAAGGCAAGCACCCGGCCGTGATCCCGCATGCGCGTAGCGATATACGTGGTTTTACCTCCTGGGGCGGCACATGCATCGATGATCGTTTCTTCGGGGTGAGGATCCAGCAGACGCACTACTAACCCAGCGCTTTCATCTTGCACAGCAAGTAGACCCTTTTCAATTAACCGATCTTCTAGGATAGGCTGCAGCCGGCGTACCCGAACGAAGTCGTCCAAAACCGGTGACGGCTCGGCCTCAACCCTTCGATCGGCCAGTCGGTGCAGCACTACACTGCGGGCAATGCGGTCGGTACGTACCCGTATCCCAAACCAAGGGCGCGTATTGTTGTGTTGCATCAGGGCTTCCGTTGCCTCGCGGCCATATCGCGCTAGCCAACGCTGCACCATCCAGGTGGGATGAGAATAGCAAATGGCCAAGTCCTCGGCCACGTCACCGGTTTGCGGCTGTGGCAGAAAGTCTTGCTGGCGCAACAGCGTCCGCAGCACCGCGTTGACCACCTTGCCTGCCTGCGGCCGGACCATTGCCTGAGCCAGCAAAACAGCCTCGTGCAATGCAGCGTAGGCAGGAGTTTTCAGAAAAAGCAGCTCATAGAGTCCCAAGCGAAGAATCTGCCGCAAGCGCGGCTCCAACTGATCATAGCGACCGTGGTAGGCCTGCGCCAGGAGAAAATCCAACCATCGACGCCAACGCGTCACACCCGCCACGTACTCCGTAGTCCTCCGGCCAGCCTCAGGGGGTAGTTCGTCGGTCAGGTGTTCGCTAATCAACCGGTTGACGTAGGCCTGATCCGACTCAATGCGTTCCAGAAGCTGCACGGCTTCCCGTCGAGCCGGATCGGGTTGTTTGGAAAATGGACGTAGCTTGGGCATACGGAGCACACGTTCTGCACTTGCGCTAGGGCCTTATACGCGCAAAACACTTAGTGGGCTGCCAAAGCGTCTTGAAGCAGGTCAAGGGCAGGTAAGGGATGTTCCCATAACAAACCGTGTAAGATTGCCATCTCGCGCCCCCGTCCCATACCGGCTATAGCCCAAACGGCTTCATCCCGCACGTAATAGGCCAGGAATCGCCGTGCTGACGGATCCCCTTCGAGCACCACTTGGTCCCATACCCCGGCATATCCAACGTACTGCAGGCTTACGCCGAATTGGCGCGTCCAGAAAAACGGTACCCCTTGGTAAGGTTGGCGTCGGCCAGCGGCGTTGGCACCAGCTAAACGGCCAAGCTGGGCGGCCGTCTGCCAGTGTTCAATGCGAATAGGTGATCCTGTTCGCCAATCCGGGAAGCGCGCAGCATCTCCAGCTACGAAAAGTCCTTCACCAGCTTGCAGATAGGCATCGACGAGAATGCTGCCGTCTGGAGCTTTTGCGACGCCTTCTACAAAGTCGGTAGCAGGCTCGACGCCAACACCCACCACCACAAGGTCAGCTGCCAGCTCCGATCCGTCGTCGAGTATAACTGCAGCAACCCGTTCCTCACCCGCAAACGCTTTTACGGTCCGCCCTAACCGAAACCTCACGCCATGCTCCTCGTGCAGCGTTTGAAAGACATGCCCAACGGGTGCACCCAGCGTGCGTTCAAACGGCACCGCTTCAGGTGCTACGACAGTCACTTCTAGTCCCAGATGTCGCAAGCTTTGCGCTGCTTCCATGCCAATAAAGCTGGCACCTACCACAACGGCCCGGCGAGCCTGCTGGGCAGCTGCCCGGAGTGCTCGGCTGTCGTCCAGTGTGCGCAGCGTGAAAATGCCTGAAAGCTCAGCTCCCGGCACTTCAAGCCGGCGGGGCACAGCTCCTGGTGCCAAAATAGCCACATCGTAAGGCAACGTTTCTCCATCGGCCAACGTAATCCTCCGCGCTGTGGCATCTAAGCGAACCACAGGGTTATCTTGGATAAGCTCAACATCAGCTGCAGCATAGAATGCTGATGGGCGAAGCGGCATCCATTCCTCAGGCGCCTCGCCCGAAAGATAAGCTTTGCTCAAATTTGGACGATCAATTGGTGGAAACTCCGCACCGGTTATCCAAAGCACACGCCCCGTAAACCCTTGCGCCCGCAAGGCTTCAACCGCATAGGCACCAGCGCATCCCGACCCAACCACCACGCATGTACGTCCATCACTCACATCCCGACGCACCAAAGCGGGCAAGCGATGTGAAGCAACGTCTTCTGGAACTTCGACCCAAATCGATTCCCCTTCGATGCGCACGGTGAACGTGGGCAGATGATCGAGCCCAGGAGGCTCCAAATGCTCACCTGTGCGCGCATGAAAGCAGGCATGGTGCCAAGGACAGATGATGCGTTCTCCTTGAAGCACACCCGTAGCTAGCGGTGCGCCATAGTGCGTGCAATGCGCTCCTAAGGCATAAACTTGCCCCGCTAGGCGCACCAGCAGCACGTCAGTCTGTCCGGCTTTGACCTGTTTCATCTGGCCATCGGCCAGCGCATCGACGCGTGCTACCCTATAGGCAGGCATGGCAGCAATTTTGTTGTTTTAACAATGTTTTTAAAGATAGCCGTTGTAATCTCGACATTTTGTGACCGATGCGTTACGCGATGCGCAGCACAATCTTCCCCACGTGCTGGTTGGCTTCCAGGCGGCGGTGCGCGTCGGCCACTTCAGACCAGTCGTAGATGCGGTCAAGCACCGGCCGCAAGCGTCCTTTGGCAAAGTCGGCAAGAAAGCGCTCGGCAAATTCCTGCGTTAGGCGCACCTTGTAGTCCCGTGATCGGTTACGCAGCGTAGAAGCAATCAGCCGAGCCCGTTTGGCAAAAAGGAGGCGCAAGTCCAAAGTCTCAACCCGGCTACCGCCTATGGTAGCCAATAGAACGATGCGGCCGTCGGTCGCCAGGCAGTGTAGGTTAGGCTTAAGGTAAGGCGCGCCGATAAAATCGATGATCAAGCTGACCCCTTTACCTTCGGTGGCTTCCAGCACCCGGGCGGTAAAATCTTCGCTATGGTAGTCAATCGTAGTCTCAGCGCCCAAAGCACGACAAGCTTCGTGTTTAGCTGCCGAGGCGGTCACGTGCACCTTGGCCCCTAGCCGGCGGGCCAACTGGATAGCGGCCGTACCCACCCCACTGGCGCCTGCGTGAATCAGCACCTGCTCGCCGGCTTGAAGCTCACCTAACCAGACTAAGGCCTGATAAGCGGTCAGAAAGACCTCTGGAATCGCAGCAGCCTCTTCAAACGACAGGTTTTCAGGTATCGGCATAGCCATGCCTGCGGGGAGTACAGCATATTCAGCATATCCACCCCCTTCTAGGAGGCCAAAAACCCGATCGCCCACCTGCCAGTGTGTTACCCCCGGTCCTAAAGCCGCAACCGTCCCAGCTATATCCAACCCAAGAATGGGGCTGGCACCTGGTGGTGGGGGATACTTACCTTCGCGTTGCAAAATGTCGGCTCGGTTTACTGAGGCGGCCTGTACACGAACCAGAAGTTCTCCCGGCCCAGGTGTAGGGGTGGGATATTCTCCCAAGTAAAGCACCTCTGGACCCCCAGAGGCACGGAGCAAAACAGCACGCATAAGTACCTTGACGTTGACCCCAAGGCTTCGTCGGCAATTTACACAAGCTGGGCTATTTTTCCGGTTTTCCCGTGCTATTTTCTTTGTGATAATGGCCAGAAACCTAAGCTTAAAGCAGCCATGAAAGTCACCATCATCGGTGCCGGCAACGTAGGGGCTACCGTTGCCGAATGCATTGCCCGTAAGGATATGGTCGACGAGATTGTGCTTGTCGACATTGTGCAAGGCCTGCCTCAAGGTAAAGCACTTGATATGCAGCAGGCTGCGCCCATTCACGGCTACGATACGCGCATTATCGGCACAAACGACTATAAGGACACCGAGGGCTCCGACATCTGCGTCATTACAGCCGGCTCACCGCGCAAGCCGGGCATGAGTCGCGACGACCTGCTCGCAATCAATGCGAAGATCGTTCGTTCGGTTACGGAACAGTTCGTCAAAGGCAGCCCTAATGCGATCCTGGTCGTGGTTTCGAATCCGCTCGATGTGATGACCTACGTAGCTTATAAGACCAGCGGCTTTCCCAGCCACCGCGTCATGGGAATGGCTGGTGTGCTCGATACGGCCCGTTACCGAACGTTCATCGCGCTAGAGCTGGGCGTCTCTGTGCGCGACGTGCAGGCACTACTCATGGGCGGCCACGGCGACTCGATGGTCCCTCTACCCCGCTATACCACGGTCAGTGGCATACCGATCACGCAGCTGCTAAGCAAAGAAAAAATCGACGCGATTGTCGAGCGGACCAAATTTGGTGGTGGCGAAATTGTCCAGCTCATGGGCACTTCGGCCTGGTATGCGCCGGGGGCAGCTGCAGCTGAAATGGTAGAAGCGATCGTCAAAAACTCAGGTCGCATTCTCCCGTGTGCGGCCTACGTCAACGGCCAGTATGGCTTGCGCGACTTGTTTATCGGCGTGCCTGTGCGTCTAGGGCGCAAAGGTGTTGAAGAGGTCATCGAAGTAGACCTTACCGAAGAAGAACGGAAGCTGCTGGAAGCTTCCGCCGAACACGTACGGCAAGGGCTGCGTGATCTCGAACGCGTCGAAGCCGCAGCAAGCTAATCCCAAGCGCCCAGCCTCTAGACGCACCTCATTGCCTGGCACGTCTTTCTACGTAGGCGGCAAAGACCTTATCTTTAGGCCGTTTTATTCCACAACCGACCTTCTAGAAAGCTGGTGCATCACATGACCTGGAGGCTGGGCGCGCATTGCTGCTGGATCGTTGGGGCGCTTCTCCTTGCCGGTTGTCAGACCCACGCGCGCCGGGTGCCTGAAACGGGCTATCGTGGCTGGACGGCCTACGGCGGTAGTCCTGATTTCCTGCACTACTCAGCGCTAGAGCAAATCAACCGGGAAAACGTGCACCGTCTTCGCGTGGCCTGGGTCTATGAAACAGGCGACGCTTTCCCGGGCTCAGAAATGCAGTGTAACCCCATTGTCATCGATGGGGTGTTGTACGCGACCACGCCACGGCTGCGTGTCATTGCTCTGGATGCGGCCACGGGTACCCTTCGCTGGCAATTTGACCCGCATAATGGCCAAGCGCCTACAGGCAAGCTGCGCAACCGCGGGCTGGCTTACTGGCAAGATGCAACAGGGCGCGACCGGCGGCTTTTTGTAGTAGTGCAGCATTGGCTCTACGCTTTGGACGCGCGCAGCGGTCGCCCCATTGTTTCGTTTGGCGACAGCGGTCGGGTTGATTTGCGCCAGGGCTTAGGTCGCGACCCCCAAAGTTTGTCGATCACAGCAACCAGTCCGGGTGTGGTCTACCGCGATTTGCTCATTCTTGGAAGCACCGTCGGGGAAGACTTGCCAGCTGCCCCGGGCGACATTCGGGCTTTCGACGTGCGCACTGGCGCCTTGCGCTGGCGTTTCCACACCATTCCGCATCCTGGGGAATTCGGCTACGAAAGCTGGCCCTCGGATGCTTGGACCTACGTCGGTGGGGCTAATGCCTGGAGCGGTCTGAGCCTCGACACGACGCGCGGGATCGTTTTTGCTCCTACCGGCTCGGCGGCTTATGACTTTTACGGGGGCAACCGACAGGGAGACAACCTGTTTGCCAATACACTGCTGGCCTTAGATGCTGCCACAGGTCGCCGCTTATGGCACTTTCAAGTCGTACGCCATGACGTTTGGGATCGCGACCTTCCGGCACCCCCTACGTTGGTTACTGTTCGACGGGGCAGGCGCCTGATTGATGCGGTAGCCCAGATTACCAAACACGGCTACGTTTTTGTCTTTGAACGGGAAACCGGAAAGCCGCTTTTCCCAATTGACGAGCACCCCATCCCCTCCTCAGATGTGCCTGGTGAGCGCCTGGCAGCTACGCAACCCATCCCCCGTAAGCCGCCTCCTTTTGTACGCACGCATTTTCATGACTCGCTACTTACACGCCGCACGCCAGAGGCCTACCAAGCTGTTCGGGCGCAACTGCAGCACCTACGCTATGGTCACCCCTTTACCCCACCCAGCTTCGAAGGCACCGTGGTTTTTCCAGGCTTGGATGGCGGAGGCGAGTGGGGTGGCGCGGCCTTTGACCCCGAGACCGGCTACCTCTACGTTAATGCCAACGAGATGGCCTGGATCATACGTCTTGTTCCACGAGGTGAAGCGCGCTGGAGCGGTCGCAATATCTACCGACAATTCTGCGCCAGCTGTCATCGGGAGGATTTTCGAGGGAATCCGCCCGAATTTCCTTCACTGGAACAGATGCAGCTCGCCCAGCGCTATACAGTCGCCTCTCTTGCAGCCTTTTTACGCAGTGGCAGCGGTCGTATGCCTGGCTTTGCTTACCTGGGTCAAGCCTCGCTCGAGGCTGTAGCCGAATTTCTGCTCACAGGCCGCGACCGCGCGCTCGATGCACCCCCCGACTCGACGCTGCTGGCCCGCGTGCCTTATAAGCACGACGGCTACAACAAATTTCTGGATCCTGAAGGCTATCCGGCGATTACTCCTCCTTGGGGAACGCTGACAGCTATTGACCTCGACCGTGGAGAAATCGTCTGGCAAGTTCCTTTAGGAGAAGTCCCGGCCCTAGCTGCCCAAGGGCTGCGCCACACGGGCTGCGAGAACTATGGCGGTCCTGTCGTTACCGCAGGTGGCCTAGTGTTCATTGCAGCTACGTGCGACCGAAAAATTCGGGCTTTCGACAAATACACGGGTCAACTGCTCTGGGAAGCTGTGCTGCCAGCAGCAGGCTATGCCACCCCAGCTGTTTACGAGCTTGGGGGAAAGCCGTATGTGGTTATAGCAGCCGGGGGAGGCAAGTGGGGCGAGCCCTCTGGGGGCAGCTATGTGGCCTTCACGCTGGAGTAAAGCTAAAAAATCGCGCTGAGCTCCAAACGTAGCGTATGACGAAATCCTGCAGCTGCGCTTGCTCGTGCATGGTAGCTTAACGTAAGCTGTAGATTACCAGGCAGCGCACGCTGCCCATCAACGCCGGCAATGAGGTTCCAACCATCGGCCAAACCGTCGGTCAGTAGATACCGTGCCAGTCCACTTGGGGGGCCGTTGGCCCATACATGGGCTGGCTCCAAGCGCAACAGGAGACGCCCTTGTCTGGCTTGAGACAGTTCGGCCGTTAGCGGCATGCGCAGCATCCACACCACCAGCCTTGCCTCATGCTCAGTGCCCTGGCTAAGCGCCACAGCCCCTGACAGCTGGCGTTGCGCCTCCAGGGTGTAGGTCGCCTCAAGCCGAAGGCGCCTTTGCATCAGGCGATAGGTGCGGCTGCTTAGCCCTTCGCTCATCTGACGGTCACGTTGCACTTCGGCCGTAAAACTAAGCTGCCAGGGGGCCAAAACCCGATAGCGCACGCCTATACGGCCATCAAGCCGGTGCTGCTTTTCTAATCCAATGGCCCGTCGGGCTAGGGTGCGCAGGCCAGCGATGGACAGCTCGGCACCATAATCTGGATGCAGGCGCCATAGGTACACCTCTTGCGCTAGGCGTAAGCGCCCCTCAAGGGTACGCGATGGATCCAGAAGAGAAAAGCGTTTGGCTGCAACGTCTTGGCTGCGATCATGAAGCTCTAGCGTTGTGACCAGCGTGAGCGGCCGCAACGTTGCCCATTGGCGGCCAGGCATCAGCTCTAGTCGCACCCTGGTCTCAAGCGCCGTCGCTGCCATGAACGTATCTGAAGGGATCAAGACGCGCTCATAAACGCCTTCGTCCGGTAGCGTCTCCGGCACGAATTCATCCACCTGCGGTAGCCCGTCGCCGTTAAAATCTATCCATATATACTGGCCGAATTCTGGACCCGTACGCACGTACACTTCTTGCAAAACCGGCGTGCGCTCGCTGCGCACCGCATAGCGCCAGGTTAACCGGGCAAACTGCCGAGGACTTTGGAAAAAGCCATCCCAGTGCAATGCGATCGTCTCTGTTAAAGGATAGCGAGCTGCAAAACGTGGGGGGGTCTGACGGTGCCGATAGCCTAGTTCGACCGCTGTCCGAAATTGCGGCCCTGGCGTATATTGCAGCCGTCCTTCAAGGGTCCATGCCTGTCCTGCAGCCTGTCGCGTCCCTTCCCAAACGTCTTGTTCCCAGCGCCATCCTAGGCCCACGTTTGCCTCAAGTTGCGGGCGCTGCCAAGAAAGGCCGGGTTGCAAGGCTACGTAAGCGATAGAGCCTACCCTTAAAGTGTCGCTCCCTTGAAGCCTTTGGCGGCGGTCCTCGTGCAAGACCTCCATGTAGGGCGTCCACCCCTCCCCAAGGGGCACGGCCAAGTGCCCTTCCTGCCGAACCCATCGGCCGATCTCCGCCCTTACCCAATCCCTGCTCTGGATATGCTCTATCTGGTAGCGAAGCTGCGCTAGGTCCGCTAGACCGAGCTGAAGCCCCATCGCCTGTCGGGTTCCACGAAACGTACCCTGCTGGCTTAGCCTTCCTAACTCGAAGGCAAGCTGGTTTTTATCGTTTATGTGCAGCACCAGTTGTCCTTCGTCGACTATTTGCGTCGTGGGTTGCAGAAAAACGCCACTGCTTTCTGCCTCATCTCGAAGAGCAACATTCCAGCGACGAGCAAACTCAACTGGCTGCACGCGGCTAAACGTGGCAAAGCGCGCTCCAAGATACTGCCGCTGCCAAGCCATTGTCACGTTTCCTAAAGGCACATGCAGCGTGTCGAGCTGGACCCGAAAGCGATAGGCATCAGCAACGCTGCGAGCAGCATCACGTAAAGAGAGGCGGTTAGCGTCGTAACGAGAGCGAGCCCATTCTCCCTCGAACGCCAGCCTTGGCAAAGGCTTTAAGCCTGCCCGCAGTCCGATCATTTGTTGGCGCATTGGCGTTGGGAGAAGCCGTACAGGTTCGTAATCGCCTAAGCCCGGACCGCGATAGCTATAGACCATGCCGTTGAGGGTCTGTCCAACCCGCACGTAACGCCCCTTGCCTGCGCCCACCCAGCTAAACGTGACGCGGTAGACGGTTTCGCCTGGCGGTGGTGCTGCCTGAAGCGCTACATAGACGGTATCCATCGAACCATCGGCAAGCTGGCGTACCTCGCGGGTATACAAGACGTAAGGAGCTTCGGGGTCAAATGGAACCGGTTCGGCACCAGGCCGCGTAGCCAATCCGTCTCCAGCAAGGCGGAGGGCCAGCGTGTCGGCGGCGGTCAAGCCAAAGGTTTTGCCGAAAGCGCGGCCATCACCCTCTTGCAAGAACGTTGCTTCCAGAAAGCCCACCTGTCGGCCTGCGCCCAATGCAAGATGCGCTTGGGTAGTTAAAAAGGTACGCGCACTGTTCCCCGTCGTGTACTCAAACTCCACGCTGATGCGTCGTTCTGCCGTTATCAGCCGCCGTGCAGTAAAGGTCAATGTGCCGGTAGCATAATCGATTAGGTAGTCGGTCCCCCGCACGAGCGGTTGGCCATCGAGATATACCGTTTCTGAGCCCGGCACCACCAAAATAAACGGCTCGCCTACAGCACCTGTTAATCGATAGGGCCCTTGGACGCCTTCGATAGGCACAATGACCTGTCGCCGGTACGTACCCCGGGCCACAGCGCCTGAGGTCCGTAGGGTCATGCCCTGTAGCAGTCCCTGGCCAGGAAGGTGGACCTCCAGCATGGCCCCTTGCAGCTTACGCCGCACTGCCATCAACGTGGTTTCTCCCAGCTGCAGCTGGTAGTCCCCCAGCTGCAGTTGCCCATGCTGGTTTTGAAGTCGCACGTAGATTTGGTCGAACGCTCGCAGCCGCTGTGTAGTCCCTTCAGGACTAAGCGGCACGTCGGCATCGCTCAGCAATGCCTCTAGCGTGAGTCCATCGGTTACTTCGCCCCGCAAAGCAAGTTGCAGCGCCGAAGCAATGGTTACGTCCTGCCGATTTCCAGTAACCACGCCACGCGTGATCCGTCCCTCAACGTTGAGCGATGTCTCTGGTGGGCTTACCGGTGCTTTGGCGGCTGCAGGCGCTTTTTGCTCTGAGTGAACCACTGCAGCGGGCACAAAGGGTAAGGCTTCATAACGTTGGTAAACAGGATTCAAGCGAAACGGCAGTGTACGGTAGCTTACGACAAGCTGCTGGCCTTGCACGCTATCGGCCAAGACAAGCACTCCTTGTACGGCATCAAGGTGATAGGCTGTGCTGTCGAGTGCTGCGCCGTCTAGCCAAACGCGCACCGTAGGCATCAGCATAAACGGGCGCAACACAAAAACCCGTGTGGTACCTACAGCAAGCGTGTCTTGCCAGAGGCCAACCGGCGGGAAAGGTTGCCCCTGCGCTACGGCGGCCCACAATAAACCAAGGAGCCCGACCAATACACCCGCACGCCACACAACGTCTCGCTTTGGATTCCAAAGATTCCTTTTGATGTAGTAGCCTTCTCCTCCACTAAGGTTTTGGGAAAGTGTCAGGCTCCGGATGACTACGCAGAATATCGTAAACGTAAGCACCTCACATCAAGAAACCGCAAAGCCTTTCTTTTCCGGCATACATCTTGTTTTGAAGAGAAGGCGGGCATTTGCTCCACCATTGGTTCATTTTGGGTCTATGAAGCCGGATATAGGAGAGCTGGCGCTGAAGGCGGCCGAACGTCAGATTCAAGAAAACCTTCGACTGTTGCAAGCTCAGCTGCGCAGCTTAAAAGACCGCATGCGTGCGCTGCGACGAGCCGGACTACTAACGCCTAAACGCAAGTATAAAATTACGGCTGAGATCCTTAGCACAACGGCTTACCTGCGTCCTGGAGTTTTAAACTGACGCCCCTGATACAAACGTGTGGGGGTAAGCACGTACACGATCCCCTGATGTACAGCAAGGCCCACCACATGGGGCATTGCTGTGCCCCATATTTCGAGTCCCATGGTCGGCACGTGACGGTATAGCCGGTGGTCGAGCACCATCCATAGCGTATCCCCAAGAGCAGTTAGGGCTTGGGGTTTAGCTGGAAGAGTTTCAATCCAGAGGCGCTCCACTACACCTAAGGCATCGTAAGCCAGCACCTTATTTTGACCGGCATCGGCCACAAACAGTCGGCCGCCACTGCCTGGAGCTAGGGCGATAGGCTGATGCATCCCCTGTGCCATTTTTTGCCAGCGGCCATCGGATAGGCGTTGCCACAAGGCAGCCCCTTGGGCATCCAGCACCCATACTTGCCTTCCTTGGGCACAAACTCCTGTAGGCATGACGCCCTCGGGTAAAGGGATAACCTCAAGGGGCGTGCCTTGCCAGGTTAGCCGTTGCAAGCGGTGGTTTCCTGCTTCAGCCACCCAGAGCCTTAATCCAGCCCCAACGTACAGGGCCACAGGCGTATCGAACTGTCCTGGTGCACTGCCGGGCCCACCTATGATGGCTTCGATTTGCCCTTCGGGCGAAAGGCGTACGACCACGTGACGTCCGGCATCGGCAACGTAGAGGCGGCCCTGCGGATCTACAGCAAGCGCCTGCGCCTGCACAAAGCTAGCTAGGGATTCCCATTGGAGCGAGTCTGGCACGTTGGTTTTTGCCACCCTCGGTCCAAGGGACGTGCCTAAGAAGCTAAGCATCCAGTAGAGCCAGGCGCAGCAGACCTTTCTGGCCAATGTCACGTCGTAAATATCGACCTTCGAAGTGAATCTGTTCGGCAGCGGCATAAGCGCGTTGCAGTGCCTCGGCCAGCGTAGCCCCTATAGCCGTTACGCCCAGCACACGACCGCCTTGCGTCACCAGCTGTCCTGTTTCCGTTCTGCGCGTGCCTGCATGAAACACGAGGACATTGGGCAATGCTTCGGCCGCCTCGAGGCCCTCGATAGGATGTCCCGTAGTGTACGTTCCGGGATACCCCGCGGAGGCTAAAACCACGCAGGCTGCAGCTCTACGGACGGGCGGCATCGTAAAACCGTGCAGCCGACCTGAAGCTGTCCGTTCGAACAGCTCAACCCAGTCCACTTCAGCCACGGGCAACACGACCTGCGCTTCCGGATCGCCCAGACGGCAGTTGAACTCTACCACTTTAGGTCCTTCGGCGGTAATCATAAGCCCGCAATAGAGCACGCCTTGGTAAGGATGACCTTCCGCTTCCATGCCGGCGAGCACTGGCTCAATAATCTCCTGGGCTACCCGTTTCAGCACGGTCTCATCCACGATGGGGGCAGGGGCATAAGCGCCCATACCTCCTGTATTCGGACCCGTATCCCCTTCGCCGATGCGTTTGTGGTCCTGTGCCGGAGCCAAAAGCACGTAGTCGCGACCATCGGTAAGTGCAAACACACTGGCCTCTTCCCCTTCCATAAAGGCTTCTACCACCACCTCGCTGCCTGCTTTGCCCAAGCCGCCTTCCTCGAGCATCCAGCGAAGCACACGTTGGGCTTCTTCGCGCGTGGCGCACACGACGGCCCCCTTTCCAGCTGCCAGACCACTGGCCTTGACCACCAACGGTTCTGGATGGGCTGCAACGTACGTCAGCGCTTCATCGAGCTGCGCGGCACTAAACGTCCGATAGAGGGCCGTTGGAATGCCATGCCGCCGCATGAAGGCTTTAGCAAAGGCTTTACTGCCTTCCAAGCGGGCTGCAGCTGCCGAAGGGCCGAGCACACTCACGCCTTCGGCACGCAAGGCCTCAGCCATCCCTTCGACCAATGGCTGCTCAGGACCGACAACCACCAGGTCGATATGCTGCTCCCGAACCAATTTACGCAAATTGGCCGCATCCGTAGCTGCAATTGGTACGTTCGTTCCTAACTGGGCCGTTCCCGGATTCCCCGGTGCGATGAACAGTTCTGGCTGCTGTGGACTTTGGGACAAGGCCCAGGCAAGTGCATGTTCACGTCCACCACTACCTAAAATTAAAATACGCATACGTGCTTCCTAACCGGTGATCCCTGTTGCGGTCTGCCCTAACGGAATCGATCTGGAGGAGTTTCCAAAGGGGTGTAAAACGGGTTGTGCTCAGGCCGCACCTCGCCTCGATAGATAGCACTGTACTCCAAATAGTTTTGAGCATAGCGGGCGATGCTCGCCACCTCATCGTCGCGCAGCGTGCGTACCACCCGGCCTGGAACGCCCAGCACCAACGACCGAGGCGGTACCTGCATGCCCGGGGGCACAAGCGCCCGCGCTCCAATCAGGCTATCGCGCCCGATCACCGCGCCATCGAGCACCACAGCCCCAATGCCAATCAGTACGTTCTCTTCTATAGTGCAGCCATGAAGCACAGCCCCATGACCTACGGTAACGCGTGGGCCAATTTGCGTAGGGGCTGTACCACGGGTTACATGGATGATGGCGCCGTCTTGAATGTTTGTAGCTTCACCGATGCGGATCCAGTTTACGTCTGCCCGCACCACAGCACCAAACCAGATGCTGGCATACGGCTCTAGCGTCACATCGCCAATGATAACAGCATTCGGTGCAATAAAATTGGTTGCGTCAAAACGCGGATACGCACCTAAAAAATCACGAATCATGTTGCATAACCAAGCGCTTAAGTTCATCCACTAAAAGCAAGGCTTCAATCGGCGTAAGGCGGTTGGGATCGATGCGGCGCAGGCGCTCTTTAAGCGCTTCTGTCACGGGATCAGGGGGTGTCGTTGCAAACAGCGACAGCTGCCAGATGCCTGGTTCGGCTGGAATGCGTGTGCGGCGCGGCACAGGCACTGCACGCACCGATTGTTCATCGCCAACAGGCGCTTCAACCATTAGGTGCTGGGCCTCTAAGTGCTGCAAGATTTCACGAGCACGCAGAACCACCGGCTCTGGGAGCCCAGCCATACGTGCGACCTCGATGCCATAGGAATGGTCGGCTCCTCCTGGCACAAGCTTATGCAGAAAGATCACCTTCCCCTCGTGCTCTTCCACTTGTACACGGTAGTTTTTCACGCGCGGCAAACGCTCGGCAAGCTCGTTCAGCTCATGATAGTGCGTGGCAAACAGCGTGCGGGCTGCCACCGAAGGTGTCTCGTGCAGATACTCCACCAAAGCCCAAGCAATCGATAACCCATCAAAGGTCGACGTCCCCCGTCCCACTTCGTCGAGCAAAATTAGCGAGCGGGGTGTAGCATTGTTGAGAATGTTTGCCGTTTCGTTCATCTCCACAAGAAACGTGCTTTCTCCCGCAGCCAGATTATCCGAAGCGCCCACGCGGGTAAAAATGCGGTCAACAATGCCAATGCGGGCGCGCCGGGCCGGGACGAACGAGCCAATTTGCGCCAAAAGTACAATTAGGCCTGTTTGACGCAGCACCACGCTTTTGCCCGCCATGTTGGGACCTGTGATGATGAGAATTTGCTGCGAGGTGGTATCCAGGTAGATGTCGTTCGGGATGAACGGCTCACCAGGAGGCAGCGTCCGCTCGACAACCGGATGACGCCCTTCTTCAATGAGCAACTCGGTACCTTCGTGGAGTTCAGGACGTCTGTAGCCGTAACGGTCGGCCACTTCGGCTAGGCTGCAAAATACGTCCAGCATCGCCAGCAGCGAAGCATTTAGCTGCAACTCGGCCGTAGCCTCGGCTACCTCAAGCCGCAACCGGTTAAACAATTCCCCCTCCAAGCTGACTATCTTCTCTTCGGCCGAAAGAATTTTTTCTTCGTACTCTTTAAGCTCGGGCGTAATGTAGCGCTCGGCATTAACGAGCGTTTGCTTACGGATGTAGTGCGCTGGGATTTTGTGGCGATGGGTGTTGGTGACCTCAATGTAGTAGCCAAACACCTTGTTAAAGCCCACCTTGAGCGAGGGAATACCCGTACGTTCAATTTCCTTTTGCTGTAGCCGTGCGACAAAGTCTTTCCCAGAGCGGGCAATTTCACGTAATTCGTCGAGCTCTGGACAAAAACCATCGCGAATCACACCTCCCTCACTAAGGGTAGCCGGTGGATCATCGACAAGGGCCTGCCGAATACGCTCAGTCACCTGCGCACACAGCGTGAGTTGCTCGGCCAAACGACGTAGCGTATCGCAGGCAACATCGGCCAAAGCTTGCTTGATTGGAGGAATTTGCTCAAGTGTAAGGCGCAGGTGCATCAAGTCACGTGGGGTAGCCCGACCAGTACAGACGCGCGCTGCCAGCCGCTCCAGGTCGCCTACCTGGCGCAGTTCTTCACGCAGCCGTTCCCGAAGCCGACGGTCTCGCACAAGCGCTTCGACAGCATCAAGGCGTTTCTCGATCTGACGAACGTTTTTCAACGGCCGCAGTAGCCAACGCCGCAAAAGACGCCCCCCCATCGGGGTGAGCGTCTCATCGAGGATTTGCACCAGTGATCCCTCCTGACGGCCATCCTGCAGCGAAGCGACCAACTCCAGGTTGCGCTTCGTCTGCGGATCGAGCACCATGAACTCTTCACTAGCGTAACGCGTCAGGCGACGTACATGCGGCAACCGGCCTTGTTGCGTTTCGTTCAGGTAGTGCAATGCTGCACCTGCTGCACGCAACCCCAAACGCAAATCGTCAACCCCAAAGCCTTTGAGCGAGTGCGTTTTAAAATGGCGCAGCAGCACTTCGTAGGCATACTCAAAACTAAACACCCAATCCTCAAGCGGCGTGAGCACAAACGCAACTCCCTTGACCCCCTGCAGGCGTTCACGCTGACGCTTATCAACAAGTACTTCGGCTGGACTAATCGTCTGCAGGAGCTCCTCCAGGCGTTGCACCGGGACCTCGGTTACCGAAAACTCGCCTGTTGAAGCATCCAAAAAAGCAAAACCTACCTGATCCCGCTCATGTCGCTCCGTACCCCAGACAACCGCTGCCAGATAGTTCGACCGCTTAGGATCCAGCAGATGCTCGTGAAGGGATACCCCCGGGGTAACAACCTCAACCACATCGCGCTTAACCACCTTGCGCGCCAACTTGGGATCCTCGAGCTGCTCACAGATAGCCACCCGGTAGCCCGCCCGGACCAGCTTAGGCAGGTAGTTATCTAGTGCATGATACGGGAAACCCGCCAGCGGCACATCAGCCGCCTGGCCATTGGCTCGCTTGGTTAGCGTAATGCCCAGTACGCGGCTGACAATCTGCGCATCCTCCTCAAAGGTCTCATAGAAATCCCCCATCCGAAACAGCAAAATGGCATTCGGATAGCGGGCTTTAATTTTGTAGTATTGCCGCATTAGCGGCGTCTGACCAGCCACTTTGTCCTCCCGTGCTGTGGCCATCCGCGGTAACCTGTTATCTCAAGCACTCTATTAAGGTAGCACGACCACGTTGGGCCCCGCAACGCATCCGGATTTATTTCAGCATTGGAACCCCTCGAGCCTCAACCGGTTCATACTTTTGGCAACGTATCTTCGCCTAATCTTAACAGGCGGAACCCTCAGTCAAAAGATCGCGCAAAGCGCTAGGATTTTTCACCTATTCGGAAGCGGTTTCATGATGGATCAACACCTGCACGCCTTTGAGGCACGCATTGCTGCGGGAGAAAAAATTGAACCGCGCGACTGGATGCCCGAGCGCTACCGCCAGCAGCTCATCCGCATGATATCACAGCACGCGCACTCCGAAATCGTGGGCATGCTCCCCGAAGGCAACTGGATCACGCGAGCGCCAACGTTGCGTCGCAAGATGGCGCTGCTGGCCAAAGTGCAGGACGAAGCTGGCCATGGCCTTTACTTGTACAGTGCTGTAGAAACCTTGGGCGCAGATCGAGAAGCCCTCATCCAAGACCTTCTTGCAGGTAAGGCCAAATATTCTAACGTTTTTAACTACCCTACGCTCACCTGGGCCGATGTAGGGGTGATCGGTTGGTTCGTGGATGGTGCGGCCATTGTCAATCAGACGATGCTAGCCAAATCGTCCTACGGCCCCTATGCCCGTGCCATGATCCGCATTTGTAAAGAAGAGGCCTTTCACAAACGCCAAGGCTACGAGATTTGCGTCACGCTGGCCCAGGGTACGCCAGCGCAGCGACAAATGCTTCAGGACGCCATCAACCGCTGGTGGTGGCCCACGCTGATGATGTTTGGTCCACCCGACGACCAATCGCCCAATAGCGCTGAACTCCTGCGCTGGAAGATAAAGCGTAAAACCAACGATGAGCTGCGCCAGCACTTTATCAACATCACGGTTCCTCAAGTGCTGGCCTTGGGCATGACACTGCCTGATCCACAGCTGCGCTACGATGAGGCGACAGGCAACTGGTGCATCGGACCTATCGACTGGGATGAATTTTGGCGCGTTATCCGCGGCTACGGCCCTTGCAACCGTGAACGGCTCGAGGCGCGTCGAGCCGCTTATGCAGAGGGCGCCTGGGTCCGCGCAGCTGCTCAGGCCTATGCCCGCAAATATGCTACCCGGCAAACAACCACGGTAAGCCATGCCTGAAGAGACCAACGGACTCAGGCTCTGGGAAGTATTTGTGCAGCCTCGTAGCGGAGCGCCCCACGAGCATGCCGGCAGCATCCGCGCTGCAAATGCTGCAATGGCACTTGAGCATGCCCGCGATGTGTATGCCCGGCGTGGACCCGTTGTAAGCCTTTGGGTCGTGCCCACCGATGCCATTCACGCTACTAGGCCCGAAGACGTGGGACCGTTCTTTGATCCGGCCGACGACAAACCCTACCGGCACCCCTTGTTTTACAAAGTGCCACACGGTACGCAAAACGTCTAGGCCTCATGGAAACGCCCGCTTTAGACGATACCCTGCGGGAGGCACTCTTTACCTACCTGTTGCGCCTGGGGGATGATGCGCTCATTTTAGGGCACCGGCTGTCGGAGTGGTGCGGCCACGGTCCATACCTCGAAGAGGATATTGCGCTGGCTAACCTGGCACTGGACTATCTGGGGCATGCCGAAGCGCTGCTCACGCTGGCCGGCGAGATCGAAGGCGCTGGCCGCACAGCCGATGACCTGGCCTTTCGCCGCGATGCCTTGGCGTTTTGCAATGTGCAACTGGTTGAGCTACCCCGGGGAGACTTTGCCTTCACCATCGCGCGACAGTTTTTGTTTTCTGCCTATGCCCACTTGCTCTACGGTGCCCTGCGTGCGAGCCGTCTTCAGCCGCTGGCCGGCATAGCGGCCAAAGCCCACAAAGAACTGACCTATCACCTGCGCCACAGCCGTACATGGATACAATGCCTAGGTGAAGGCACTGAAGAAAGCCACTGCCGCCTGCAGCGCGCTTTAGACACCTTGTGGATGTATACCGGAGAGCTCTTTGAAGTCGACGGCACACTGCAGGCGCTCATCACAGTCCACATTGCCCCCGACATGGCGACCCTCTACCCGCAATGGAAAGCAGTGGTTGAAACAGCGCTTCAGGAAGCTACCCTCAACATCCCAGACCCCCCTCCTTACATGGCTACTGGTGGGCGCCGAGGCCATCACACCGAGCACCTAGGGCATCTGCTCGCTGAAATGCAGTTTCTTCCCCGAGCTTATCCAGATGCCAAGTGGTAATATGACAGCAGCCGAAGTGCTCAACGTGCTTGAAGCAGTTCAGGACCCTGAGATTCCGGTCTTGAACATCGTAGAACTGGGCATCGTGCGCAACGTGCACCTGGAAAACAACAGGGTGCAGGTGGATATTACCCCAACGTACAGCGGCTGCCCAGCCCTGCAGGCAATCGAAGAAGCGATCGTGCGCCTACTCCAGGAGCAAGGATTCCAGCAAGTCATCGTACGCAAAGTGTTTCAGGAGCCCTGGACTACCGACTGGATGACCGAGAAGGCCCGTGAAAAGCTCCGTGCCTACGGCATCGCGCCCCCTGCACCACACCACGAGGAAGCACCTGATTTCATACCGCTCCCTTTTCTCAGCAAGCACACGCTTTCTGCTATTCCTTGTCCTTTTTGCGGTGCTACACAAACACGCCAGACCAGCGCCTTCGGCTCCACAGCTTGCAAAGCTCTCTTTTTCTGCGAAGCCTGCCAGCAGCCTTTTGAGTACTTTAAGGCCTGCTAGAAAGCTAGCCGCTACTTAATGCGATACCCCCCTTCTTCGTTAGCAAAGATCCAAGCCACAACTTCGCCGATCTCAATTGTGTCATGCAAATAGGTCGTACGCGTGATCGAAGCCGTGCCCTGCGTGTGCAAAAAGGGCTTAGCGGCCATCATGCGCGCAAAACGCTCCTGCCACCGCTGCATATTGACAGGACGCAGATCGACCCAGCCCTTACGTGCCCAGCGGTCGATGGCTTCTGGCGTAACCTCCACCGTATCGTAGATGCTCTCTGGAATGTTAATAAACGGCCCACGAATGAGCTGCTGGCCGTCTGGAGCCAAAACCGGCACACCGATAGAAATGATCTGGTTACACAAATCCGGATGATCTCCGAGATAGCGATACACCACCTGGGCTATTTCCTCGGATGATGCCTGACAAACGGCCCTCAGCGTCTTGTAGGTCAACTGAAGCAGGTAGGCCTCGTAGAGCAACTTAGAAAGTTCAGGGGGGCCCAGTTGACCCAAGGCTACACTATGCGTACCTGATTCTTTTTCGAGCTGACGCAATCGGCGCAAGGCCGTGTGGCGCAAGACGCCAGCCCGATAGCTGGGCACCATGACGTTACTGTCGATACCTGCAATGATGTCGTGTCCCGTGTTGCTGCCTTTAATCTCTAGCACGACCTGCTCGGCCACTTCTTCGGGCGTGAGAAACTCCATCTGGCCGATATGCGTGATGGTTTCAAACTCCCCCCGAGCAAAAAAGCCGTTCTCTCCGGTATCCACGCCAGCCATCATAAGCTCACCTTTTTGGTGATATCGGCATGGGTCTTCTCGGAGCGCCAAGCGGTCGTGCAAGGACACGACGCGCCCTTCATAAACAAACCTCGGCTTACCGCGGTGGCGTACCGGTTGCAATGCAACCCGACGGTAACCGATCATGGCGGCCGGCTTTACTTCCTTAACCAACGGTCCACCTGGCGTGCGCGCCATAAGAAACAGCAATCCCGTATGGGCGAAAGCCATGGCCGTCTTGGCCATGAGCTGCACACTTGGCCGGTCTTCGCTGTGCGTATAGGGAATATTTAGGCCCATGCCCCCTGTACCTGTCGTACCCACCTTGATGTACAGCCGAGTGCCCACTTCACACATTGCCTGGTGTAACAGGCGAACATGTCGAATGAGCTGCAGCGTAGCTTGGGAAATCAACAGCATGCCTACATCCTGGACAAGCTGCTCCCGGAGTATGGGATCATCGGGACTTTCATCTAGCTGCCGGAGCGCCTCATGGGTCTTTAGACTGATGCGCTCTACGTCTTGATAGCTGAGCGCTGTAGCCGTGTTGATACAGTCCACAATCACGTCCGGGCGATAGGTACGAATCAGGCCCACGAGCACCGATCGCTCGTAAGCAGCCTGAAAATCACCAAACAAGTCTTCGTAGAGCGCCTCGCGACATTTCGAATCCTTGAGCAACTCCTCCCGAGCAACTTCACGAAAGGCCTCCCGCACAAACACGTCGCCCCAAGTGCCCACAAAATCGATGTGAGGAAACTCCTGACGCACTTCAGCTAGAAATTCCGCAACTTCGACCTCATACAGACTCGAGACCACGATTTTTCTGGGCTGAAGCTGCCGAGCAACTTCGCGAACGATCTGAGAACCTACCAGACCGGCACCGCCCAGCACCAAGAAACATTCGTCGCGTAGCATGTTGGTTTTTTGATCGTTAAAAAGTTAAAAGCCCATGCATAGCGTCCGCGATACGCTCCACCTGGGGAAGCGCCGCCTCCATCAAACCTGGATTGTAGGGAATAGGGATGTCTGGAACCGCTAGGCGTTCGATAGGCGCGTCCAGGTAGGTGAACGCCTTGCTTGCCAGCACGGCGCTGACTTCAGCGCCAAAACCAGCCGTCAGCGTATCTTCATGCACGATGAGGCATCGACCCGTTTGCTGCACTGAGGCCACCACCGTTGTCTGATCCCAGGGCTTGAGCGTGCGCAGGTCCACGATTTCTGCATCTACTTCGGCCAGCTGGCAAGCTTGCTCGCAGCGGTAAACCATAGCTCCCCAGGTTACCACCGTAAGGGCTTTGCCTGTGCGCACAATACGTGCTTTTCCGAAAGGCAGCACAAAGTTGTCGCCAGGATAAGGCCGACGCGCTCTTGAATCGTCCAGCAGTAGTCGGTGCTCAAAAAAAATCGTAGGATTAGGCGAGCGCATTGCGGCTCGGAGCAAACCCACCGCATCCTCGGCATTGGAGGGATAGGCTACCTGCCAGCCGATGGCATGCACCCATCGCACTTCATCGGAAACGCTGTGCCAAGGATCCCCTACTTTTGCAAATCCACCGGGCATGCGCACCACCATAGGCGCCGCAAAGCGGTTAGCTGTACGCCAGCGGATCGTCCCACAGTTGCTGAGCTGCTCGGTGGCCGGATCTGCGTATTTCCGAAACTGGATTTCGGCTACCGGCATTAGGCCAGCCAGCGCCATGCCTACAGCCCTTCCAACGATGCCTTCTTCCGAAAGGCTGGTGTCAAACACACGGGCTGGGCCAAATTCTTCCTGCAGTCCCAATGTAGCGGTGTGCACCCCGCCTTTTTGACCCACATCCTCTCCCAAAACCACCAGTCGAGGATTCAGGCGCAGCTCATAGGCAAGTGTGCGCCGAATGGCTTCAACCATCGTCAGGCGCGGCGCTGTAGGCTGCGGTCGATCGGTGCCCGTAGGCAGGTGCAGCCCTTCTGGAGCTATGCCTCCGGCCTGTTGCACTTCAAGCGCACCTTCTTTATCCCTTTCAGCAAACACGTAGCGCGTAATTTGCGATGCATCAGGCTCTGGCCGGCCTAGGGCAGCTTCAAGGGCCGCATCAACATCCTGCTGCACCTGCGCTACAAGCGCCTCCCATGCTTCCAAAGTCAGGTATGCCGGTACCATAAACCTGCGCAGCGCCGGCAAGGGATCTCGGGCAACCTCGGCAGCAAGTACTTCTTGCGACTTGTAAGCCTGATTGTCTTGCCCCGAATGCCCTGAAAGCCGCGGCACCGTTAGACGCAGCAGCGCCGGTCCATGGCCAGCACGCACGTAGGCTACCGCCTCATGCAGCAGACGCGCAGTCTCTTGTGGCTGCGTTCCCTCTCCATCGAGCACCTGAAGGTTCGTAAACGCGGCCAGATTCTGAGCAATGTTACCCCCAGGCGTCTGCAGCACACCCGGCACCGAAATGGCATAGCCGTTATCCTCAATGTAAAAAAGCACAGGCAAGCGCAGCGTGGTGGCAATCGTCAGAGCTGACCAAAAGCCCCCTGTAGCCACAGCCCCTTCACCACCATGGGCCACGGCAATCGCACCCTGATAGACCTCCTCTCCTAGCACTTCCGCTCGGTACCTAATGGCCTGCGCCCAACCCACCGCTGGCGTAAACTGCGCCCCTACGTCCCCAGCCATTGGCAGCACGGTAGGTCCCTGTCTTCCGGGCAGGTTACCAATAACACCCACGTCTCGACCATCGCTGTAGCCACCTGCCTTTGCCAGTGCTGCAGCCAACGCCTCTTCCAAAGAAACGCCTAACGCGAGCAAAAGCGGGCGCGCACGGTAATACGTGCTCACGCCATCTTTGGGATGGGTTAGAAGCATCCCCAAGATCACCTGAGACAGCTCATGACCTCGCGCCGAAAATTGATACCGCACGCGACGTTCCGGCATCAGCCGCTCCTCCTCCAGCGCATCCATCCGGCGAGAGGCCAACACCCAATAGGCCACACGCTTCCAATTCAGTTGCTTTGCACCCATGCCCAATACGCTCTCCCAAAGTGCTTCCAAGTGAACCTTTCTAGCCTACACCCCAAAGCTGGAAGCGCTTCTATAATAGCACAACTCGTCTTCTTCTTCAAGGTAACCCTTCCCAAAAGTATCCAGATAGGCTTTCCGTTTTCCTTGCTTCTTGGTAACTTAACTTTGGAACCGCTTTCAAGACTAAACTGCCATGGCCTACCGCTTTATCAACCTCGATTTCGACACGGGCGTAGCTATTTTGACCCTCAACCGGCCTGAGGTCCTGAACAGTTTTCATCGACCCATGGCCGAGGAAACGCTTCAGGCATTGCAGCAAGCAGCCGAGGAGGCCTCCGTGCGGGCTATAGTGCTCACCGGCGCTGGGCGAGCTTTTTGTGCTGGACAGGACCTGCAGGCTGTGCTTCCCCATAAAGGCGCAGCAGCTCCAGACTTGGGCGAAATCGTGCGCACGCAGTACAACCCTATGATCCGCCTCATTCGCCATACCGAAAAGCCTTTCGTAGCTGCCGTCAATGGCACTGCGGCCGGCGCTGGTGCCAACATCGCACTGGCCTGCGACTTTGTCGTAGCTGCTGAAAATGCGACGTTTATACAGGCATTTGCGCGCATTGGTCTCATTCCTGACAGCGGCGGCACCTTTATGCTTCCCCGACTGGTGGGCTTGGCCCGGGCCACTGCATGCATGATGCTAGCCGACAAAGTGTCTGCTGCTGAAGCCTATGCACTAGGAATGATTTACCAGGTCTGCCCACCCGATAAACTGATGGAAGAAGCCATGCAACTGGCCCGTCGGTTGGCTGCCCTGCCTACGCAGGCACTGGGCTTAATCAAACGCGCACTCAATCAGTCTTTTGTAAACTCCTTAGATGCCCAGCTTGAGCTGGAAGCCCAGCTGCAAGGCGAGGCTGGTCGCACAGCAGATTATCAGGAAGGCGTGGCAGCCTTTTTGGAAAAACGCATGCCGGCTTTTCAAGGCAAGTAGCTAGATGTCCTCCTCTTTGCCAACAATAGGCGTTATCGGTGCTGGCACCATGGGGCGCGGAATTGCCCAGGTAGCGGCAAGCTCAGGGCACCCGGTCTTGCTCTACGACATCCGCCCACAGGCACTGGAAGAGGCCCAGCAACATCTCGAACGCATCCTGCATCGCCTGGTCGAAAAAGGCCAACTTGCCCCTGCCCAAGCAGCTGAAACGCTACGCCGCATTACGTTTTTGAGCGACAGTTTGGAGCCGTTCCGTTCGTGCAGCCTGCTGATTGAAGCGATCGCCGAAGACTTGGCAGCCAAGCAGACGCTTTTTGCACAATTAGAGCGATGGACAGCAGCTGAGGCTCTCTTGGCAACCAATACTTCGTCGCTTTCGGTTACGGCCATTGCTGCGGCTTGCCGTCATCCAGAACGTGTGCTTGGCTTGCATTTTTTTAACCCCGCTCCCCTCATGCCCCTTGTCGAGGTCGTGCCGGGCCTTGCTACAACCTCTGAAGTGATCGAGCGCGCCTATACCCTCATGGAAAGCTGGGGAAAGGTCCCGGTTATTGCGCGCGACACGCCAGGCTTTATCGTCAACCGCATTGCTCGACCCTTTTACGGCGAAGCTCTACGCCTACTTGAAGAAGGCGTAGCCGACGTACCCACAATAGATTGGGCCCTCTGCACCTTTGGTGGTTTTCGCATGGGGCCATTTGCCCTCATGGACCTCATCGGCAACGACATCAACTACAAGGTAACCGAAACGCTTTGGAAAGCCTTCTTTTATGAGCCGCGCTACCGGCCTTCCTTTATGCAGCAACGCCTCGTTGAGGCCGGAAGACTAGGCCGAAAAACCGGGAGGGGATTTTACGACTACCGAGAAGGCGCCCAAAACCCACCGCCTACTACCGATGCAAAACTAGGGCAACAAATTTTTGAGCGTGTGCTGGCCATGCTGATCAACGAGGCCGTCGATGCGGTTTTCTGGCGCATAGCTTCGCCAACCGACATTGACCGGGCCATGATTTTAGGCGTAAACTACCCCAAAGGTCTGCTGCACTGGGCCGAAGAGCTGGGACTAGCAACGGTGCTGCACTGGATGGAGACGCTCTACGCAACCTATCGAGAAGAGCGCTACCGGCCTAGTCCCCTATGGCAACAAATGCTGCAACAAGGCCGCCGTTTTTTTGAAGAAACGCCTTAATAACCATCCCTTACTCGCACATGAACCGTCCTGCAGGCGATTTAGCAGCCCAGCAACAAGCCGAACGCATCGTGTCCCAAATGATGGCCCATGACGCGTTTAGTCAATGGTTGGGGATTGAAGTGGTGTCGGTTGCTCCAGGTCGCAGCGTTGTACGCATGACCGTACGCGAGGAAATGCTAAACGGCTTTTCCGTAGCGCATGGGGGCATTGCCTATGCCCTGGCCGACAGTGCCCTAG
The DNA here is from genome assembly GCF_017908595.1 of Rhodothermus bifroesti. NCBI lineage: Bacteria > Pseudomonadati > Rhodothermota > Rhodothermia > Rhodothermales > Rhodothermaceae > Rhodothermus > Rhodothermus bifroesti. The sequence continues at coordinate 708,595 of NZ_JAGKTL010000002.1, forward strand.
CTTTTGCCTCGAACTCCTGCGGACTGGTAACCCTGACGTTGGAAAGCACGGTCTTTTATGCCCAAGCAGTCCATGTAGGCGAAGTACTGACCGCCGTAGCCGAGGAGGTCTCCAGCGGCCACCGCATGGCCCTCTACGACGTGGTCATCACCCGAGCCGACGGCAGCCGCGTCGCCTTTGTCCGCGGCACCGTGTACCGCACGAAACAGCCGCACCAATAAACCGTTTGTTCTTTCCGGAAGCGCTTTTACATCCAGCAATGTCCCAAGCTTACATTGTCGACGGCGTACGCACGCCTATTGGACGCCTAGGGGGCGCATTGGCAACCGTACGGGCCGACGATCTGGCCGCCCACGTGCTACGAGCTTTGCTCCACCGACATCCACAAATCGATCCTGCTGCCATCAACGACGTGTACTTGGGCTGCGCCAACCAAGCTGGTGAAGATAACCGCAACATAGCCCGAATGGCCCTGTTGCTGGCGGGCTTACCCCCCAGCGTACCTGGGGTAACCATCAACCGACTGTGCGCCTCAGGCATGAGTGCTGTTGTGGAAGCCGCGCGAGCTATTTGCTTAGGTGAAGGGGACCTCTACCTGGCGGGCGGCATCGAGCACATGACGCGCGCCCCGTTTGTACTTTCCAAAGCTAGCCAGCCCTTTGGACGCGACGTAGCGCTCTACGACACCACCTTGGGCTGGCGCTTCGTACACCCCGAAATCGAGGCACGCTACGGCGCCGAATCCATGGGAGAAACGGCTGAAAACCTGGTTGAACGGTACGGCATCTCTCGTGAGGCCCAAGACTGGTTTGCCTACTGCTCTCATCAGAAAGCAGCAGCTGCCCAAAAGCGCGGCCGCCTGGCCTTAGAGATCGTGCCGGTTGAAGCTCCCCAGCCTAAAGCACCCCCTCGGCGCGTCGTAGACGACGAGCACATCCGGGCAGATACTACGCCGAAGGTCCTGGCCCAGCTACCACCTGCATTTCGGCCCAACGGTACCGTCACTGCCGGTAATGCCTCGGGGCTTAACGACGGGGCGTGCGCCCTGCTCCTGGCTTCTGAAAACGCCCTTCGACGCTTCAACCTAACCCCCAAAGCCCGGCTTGTAAGCAGCGCTGTCGTTGGCGTTGAACCCAGGTTCATGGGGATTGGACCTGTAGAAGCCAGCCGCCGCGCACTTGCACGCGCCGGCCTAAACTTTGACGACCTAGACCTTATTGAGCTCAACGAAGCTTTTGCTGCTCAGGTCCTGGCTTGCTTGCAGGAGTGGGGGCTGGCTGCCGAAGACCCCCGTCTGAATCCGAATGGCGGCGCTATTGCCTTAGGCCACCCTCTAGGCATGACTGGGGCTCGCCTGATCTTAACCGCAACGATCGAACTGGAGCAGCGCCAAGCCCGCTATGGACTCTGCACGCTTTGCGTAGGCGTCGGCCAAGGCATGGCCATCGTAATGGAACGCATCTAACCTCTAAGCTACCTGCTACACTCCATGGATACGACCCTCTACCTCGGTAAAATTCAAAGTTTTGCCCAAGGACACTGGCATACGCCGCAAACCACAGGCCGCCCTGTTTACCACGCGGTTACGGGTGAACCCATCGCGGAAATCTCCAGCGAAGGGCTAGATTTCAAAGGCATGTTAGACTATGCCCGAACGGTTGGGGGCCCTAACCTACGCAGCATGACGTTTCACGAACGGGCCCGTATGCTTAAAGCCCTGGCGCTTTACCTCTCAGAACGCAAAGCCGCATTTTATGAAATTGCTCAAGCCACGGGAGCTACCCGGCAGGATGCCTGGCTCGACATTGACGGGGGGATCGGTACCTTTTTCGTTTATGCCAGCAAAGGTCGCCGTGAGCTGCCTAACGAGCACTTTCTGCTAGAGGGCGAGCCCGAAACCATCTCGCGAGGTGGCACTTTCCTAGGCCACCACCTGCTGGTACCCCTTGAAGGCGTCGCTGTGCACATCAACGCGTTTAACTTTCCATGTTGGGGTATGCTTGAAAAGCTTGCCCCTACGCTTTTGGCGGGCATGCCCGCGATTGTCAAGCCCGCTTCGGTCACGGCCTACGTGGCCGAGCGTATTGTGCGTGCCATGCTAGACTCTGGACTGTTGCCTGAAGGGGCCTTGCAGCTCATCTGCGGCAGTGTGGGGGATTTATTTGATCACCTGACGGGCCAGGATGTGGTTACGTTTACTGGGTCGGCCGAAACAGGTCTGCGTCTCAAAAGCCACCCCACCGTGCTGCGAGAGGCTGTCCGTTTTAACCTGGAAGCCGACTCGCTCAATTTCTCTATGCTTGGCCCAGACGTCACGCCAGACCTGCCGGAGTTTGAGCTTTTCATCCAGGAAGTCATCCGAGAAATGACAATTAAAGCTGGTCAGCGCTGCACCGCAATCCGACGTACACTGGTGCCGGCGGAAAAAATAGATGCAGTGCTGGAAGCGCTATCGGAGCGCCTACGACAAGTGATCGTGGGCAACCCTGCTCATGAGCGCGTCCAGATGGGTCCGCTGGTAAGCCGCGACCAGGTAGCCGAAGTCCGCTCGCGCCTAGAAGTGCTAGCCGAAGCAGGAGAACTGCTTTGCGGTGGCGGGCAAGACGGATTTCAGGTTGTTGGAGCTGATCCCAATCGCGGGGCTTTCTTTCCCCCAACGCTGCTCTACTGCGCCCGTCCTTTCGAACATGCGGCTCCCCACACGGTGGAGGCCTTTGGGCCAGTAAACACGGTCATGCCTTACCAGGACCTAGACGAAGCCATTCGCCTGGCCAAAATGGGCCGGGGCAGCTTAGTAGGATCCCTCATTACCACCGATCCTGAGATCGCGCGCACCGTTGTGCTGGGCACCGCTGCCTACCATGGGCGCCTGCTGGTACTCAACCGTGAATGCGCTCGAGAAAACACGGGGCACGGTGCTCCCCTGCCCCACCTGGTGCACGGCGGCCCCGGACGTGCCGGCGGTGGCGAAGAGCTAGGAGGCCTCCGCGGTCTATTACGCTACATGCAACGCACTGCCCTGCAAGGCGCCCCCACCATGCTCACCGCAATCTGCAAAGAATGGATGCCTGGAGCTGCACAGCCAACTTCCGAAGTGCATCCCTTCCGAAAATATTTTGAGGACCTCACCATTGGCGAAACGCTAACCACTGCCCGGCGCACCGTTACCGAAGCCGACGTGGTCAACTTTGCCGGCATCAGTGGCGACTTTTTCTATGCCCATATGGACGAGCTGGCCGCTTGTGAAAGCCCGATCTTTCAAGGGCGCGTGGCGCACGGCTACTTTGTGCTGTCAGCAGCAGCTGGCCTATTTGTCGATCCCCGCCCAGGGCCAGTGCTAGCCAACTATGGCCTTGAAAACCTGCGCTTTACCAAACCCGTCAGACCAGGCGATACCATCCAAGCTAAGCTCACCGTGAAAAAGAAAATCCCACGCGAAGGCGATCCCCCCAGCGGCATTGTTGTCTGGCATGTGGACGTCCTCAATCAGCACCAAGAAGTGGTGGCAAGTTACGACATTCTCACCCTTGTTGCCCTACGGCCTAATGCGGCTACTGCATAGCAACAGAACCGAATCGCTTTCGCAACGTAAACATTTCGTGAACACTGAAGCGGCGCACTCATGCCGGAACGCTACGAGACGTTCGACGATCTGGGCACGCTGCACCACATCCGCTACCAGGTTGCATGGACGGTTGCCCTTACGCTAATAGGTCTGGTAAGCGGATTGGTACTGCTGGGGCTTACGCGTCAACACACCCCAGCCGATTTGCTAATTGCCGGTCTGCTCTGCATCAGTTGGGGCATACTGGCCGCGTGGGCAGCCTTGCGCCTCCACCGGCTACAACAACTCTTTTGGCGCATCACGTTTTCTGACACAGCAATCACCGGCTACGACTACAGCCGTCACGCCCACACGATCGGGTGGCATGCCATAGAACGTTTGGAACTCACGGATCAGGATTTACGCCTGCATACCGAAAATGGCCGCCAGTTGATTATCCCAAACTATCATGCCGCTTTTCCCGTTTTAGGTCGAATCTTGATCGACTGGGCAGAACGCACAGGATGCCCGCTATACTTGAATGGCCAACCTTTTGAAGCAATTAATATCCGTAGCTTTCTAGCTTTACCACCCGATATTACATTGCCGGCCGACTCGGCCAGTACTTCTTGAGCGCATTTCAAAAACAGGTGAGAACGGTCGCTGTGGTGCAGCGTTGTGCTTTACCAAACAAAGACACGGTAGCGCCTATGCGGGTTGTTTGGCTAGGAAGTGGTCTGGTGTGCACTGGTTTGGGCTTTCTTGGGATTATCCTGCCCATTGTGCCAGCCACACCCTTTTTCTTGCTGGCTGCTTATGCTTTTGCCCGTAGCAGCCCACGTCTAGAACAGTGGCTGCTGGATCTACCTCGCGTTGGGCCATCCATTCGTGCCTACCGTGCCGGCTTGGGCATCCCGCGCCGCACCAAGCGCTGGGCTACCCTAATCATTGTACTTTCGCTGATGTTCAGCACTTGGCGCCTGCCGATCCTGGAAGCTAAGCTCCTGGTACTAGCCTTGGGAGCTGTAGGTCTTTGGTACATCTATCGACGCGTACCCACCCGCGAAGACGTTTTGGCCCAAGGTGCGCGTAGTCACGAGGGCTAAACCCCAAGGCTAATACCAGCCCTCAAGCGCAGATCGCAGATTTACGATACATGCATCTTGTGCAGCAACCTGCTTTAGCGTTTGCGTAAAATGGGTTTTCCAACCCGGAAAATCCATTTCATCCCATAGCGTATTGTGCCAGAGTGCCACGCACAGGCCGCCATAACGGCGGCAGTTAGTCAGCAGCGCATCCGTAACCTGAATCGCTTCAGGTAGGCTCAGCCCACGTCGAACAAACAGCGTTGACTCCATCATAGCTAAGGGAAACTCCCAAAGCGGCAGTGGGGCATTGGCCTCGATGTCAAAAAGTTGAAAAGGCAAGCAGGTACCGTGCCGAAATCCTTCATGCTCAGCCCAACCCAAAGAACTATCAATCCGAAACCCAGCAGCAGCAAGCAGCCGAGGAGTGGTGGGGGTAATCCAGCGCAAGTAATGCGTACGCACCGAAACGAGCGGTTGCTGCAGCCTCTGCGCAAGTCGCTCTTGTTCTCGAAACAGGTGCTTAGCATGCGTTGCAGCATGATAGCTAGGATGTAAGCCCACTTCCATACCCGCTGCTTCAAGCCGATGCAGCCAATTTTGCAGGTGTCGATCTATCTCATAAGGGACATCATAAGCGCTGGTCGCACCGGCTTTCAAAAAAAATGTAGCGCTACCTAGGGGCTGCACTTGTTCCATCATGCCAATCAGGGCTTTGCGGAAAGGATCTTGCCCGCCCAGCCATGACTGGAGCACCTTGAAGGCGCGCCGGAGTCGCCTAGAAATAGGTTGTTGCAATTGACCGCGCAGCAAATACCCCCAAAACTCGCGGTATAGCATGCCGGGTCGCCATTTACGCACGTAGTCGATATCGAACGTTGGGCAAAATGCCCAGCGATGTCCACGCCAGCGGCGCACGCGCAGCGGTAGACCGTGTTGAGCGAGCTGGATTGCCAATGCCATGCGCGTCGCCTCGACAGGCGGTTGCGTAGCCAAACCCAGCATGGCTTGCAGCGAGTCGGCATAGCGCACGCGACCATGCACGTCGCGCGGCCGCAGGACATACTCCTGCCATCCTGAAAGCCAGAAAAACGCAGAGGCTATTGGATCTGCCGCGCCATCGGGACTTCCGAACAACACAGGCCAGCGCCCTGCCCCAGCGTGCTGCCAGCGTACCCTGCGGGCATCGTAGGGCTGGTAGCCGGCAAAATAGGCCAAGGTAGTTTCATGCAACGCAACGCTGATTACACCTTTAGGCCAGCTGTTGCCCTCCGGCCCATAGTACAAACCCTGGCCAAGCGCGCGAAGCGTATCCCGATCGACCCAGCGTGGGGCCAATCCCAGAGGCAACAGCAGCATGCGAAGGGCATAAGCGGCCTTGGGCAACCAAGCATCTGGCCCTTCAACGCAGCAGGGCAGATAACCGACAGTGGGCTTCGGATCGGGCCAAACGTTTGACATGCACCAAAGCGTGAAGCAAAGCTCAGCTCACCATTTGCTGCACCAGCCTAGGGACGGCCTGGAGAGCCTCGGGCAGTTTGTCAGGCATTCGCCCACCGGCTGTAGCCAGCGTCGGCCGCCCACCCCCTCCTCCACCCACAATGCGCGCCACTTCGCCCACCAAGCGTCCAGCCTCTAGACCGCGCCCCACCACATCGTCGGTTACGGCTGCAGCCAGATAGACTTTGTGGCCTTCTGGATCAACTGTTCCCAGCACGGCCACACCTTCACGGCCAAGCTGATCTCTAAGCGCCTGCGCTAGCTCGCGCAGCTCGTCCATAGAAGTCGGCGGGAGCTGACCGGTGACCACCCGCACACCATCCACACGGTGGGCTGCTTCAACCAATGCAGCCAATCGCATCTGCTGCTGCTCGCGCCGCAGCGCCGCTAACGCTTTTTCTAAACGCCGCTGCTCTTCCAGCAGTGCTGCAATTTCATCGGCCAAGGGGCGCTGCAAGCTTTTAAACTGCTCGCGTGACCGCTCCAGTTCTTCAAGCTGCCGGTTAATCCAAGCTAAAGCATCCTGGCCAGCTAAAGCCTCTATGCGTCGAATGCCGGAAGCAACTGAGCCTTCGGAGACGATACGCAACACACCCAACTCCCCAGTGGCTGCCACATGCGTACCGCCGCAGAGTTCTACGGAAAAGTTGGGGTCAAACGTAATTACGCGCACCCGGTCACCGTACTTTTCGCCAAAGAGCGCCATAGCCCCCCGCGCGATAGCTTCGGCATACGGGACGTCGCGCTCTTCGATGCGGGGCACGTTGCGCTGAATTACTTCGTTTACGCGGGCTTCAATCCGGCGTAGCAACTCGGGGGTTACGCGCTCAAAGTGGCTGAAGTCAAACCGCAAGCGGTCGGGAGCCACCAGCGAGCCTTTTTGCTGCACGTGGGTTCCTAAAATTTCACGTAATGCGGCATGCAGCAAATGCGTAGCCGTATGGTGCTTCTGAATGCGCTCGCGCCGAGCGACATCGACCACTGCTTCAACCGGGGCATCCAAAGCAGCTGGGAGCCGGTCTACCACGTGCACGATGTGGCCTGTTTGTTTCTGCGTATCCAGCACATGCAGGGTTTCCTCACCCACACGCAGCAAGCCGGTGTCGCCTACCTGCCCGCCACTTTCTGCGTAGAAAGGCGTTTGGTCCAGTACCAGTTCGTATCGAAGTCCTTCAGGCGTCTTAAGGGTACGTACAGCTCGGATGCGTGCTTTGTCTACGCGGGTTGTGTCGTATCCTACAAAAACCGAGTCTTCCCCATCACTGATGCGTTGCCATCCGGCGGCTTCTTCATCGGCCGGGAGCCCTGCAATCCCAAAGGTAGAAGCTGCGCGTGCCCGTTCGCGTTGGCGATGCATGAGCGCTTCATACTGTGCCATATCCACACCTAGCCCCTCTTCACGGGCCATCAGTTGCGTCAAATCGACCGGGAAGCCGTAAGTGTCATGCAAAAGAAAAGCCAGTTCACCAGGCACATTCTTTTCAGCAGCGCTCTTTAGAAAGGCCGCGACAGCAGCCTGGCGATCGGTTGTTCCATAGGCCTTCTCCAGCAGGTCAAGCGCCGGACCATCGCGCAGCAGCTCAGTCCGGACGACCTCAAGCGGCTGACCCTCAGCCGTTGCTTTAAGATAAGGGATTAACCGCTCAAAAAATGCCAGTCCAGTGCCTAGTGTGGCCAAGAAGCTCTCCTCCTCAGCCCGAATGACGCGCTCTATGTACGTACGGTGGCGTTCAACTTCTGGGAAAACGCGCCCCATCTTGTGTGCCAGGGGTTCGACAAGCTGGTATAGAAAAGGCTCCCGAAACGCCAGTATCTGATAGCCGTAGCGAACGGCACGACGCAAAAGTCGCCGAATAACGTAGCCACGGCCAGCCGGGCCAGGGACTACCCCATCGGCAATCGCAAACGCAATGGCGCGGATATGATCCGCCACCACGCGCAATGCTACGCGCACCCGCTCACGCTCCCGATCGTCTGCTATGCGAAGATCGTCGTAGCCGCGCACGTCTTCCCGCGGTGAAAGCTGTGCAGCCCGCTCTAGCAGTGGGGCAAACAGGTCAGTGTCGTAGTTCGACGTCTTGCCCTGAAGCACCGCCACAATGCGCTCCAGCCCCATGCCGGTATCGACATGCTTGGCCTTAAGTGGCTCTAGGCGACCATCAGGCAGGGCATTGTACTGGATGAATACCAGGTTCCAGATTTCCATCACCCGCGGATCCCCCGCGTTAACCAATGCAATACCCGGTAGACGACGCCGCTCTTCTTCAGGCCTAAGGTCGATGTGAATCTCACTGCACGGACCGCAGGGCCCGGTATCGCCCATCATCCAGAAGTTGTCCTTGGTTGGGCAAAATTTGATGTGTGTGGGATCGATCGAAGTCTCTGTCTTCCAAAGCTCAGCTGCCTCAATATCGGGCTCTAAACCCAAAGCCTCATCCCCTTCATGAACCGTAGCATAGAGCCGGTCAGGATCTAAGCCCCAGCGTTCAACAAGCAATTCCCAAGCCCAGCGGATAGCTTCCCGCTTGAAGTAGTCGCCAAAGCTCCAGTTACCCAGCATCTCGAAGAAGGTGTGGTGGTAGGTGTCGTGCCCCACCTCTTCAAGATCGTTGTGCTTTCCCGAAACCCGCAGGCATTTCTGCGTATCGGCAGCGCGCTTATAGGGCCGGCTACCCGTGCCTAGAAACACATCCTTGAACTGGTTCATCCCCGCGTTTGTAAATAGCAGCGTGGGATCGTTCTGCGGCACTAACGGCGCGCTAGGGACAATTTCATGGCCCTTTTCGCGGAAAAAGTCCAAAAACGACTGGCGAATCTGCTCGGAGGATTTATAGGTGCTCATGGGCAAGTTAACGCTCCTATAGGTCAACTTTCCTTTTAGGACAGCAAGAAACGCTGCATTTGCCGGCCAGGTGCCCGCTGTTCAAAACTACGTTCATTGCGGCAATGAGCCTAACCACGAAAAGCGGGTGACACATAGGGGGAATTTCGCACAAAAAAACGCCAGGGCAGGTCGTTACCACGGGAGAGGCCAATCCGACCTGATGTCGCTACAAGGGCATCGGACACAGGCTCACCAGCTGCAAAATACAAAGGTGGACAGGTCAATGGCCTGCGGTGATAGCGGCCATCGATGTCAAAAGCCATCGTCAGGCGCCCCGGCCCCCCGGTGAGCTCATGCGGACGGCGCGCACGCGGCCGCTGCTTCTGCATAAATGTTAGCCCTTCCAGGGGCTCCACAGCCCGAATAAGCACAGCGCCACCCACACCTTCAGGTTCAGTGACCACATTCAGTAGCCAGTACATACCGTAGTTTAGGTATACATAGGCTGTCCCCGGCGGCGCAAACAGATCATAGGCACGCCCCTGGGGCCGCACCTGACCCGTCTCCGGGTCCACCAAACGCCACCCATGAAAAGCAGGATCATCCTGGCGATAAGCCTCAGTCTCTACAATACGTCCTATCAGACGCACGCCACAGGGATGCTCATGCACCAACCATCGCCCCAATAAGTCGCGGGCTACTTCGAGCGTTGGACGCGCAAAAAACGTATCCGACAGCCGCTCCATGGCTGATTTGTCCAACATATTGACTAATTCAATCTGCACGCCTAAACTATGTATGCACCATGCAGCCGATCTTATGCTTCGCCAATTGATCGTTCTTGTCGTAGGGTGTTTTGCAGTCCTGACGGTGCTGGCCCAGCCTTCGGACTGGTCAACGCTGTTTGTCCAGGCCATGCGCCTCAAGGATGCCGGGCAATTTGACCAAGCCGCACCGCTAGCTGAGCAAGCGTTGGTGCTGGCACAGGCCCAATACGGGCCCGAAAACCGAAGTGTCGGCTTGGTACTCAACCTTTTGGGCATCATTTATACCGAGCAAGGAAGATACGCAGAAGCCGAGGTCTTTCTCGAGCGTGCGCTAAGGATCTACGGGAAATGGTTTGGAGAGACATCGCCCGAGCGGGCTGGTGTATTAAATAACCTGGGGCGCCTTTATTTCAAGTGGGGACGCTACGCGCATGCCGAAGCAATACTGCAGCAAGCGCTGGCATTTTTTGAGCAGGCTTACGGGCCCCATAGTCACCGCTTGCGCTACTCTTTAGAAAGGTTGTCCGAAGTCTACCAAGCCATGGGGCGCATCGAAGAAGCCCGGCGTTATGCCGAGCGGGCAGCGCAACTTCCGCCGCCCCCACAGGCATCGCAGCCGTAGCTACCTTAGGCGCTCAAGGGCCATAGCGGTGCTACCGCCCATACCATGGCAAATCGCGGCCAGACCAAACGTTTTGTCGTGTTGGCGCAGCGCGTGTACAAGCGTTACGAGAATGCGTGCTCCCGAACAACCGATCGGATGGCCCAGCGCAATAGCCCCACCGTGCACGTTGAGTTTTTCATAGGGCACGCCCAGCAGTCGATGAAACAAGATATTGTTTAGCGCAAAGGCCTCGTTGTTTTCGAACAGGTCGAAGTCCTCTACATTGCGCCCAATGCGACCCAGCAGTCGACGTACGGCAGGCACCGGCGCTTCTGGAAAACGCCAAGGTTCTCCAGCAGCCCAGCACCCCCCTAGCAGCCGGGCTATGGGCTTCAGCCCATAGCGTTCAACAGCCGCTCGGCTAGCCAGCAGAAGCGCCGCGGCACCATCGCTAAGCTGACTGCTGTTGCCGGCCGTAAGTACGCCATCGGGTTTAAAGACCGGGCGCAGTGCCGCTAGCGCCTCGCGCGTCGTGTCTGGTCGGATGCCTTCGTCCCGATCGAGCATTTTTGTTTCACGGCCTTCGCAGTACGTAAGCGGGACGATCTCTTCCGCAAACGCACAGCGAGCTGTTGCCTCAGCCGCCCGCTGGTGCGACATCAAAGCGATTTCGTCCAGGGCTTCCCGGGGAACGCCATGTTCGGCAGCTAGACGTTCGGCCTGCTCACCCATGGCCTCACCGCTCAGGGGATCTGTCAGGCCATCATAAAGCAGCAAATCGACAAGTTGCTCTGGAGCCCCGAGCAGAAATTTGTATCCCCAACGTGCCCGAGCCGAAAGGTAAAATCCAGCACCTGACATCGACTCCACGCCACCAGCCAGTAGTAAATCGGCTTCTCCAGCCCGGATCATCGTGGCAGCAGTTAAAACACTCATCATACCCGAGGCGCAAACCATATCAACGGCCAGCCCATCTACTGCTTCTGGAATGCCTGCTTTAAGCGCAGCTTGGCGTGGAATGAGCTGGCCATGCCCACCACGCAGCACATTACCGAAGATGTAGCCATCTAGAGCCTCACCTGCTACACCCGCTCGGGCTAAAGCAGCTTTCATCACCTGAGCAGCCAGCTCAGCAGGACTGTAACTTTTTAAAGCGCCACCAAACTTTCCAATCGGCGTGCGTACGGCAGCAACGATATAGACTTCTTGCATAACTTGCCACGTCATTTGGAAGCGGTTTCAAAACACGACCTAAACCGTTCTCTCTTACAGCTTGTTTCTCTTAAGCGCAGATCTTGGCCCTGCTGTGCGCCCACACCTGCCTAAAATACCAGAGGCCAGATGACCCACAGTTATTTGCTTTGAAAACTAGCCCAAAGCCAACCTCAGGCACAGGCGCTACTAAACGAAGCCGGTGCCCATACGCAATAGCACCACAATGCGTGGGGCAAACGCAGCTCACCTGAAGAGAGGAATCTTGTGTCTCGCTGTTATTTTAGCGCGTACGGCGCAGATAAGCGACCCCTCAGGTCTTTCTTAGCCAAGAAGGCCCAGCAGTAACTGGGCCTTCTTGTTTAGACGTTTGCGCTTTAGACGTCCAGTCGTTTCACATCGACTGCCTGCAAACCCTTTGGTGTGCGACGAATTTCAAAGCTAAGCCGCTCACCTTTGCGCAATTCTTCTCCGTAGCCCAGGCCGACTACCGCACTTCGATGTACAAAGACATCTTCCCCCCCATTCTCTTGTTGGATGAAACCATAACCCTTCTCGGCGCTGAACCATTTGACAATACCCCGAGGCATAACCTAAACCTGTACTGGGGCCGGGAGTCCTTCGCCCCGCAAAGCCAGAAGTGCGATGCAGTCAACGACGGGCAACCGGCCGGTGGAACAATACTGTGAACAGAAAACTGCAACAGTTAGTTTGCCTTATGGTTCCTTGCAACAGCTGTTTTGATGCTTGGAAACGTACGCATTGGCACTTCTGGCTGGGCTTACCGGCACTGGCGGGGCGTGTTGTATCCCGCCCAGCTCCCCCCGCGCCAATGGTTATCCTACTACGCTCAGGAATTCACAACGGTCGAGGTCAACAGCACATTTTACCATATACCCCAACCGACCACCGTGGCTCACTGGTGCAGCCAGGTACCCGAAGCCTTTCAGTTTGCCCTTAAGGTCAACCGACGCGTTACCCACCAACACCGTCTTCTGGATTGTGCTGACGTGCTTAAGGCTTTTTTTCAGGCCATTGATCCGCTAAAGACCAACCTTGGGCCTTTGCTGTACCAATTGCCTCCCAGCTTGCAGTGCGACCTCAAGCGCCTTGAAACGTTTGCCAGCCAGCTCCCTACCGACTGGCTTCATGCCTTTGAGTTTCGTCACCCAAGCTGGTTCACCCCAGCCGTGCACGCGCTACTGCACCACCATGGCCTTATTTTCTGTGTGCACGATTGGGCACGTATGGAGGTACCTTCTTGGGCCACCGGACCTGCTGTCTACGTGCGGCTGCACGGCACCACCGGTCGTTATGCAGGAGGCTACGCCAAGGCCGCACTGGCACTATGGGCTGAACGCATCCGCCACTGGCAAGCCGAAGGAAAAGCTGTGTACATCTACTTCAACAACGACATCGGTGGCCACGCCATACATAATGCCCGCACTTTAAAAGCCCTTTTGACGGCTGGTTGACGTCACCCATGGGCTCTAGTTTACAGCGTCCGCGCTAACGCAATGATTGTTAACGCACTAGCAGCAATCGAGGCAATATCGGTCAACGTTTTGCCTACGTCAAACGTTATCTGGCGTTTTTCCTCTGGAGGTCTGCGTACTACCTCGATGCGTGCCCCTTCGTCGACGACTGGGTCACGCTGAAACCACCCCTTCAAGCCTAAATACACCGGATAGGTTGCGCCGTTAGCCTGGGTGACCAGAATCACCCGCGAATCTTCGTCCAGGCCACCCGCGCGCTCAATGTAATACCCCACCCGCCGGCCAGGAATATATTTGATTAAACCAGGTCGGCGAACATTGCCGTCTACCAGTACGGTGCCTGGCTTAAGCGGGACGCGTATTTCATCGCCCGGCAATAGCACCACATTATGGCGCGGGTCGCGGCGTAGTGCGCGCTCCATATCCACCACCACAGGCAGCCCATTCCGCAACAGCTGCGCCCCTTTTAGGTAGCCTGTCGGCAAAACGCCACCAGCCCGCTCTAGCACATCGGCAAGCGTTTCGTTTTCCCTTAAAATCGTATAGCTGCCCGGATAGCGGACCTCGCCGCTAACCGTAACCGTTTGCTGCGGCCGAAACAGGGGGTTGCTCCGGATATAAACGCGGTCACGGTGTTCCAAACGAAACTTACGTGCGCCTTGTAAGGCTTGCGCCGTGTCATCTAAAGCAAAAGAGACCGCCTCTACATCGCGGAGCCCTTCGGCCATAGGCACTTGAAGCCGCACGGCCAGGACTTCGGTGTTGCTCGACGCTAAGTCACGAGGCAGCCGTGTGACTTCAGCCCAGTCAAGCAGCGCATCTTCGGTAAACCCACCGGCCTGGACGATCAAGTCCTCCAGCGTCATGTTTTCCTGCAAACGATAGGTCCCTGGCCGCTTCACGGAGCCACTGATCGTGACAAACTTATCCCGGATTTCTTGCAGGTCGACCGCATAGACGTGAATACTATCTCCTGGCGCTAGTAAAGCCTTCCCTGCTCCCTCATTACGAAGCGCCTCGGCCAAATCAAAAGCAATGATGATCTCTCCTGTACCATGCGGCACTTTACGAATGAGGTCAGCGCGCTCAAGATAGACCTCCTTGCGGAATTCTTCATCGAACAGCCCGCCACCTAGGAAAAGCAAGTCATAGACGGTCATGCTGTCGCGCCAAACGTAAAAACCAGGACGACGCACTTTGCCACCGATAGCAACGGTACGTGGGGCATTAAGCTCCAACTCAGAATACACGTGCAGTCGGTCTCCCGGCTGTAGGGGCAAGTTGTGCGCCGGGTCTCCTAGCATAATGCGGGAGAGGTCCAACGAGAACATGCGCTCGATGAGGGCCAGCGTATCCGTCGTGTCGTTTGCTATCGGTCCCCACTCCTGGAGAAAGCGCGAAGGCGGCCGCTCAGCTGGGTTTTGTTTAAAGCGAATGAGCTGAACGCGCCCTTCGTACACATCGCTGGTGACCCCTCCAGCGCGCTCAATCAGATCGCGCACCGTGCGCACCTGGGTATCGATTTCATAAAGTCCGGGATGGCGCACCGCACCACCGATATGTACCGCATTGCGGTTTACCTCAAGCACCGACAGCACCTCAACCCGGTCTCCGTCGTAGAGCGGCACACTCCGAAGTCCATCGAGCACACCATCAAGCGGAATCGTGATCACCTCGCGTACAATAGAAGGATCTAAGCGCTGGGCTGGTGGAATAATGCGCTCGACGCGGACGTACTGTGTAAAGGCTTCTGGTTTTAGCCCAGCTGCAAACTGAATGAGCTCGCGCAGGCCTTCGGTATCTTTCAGTTCATAAATCGCTGGACGCCGCACTTGACCCCGAATGGCCACAGTTTTACCTCGCGGAGGCACAAAAAGCTGGTCATTGTTTTGCAAGCGCACATCTTCACGCCCCTCGCCGCGCAATAGGTAGTCGTAGAGATCTACTTGGGCGATCGTTCGTCCATTGCGGACGACGCGCACCTCGCGCAAAGAGCCAGAAAGCTTAGGTCCCCCAACAGCATAGAGCGCCTGAAAAACGGTCGACTGGCTGGCAATGACATATCCACCGGGCTGCTTGACCTCACCAAGGGCATAAATATACACAGGCTGCAGACGCGTTACGGTAAGATCCATAAAGACGGTAGGGGGGTCTTCGAGTAGGCCTGCATAGCTCCGCGCAAGCCAACGCTTGAGCTCTTGGCGCAGCTGCTCAAGCCGTTTACCAGCAGCCATAAACTGACCCACGTTGGGCACAAAGATGCGGCCTTCCCGGTCAACGGTCAGGTCATAGGTAAATTCTGTAGCACCCCAGACGATCAAACGGAGTTCATCGCCTGGCCCCACCAAGTACTGGTCGTCGACTGGTCCCAGCTGATTGGGTTTAAAAGCATCGGGGATTTGCTCGAAAAGATCATAGCCAAAGTAAGCCAGCGTGTCGGGTTGCAGCGCAGGTCGGCGCAAGGTATCGCGACGGACACGCAAAGTATCGCGGCGGGCACGTAAGGTATCTGCTGGCCGCACTGGAATGGTATCCAAAGCAGCAGGAGCTACTCCTGGTGGTAAGGTCGCTGGCCGTAGGCCAGGTTGGGTCTCTTGACGCACCGCTTCCAGCAGGGCTTGGATTTGGCTTTCCGGAATACCCAACTCCCGAGCGCGCTGGGCAGCTTGTTCGGGATTAGACAGATCAATACCCAGCCGTTCAGCTTCCCGCCGCGCTTCTTCGGGAGTCAGCCCACGCCGGCGCAACTCTTCCCGAACCTGGGGAGGAATGTTCTGTGCGTTAAGCTGCTGCGGTACCAGTCCATAAAAACATACCAAAACAGCCCATCCGGCCAGCAGTTGCCGGCAGAACCAACGTGCACGCATCATCATTGCAAAATTTCCGAAAGGAGTAACGTACGCGCTGAAAAGAGATTCACCAGGAACGCGCCTTAAGATACAACGCTTTGTTCAAAGATTCGTCACAATGGGAAAAATCCTGTATAAAACTTCGCAAAAGCGTATATCGCTACGTGGACGTAAAACAGTTAAGCATACATGTTCTTTGCAAGAAACGCGTTTTTATTGGGGCCGTGTCTTGGTGGGAATCTGCATAAACGCTAGCGCTTCATTTAGGGCAAAACGGGTTCAAATGCTATCCCCAAGGGCTATCAAGACGTGCCTATGCGTTTAAGCTACAAATACCAGCAGCTGTTAGGCCATGAATACCCAGCATAAGCCAATTGGACGGTTACACGTGCTAACCGATTTTTACTTTCAGCAGCGCTATGGGCATGCTGAATTGGCCCGACTCGTAATTGAGGGAGGGGCCGACACGATCCAGTTCCGACAAAAATTCGGTAACGTTCGCCATAAGCTCTACGAAGCCCGGCGCACAGCTGCTGTCTGTCGCCAGGCCAGAATACCTTTGCTCATTGATGATCACCTGGAAATTGCGCTAGCTGTCGGAGCAGATGGGGTGCATTTAGGCCAGGAGGATTTCCCAATAGCCGAAGCCCGACGGCTTTTAGGTCCCTCAGCAATTATCGGCGCAACCGCTACCACCATTGAAGAGGCTGTGGAAGCCTGGCAGGCTGGAGCAGATTACATTGGGTTTGGCCCGGTTTTTCCTACAGCTTCAAAGGCTAACCCAGCATCGGTTAAAGGCCTTGAAGGATTGGCGGCCGTTTGTGCGGCGGTTCCCATACCGGTTATTGCCATTGCAGGCATCAATGTGCAGCGCGTTTGGGCTGTGCTGGAAGCCGGTGCTTATGGTGTTGCGGTGATGACAGCCATCACTACTGCCCCAGATCCACGCGCAGCCGCAGCCCAATTTCGGGCAGCGATTGAAGCCTTTTTGCAGCAACATCAAAGATGAACTTGAAAGCCCTTGGGGCGTTAAGCAAAAGCTATTATTTTGTGATTCACCACAAACTTATGTCCAGTCGCCGGGCTGTTCTGCAGTGTTTTCGTCGCCATAGGCGCTTTTTGCTCACCACGCACATTCGTCCCGATGGGGATGCGATCGGATCTGAGTTAGCTTTGGGGCAGCTGCTTGAAAAGCTGGGCTGCGCTGTGCGGATCATCAACAGCGACCCTCCCCCCTCAAACCTTAGCTGGATGCCGGGTATTGCACACGTAGAGATCTTTGACGGCTCGCTCGAACAGCGCGGCTGGATCGACCAGGCAGAAGTGATTTGTGTACTAGACACGAACACGCTTGGTCGTCTAGGAGCGCTTGCAGCGGCTGTAGAAGCCAGTCCAGCCCGTAAGCTGCTGATTGATCACCACACGGCACCCGAAAGCTGGTTCGATCTCGCCTACGTTCGCGACACTGCTTCCTCAACCGGAGAGCTCGTCTATGAGCTCGTGCGCGCCATTGATCCAAACCTGATCGACACCGAGCTGGCCACCGCGCTGTATGTAGCCATCATGACCGACACCGGCTCGTTTCGCTTCAACTCGGTCACGCCTGCGGTGCACCGCATTGCTGCCGACCTGCTGGCACGCGGCCACCTCAGTACAGAAGCCATCCACAGCGCTATTTTCGACACGCGCACGCCTGAAAGCATGCGACTGCTGGGATGGGCACTGCGCGACCTCGAACTTCGCTATGATGGACGCCTGGCTTATATAGCCCTTTCTCGACGCATGTTTAACAAAACCGGGGCTTCTACCGAAGATACCGAGGGCTTCAGCAACCTATTGCTTTCCATCCGAGGCGTCCAAGTAGCCCTGCTGTTTACCGAAATCGACAAGGGCGTCAAAATCAGCTTCCGCTCTAAAGGGGATTACCATGTGCACACATGGGCACGGGCTTTTGGCGGCGGAGGCCATCGGAATGCGGCTGGTGCATTCGTTACAAACACCCCCCTACCTCAATTAATTGAAACTGTGCTGGCTGCAGCTCCGATCTACCTGCCTCAGTTGACAAAAACTCCCATAGAACCTGCCTCTGGCACCCTTTCGGCGGAAGATGCGTCGTATCTTTCGGCACTCCTACACCAAAAGTCGAATGCATCCCCCGCGACGTCATGAAGGTATCGGTCACTACAATCCCTTTAAATGAACTGGATATTGACTTGCTACTTATTCCCGTTGCTGAAAACGTTGTAGCCGACGCGCTCCATACGTTGTCGGAGCAGTTTGGCGAAATTGTGCAACGGGCCGGCGCTGACTTTTCTGGAGCGTTTGAGGAAACGCTCTGGCTCTACCCCGAAGCTGGGAGAGCCCGGCGATTGGCCCTGTTGGGCATGGGCGCCCCAGACCGTATTGACCTAGAACGGCTGCGCCGCGTAGCTGCACGAGGAGCCGAGCTGGCTCGCGAGCGGAAAGTGCTCACCGCTGCGATCTTACGTCCTGTAGTGCCGCTCGATGTGGAAGCCACCAGCCAAGCCCTCGTTGAAGGCTTCCTGCTGGCTGCCTATCGTTTCACCCGCTACAAGACCGAAGCTGAGCTGCGCGATATTGAGCGCCTGGTGCTACACGAAACCCCCGACGACGAAAAGGCCAGTCGCCGCGGAGCCGAACGCGGCCGCATTATTGCGGAATGCGTGATGACCGCACGCGACCTAGTCAACCTCTCTCCCGACGAAAAAACCCCTACTAAACTAGCCCGCCTCATAGAGCAGTCGGCCAAAAAGTACGGCTATGAAGCCGACGTGTGGGACAAGGCGCTCATCGAAGAAGAAGGCATGGGTGGACTATTGGCCGTCAACCGAGGTAGCACCGAACCCCCTACCTTCACCATACTGACCTGGCGTCCAGAAAATGCACTCAACGAGCGACCGGTAATTCTGGTCGGGAAAGGGGTGGTTTTCGACACCGGGGGCCTGTCGCTCAAGCCAACCAAAGACAGCATGGATTACATGAAGTCTGATATGGCTGGAGCGGCAGCCGTCGTGGGCACCATGGAGGCGCTTGCCCGCCTGAAGCTACCCCTTTACGTTATCGGCTTGATTCCAGCTACCGACAACCGACCCGGAGAAAATGCCTACGTGCCCGGCGAAGTCATTCGCATGCACTCGGGCAAAACCGTTGAAGTACTCAATACCGATGCCGAAGGGCGCCTCATTCTGGCCGATGCCCTTTCATACGCCCGCACCTACCGACCCGAACTGGTCATCGACCTGGCTACGCTTACTGGAGCCCAGATCATTGCCCTGGGGACCGAGGCCGCAGCCGTCATGACCAACCCTATCGGCGACCCCCAAGCCCGACTCGAAGCCATAGTGGCAGCTGGTGAACGCAGCGGCGACCGCGTACATCCCCTACCTATGTATGAAGAATACGCCAAACTGCTCGAAAGCGACGTGGCCGACCTAAAAAACATTGGCGGCCGCGAGGCAGGCTCTATTACCGCAGCTAAGTTCCTAGAACACTTTGTCGACTACCCCTGGATTCATATCGATATGGCCGGACCCGCCTTTCTCAAAGAGCCTAAACCCTATCGTCCTAAAGGCGGCACCGGCTTTGGCGTGCGGCTGCTGGTAGAGTTTTTGCGCGACTATGCCTCACCGCACCGCCGGGCTTTCTAAAAAGATTTCTAAGCCTCAAGGTAACAACCGGACGTGCTGGGGTGTCTTTTTACCAGAAGCACGTCCTGGAGGCTTGCACCTTCAGGTCCTTTCTTGCAAGTCTCCTTTACACATGGTGGGGCAGCCGGCGCAGCTCCAAGAGGACTGCGCCGGTTTTTTTACATATAGCGATGCTGCAGGATGACTTCATGAACGGGACGGCGCGGCGTAGGTGGCACTGGAGGCCCATAGCCTAAACGCAGGATGACCTGGGGATAAGCTTCGGTAGCCAACCAACGCCGCAACATACTTCGCACTTCCGGGACCTCAATAGGTTGGTTAAGGAAGGAGGCAGAAAGGTTATAATCAGCGGCCTGAAGCAGCAAGCGATCCAGTGCCTGCCCAGCCGTAAGCCAGGCTAAGGGCGTATCGGCATTGGTCAATAGCACGAGTAGCACGGGCGAGCCTTCGGCCAATTGCCGATCGCGCGCCACTTGTCCTTTTGCCCAGAAAAACGTGCGCACCATCAAAGGTCCAGCAGGACCCAGCCATTCACTTAACCCCCGTGCCGTGATCGGCAGGCCATCCCGGCTTTGCTTACGAGCAGGGTGCGTCCACGCAGCCAACTCCCGTCGAAATCGCGGATCAGCCATCTGTCGGCGTTCAGCCTCAGCAATCAGTTCCGCTAAGGCGTAGCGTGCTTCCTGATCTTGCACGATCCGAAGCTGCGCACCTTCTTGCACCACGGCCCGCTCCAACGCATGCAGCTCAGCCTCAGGTACAGAGCGGCCTTCAAACGGCAGCCGATTGGTTCGCCGTTTTTTGATGGCTTGAAACAAACGATGGTCCAGCAAAGTGGCCGGCTCAGGAGGCCCTTGTCGAATAAAAGCCAATAAGTCCGGATCTTCTGGGTCTGGGAAAAGCCGCACCTGAGGTTGATAGCCAAAATGCCGCATGGCCACCTGCAGATGAAACAGCGCTGCACCACAACTGATGATGAGCTGGCGATCTTCAGGGTCTACAACAGCCAGCGACCGCGTCCGATCCGCATAGAGTTCCACTTCACTACCCACAATGCGAAAACGCCAAGGCTGCGTGTTATGTATCGAAGGGGCGAGTACAGCATAGTTTAACAAAAAGCGCAATTGTTGCTCTGGCAGAGCAGCGCGTGGGAAATCGTGTTCCGCTACCTGCCAAGGATCTTCAACCCATGCCGTCGACATGCCGAAAGCTGCACTTGCCGGTTTAAAAGCACATCCCATCAACTTGCTCTAGCATACAACAAACCAAGGGCTTATCTCTTCCGGCAAAGGATGCCCAACGTCGCGGGGGATTTATGGGTTTTGGTGTAGGGGAATCCCCTACACGTCTGTTTTCAGAGGCCAAGGAGCAGCACGCAAGGTAAGTACGGGAACAGGTGCCTGGCGAAGTACGCGCTCGGTCACGCTTCCCAGAAGCCAACGGGCTACGCCCGAGCGACCATGCGTTGCCATAAAGATAAGATCGGCAGCATCTCGACGGGCTTGCTCAAGAATGGTCAGATCTACCGGCCCTTCTTCGATACGCGCGGCAGCTTCTATGTCCGGCGACAGTTCGGTTTCAAGCCACAGGTTTAGCGCTGCTACCAGACGCTGCTGCAACTCAGGCATAAGGTCATAGGCGGCAGCAACTTCTGCCACCGGAATAGGCACCCAAGCCGGCATGAGCACATGCAGCAGCGTTACCCGGGCCCGAAAATGCACCGCCCACCGGACGGCTTCTCGCAGCGCAAGGCGCGCCTCTTCTGAAAAATCGGTAGGTACCAAAATATGATGAATCGCCTCAGGGACCTCGACCTGCCCACGCAGGGTAAGCACAGGAATGGAAGCCCGACGCACAATAGCTTCAGCCACACTGCCAAGTAAAAAGCGCTTTAGCCCTCGATGGCCATGCGTTCCCATAACAATGAGTTCTGCCGCAATAGTGTCGGCATAATCCAAAATAGCATCAACGACGTCTGAACTGCGCCGCCAGGCAGGTGCAATCGTTATCCCTTCTTTTGCTACCTCCCGACAGAGCTGTTCAAGCAGTTCCTGGGTTATTTCTTCTGGGAAACGTCGACGCGCCTGCACTTCAGGTCGTAAGCGCACCGGGCTGTACGGGTCTGCTTCCACTGGGGTAATCACGTGCATCAGATGCACCGTACAGCCCGGTGCAACCAACCGCATCGCCAGCTGGAGCGCCTTTCGCGCAGCTCCTGAAAAATCTGTGGGGACCAGCACATTGCGCCACATGGCCCGTGTTCTATGGCCCGAGGGTTATTGTGCTGCTTGCAGCCGGAAGCGAATCGGCAGTGCAAACCGCACGCGCACCGGACGTCCACGCTGCTTTCCAGGCTTGAACTGCAATTGCTGCACCGCCTTGATGGCCGCTTCGTCCAACAACCGCCCCGCAGAGCGCACCACCTCAATGTTACTCACGCGGCCATCTGGCTCTACCACAAACTGCAATACCACAAGTCCCTCCATTCCGGCCTTACGTGCCAGCTCCGGATACTCTAGCAAGGCATATAGCCGCTCAATCCCACCGATAATCTCCGGCATCTCTTCGACCACAACGAAGATTTCTGCCTCCTCTTCTTCCACAACGGTCTCTTGCTTTGGGGCTGGGGGAGGCGGCGGAGGAGGGGGCAGTTGCGTCACAGCCTCTCCAATATCCAACGCTACGTCGAAGCTCAATGCCTCCTCTTCTAGTATCGCTTCATCCGGCACAGCCACAGGTACGCTGGGACGGGGCGGCGGAGGAGGGGGAAGCTCCTGGCGCGTTTGCACAATCTCCTCCATATGCACCACCTCTTGCTCGGTCACAGCCAGCGCAAGTTGCGCTTCCGGACGCCAAGGAATCCGGAAAAGCACAATCATCAAGGCCAACGTTAAGGCCAATCCAAAGAGAATAAACAGCCGGTAGTAAGACCGCAGATCAACTTCCGGCATTTTGTAGGGCGCGCGCCGCCGCGGCAATTCCCGAGAGGATTCCGCAAGCTTTCCCATTGCTTCCTGCTGCGCCCGTGGCGGACGCCACCGATGCAAACGCGTCCTCATGGCCAACCTCCTATAGTTTACGTTGCCGACGAGGCTTGCATAGCTGCTTTGGCTTCCACCGACCGAAAGAGCGACTTGCCAAAGGCCTTGGTTACTAGCACAGGGCATGGCGCCTGCCGCACCACACGCTCCGTTACACTGCCCAAAAGCAGGTGCTGCAACCCCGTAAGCCCATGCGTCGACATCACAATTAAGTCGGCCGGCTCTCGCTCAGCCTCGTGCAGGATCTCGCGTACCGCCTTGCCATGCACAACACGGTACTGAATCGGCACCCCCGGCCCATCGGTACGCACCACAAATTCCTCAAGCGCCTTTTTTGAGCGCTCCTCTACATCAGGCATAATGTCATAAATCGAAAACACGCCCGTATTGTAAAACGCTGGATGCAGCAACTCTTCAATCACATAAAGCACCGTCAATCGCCCACCAAACTGCGCCGCAAGCTCACGCCCATAGCGTAAGGCCATGCGGCTGTGCTCTGAAAAGTCTACCGGCACCAGCAACCGCCGCGGCGGATGCACATTCCAGGGATCAACCTGCTGACGCGTCGTGATGACCGGGCACCGCGCTAGCCGCACCACCTCTTCTGCCACACTCCCCATCAGAAAGTGCCGAAACCCCCGCCGACCATGCGTGCCCAAAACAATGAGGTCAACATTGTGCTCTTCAGCGTAATCCAAAATGCCTGGCGCTGGCGCAATGTCTCGCTCAACAGCCAACACGGTTTTTATAGCCCCTGCAACATCCTTA
Organism: Rhodothermus bifroesti; assembly: GCF_017908595.1. Taxonomy (NCBI): domain Bacteria; kingdom Pseudomonadati; phylum Rhodothermota; class Rhodothermia; order Rhodothermales; family Rhodothermaceae; genus Rhodothermus; species Rhodothermus bifroesti. The sequence continues at coordinate 731,953 of NZ_JAGKTL010000002.1, forward strand.
CGGGTAAGCCTCCTGGCCTCGTCGAACCGCTCCTGCATACGCTGCTTAAACTGGCTTTCCTGCGCTTCAGTCAGCGCCGAAAGTCCACGTGCTTCCTCATAGGGCACCACAACGTGCAGCAGATGCAGCTCTGCCTCATGCGCCTGCGCTAACGCCAAAGCAATAGGAAGCGCTTTTTCAGCGCATTCAGAAAAATCATCGGCAAACAAGATGCGTTTAATTTCCAGCATGGCGCCCTCCGTCTTTATAGATGGCTTGCTACAATTACATACGCCAAAGATGCAAAAGGATCTCACATGAAAGGTTATATCTTTCTTACAGAAAAAGGCGGTTTTGGCTGTAGGCATCTGCCCTACAAGAAAAGTCTTTCTACCATATGTGGGTGGGCTTTATACTCGGTCTACTGGCCGTCATAGGCCCCGATACGCTTTTGTTTTGGAACGTACCGGTCGAAGGGAAACTCCCCCAACTCTCTATCTATAGCCTGGCAGCTGATAGCACAGGGTTCCTGTGGATGAGCACGCTCGAAGGCATAGCCCGTTGGGATGGAGAAGAAGTGCGCACGTGGAAAACCTACCGATTGCCTGACGGGAGCGAACGCCCACTGAATAACACCGTCAAACTGGCTGTTGATCGCTTTAACCAAGTTTGGGCATGGCAAGACCAATACCTGCTTGTCAAAACACCCCAGAGCGAAGCTTTCGTGGCCTATCGCATGCCTCCACTTACGCTGGCACCCAACGGTACCCCTTGGTTCTGGACACGCTGCGGTCCACTTCCCTATGCGCTTGCTATGTCTGCAACAGCATGCCTCGATACCGCAGCTACAGCGCCCCTATACTGGACCGTCGATGCACTTGGGCAAGCTTGGTGGCTTCGTGGCGACACCCTCTATTGCCAAGATACTACAGCTGCCCTCAAGCCTATTGCCCAATGGCCACAAACGCAATTTCTCTATGCCGATCGACAGGGCCAACTTTCGGTGCAGCAGGGGGACCAACTTCGCGTTTTTCAAACCCAACCCGCCTGCCAGCTCACTTTACACCGCACGTTTTCTGTAAGAGAAACCATCCGTGGCGCGGTAAGTGATCACCTCGGCCGCCTATGGATTGCTACCCGATCGGGTGGCTTCCTGCTCAGCCAAGAGGGAACACTACGACGCTTTACATTACCCCTCCCTTACCGCACGCAGCTCACACGCTATTTACTTTCAATGACAAGCGATGGCCAAGGCCGCATTTGGATAGGCACCGTAGGAGGCCTATACGTCTGGGATCCCTGGCGCCCAGCCTTTCGCCTACTTGGACGCCCCCAAGGCCTAGAAAGCGGCTACGTGTCGGCCATCCTGCGCGACCGAACTGGTCGCCTATGGGTAGGCACCATTGGAGGCGGTTTGTTTGTTTTCCACCTCCAGGGAAGCGACTGGCGGCGCCTAGAACCAAGTTTCTTGCCCGAAGAATTTGTCTGGGCCTTAGCTGAAGATCCTCAGGGCCTCGTATGGGCGGCAACCGACCAGGGACTCTTTTGCCTCACCCGTCCCTACCACCTACGCCCCCACGCCACCGAAACAACCACTCCTGGTCCAAACACCTTTACAGCATTACTAGCTTTCAAAGATGGACTCTGGGCAGGTACCTACACGGGAACGCTCTACTTCGTGCGCAACAACACCCTAGAGGCACGCTATGAGGCCGGAGCTCCCATACGCAGCCTACTTCAAAACGGGGATACGCTTTGGATAGGACTTCAAAATGGACTGCTACGCTTGGTGGTCGACCACCAAGGTCAGGTGCGCCAAGCCCAACGCGAACCCTTACCCCAAAGTCCAATCGTCTGGAGCCAACGTTTGGATCCTGAAGGGCATTGGCTTGGCACTAACCTAGGGCTCTGGCTGCGCTCCGGCAAACGTTGGCTACATTGGGACGAAGCTGATGGCCTCCCCTCTCGAACTATCTATGGACTGCTACGCACAAATCGCGATCTCTGGCTAACCACCAACCGCGGCCTCGTACGGGTCGACCTTACAACCTTTCCCCAATTGCACTTTCGGGTCTACACCGCAGTAGAAGGATTAGGAATCACCGAGTTTAACCGCGGAGCCTACCACATCGACGCGCAAGGCTACCTCTACGCCGGTGGTACCCATGGGCTCGTTTGGTTCGATCCAAAAGAAATCCAGCCCTATCCGTTTGCTCCCCAACCCGTAATCCTCGCCATCTGGCGCTTCCAAAATCTTCAACGCGAAATTATACCTTTTAACGGACAGCCTATTGTACTTCCTCCTTCAGAACGCACGGTGGGTTTTGTCTTCCGCGGCCTGTTTCTTTCCTATCCTCAAGGCGTACGCTACCGAATCATACTCCGCAGCAAAAAACAAGAACTCATCGAACTAGGAACGCAAAACCAGCTCTTACTAAGCGGCCTGCGCCCTGGAACCTACCAGCTTGAACTTGAGGCTATCGGTCCTGAAGGACAACAGGGGCGCTTACTTCAACCAATCCTTTTTACCATCCGCCCCTATCTTTGGGAAACCACGGGATTCCGCATCGGCATTTTTGCATTGACCTTAGCTCTTACGGCTGGGCTTGTCTTTTTTGTGCTCTCGGAACGCTACCGACGCCTAACGCTCACCCGACAGGCTTTAGAAAATGAACGGCGTCGACTTAGTCGTGACCTGCACGACGAGGTAGGTGCTACCTTAACGAGCATCTATTTTTTGCTGACCACAACGCTGCGACAAGCGCTCTATGACCACACACTCAAAACACGCCTTCAGCAAGCCGCAGAACTCACCCGCACTGCACTGGATCAGCTCCGAATCCTACTCTGGTCGACAAACCCAGAAAATGATCGCCTGCCTGTAGTGCTAAGCTACCTGCGCGAAACCGTCCGACAGATAGCAGAAACCGGCAACCTACAGGTCCACTACGACCTCCCCCAACAGGTACCCGACCTTCCGGTCGATGCCGAACGCCGCCACCATCTCGTTTGCATCACCCGCGAAAGCTTACGCAACGTGCTCCAACACGCCCAAGCGACCACAGTCACGTTTCAGGTCCAGCTTACAAACCACACCCTCACGCTAAAGCTCTGCGACAACGGCCGTGGTTTTGATCTCCAAACCGTCGAGCAACGCGGCCTGCGCTACCTCCAAGAACGCGCCATCCGCCTAAACGGCACCCTGCAGGTTCTTACCCAACCCGGCAAAGGCACCTGCATCGAGGTCTGCATGCCTCTTCCAAAATCACCCAATCGGGTGATTGACAACGCCTAAACTTCGGCATACCCTTTAACCCACCAATCACCCCCAGTAGCTTCCATGATTCGCGTTGCCCTTGTAGACGACGAAGCCGTCGTCCGACAAACCGTCACTTTACTCCTCCAAGAAACAGGCACTTTTGAACTCACGGGATGCTACACCAATGCCCATGAAGCGCTTGCTGGCCTGCGCCAATCCCCTCCTGATGTCGCCCTCATCGATATCGGCCTGCCCGATGGCTCAGGCCTTACGCTTATCCAAACCCTGCGACCCGAACTGCCCAGCACAGAATTTTTGATCCTTACCATCTTCGATGACGATCACCACATCCTAGAGGCTATCATGGCTGGCGCTTCAGGCTACCTTCTGAAAGGAGATCTACTCGAACAGCTCCCTTGGGCAATCCAAACCATCCGTAGTGGAGGCTCGTGGATGTCGGCCAGCATTGCCCGCCGCATACTTACCCTTTTCCAACAACGACTTCGAGCACCCCAAGCCACAATTCCAGAACTTCGTCCCCGAGAACGCGAAATCCTACACCTCCTTACCCAAGGACTCTCCAATAGCGAAATCGCGGAGCAGCTCCACATTAGCCCCGAAACCGTCCGCACGCACATCCGGCACATCTATCAAAAACTTCAAGTCCGTAACCGCACCGAAGCTGTTGCTCGCTTGTTTTTACCTACGCAAAATCACCCAAACGGGTGATTGCAGCCCTTCAACTGCCGCAGCTAACTTTCCGGACAGCTCAAAAACAACCCTTCCATGGTCATGGAAAGGCGCTGGCTCTTACTCATCACCCTATGGCCCCTGCTGCTCCAAGCGCAATCCCTTCCCCTAAACCGTACCCTCTATCGCATCGAGATCACAAACGGCAGCTACACTTGCAAGCTCACCGAGGAAGGCTACGAGTATGACTGCAAAGTCTGGCCTGCCCCTACACCTTGGATGGAACTCCACTGGGATAGCCAAGCTCAAGCCTACGAGCTCCACGTACCACGCCAGATCAACTACGCCTATACAACCGTCCCCTCGAACCTGTACGTCGATAATCAGTGCCGCTTTACACAAGCCTCTTGGGAAGCACTGCATCGGAGTTTCTGCGAAGCAGCTGCCCCATTTGGCGGCTGCAGTTTCTACGATCCCTTCCTGCAAGCCTGGCCACTTTACACCTTCTACTGCCCCTACGACCCTCAATTACCCAATATGTGGGCCGTATGGCTATCCGACTTTGTCTATCCTATCAACCTAGGCCCGCAAAGACTCTCCCGTGTGGCTGTAGACTACGACCCCGACCGAGACGGAATCGTTAACGAACCCGGCTATCCTTACCTTAGCGATTCTCGAACCCTGGCCCTCTACCTATTTACCTATCACCACGACAAAAGAGATCTTAAATACGCCGCCATTATCACCCAAACGTCAAGCATGCGCTGGCTCGACGTCCTACTCTTTACCGTGCGTGCCGAAGGCAATCTCATCAATCCAGTAGCAGCTGAACCTGCCCCTAACTTCACCCAATCCCCTATCGACGTCTATCCTAATCCAGCCCACGAAGCGTTATACATCCGCTTTACCCTTGATAGGCCAACCTCAGTGGCCCTAGGCCTCTACGATCTGCTGGGCCGACCTGTTTACGAACAACCAACGCAACCCTATCCACCCGGAACACACCAACTCACTATTCACCGCGGGTCCTGGCCCGCGGGCCCCTACTTATTGCGCTTAACCCTAGGCCAGCAGCACTACACCCAAACCGTGATCTGGCCCTAAAAATCACCCAAACGGGTGATTGACCGCCTCTTGGCAAGATCATTATTAATTCAGCCATCAGGTCCTGAGCTCTAAGCCCAAAAGAAGTATGCGGCGAGTAACGGTTATTACCCTTTTGTGCTTACTCCTCAGCGACATCTCCTTAGCCCAAACGACGTACACTTTCACTGGAGAAGGGGGCACGCCAAACTGGAACGTACCTCAAAACTGGAATCCTCAAGGCGTACCTGGACCCAACGACATCGCAATCATTCCCGACCGGGAGCCTGGCCGTATCTATGACGTCGGCTTAACAAGCAACGTTACGGTAGGCAAGCTCATCGTAGGGCGGGATAACACGTTCGACCTGCGCGGATATAACCTCACCCTACAACAGGGGGGAACTATGGCCGAAGGCTCGCGGCTCTTTTTTGGTAGCAGCGGCACCCTAACAGTAGCGGCCGACTCGTTTGTAGTGCACGGAGAAGTGAACTTCATAGGACGTATTGCCGGAACAGGACAGTTCATCAACCGCGGACGACTCTATACCTCTAACACTGGCGCCACCATCGCCGGCAATTTGATCAACTATGGCACCGTCGACGTCTCTAACGGCTATTGGCGGTTTGCCCAAGGCGGCTCCTACACCAACTACGGCTCCACTACCATCACCCTCTCCTCGGGTCGTTATGATTGGCACACCACAGACAGCAGCCAGCCCCTGTCAACCATCCGCAACTACGGCCGCTGGCAGCTCCAACTAGGCCAAGGTGCCCATTGGATGGTAGGATACTACAACCCTAGCTTGCTACGCTTTGAACTCTACGGCGACACCCTCTACGGCCGCGGCCAAAACAGCACTGTCCGTATCTACAGCCAAGCCCTGCTAAGCGGCAACCCTACCATCCGCCTAGACTCCATCGCCTGGTACTTCCAAGGCCAAACCACCATAGCCGACTCCGTTAGCGGCTCAGCCACCACAACGTTCTTCTTTGGTCAATGGGGCGGCACGCTCAGCTCAGCCGACTCCAGCCGCGGCGCCGTGCTGCACATTGAAGGCTCCGGCTTCGGCCTGGGTGGCGAGACCCGCCTTAGCGGACGCATCCTCAACCGCGGACGACTCTATACCTCTAACACTGGCGCCACCATCGCCGGCAATTTGATCAACTATGGCACCGTCGAC